>JBDTMZ010000042.1:0-24823 GCA_039934035.1 Candidatus Solibacter sp. | reverse complement strand
TGACGGTAGAGCACAATGATCCGTTTGTCACACACTCAGGAACAATCTGCTATCGACCCAACGGCACGGAAGACCTTTTGGATGAGGCTGTCGGTGGCGGCGAAAAAGGGTACCAGTTTGGCGGTTGAGAAGGAGCCAGTGGTGGGGTTACGGTATGGACTTCATGCGGGTGGGTTGAGGGTATCCGGGTCGGCGGGTGTGTGAAGCAAACCCCACTTGAGTTGCCGTACGGCAACTTTTCGTTGCCCTGCGGCAACCGGTCAATCTGTGTGGTTGCCAAGCAAGTCCTCGGAGGCTTTCTTATCATTCCCGAAGTGGGCCACTTGAGTCAAGGAAAATCGTATAAGCCAAAGTACTCTCATTATCTCTATCCTCTTGCCTGGCGGCCCACCGAGGCCGCTCTGTTCCTCCCTGGGCTCAGTTGTCATTGAGGGGCGTAGGCTTCATCGCCATGGACCAGAGCAGCGTCGCCCCCTCGCCCCGAAGCGGGGCTTTACAGAAGCTCCCCCATCGGATCGGTAGACCCCTATGCCTTGAAAATCCCCGCCCGAAGGGCGGAATGCACCTTTCCGGCAAAATGGCTCAAGGCGCCACTCACCGCCACCGAGCATTCGCGGTGTGGCTCCCACGGGCCCGCCAAAGTGGCCCCCTCCGCCGCCGCCGCTAACATGAGGCCTCGCTGCATGGCGTGCATCGCGGTTTCGAGGCGGCTGTAGGTGCGAATTTTCTCGCGGATGTGCGGACGTTCCGCAGCGTCGGCGAGGTGGCCTCAGTTCGCATACAAGCGAAGGATTCGCCGCTCTTGTTTGGAGAGGCTATGATTTTTTGTTACTGCGGTGACTTAAGTCATAGCCGCAGTGGCCACCGGAGGGCATTCTAGACATATGAAGCAACTGGACATCAACACTTTCAACGATTTCAACGATGAAGAGATCTCCCGCCGGATCCTGATCGAAGACCCCATCATGCGCGTAGTGCTCGTCTCCCTGCGCTCTGGCCAGAGCCTGCCCGAGCATGCGGCGAACGGGCTGGTGACAGTTTATTCCGTCAGCGGCCGCGCTCTCTTCTACGAGGGGACCGAGTGCTGCGACATGGTTCCGGGTACGCTTATCCGCCTGGCACCCGGCCGGCCACACCGCCTGGAAGCGAAGGAGGACTCGCGCCTGCTGGTCACCATGATCAAGCAGAGCGACGCCTCGGCCTGGAGCGCCCTGGCGCCGAGTGGGCAGATGCTGGATCTGAGGCAAACCCCGCGCGAGCGTCGCCACAGTACCGTGTTTTACGCATTCGACAATCTGGCAGTCGGCGAATCGTTTCTTTTGGTCAACGATCACGATCCGAAGCCTCTGCACGCACAGATGGAACAACTACGCCCCGGCGAACTGGCTTGGGCCTACGAGGTTCAAGGTCCAAGTGAATTCCGCATCAAGGTCTCGCGGATTGCACCTTCGACAGTTCCGCAGCAGGAGACGGTGCTGGCCAGCAGTGGCCATTGATCCAAGCGAGCAGGAGCATCGACAGGGATGACGGGAGGTCACGGGCCTCATCCTGTGGGCCATCGATCTATGGGGCGCAATGGGCAGGCACCCGGGGACGGCTGGGGCTTCCCGGCGCGTAGCGATTGGGCCGCACACCAAAGTGTTCGAAGTAATCGAGAGCTACCCGGAGACCATCGCATTGTTCCGCCAGTTTGGCTTCAGCATGATCGACAATCCGATTGCCCAACGGATATTCGCACGCTCAGTGAGCCTGGAGCAAGCCTGTCGCCTCAGACATGCTGAGTTTGCTGCCTTTCAAGCCGCCTTCAACAAGCTCGTTGGGAAAGGCTGTGGCGGCCCGGACGACCTGATTCAGCTTGCCGGTGGCCAAGTGCAATCGTGCCTCGGCGGCGTGACTCCAGTCACTGGCAGCGCTCCCGCAGGGGCTCTATGATCGAAACAGGGGGCTGAAACACCCATGGGACCATCCATTCAGAGTCTACAATCCAGTGATAACGTGATTATTCCGCATCCGGTAACGCTGGAGCTCTATCGCAAGATGCTAACCGTCTTCTACATTGAAGAGCGGATGAAGGCCTTTGTGCGCCAAGGTAAGTGTGGTTTCCAGGCGTCCACGCGCGGCCACGAGAAACTCCAGATCGGCATGACGATGTTGTTGAAGCCGGAGCACGACTGGTTCTTCACCTACTACCGGTCGAAGGCCATCGCCGTGGGTCTGGGTATGCCCATTAAGGATATTTTTCTCGGGATGCTGGGGCGCGAAGGCGATCCGAATTCCAACGGCCGCAACATGCCCGAGCAGTGGTCTTCCCGCAAGCTGCGGCTGGTGTCGCAGACGGCCGTAACCAGCACTCAGTATCTCAACGCGGTGGGGATGGCCCGGGCTATCAAAATGGAGGGCGGCGACGAAATCGTCCACGTCTCCTCGGGTGAGGGCGCGACCAGTGAAGGCGAGTTTTTTGAAGCGCTGAACTGGGCTTCGCGCGAAAAACTGCCAGTCTTGTTCACGGTCCAAAACAACGGTTATGCGATCAGCGTACCGCAAGCCATCCAGACAGGCTCCGAGGTGCATCGCATCGCACAGGGCTTCGGCATGCCTACGTTCCACCTGGACGGTACCTGGTTTGAACAGCTCTACGAGACGTTGCCGCCCGTGATTGACGCAATGCGACACGGCGCGGGGCCCGCCCTACTGGAGGCGAAAGTGGTACGGCTGGATCCCCACTCCTCTTCCGACGACCAGCGCAAGTATCGTGACGAAACCGAGTTGCAGGCGATCGCCGGGCGGGATCCGATTCTACAGACGGAACGCTACCTGTTGCGCAACGGCGTCGTCACGGACGAGGAAGTCGCCTCGCTCCGCGCGGAGCTTAAAACCGTGGTGGATCGTGCCGCGGAAGAGGCGGACGGCCATCCGCAGCCCGACGAATCCACCGTCATGGCCCACATCTACTCCAATGATGCGTCGCTGCTGGGAACGCCCCTGCCGCCGCGTTACATTTCGAATCAGGAAGTCACGATGATCGACGCTATCAATCACGGCCTACGGGAGGAGATGGAGCGTAACCCGAAGATCGTGATGTGGGGCGAAGATGTAGCCGACCCCAAGGGTGGAGTGTTTGGCGTGACGCGCGGCCTAAGCAGCGCCTTCCCAGGCCGAGTCTCGAACTCACCGCTGGCCGAGGCCAGCATCGCGGGCGTAGCCGCGGGAATGGCGATCGGCGGCTATAAACCCATTGTAGAAATTCAGTTCGCCGACTATCTCTGGCCCGCGGCACTTCAGCTTCGCGACGAGATCCCCACCGTACGTTGGCGCAGCCAGGGCGAGTGGGAATGCCCCGTGGTGGTGCGAATCGCGGTGGGCGGTTATATCAAGGGCGGCCCTTGGCATTCCGCGAACGTGGAATCGTTCTTCGCGCACATCCCTGGCTGGTACGTGGTGTACCCGAGTTGCGCGGAAGACGCGAAGGGTCTGATCAAGGCCGCTGCCCGCTCCAAGGATCCCGTGATCTTCCTGGAACATAAGGGTCTCTACCGGCGCGTGCAAGCTAAGTCTTTCGAGCCGGACGCCGACTACATTGTGCCTTTCGGCAAGGGGGTGATCCGCCGTGAAGGCAAGGATCTGACCGTCGTGACCTGGGGCAGCACCGTCTACATGGCCCGGGAATTGGCACGCCAGATGGAGAAGGATGGCGTATCCTTGGAGGTCATCGACCTGCGCTCCATCGTGCCTTTGGACGAAGACCTCATCTACCAGAGCGTCCGCAAAACCAGCCGCGTCATGATCGTCCACGAAGATACGCTCACTGCGGGCTTCGGCGCGGAAGTGGCGGCGCGCATCGCTGAAAATTGCATCGGTTCGCTGGATGGGCCGGTGGTGCGAGTCGCCGCGAAAGACACATTCGTCCCTTCGGCGCCGAATCTCGAGTTAGCCGTACTTCCTTCCGTTGCCAGCTTGCGGCTTGGGGCCGAAAAAGCATTGGCTTTCTGAGGCTCGCTCCTCCGCGGGAGCCCGCCCACCACGCCATGGCTTATATCTGTGAATGTGGAGAGAAGTTGGTCTTTACCCGAGACGAAATTGAATTCGGGGAAGCGCGCACCTTGAGATCCGCCTCAGGAAGAACGATCGTCATCCGGAGCGGCATAGTCTATGTCGCAGGCTATCCGCACTCCGGTTCCCGGCGGCGGACCGCCCGACGCCAAGCCGGCCGTGTGGCCCCCTCACCCGCGCCCACTTCGGTTGCTTCGGAGCCTTTGGTCCAGGCCGGAGTCAAAAGCCGTGTTCTTAGGTCAACGTGGGGTTTTGCGGTAGTGATCTTCGTTGATTTGCGCGAAGGGGCTCCACTTGGTTGGGAGATCGTCGAATGCGAAGATTGCGGAAACCGGGCACACCGGAACGCAGGCGCCACAATCGATGCATTCCTGGGGATCGATATACAGTTGCGGGGCTTCTCCAAACTCGCTCTCGTCCTTTCTCGGGTGGATGCAATCGACCGGGCAAGCATCCACGCATGCCGTATCCTTCACTTCAATACAGGGTTCTGCGATCACATAAGCCATTCGCTCGCCTCCAGGTTCAGACCGGCATCGCGGTCCAGGAATCCACTTACCATCTCAGGATTGCGCGGGTGTGCCGTTCCTGGCGATGACTTTTGTCACGGGCGAAAGACTGTTTGAAGCGTGACTCAAGTCACGGAGATCCCGCCGGCAATGGAACATACTGGACGCGGAAATGAAGGACGGAGAGGCCCCCAAGGATAAGGTTACCGCCATCGGCCGGACGCTGCTGTTCAGCGGTCTGACCTCCGGGCAACTGGAAGAACTGGCCAGTCATGCGTCCGAGCGGCGGCTCTGGAAAGGGGAGGTCTTATTTGTGGCGGGCGAGGAAGCTCGCGGACTCTTTGTCGTGGTACAAGGGGCGATCCGTGCGTTTCGTGGAAGCGGCGGGCGGGAACAGGTGATCCACGTGGAGCACACCGGAGCGACCATCGGGGAAATGGCCGTGTTCGATGACGGTCCCTATCCCGCCACCGCCGCGGCAGACGAGGACTCAACCGTTCTCTTTATCGGCAAGCACGATTTCCAGCAGTTCCTATTGAATCACCCGCAAGTCGCACTTTCCGCGCTGAAACTCCTCGCCCGGCGCCTGCGGTGTCACGCCGAGTTGGTGGAATCTCTCTCGCTACGCGAAGTTGGACCAAGGCTCGCACGCTATTTACTGGCGGAAGCGCGGGCCAGTGGATTCCGAAGCGGCCGCGGATTGCAAGTCGAACTCGGGCTCTCTAATCAGCAGATTGCCGCGCGCGTCGGCACGGTGCGTGAGGTGGTTTCGCGGGCGCTCAGCCGGCTCCAACAGGAAGGGCTGGTTGAGCTTGACGGCAGGTCGCTCACGATTCCAGACGAACTCTCGCTGGAAGCGTTCTGTCAGGACTGCTAGTCGTGGAACCAACAAAGCATGGCCGCCGCCGATCGGATAGTGAAAGGTTGACGGCGTCTCTCGGATGAAGAAGTTCCCGGCGAAGCTCCTGCGGCACCGCCTGGCATTGACTTTAAGAGCGATTGGCGATACCTCGATGCCCCGCGCACTGTCCCATTTGTGGGTTCAATTTCGCCTTGCTCTGGCCAACTTTTCATTTCCTCTTGACACGCGCCAACCAAGTTGTATACTTCTTCATAAGCAACTCTTCTATGCTATCCACGACGGCCGAACATGCATTGCGAGCGTTGAATGAGATAGCGGCGCTCGGCGAAACGGAGTCGATACTGGGCAAGGATCTGGCTCGCCGTGCGGGAATCCCCGCCAACTACCTTTCCAAGGTGCTGTGGGTGCTTGGCAATGCGGGGATCATCGATGCAACGAGAGGGAGCGGTGGTGGGTACCGTTTACGGCGCAAGGCGGCGGAAATCCGCTTGATTGAAGTGGTGGAACTGTTCGATCGCCAAAAGCCGGAACGCCGCTGTCTCCTGGGTGGCGAGATGGAGTGTTCGGATGAGAACCCCTGCGGCGCCCACGAAAAGTGGCGGATGGTTCGCGCAACTTATGTGGATTTTCTCGAAAAGACGACGATCGCGGAGATTACCCACCGGCGCGGCGGGCAATTGATTCCGATCGAGGCAGCAAAGGGCTGAAGCGTGACAGAGGTAGGATCCCGTATGAACTCGGCAAACAATCAATCGCCAGCTAGGAATTCGACCAGATTCGTTCTGATGTGCTGTCTGGCGGCGTATGTCGCGGGTTTCCCATTGGCGGCGCAGGAAGCAGCGGATTTCTTTCGTCAGAACTGCACAAGTTGCCACACGATTGGCGGCGGGCGGCTGACCGGCCCGGATCTTAAAGGCGTTCTCACGCGCAAAGACCGCGAGTGGCTGGCGCGATTCATCCAGAACCCGCAGGCCATGATGGACCAGGGCGACCCCTACGCCCTGCAACTGCGGGAAGCGGCACGTGGTGTCGTGATGCCGACAATCAGTGGTATGGATCGCGCACGGGCGGAGTCTCTGCTGACGCTGATCGAGGCTGAATCGAAGCTCGAGAAATCGCAGTTCGCCGGTATGCAAATCAGCGACCGGCCGTTCACGGCGGCGGATATCGACCAGGGACGCCAAATATTCATGGGTTTCCAACACCTTGCCAACGGTGGGCCTCCGTGCATCTCCTGCCATACGGCGCGGGACTTGAGCGGCCTCAGCGGCGGGCGGCTGGGACCCGATCTGACGCTAGTGTTTGAGAGACTTCAGGGCCGCAAGAATCTGGCCGCCTGGCTCACGGCGCCGGCCACCCCAACGATGTCGCCGGTGTTCAAGCGCCACGCACTGAAGCCCGAGGAAATACTGCCCTTAATCGCGTTCTTCGAGGACGAAGCGCGCAAAGGGGGCTCGGACGCCTCTTCGGCTCCCCTCACGTTTCTTCTGATCGGACTGGGAGGCGCCGCGCTCGGTCTGGTCCTGTGCGGCCAGGTGTGGAAAGACCGATTTCGTTCTGTCCGGAAGGTGCTCGTGTTAAGCAGTAATCATCGAGGTGTGGAATGACGACCAACGGCCCATTGACGTGGATCAAGGATGAAACCGACCCGAAGTTAAGGAGTTGGGAGGAGTTCTACCGGAACCGCTGGCAGCACGACAAGGTCGTCCGCAGCACGCACGGGGTCAACTGCACAGGCGGATGCACGTGGCAGATCTACGTGAAAGATGGAATCGTGACGTGGGAGATGCAGGGTCTCGATTATCCCAGCCTGGAGAGCGGGTTGCCGCCTTACGAACCGCGCGGCTGCCAGCGCGGTATCTCATTCTCCTGGTATCTCTATAGCCCGTTGCGCGTGAAGCACCCCTACGTTCGAGGTGTCCTCCTGGATCTGTGGCGGGCCGCGCGGGCCGAGCACGCCGACCCGGTGGATGCCTGGAAGTCTCTGGTCGAAGATCCCGAAAAGCGCGCCCGCTGGCAGAAAGCCCGCGGCAAGGGAGGCTTCCGTAGGCTGGACTGGGACGCGGCGGTGGAGTTAGCCTCTGCCAGTTGCATCTACACCATTAAAAAATACGGTCCGGACCGCATTGCGGGATTCTCGCCGATTCCGGCGATGTCGATGATCAGCTATGCGGCGGGCGCCCGGATGCTGCAACTGATGGGCGGCGTGTCGCTGTCGTTTTACGATTGGTACTGCGATCTGCCGCCGGCGTCACCCGAGGTCTGGGGAGAGCAGACCGACGTTCATGAGTCGGCGGACTGGTACAACGCCAAGCTTCTGGCGGTGATGGGGTCCAACCTCAACATGACCCGTACTCCGGACTGCCATTTCGCCGCCGAGGCGAGGCACAACGGGTCCAAGATGTGGGTCTTCGCCCCCGATTTCAACCAGGTGGCCAAATACGCCGACGAGTACATCCCGATCAACGCCGGACAGGACGGCGCGTGGTGGATGGCGGCCGGTCACGTGATTCTCAAGGAGTGCCACCATGAGCAGAAGACTCCGTATTTCGTAGACTACGCAAAGAAGTACACGGACCTCCCCTACCTCGTAGAACTGGTGGAGCGCGATGGCGTATTCGAGGCGGGGCAACTGTTGCGAGCGAACCGCGTCGCGGGGTATGAGGGCGTCGAGAACGGGGATTGGCAGCTTCTCATGTGGGACGTGGCCGAATCCAAGCCGAAAATGCCCATGGGCAGCAGCGGGTGCCGCTGGTCCAAGGACAAAGGCAAATGGAATCTGGAACTCAAGGACGGACTCACCGGAAGCGGCATTGAGCCGGCGCTGACTTTCCTGGAGCAAAGCGGCGAAGTGGCGCAGGTGCGCTTCGACAACTTCGGTGAAGGGACTTCCCACCACCGGGGCGTTCCGGTCCAGCGCATTGCGACGATCGATGGCAAGAGCGTCGCCGTCGCCACTGTGTACGACCTGATGATGGCCCAGTACGGCGTGCCGCGCGGGCTGGCGGGCGAGTATCCGGCGGACTACAACGATGAGAACGCGCCCTTCACGCCGGCATGGCAGGAGAAGTACACGGGAATGAGCCGCGATACGCTGCTCCGTTTCGCGAGGGAGTGGGGCGAGACGGCGCGGCTTACCAAGGGCAAGTGTATCGTCATCATCGGCTCGGGCGTGAACCACTGGTATCACAACAACCTGATGTACCGGTCGGCGATCAATGCGCTGATGCTGTGCGGTTGCGTGGGGGTGAATGGCGGCGGCCTGGCGCACTATACCGGGCAGGAAAAACTGGCGCCGGTGGAATCCTGGTCGTCGATCGCCTTCGCCAAGGATTGGCATACGGCATCGCGTTTGCAGAACGCTCCGACCTGGCATTACATGCATACCGACCAGTGGCGTTATGAGCGCGACTTTGCCGATTACCACACGATGCCGCAAAATCCGTTATTTCACGACATCAAGGGCACGCACACCGCCGACGTGAATGTGCAGGCGGTGCGTAATGGGTGGCTACCCTTCTATCCGCAGTTCGATCGCAGCCCACTGCAAGTGGTGCGCGACGCCCAGACGGCGGGCGCCAAGACGGACGAGGACGTGGTGAACTACGCGGTGGACGAATTGAAATCCCGCAAGCTGCGTTTCTCCGCGGAAGATCCCGACGCGCCGGAGAACTGGCCGCGCGTCTGGTTCATTTGGCGCGGGAACGCCCTGCTGGCCAGCGCCAAGGGCCATGAGTACTTTCTGCGGCACTATCTCGGCACGCATGACAACGCGATTGCCGAGGAGGTGGCCGAAGGCTTTGTACACGATGTCGAGTTCCACAAGCAGGCGCCGCAGGGCAAGATGGACCTGGTGGTGGATCTCAACTTCCGCATGGACACTTCGGCCCTCTATTCCGATCTGGTCCTACCCGCTGCCACGTGGTACGAAAAGTCGGACCTTAATACGACGGACATGCACAGTTTCATCCACCCGCTGTCAAAGGCGGTGCCGCCGTGCTGGGAGGCGAAGAGCGACTGGCAGATTTTCCGTACGATTTCCAAGAAGTTCTCCGAACTGGCCGCGAAGCACTTCCCCGAGCCAGTGGAGGATTTGGTGGCGACGCCTCTGGCTCACGACACCTCCGCCGAGATCGCACAGCCTGCTATCCGCAACTGGATGAACGGCGAGGTGGAAGCGATTCCGGGCAAGTCGATGCCTGTGTTGCGCGTGGTGCGGAGAGACTACAAAAACCTCTACAACCAGTTCATCTCATTCGGCCCGTTGGTACCCAAAAACGGTCTGGGTGCGCACGGAACACACTACCGGGTGGACGACCTCTACGAGGAATCGCTGCTCACGCTGCCGCGCGAGGATTGGGACGGCAACGGCTACCCGTCGTTGTACGAAGACGAGAGCGTGTGCAACCTGATCCTGCGCTTCGCCACGGTGACGAACGGCGAACTCGCCTACCGCTCCTACCAGAGCATCGAGGAGAAAACCGGCCTCTCACTGGTTCATCTGGCGGAGAAGAACCGCGGGGTCCGGATCAGTTATAAGGAACTGCAATCCCGCATTCAGCGCCTCATCAACAGCCCGATATGGTCGGGCCTCACCGAGAACGGCCGTTCGTATTCGCCGTACACCTACAACGTGGAAGAGATGGTCCCGTGGCGCACGCTCACTGGGCGGCAGCACTTCTATCTGGATCATCCCGGATACATTCAGTTCGGCGAGCACCTGGCGACGTTCAAGCCCAAGCCCTCGGCGAAAGATTTCGGCGACTTGCGCTTCAGCACCGAAGCCGGCAAGACGCTGATGCTCAACTATCTCACGCCGCACGGTAAGTGGCACATCCACTCCACCTTCGGAGACAACCAGCGCATGACCACGCTGTCGCGAGGCGTGGAGCCGTTCTGGATTAACGAAAAGGACGCGGCGGAAATCGGCGTGGTGGATAACGATTGGGTGGAAGTGTATAACGATAACGGCGTGGTGGTGACCCGCGCCGCCGTCAGCGCACGCATTCCGCGTGGGATTTGCATCCAATACCATGCGCCTGAGCGCACGTGTTCCGTCCCGAAATCGCCGCTGCGAAACTTCAGGCGCGCAGGTGGGCATAACAGCCTCACCCGGGTCCGGCTTAAACCGAACCTGATGGTCGGAGGTTACGCCCAGTTTACGTACAGCCTCAACTATTGGGGACCCACCGGTTGCAATCGCGATACGCACATTCTGGTGCGGCGGCTGCCCGATCTGAAGTGGTAGAGGAGAATCAGCGATGAATGTGCGATCTCAAGTGTCGATGGTGTTCCACCTGGATAAGTGCATCGGTTGCCATACGTGCAGCCTCGCTTGCAAGAACATCTGGACGGACCGCAAGGGCGCCGAGTATATGTGGTGGAACAATGTCGAAACCAAGCCCGGCACCGGATTCCCCACGAAATGGGAAGACCAGGAAAAGTACAAAGGCGGCTGGGAGTGCGTGGACGACGAACTGCGGCTCAGGTCCACCAGTAAGTCGAAGACGGTGGTCAATATTTTCCACCATCCCAACATGCCGACCATGGACGATTATTACGAGCCATGGACGTACGATTACCAACACCTCTTCAACGCGCCGGAAGGCCCCGATCAGCCGGTCGCTGTCCCGATCTCGGCGGTCACCGGCGAGTTGATCAATATCAAAGCCGGCCCGAACTGGGATGACGACCTGGGCGGGTCCCCGATTTACGCGGAGAACGATCCGAACCTCGCCGGGTTGACGGAGGATCAGAAGGAGCAGATGTTCGCCGTGGAGCGGCTGGTACTCTTTTACTTCCCGCGTATCTGCAACCACTGCCTGAACCCGTCGTGTGTCGCTTCGTGCCCTTCGGGCGCGCTGTACAAGCGCGGCGAGGACGGCATCGTGCTGCTCGACCAAAACCGCTGCCGGGGTTGGCGTAACTGCATCTCAGCCTGCCCTTATAAGAAGGTGTTCTTTAACTGGTCCACCGGGAAGTCGGAAAAGTGCATCCTTTGCTATCCGCGCCTGGAGACGGGGCAGGCGCCGGCCTGCTTCCATTCCTGCGTCGGACGCATCCGGTATCTGGGCGTACTGCTGTATGACGCGAGCCGTATCGAGGAGGTAGCCAAGCTGCCGCCGGAGGAACTGGTGGAGGCGCAGCGGTCGCTGATCCTGGACCCGAACGATCCCGCGGTGATCGCGGCCGCTCGCGCCAACGGCATCCACGATTCGGTTATCGAGTCCGCGCAGAAATCGCCGGTTTACCAGTTCGTCAAAATCTGGAAGATCGCCCTCCCGCCGCACATCGAGTTCCGGACGCTGCCGATGTTGTTCTATGTTCCGCCCATGGCTCCAGTAATGTCGAGCCGCGAGACTGGCACCGTGAACAACATCAGCGACGATCTGTTCCACGATATCGACGACGCGCGGGTCCCCATGAAGTTCTTCGCCAACATGTTCGGCGCCGGTCACGAGGGGGTTGTGCGGTATGCATTGCGTAAGCAGAAAGCGGTCCGCTGGTACCGGCGCGCGGTGACCGTGGGGGACGTGCCGATGGCGGTTGCCAAACGCATGTTGCGGGAAGCCGAATGCTCAAGAGACGAAGCGGAGGCGATCTACCGGTTGACGTCGCTTTGTACGTTTGACGACCGTTTCGTGATACCACCCATGCACCGTGAGGAAGCCATCGAAATGCTGGAGGACCCGCTGGAACATAAGCAGAGCGCCGGATTCGGTTTCCTCACGGGTCCGAAGAGGGGGTTGTGATGCTGGACACGGCTTCCACCCTGGAGGTGATCGCGGGACTGCTCGAGTACCCCACAGTGGGATACCACGCGCAACTCGACGGCGCCGCGGCGGCCATCGCGCGGACGGACGCCGCCGCCGCCCAACATGTCCAGGCATTTGCGGACGCGGTGCGCGGCCTCGGCCTCTCCGAAATGGAGGAACTGTACATCCAGACCTTCGACCTGAACCCGGATGCGTGTCTGGACATCGGCTGGCACCTTTTCGGCGAAGACTACGCGCGCGGTGAATTCCTGGTGAAACTCCGGGAGGAAATGCGGCGCTACGGGATCGTCGAGCGCGAAGAACTACCGGACAGCCTGCTCACCGTTTTGCCGCTGGCGGCGCGTATGCCGGAAGAAGATGCGATGCCGTTCCGTGCCAGGTTTCTGCGGCCAGCGGTGGAGAAGATGCGAAAAGCCGTGCCAGCGGAGAGCAATCCGTACGCCAATCTTCTGGCGGCATTGGCGGTGTTGTGTGGCGCCGGAAGCGTGAAGGAACATCCTGAAGGGAGAGAGCATGAATAGCGCAGGCCAGTATTTCGATCAGCTACTGTTCAACGCCTTGCCGTACATGGCGGTCTTGACCTTCTTTCTGATGACCGTCCGCCGATACCGGGCGCGGACGTTCACCTACTCGAGCCTCTCGTCGCAGTTTCTCGAGAACCAGCAACATTTCTGGGGGCTGGTGCCGTTCCACTACGGCATTCTCGTGGTGCTCGGCGGGCACTTCGTCGCATTCCTGGTGCCCCGCGAAATTCTGCTGTGGAACAGTCACCCGCTGCGGCTCTACATTCTCGAGGGGTCGGCGCTCGTATTCGGCATTCTAACCATGGTGGGCCTTGGGGCCGCCATTGTCCGCCGGATCACGGTAAGCAAGGTGAAGATGGTCACGAGTAAGTTGGATTGGGTGTTGTTCGCGCTACTCATGCTGGAAGTTGTCCTGGGAGTTGGCGTGGCACTCTCTTATCCATGGGGATCGTCGTGGTTTGCGGCCACTGCCGTGCCTTACTTCTGGTCGCTGCTGAAGCTCAATCCGGACATCGGCTACGTGACTCCCATGCCGTGGCTGGTGAAGTTGCACATCGTCAACGCCTACTTGCTCATCCTACTGTTTCCCTTCACCCGGCTGGTTCACATCCTGGTGGTTCCGAACCCGTACCTCTGGCGGAAACCCCAGGTAGTCCGCTGGTACCGCAAGCCGGCGCGCACCTGAAAAGGAACCAATCATGGCTACCGTGAAAGGTACACCCGCGCAGGGCCTGTTTGGGGCGACCCTCGGCTTCTTCCTCGGCTTCGCCGCCGTGGCGTTGTTTGGCCCCACCGCGCAACGCTTTCAGCAGGCGATGAACCTGAGCCCCGTGGCGGTGGGCTTCCTCATCGCCATGCCGGCCCTTTCCGGTTCGCTCCTTCGCATCCCTTTCTCCGCCTGGGTTGACATCAGCGGCGGGCGAAAGCCTTTCCTGACGCTGCTCAGCCTCTCTGTCATCGGGATGGCGGGACTCGCCGGCGTGGTGGCCTTCTTCTATCCTGACCGCATGACTCCCGGGATGTATCCCGTGCTGCTCGTCCTGGCTCTACTTTGCGGTTCTGGCATCGCAACTTTTTCCGTTGGGGCGGGGCAGACGGCCTACTGGTTCCCCCAGGCGAAGCAGGGGATCGCTCTGGCGATCTTCGGCGGTCTCGGAAACCTGGCGCCCGGCCTTTTCTCGTTCCTCATCCCCATCGCACTCAGCACGCTGGGCCTGTCCCATTCCTACATGGTGTGGGTGGCGCTGCTGGCAACGGGTCTGGTGCTGTATTTCGCGAGGGGCAGAAACTCTCCCTATTTCCAATTGCTGGAGCAAGGGGCCGCGCCTGCGGAAGCGCGCCGCGTGGCGCGCACCTATGGGCAGGAACTGTTTCCATCGGGCAATCTGAAAGAGAGTCTCCTGGTGTCCGCGCGAATCTGGAAGACGTGGGCGCTCGTCGCGATTTACTTCACAACCTTCGGCGGATTTGTCGCCTTGACCGCGTGGCTACCGACGTACTGGACCGGATTTTTCGGCCTTAGTCCAATGACCGCTGGCTTTCTGACGGCGCTGTTCTCAATTCTCGCGTGTGTACTTCGAGTGGTTGGCGGCATTCTCTCGGACCGGCTTCTCGAAGGCGGTGAGAACACCACGATCCTGGCACTACTCATCATGATGGTGGGAGCAGTCGTAATGGTGAGCGCCCGGGAGTACGAACTGGCTATCCCTGGAATCGTCCTCCTGGCGTTCGGCATGGGCGTTTCCAACGCGGGCGTGTTCAAGATCGTCCCGCAAGCCGTACCTCAGGCAGTCGGTGGGGCCGTGGGCTGGGTGGGGGGACTGGGCGCGTTCGGCGGTTTCGCGATTCCACCCGTGCTGGCCTTCGCGGTGAAAAACCTGGGCAAGCGTGGCTACGCGATCGGCTTCATCGTATTTGTATTTCTGGCGCTGTTCTCCCTCTCGATGGCCTGGGTTCTGAAGTATATGCCTGGGGCCACCAGTGAGCGAAGCGAGGTGGAGGCGCAGGCAACCGCCGCGCGAAGGGATTGAATATTGGTGCGGCAATGAAGAGCGGAATCCTCACAATCGTTCTGTCAACCGGGTTGTTCTTCAGCGCGCTGTATCTGGCGGCGAGGGCCGGGACCGTTCACATCCCCGGCAACCAGCAAGACTACCAGCCGGTCCAGCCGATCGCTTATTCGCACCGGTTGCACGCCGGAGAGCTGCAGATGCCGTGCCTCTACTGCCACTTCAGCGCGGAGAAGAGCCGGCACGCCGGCATTCCTCCGGCTTCGGTTTGCATGAACTGCCACACCCTGGTGACGGCCACCTTCGGCGCCGTGCGCGCCGAAGAGGAACTGGCCACGAAGGAACAGCGCAAACCCCGAACGCTGGTCTCGCCAGAACTGCAAAAAATCTACGATGCGCTTGGCCTCGATGCCAACCGGAAGCCTGATCCCGCGCGCACGATGAAACCCATTGCCTGGACTCGCGTGTACAAGCTACCCGATTTCGTGTACTTCGATCACCGCGCCCACGTCGGCGCCGGCGTCATCTGCCAGACCTGTCATGGGCCTGTCGAAGCCATGGAGCGAATGAGGCAGGTTCCCGATCTGAGCATGGGTTGGTGCGTCAACTGCCATCGTGATGCCACCAAAAACGGCGTGGCGGGTAAGAAAGTTTACGCTTCGATCGACTGTTCCACCTGTCACTACTGAGGAGCTGCCACCGTGAGTGCCGACTACAAGAAATACTGGAGGAGCCTCGAAGAGTACGAAGCGGGCGATGCCTTGGATGAGCAGGCGGCGGAAGAATTTGCCGATACTCCTCTGCGCGAGGGAGCCGAACCCGGGCGCCGGGAGTTCCTGCTTGCCGCCGGCTTCACGCTTGCCGGAGCCGCTCTCACCGGATGCGGGCGGGCGCCTGTAGAAAAGGCTATCCCTCTGTTACGCCAGCCGGAGGGCATCTTGCCGGGGCGTTCTTATTACTACGCCACCGTCTGCGGCGGATGCAGTGCGTCCTGCGGGCTGCTTGCCAAAGGCCGCGATGGCCGGCCCATCAAGTTGGAAGGAAACCCGGAACACCCTGTATCGCGCGGCGGACTTTGTGCCGTTGGGCAGGCATCCATCCTCGGGTTGTACGACAGCCTGCGCCTCCAGCAGCCGATGGCGCGAGGGAAAAGCGCTTCCTGGCGGGAGGTGGATGAGGAAATCGCCAAGACCCTCGACGGCATCCGCAAAGAGAAGCGCACGGTCCGCGTACTGACGCAGACTGTCGCCAGCCCGGCTCTCAATTCGCAAATACGCGGCTTCCTGAAGGGCTTTCCCGATGCGCGTCACGTCGTATACGATGTTCTGTCCGCCTCGCCCATTCTAGACGCTCACCGGCAAACTCACGGTGCGCGAGTGCTGCCGCGTTACCTCTTCCAGAAGGCTAATGTCATCGCCAGCTTCGACGCGGACTTCCTTGGCACTTGGATTTCGCCCGTGGAATACACGTCGGGCTACAGCGAAGCGCGCGCCGTCGAGGCCACGCCGCCCCGTTCCGCGTGGCACGTCCAGTTTGAATCGCGGATGTCGCTGACGGGTACGAAGGCGGATCGCCGCATCAAACTGGCTCCTGAGCAGATCCCGGCCGCACTCGAGCATCTGGCTGTAAGAGTGGCGCGGAAAGCCGGATCCCCGGTCCTTCCGGCGGCCGGCTCGCCAGTCCCGCTGCCAGATGAGGTACTGGACGAATTGGCCAACCGCTTATGGGAAGCGCGGGGCCGGAGCCTGGTGGTGTGCGGACTCCCTGGTGCGGAGGCGCAAGTGCTCTGCAACTTCGTGAACCACTTGCTCGGGAACTACGGAGCGACGCTGGATATCGCGGCGCCGTCATACCAGAAGCAGGGCGACGACCGCGAACTCACAGCGCTGGTGGATGAGATTAACGCCGGCAAAGTGGGAGCGCTATTCCTGCACGGCGTGAATCCGGTGGCGGACCTGCCGGGCGGAGAGGAACTGGCAAAATCGCTGGCCCGCATCCCCTTGCTTGTGAGCCTGTCGCCACGCCTCGATGAGACGTCGCCGCTGGCTCGCTTCGTGTGCCCCGAGTGCGATCCGCTGGAAACCTGGGGCGATGCCGAGCCTGTCGCCGGCGTGACGGCCATCAGCCAACCTGCGATTCGTCCCTTGGGGCAAGCCAGGCCGGCGATCGAGAGCTTCGCCCGATGGAGCGGCAACGGCGCTTCCGCTCACGAACTGGTCAGGAGTTTCTGGCAGGAAAGCGTCTACCCGCGCCAGGCCGGTCAGGAGGCCTTCGAAGCATTCTGGAAAAAGTCCGTCGAGGCCGGTTTCGCGCGCGTGCGGCCGCAGCCCATGGCAGTAAAACCGTTTGACGTTCAGGCAGTCAAGCCCATGAGCGCGGGCCGGTCCTCCACGGGCAAACTCGCCTTGGTCCTCTACCCCACACCGGCGATGCCGGATGGGCGGCACGCTTACAACCCATGGCTGCACGAACTTCCCGATCCGATAACAAAAGCTACGTGGGACAACTATGCCAGCCTGGCTCCGGCAACCGCGGGACGAATGGCTCTCCAGGACGGGGATGTGGTGCGGCTTCTGATTTCCGGGAACGCCATCGAGTTACCGGTTCTCATTCAGCCGGGACAACATGAGAAGGTGGTCGCCGTGGCCCTTGCTTACGGGCGCACGGTCTCCGCGCGATTTGCCAACACTGGCCCCAAATGGCTCGAACAACGGCCTACCCCAGGACCGAATGGAATGATCGGCGCCAATGCCGCGCCGTTCCTCCTCCTAAAAGACGGGAGCGTCCGGTACTGGCGCGATGACGTGAAAGTGACTGCCACAGGCAAGCGCCGCCCGCTCGCTGTGACGCAGGCCTACAGCAGTCTCACGGTACCGAAGAATCTCGACCCAGGCGGCGGTCCGCGTCCGATTGTCCAGGAAACCACACTGGAGGCGTTGGGCACCGGCGGGGCGAAACACGAAAGCGAGCCCGTGATGGAACTCTGGCCAGACGACCATCCCTTCACCGGCCACCGCTGGGCCATGACCATCGACCTGAACGCGTGTACGGGCTGCTCAGCCTGCGTGATCGCCTGCCAGGTGGAGAACAATGTGCCGGTTACGGGAAGAGACGAGGTGATGCGTAACCGCCAAATGCATTGGATCCGCATCGACCGCTATTACTCAGGACCTCCCAGCGACGTCGAAGTAGCCCATCAGCCGATGATGTGCCAGCATTGCGAGCATGCTCCCTGCGAGACCGTCTGTCCGGTGCTCGCAACCGTCCACAGCAGCGAGGGACTGAACCAGCAAATTTACAACCGCTGCGTCGGCACGCGCTACTGCGAAAATAACTGCCCCTACAAGGTTCGCCGTTTCAACTGGTTCGAATACTCGCGGGACGATCGCCTGGCCAACCTGACGCTCAACCCGGATGTGACCGTGCGGTCGCGCGGCGTGATGGAGAAATGCAGCTTCTGCGTGCAACGAATCCAGGACGCCAAGGCCGAGGCCAAGCTCCAGAACCGCGCCTTGCGCGATGGCGAGATCCAGACGGCCTGCCAGCAGACGTGCCCTGCCCGGGCCATCGTCTTTGGCGATGTCAATGACCCGAGGAGCAAGGTGGCGCAACGGATGAACAGCGGCCGGCGCTATCGCGTGCTGGAAGAAATCAACACTCGCCCCTCGGTGGGCTATCTGAAAATCGTCCGCGCCAAAAAGACGGATACGGATAAAGAAGGAGGCGCTCGTGGCTGAAGTTCAAGCCGTCTCACGGCCGCCGTTGATCCTGGGTGACAAGAGCCTCACGCAGATCACAAGCGATATCTGCTCCGCCATGCTCCGCCGTCCCGGCGCCTTATGGTGGATCGGCTTCCTGTTCTCTTTAACCTTGCTGGCTATCGGCGCAACAGTAGTCACTTACCAGGTCGCCACCGGAATCGGCACGTGGGGATTGAATAACTCCGTGGGCTGGGCGTTCGGCATCACAAACTTCGTCTTCTGGATCGGTATCGGTCATGCCGGCACGCTGATCTCGGCGATTCTGTTTCTCTTCCGGCAACGGTGGCGAACTTCGGTGAATCGCTCGGCTGAGGCAATGACGCTATTTGCAGTGATGTGCGCCGGTGTCTTTCCGCTGATTCACATGGGCCGGCCATGGATGGGATATTGGATTTTCCCGTATCCGAATTTCCGTGGGCCGCTGTGGATGAATTTCCGCTCTCCACTGGCGTGGGATGCCTTCGCCATTTCGACCTATTTCCTTATTTCACTTACGTTCTGGTACGTCGGCCTGATACCGGATCTGGCCACGATTCGCGACCGGGCGGGCGCTGGGCTACGCCGCCGTCTCTTCGCCTTTTTCAGCCTCGGCTGGAATGGATCTTTCAGAACCTGGCAGCGTTATGAGATCGTCTATACGCTGCTGGCCGGCCTCGCCACGCCGCTGGTAGTTTCGGTGCATACCATCGTGAGCTGGGATTTTGCCACCGCCGTGATTCCCGGCTGGCACGCCACGATCTTCCCGCCTTATTTTGTCGCCGGAGCCATTTTCTCGGGGATGGCGATGGTGCTCACGCTGATGATTGTCGCCCGTACGGTGATGCACCTCGAAAATTACATTACCGTGCGGCATGTGGAAGTGATGTGCAAGCTGGTTATTCTGAACAGCAGTATTGTCGCCTTGGCCTATGGCACCGAGTTCTTCATGGCCCAGTATTCGGGCAATCCATACGAGCAGTTCGTCTTCCTGAACCGGGCGTTCGGCCCCTTCGCCTTTGCCTATTGGACGATGGTAAGTTGCAACGTTCTCATTCCGCAACTCCTATGGTTCAAGCGGATCCGGACTAACATTGCGGTGGTATTCGTACTTAGCCTCCTGATCAACGTCGGGATGTGGTTTGAGCGGTTCGTGATTATCGTCACCAGTCTCCACAGGGACTTTCTTCCCTCTAACTGGGCAAGTTACCGTCCTACTACCATCGAAGTCGCAACATTAGTGGGGAGCTTTGGGCTCTTCTTCACCTGCTTTCTGATCTTCTGCCGCATTCTCCCGATGATTGCGATGGCGGAGGTGAAGGGCGTGGTGGCGCACGAACGGGCGCAAAGGAGAAACCGCAAATGAGCGGGCGCGTAATGGTCGGCATCTTTCAGAACGAGGATGATATTCTCTCGGTCACCAGTGAGGTGCGCAAGGAGGGCTACACCATCCTCGATATCTACGCGCCTTACGCGGTTCATGGCCTCGACAAGGCGATCGGCCTCCAACCCTCGCGTCTGCCCTGGGTCTGCTTCCTTCTGGGTTTGATTGGGGCCACCTCCAAGCTCGGGTTCGAATACTGGGCAAGCGCTTCCGACTGGCCCCTCAACGTGGGTGGCAAGCCCTGGAACTCATTACCTGCATTCGTCCCAATCACGTTTGAGGTGATGGTGCTATTCGCCGGCATCAGTACCGTGATCGCGTTTTTCATCGTCAGCCGCCTCTACCCCGGCCGCCGGGCCACTAGCGTCATTCCCGGGGTGACCGACGATCGCTTTGCACTGGTGCTCGAAGAAACTGACGCCGCCTTTGAGCCTTCCGACGTTCGCCGCCTGCTGGAGCGGTATGGAGCCATTGAGGTGATCGAGCGCACCGGGGAGTCCCTGCCGTGAAGCTCAACCTGTTTCTGGCGGCTGCGTTTGTGTTGTGTGTTGCCGGAGGTCTGCTGATCCGGCCGCAACCATCCCGCCCTAACGTGGAGTTCATGCCCGAGATGGTCCGAAGCGCCGCATACAAGGCATACTCGGCGAACCCTAGCTTTCCCGACGGAAAGACCTTGCAGCAGCCTCCTCTGGACACTATCCCGCGAGGTTTTCATTCCGTGGATTACGAGGCCACGGAGGCCGGTGCGATTCGTGCGGAGGAAGAGCTGGTCAATCCCTATAAATTCGAAGATCTTACGGCATTCACGCGGGGCGGATTCGTGTTCCGCACTTGGTGTCTGCCCTGCCACGGAGCAACCGGGAAAGGCGATGGGGCTGTGCCGCTGCGGGGTTTCCCGGCGCCGCCCCCGCTCGATAGTGAGAAGACGATTGCTTTGAAAGACGGCCGAATGTTTCACATTCTCACATACGGACAGAAGAACATGCCTTCTTACGCCTCTCAAGTGTCCGAAGACGATCGATGGAAGGTGATTCTTTACGTACGCTCCCTGCAGCGGAGCGCATCGGCCGCACAGGCGCCCGCTACGCCGCCGGCCACGGTGCTGTCCCGGCCCGGCGGCCAGGAGGAACGGAAATGAACGCGCAATGGCCAGAGTTCCGATTGTCCTCGTCCTTTGAGCGCTGGCTTTACGGGATGGTCGCGGCCGGTTCTCTCACGCTTGCCGCCGGTCTATTCCTTGCACCGCAACGCGCGCTCGGGAGCCTCCTGATGGCAGGGTTCGGTTTGGTGTGCCTGGGCTTGGCCGGCACCTTCTTCGTTGCGATCCTATACGCCAGCGGAGCGGCCTGGGGCACTGCCTTCCGGCGAGTGCCTGAGGCAATGAGCGCCATTCTCCCCTATGGCGCGGCTGTTCTGGCAGTTGTCTTCATCTTTGGATCTTCGCTCTATCCATGGATTCACGACCGCGGGGAGATCACCGGATTTAAGGCGGCCTGGCTGAATTTCCCCTTCTTTCTGGCGCGGTCCGCTGTCTACGTTGCGCTGTGGTTTCTCTTCACGAGAGCCATTCTGAAGACTTCGCGGCTCCAGGATGAGACCCGCGATCCGGCGGCCAGACACACTAACGCCAAGCTATCGGCAATATTTATCGTGGTCTTCGGCATCACCTTCAGTCTGGCGAGTTTCGATTGGGTGATGTCGCTGGAGCCGCACTGGTCGAGCACTATTTTCGGAATCTACAGTTTCGCCGGCCTGTTTTCGTCGGGCTTGGCCGCCATCATTCTACTGGTGGTTTGGATGCGCCGCGCGGGACCGCTTCGCGACTTCGTTACCGATGAGCACCTGCACGACCTGGGCAAATTGCTGTTCGCCTTTTCGACGTTTTGGATGTACATCTGGTTCAGTCAGTACATGCTGATCTGGTACGCGGACATCCCCGAAGAGACCGTACACTACATCGGGCGGCAGCACCAATACTGGATGCCGCTATTCATCCTGAACTTGTTGCTGAACTGGGCAGTGCCGTTCGTGGTCTTGTTGCCCAAGCGCACGAAGCGCACCGGGGGCCTGCTTGCCAAGGTGGCCGTAGTCGTTTTGCTGGGGCGCTGGCTCGATCTGTACTTAATGATTCAGCCGGCCACCGGCGGGTCGAATCCGCACTTCGGGCTGTGGGAAGTCGCGGCGATAGCCGCCACTTTTGCGATTTTCATCCTTGTCTTTGCGAGGGCATTCAGGCAGGCGCCACCAGTGCCTCTGGGGGATGCGTACCTCGCTGAGAGTCTGCACTATCACAACTAAAGATCTATCGAGGGAGCACTGTGACGCAATCGCCTTCCACGAATTATCCGTCGCCGCAGCCTGGGATTACGGCCATGACGGGGGAATGGATCGAGGTCCTGCATCTCTATATTTCACCTGGACACAACTTCTTTGGGCACCACGGTCAACCTCCCGGCGAAGAGCCGATAATCGAGGTCGCTTCTGTCGAGTGTGTAGCCGGGCGGGGCTTGCGTGGAGACCGTTTCCTTGACTACAAGGACGACTATAAGGGGCAGATTACGTTCTTTGCGTGGGAGGTCTACGACGACCTCTGCAACCAGCTCAACATTCGCGATAAGCACACCGGGGTGCTTCGTCGAAATGTGATCACGCGAGGAATCGACTTGAATACTCTCGTGGGGCGGGAATTCGCCGTTCAGGGCATCCGGTTTCAAGGGATGGCTGAGTGCAATCCCTGCTACTGGATGAACACCGCATTCGGGCCTGGAGCCGAAGATGCGATGGCCGGACGGGGTGGCCTGCGGGCTCGAATTCTGACGAGCGGTGTTCTTGGGTCAGTACAACGGCCCTGAGCTTCCGGCATCGCGGCGCGAGTCTTTTCACGTCTCTGGAGCGACGGCTGCCAGCTTGCCGGAGTGTTCCAGGCCGGTGACGAGCAGGTGGAAGTAGATCAAACCCGCGTATTGCCGCCACTTCGCGAGCACTTGGGCGACGCGGTCATAATCCAGCGGCTTTCGCAGATGCAGCCAGCGGGAGAGATTGTTACGTGCGCCTACATCGTCGCCGGGGAAAAGGTTGGTACGCCCAAGTCCGCGGAGCAAAGCGTATTCGGCCGTCCAGCGCCCCACGCCGCGGAGTTCGAGAAGGCGCGCCAGCGCCTCACCGTCGCTAAGATTCGCGAGGCCCTCCAAATCTAGGCGCTCTTCGGCCACCGCGGATGCCAATTCGATCAGAGCCCGGCTCTTATTCCGGCTAAATCCGAGTGGGCGCAACTTCTCGACTGTCATTCCCGCCAAGTCTTTCGGGCACGGGAAAGCGTACTGTATCCCAGTTGGGCTCGGAAAGCCGAGGCCACAGGCCGCCGACAGACGATTCAGTAGCGTAATGCCCACCGTCAGGCTGAGTTGCTGGCACGCAATACCGTTGACCAGGGCCTCAAAAACAGTCGGGAAGCGAGGCGGCTTGACGCCACGATATCTGGCCGTGAGTTCCTGCAAACGCGCGTCCTTTTGAGCAGCACGGTAAAACGGCTGTAAGTCGATGCGAATTCCCAGCAGTCGCTCGATTGCCGCGGCGATAATAGCTTCTGTGAAAACGCCGTGCGGGGCGCCCGCTGCAACCACGTGGAGTACGGGAGTTGTTGTTCCTCCCGACTGTGTGACCGTGACTCGCACGGCATCGCATCCGATCGCCAGGACGCGCCGGTAGGACTCTCCATCCCAGCGGTCCATGAGGTTCTCCGGACGGCGGCGTATGGTCCACGCCGTCAGATCCAACCGGAAAGGCGGCACCGGCGCCAGAGAAAATGCTATTTGCATTCCAGTAGTCAGAACCGCAATGCGAGTCAGACTTTGACTTCGTTCATCGCGTCTAGCGCGAGGTTCGAGTGGGCGACGGCAGCGCCGGCGCGCATCTCGGCGGCTATCCAGATAGCTTCCATCACCTCTTCTCGCGTCGCTCCCACTCGGAGCGCCTGTTTGGCGTGACCGCGAATGCAGTAGGGGCACTGCGTCACGTGTGCCGCCGCGACGGCGATCAGCTGTTTGGTCTTGGCGTCTAGCGCGCCCTCTTTAAACACACTCTTGCTGAAAACGGCAAACGCGTCACTGGTCTCGGGCACAAGCGATTGCCGCTCCAGGCTCAGCTCATGGCCGGCCGCCGGATATAAGTTATCTGCCATTTATTTCACTCTTTCTCCCGGTATAGATCAGTTCGGTTTCGCCATTCCATTGCCGCCCCCGAACTCTGTTTGCTCTGAGTTTCACTCTTTTACAATTGCGATGCTTGCACCTAAGATACGTAACTCTCTTCTTGCGTTCAATGTGACATGACGATTGACCGGAGCCAGATCGCCCCGATCCATCCTCCGATACGAGGCGCAAATCCGGCGATCGGTCCGCTGGCGACGGGAATGATCGTGAATGGGACTCGCAGGATCCCGCAGGCCTGTCGAACTGGATTGCCGATGGGCGTTGGGCTTACGATCATGACCATTGTCTTCCAGCCGGGACGTTTCGGGTGAACACGTCCTGAATCTGCTGCGCTAGCTTTTCACTAGTGCGGCCTCTTCAACCTCAGTCGTAATTATCGGCGGAGATCGAGAAGAACTCAATGAACCACGTATCACTCGAAGTGGAACAGATGTAACGGAGATCCCCCGGCTTGGTCTTTGGCAAGCCAGACTGTTCCTCGGTGACTGTGGTCACATCCACTCGGTATCTGTTCGGCGTAGCATGGGTTCAAATGGTACCTCTCATGAAGACAGATCGCGTTCCCAGACTCCGCACGGCTATCGCCGCATTGGCGTTCGTTGCCCTTATGCCCAGCCTTGTCCTGGCCCATTGCGATGGGCTGGACGGGCCGGTAGTGAAGGCCGCTCGCCAAGCGCTGGTCACCGGCAATGTGAACCTTGTCCTAATCTGGGTTCAAGCCGGCGATGAGGCAGAACTCCGAAAGGCGTTTGCCAAGACCA
>JBDTMZ010000041.1:0-7750 GCA_039934035.1 Candidatus Solibacter sp. | reverse complement strand
TGAAGGAAAAGAAGGCCCGCGTGGAAGATGCTCTGCATGCCACCCGCGCCGCGGTCGAGGAAGGCATCGTTCCGGGCGGCGGCGTCGCCCTCCTGCGCGCCTCCAAGGCCCTGGCTTCCTACAAGCTGGAAGGCGATGAGCAGATCGGCGTCAACATCGTGCGCCGCGCCTGCGAAGAGCCCCTCCGCCAGATCGTCTCCAACTCCGGCACCGAAGGCGCGATCGTCGTCGACAAGGTCCGCGAGAATGCCGATCCCAACTACGGCTACAACGCCCAGACCGACACCTACGAAGATCTGGTAGCGGCTGGCGTTATCGATCCGACCAAGGTGACCCGTTCGGCCCTGCAGCACGCCGCGTCCATCGCCGGCCTGATGCTGACCACCGAAGCCATGATCGCCGAAATCCCTGAAAAGAAGTCGGCTCCCGGCGGTCCCGGCGGCGGCCACGGCGGCCCCGAGATGGACTACTAGGCTCGGCCTCGTATTACCAAAAAAGGCCGCGATCCCCGCAAAGGGGTCGCGGCCTTTTTGCGTTTGGGATTTGGAATGGCAGCTCTTCAGACGAATAGACCAGAAGCCACTCGGGTCTTTTCCACCAACCCCCTTATGCCTGCCGCCGGCCCAGCGTCATGGCGGACCAGGTCGCGTCCACCGCGCACACTTTGTAATCGACCAAGCCGAAGTCCGACGCCATTTCGCGAATTCGCGGCATGGTCAAATCGCTCTGACGGCCTGCGGCTTTCTTCGGCCACACGATCCAGACACGCCGTCCGGTACGCATCATGCCGGCGATCTCAGGCAGCGCGCGCAGTAGCGTGGCGGAAGTCCGATGGAAGATCAGGACCACATCGGCGTCGGCCACCTGCTTTTGCGCTTTCACGCCCGGCAGTGCGAAGCCTCCGGGCGCGTGCAAGATTGCTACCTTGCTGCCTTCGCGGACGCCCAATTTCTGAAGCAGAGGAGTGTCGTGGGGAGGCGGCGGCAAAGGCTCCAGGGGGGGCGCGGCAGCCGCTTTGCGGATGACCGCCGGCATTTTCGCCCAGACCGTAAATCCGGCGTCCGGCAACATTCCCCGCACCTGCGCCGCCTTCGCCGGATCGCCCTCGATGAACACCAGCGGAATTGTGCGCAGGGACTTGCTGTGGCGCAGCAGGACGCCCATCGTCTTGCCATAGGAAGGCAGGCGCGTGAGGTCGATGAGAATGACTTGGGGCGGGTCCTGACGGATGGAGCGGAATCCGCTGGGGCCGACGCTGAGATATGCGGTCGCATCGAAACCGAGCGACCGCAAGCGGGAAGCCAGGGCAACGCCTTCCTCCGGCTCGCGGTGAATTACCAGGACGCGAATCACGCGAGTGCCCTTGAGCGAAACTAGGCGCGCACGACGCCGGACACGGGCAGCAGCCGGCTGCGAATCTGATTCATCACATCGGACGCCAGAAACGGTTTGCGCAGCACGGGAAAATCGTGCTCCTCGCAGAGCGCTTCCTCTTCCGACGGCAGAATCGTCCCCGTCATGACAATGACCAGCATATTCGGCACGGTCTGCAGGAATTCGACACCGAGTTCCACTCCGTTGCCATCCGGCAGCATGTAATCCAACAGCGCGGCGTTGGGCTTCTCTTCCTGCATCAGGCGTTTGGCTTCGGTGGCGTTCTCCGCCGTCAGCAGCTTCCAGCCGGCATCGGCCATCAGCCGCTCCAGGAAGTGCAGCAGGTCGCGATTATCGTCCACCAGCAGCACGGTGGGATGCGAGGGCGCCATCGTGCCATCGCCTTCCTGCGAGCGCAGATTCAGTTTGCCATCCTCACCCAATTCGGCGCGCACTAGTGCGCCCGGGCTGACCTGGTTGGTGGCCACCATGGTGGCCAGGGGCTGCGTGAGGAAGCGATGGATGGTGCGATTCAATTCGCGCGCGCCATACTCCGCGCTGGTGCCGGTTTTCAGCAGGAACTGGCGGGTTTCGAACGGCACGTCGAGCGTGAAACTGCGCGTCCCCAGGCGCGTGTTCACGTGGTTCTGCAAGTCGACGATGTGCTGATCGAGAATGGTCGAGAGAGACTCGGCGGTCAGCGGCTGGTAGGTGATGATGCAATCGATGCGGTTGACGAATTCCGGGGAGAAGCGCTTGCGCACGGCATTCAAGCCGATGCCCTGCAGCTTACCGGTGAGGTCCGGACGCACCCCCTGATGAACCGACTGGAAGCCGAATTCCGGATTGATCTCTTTCATCATCTCGCGGGCGCCGAGGTTGCTGGTAAGAAATACCAGGGATTTTTCGAAATTCACCGTCGAATTATCGCCCAGGCGGAGCAGCCCTTTGTCCAGCACGCCCAGCAGCAGGCGCGTCATGGAAGGCGCAGCCTTTTCGATTTCATCGAAGAGTACCAGCGACAGCCCGCACTTTTCGCTGGTTACCGCGTTGAGCTTCTGCTGGGTCAGCATCGGCTGGGTTTCGCGGTGGCCCAGATATCCGGGAGGCGCGCCAATCAACTTCGCCACCTCGTGCTCCATCTGGAACTCGCCGCAATCCACTTTCAGAACGTTCTTTTCGCTGCCATGCAGGACGTCCGCCAGGGCTTCGATCGTCTTGGTTTTGCCGGTACCGGTTGGTCCTAATAACAGGAACACTCCGACGGGACGCCCTTCCGGGGCCAGTCCTGCCTGGAACATTTGAATGTAGGGAACGATGACTCGTGTGGCGACAGGTTGGCCGACCACTTTCTGAGACAGTACGGCTGACAGGTCTTCCACCGGGCTGGCGGTTTGTCTTCTCGGCCGGTTGGCTGGGCCCTTGGGCTTTTCCACGTTACTCTCCGCCTTGAGTATAGCGGTAGCCACTTTCCTCACCCGGGGGCGAGCACGCTCACCAGGTCGCTCAGGTTCTTTCATGAATAGACCCCTTTGCCCATGCAATTCAGCAATTTACCAAGGAATGAATTCTTACGCAAACTATTTCTATTGTTGCTGTGATTGAGGACACAAGTCTATTGCACCACGGCGCGTGCGGCTCGTGTGGACTACTTTGCACTAAAGCAGTGTGTGGGGGGAAATTTAGAGGGGAATGACACCGAAACGCAAGCTATCTGTGCCGGAATGTAATGCGGCCTTTGGTTAAATCGTACGGAGACAATTCTAATGTGACCTTGTCGCCCGCCAGGACGCGAATGCGGTTGCGCCGTAAACGTCCCGCCAGGTGAGCGAGTACCACGCGTTCATGCTCCAACTGTACGCTGAAAAGCCCGCTGGGAAACTTCTCCAGGACCGTGCCAGTTACTTCTATGCTGTCCTCTTTGCTCATAGACCTCCAGGTGAAATGGGCGGGCCGGGAAACACCCCGGCCCGCAAACTGCCCTTAGGCCGCAGTGACGTTGGTCGCCTGCAGACCCTTCGGGCCCTTAGTGACTTCAAACTCCACTCGGGCGCCCTCGTCCAAAGAGCGGTATCCCTGCGTCTGGATCGCGGAGAAGTGCACGAACACATCTTCTCCGTTTTCCCGCTGGATAAAACCGTAGCCCTTGGCTGCGTTAAACCACTTCACTGTTCCTTTTTCTTTCATCTGCCTATTCCTTCTTCACTAAAAACTAATCTGCACTCAACTTGCGGCGCTCCCCACAATGAAAAAGGGGACTGCGGAATGGACTCACGCAGCCCCCTCTCGAAACTGTACGAAGCGGAAAACAAGAGTCAAATGCCTTACCATTATACATCAGGAGCCAATGGCGGCAGCAGCCGGGTTCCTTCCGCCATACACTTTGTGACTACTTTCGAGTTCTACCGTTTTCGTTTTCACTTCCGCGCCCTCGATCAGGTCCATTTTCCGCAGGGCAAGAGCGCCAACGTCGTGCGTGGAGCTTTCGGCAACGTGCTGCATGACGCGGTCCCGCCAGAGGTCTACACCCGGCTGTTTGAGCCCGGGCGGGCCTTGGGCGCCGCCCCCAGCGGTCTAGCGGACTGGCCGCGGCCGTTCGTGCTGCGCGTAGCCCACCTGGACGCGCTGACGGTGCGCGAGGACGAAACCTTTTATCTGGACGCGCACGTATTCGACCTGCATCAACCGACGCTGGTGCATTTTCGCGCCGCCCTCAGCCGGCTGGCGGAAAAAGGCCTCGGCCCGGGACGCGGCCGCGCGGAACTCGAACGCACCGAGCAACTCGACGTCGTGGGCAACGCCCAAGCGGTCTGGGAAACCTCGGCACCGCCCAGCGTGGCCAGCCTCGACCCGGAGTCCGGCCCGGTAGAGACCGTCACGGTACATTTTCAAACCCCGACCGAACTGAAGTCGGCCGGCGGACTCGCGGAGCGGCCCGAGTTCCCGATCATCTTCGGACGCCTGCGCGACCGCATCAGTACGCTGCGCGCTCTCTACGGCCAGGGACCGCTGGAGATCGATTTCAAAGGGCTGGGTGAGCGCGCCGCGCGCATCGAACTGCGCCGCAGCAATATCGTTTGGGAACAGGTAAAGCGCAAGAGCGGCCGCACCGGCCAGGTGCATCCGATCGGCGGCTTCACGGGCGAGGCGGAGTACGCCGGGGACCTGGCCGAATTTCTGCCCTGGCTGCGGGCGGCGCGATGGGTGGGGGTGGGACGTCAGACCGTGTGGGGCAAAGGGGACGTCCGCGTGCTGTAACGCCGGGAGGCTGGCAGCCCGTGGCAAGAGTCCTGACACACGCTTACTGACGTGCGCATGCTGTACCGCGCGCGGCTAGCAGCTCGTGGTAGGAGACCTAAAGAACGCTTACTGACGTGCACGTCTCTATTGCTTCAATGACGTCCTGAATTGCGCCCGTGAGGGAGCGATTTTCACCACGCGCCCCTAGTGCATCCGCAAGAGCGTCACCATGGCGGCCAGCGTGATGAGAGCGATGATCACCAGAATGGCGCGGCGGCGCGGCGGCGTCAGCCAGTCCAAGGCGGTGGACGCCGCTTCCGTGGCCAACAGCGATTGCATCCAGCGCTTCTGCACTGGGCCCGGAAGGTTGCGCATGGCTTTGGCGATCTCCTGCCGGCCGCGCCGGTCCGCAATCAGGATGGTGGCCGAATTGGCGCCGTTGGTGGATTTCAACAGCCGCGTGCGCAGACCCGCCGGCACCTCTTCGACAGACCGGTAGACCTGCTCCGAGCCGCTAGTGGAAATCAGCACCGTGGAAGTCTGAAACATGCCCGACGCCTGCTCGTTCACATCGCCGCAATGCGGGCAGCGCGTCTCGAACTCTTCGATCTTCTTGCGGCAGCGGCGGCACTTCTTCACACGACAACCCGCGGAGCCTTAGGTTTTTCCTTTTGCCCCGGTTCCTCTCCTACATTTTCCAACGCAATCTGAATGAAGCCAAGGGCCGCCTTCGACAGCGCCTTGTCCTTGCGGTAGATCAGACCCAGTCTTCGCTGCATGGTTTCCGGAGCCAGGGGGATCGACTTCAGTTTGCCCAAGGCCAGTTCTTCCCGGCAATTCGACGCGGCCACGAAACTCACGCCCAGCCCGGCGATCACGAAGTGCTTCATCATTTCCGTGGAGTCCAACTCCATGGCGATGCGGAGATCTTCCTCGACTCCTTCCAGCCACTCGTTGAGCCGCGTCCGCGTCTTGCCGTACTTGGGCAGCACCAGATAATGTTCGACGACGTCCTGCGCGGTGACCGAGGTACGATCCGCCAGCGGATGGTCCGCCGGAACGATCAGGCGAATCTCATCGCGGTAGATGTTCACCACCTGCAGGCGCTTTTCCTCCACCGGCAATTGCACCAGTCCGAAATCGGCCGAGTTTTCCATCACGGCCTCCACCACGCGCGAGCCGTAACTGCGCAGCACCTGCAACTGCACCGACGGGAACTGCCGGCGGTATTCGGAAAATACCTTCGGCAGGACATAGATGCAGGTCGCTTCGTTGCCCGCGATCACCAGTTCGCCGCGCGGATTGGTTTCCAATTCCGCGATCACGTCCTGCGCGCGGCGCCGCAGATCTAGCATCTGCTCCGCATAGTCGGCAAAAATCTTGCCGGCGGTAGTCAGCGAGATCCGGCTGCCGAAGCGTTCGAACAGGTCGGCGCGAAGCTCCTGTTCCAGTTGCCGCACTTGCGCGCTGATGGCCGGCTGCGTGCGGTAACAGGTCTGCGCGGCTTTAGAGAAACTCTTTAGCCTGACGATTTCGAGAAAGGTGTGGAGCTGATCAAAATCCATAATTTGCCGGATCTGCCCACAACCCGGTTCTCGTCCGCTGTCCCGCGCGAACTTGGCGCCGGCCAGTCAGAAATTCAAATGGGCGTGATAGAAAACTTGAATTTCCATCGACGCCTGGGTGTTTGGTAAGTATTATAACAAGGGCTCCGGGTGGTGCGGATTGGATAATGGGATTGGCGGCTCCAGCGCCGCCGGGTGGTCATAGACGCGTCCCGCACCCTGCCCGGCTCCCACGATAGCCCTTTTTTGTTCCGACGCCCACGCTGGTAAGATTTTAAGCGTGCGCCTTTCGCCGCTTTTCTTCCTGGCACTCCCCCTGCTCGCGCAAACCGGCGAAAACGTCCTGCTGGTGATCAATCGCAACTCTCCCGTTTCCCGCCAGATTGCCGACTACTATCGTCCCCGCCGCTCGGTTCCGGTGAAGAATGTCTGCACCATTGAGACCACCACCGACGAAGAGATTCAGTGGAACGTCTATGAGCAGCAGATCGAACGCCCCATCGGCGAGTGCCTGAAGAAGGCCGGCCTGGTGGAAAGCGTGCTCTACATCGTCACCACACTCGGCGTGCCCCTCAAGGTGGATGGCCCCGGCTCGCGCCTAATAGCCGAGCGCGCCTCCGTGGACAGCGAACTCGCGCTGCTTTACGGCAAGCTGAAAGGGACACGCTATTCGCGCGCGGGCGGCTCTCCCAACCCCTTCTACACGCGGCGCGACACGCCATTCCGCCACCCGGCGTTTCCCATCTACCTGGTCACCCGCCTCGCGGCGTACGATCTGGCGGATGTCAAGGCGCTGATCGACCGCTCGCTGCGCGCACGCAATCGCGGCAAGTTCGTGATCGATCTGCAATCGGCGAAAGACGAACCCGGCAACGACTGGCTGCGCAACGCCGCCACCCTGCTGCCCCGCAAGCGAACAGTGCTCGACGAGACCACAGCGCCACTTTACAACCAGACGGATGTGATCGGCTATGCCAGTTGGGGCACCAACGACGACCACCGTACGCAGCGCCTGCTCAACTTTCAGTGGCTTCCCGGCGCCATCGCCGCCGAATTCGTTTCCACCAGCGCGCGCACCTTTCGCCGCCCTCCCGATACGTGGAAACCCGGCCCTTGGGGAGACACGGCGCACTACTTTGCGGATTCTCCCCAGGGCTTGATCGGCGATGTGCTGCACGAAGGCGCCACGGGCGCTTCCGGCAATACCTACGAGCCCTACCTCAACGCCTGTGCCCGGCCCGATTACCTGCTGCCCGCCTACAATCAGGGGCGCAACCTCGCCGAGTCTTATTACCTGTCGCTCATCTACCTCAGCTGGCAAAGCGTGATTGTGGGCGATCCGCTCTGCAAACTGCTGCCGTAGGGACGAGGGGCTTTCGCGAATCGCCCGCACCCTAATCGAAGATCACCGTCTTTCCGCAATAGTGCAAAATCCGGTGCTCGAGATGCCAGCGCACGGCACGCGAAAGCACCACGCGTTCCAGATCGCGCCCCTTCTGCACCAGGTCGGAGATTTGATCGCGGTGCGACACGCGCACCACATCCTGTTCGATAATCGGACCCTCGTCCAG
>JBDTMZ010000040.1:0-52125 GCA_039934035.1 Candidatus Solibacter sp. | reverse complement strand
TAAGAAAATGCAGATAAAAACGGCGGTGTTTTCATCGGCGTTCATCGGCGTTCATTGCGAGGGCATGTTCGTTGGAACCTGGTTAGTTGGCCAAGGCCAGGCGAGGTTCCGCCGTCTCCGGGTGAAACGCTTCCGCAATGGGACTTCCCGCATGAATCAACCGGTGTACTAGGTCATCGCTCGTGGAATGCTTCTCGATGAAATCGATGCCGTCCGCCGTGATGCCACAATCGGAATTGTCTTCCTGCCGGATATAGCCTTTCGCGCGCAGATACCAAAGCGCAAAATTCAGGTGCTCCCGGGGAAACGCCATGCGCCTTTCCAGATCAAGTACCGACAGTCCCGGATTGTCATCATCAGAGCGGCGGCGATTGTATAACAGCGCCAGCACCCCCAGACGGCGATTGATTTCCCCGCTCAAACCGTAAACGAAATCCTTCAGCTCGAAGATCGGCAGCGGCGCCTTTTCTTCCTCCACGTACATGGCGTCGTACTTCGCGCGCTCTGCGGAGTCGCTCAGCACCTGATAGGCGCGTTGCAGGCGCAGGAAAATCTCCGTGTCGCCCGTCCGCGGATTGTCCGGATGAAAGCGCGTCGCCATCATGCGATACACACGATGGATGGTCTCGATGTCCGCGTGGCGGCTGATCTGAAGTGTTTCGTAGTAGTCGAGTTCCGGTGTCATGTTCTGAGCCCTGTAAGTCCAGCATGCATGACCTCGCGGTGCGCGCGTAAGTCCTTTCGGTACCGCTGCATAGTACATGCCGTCACAGGTACTTTTGCGGCGATTCGCCGCGGAATCGTACCTGGTACTTTTCGGCAACTTCGAATTACGCGGCCAACCGGCGCCGGCCTAACTCGCGCTGCAACAGGCAGCGTTCCCCATCCGCCCAACCTTCCACGCGGACCGTCCTCCCGCGACGTTCCACCTTGTAAGCCGCCGCCGCGCCAAACTCCGCGCACATCGCCGGCAGCGACCATCCGCCCGGTTCCAGCATCCGCAGAGCGCCCTCCCGCCCGAGGACAATCGCCAGATCGCCGGCTTCGCCCATGCCCGCAGCCGCAATTTCCAGGATCTCTTCCGCCTTGTTGAGGAACCCGCTCACACTGTCGCTTATCGGCCGCCATGGAGAGAGTTTGCAGAAGATTGCTATTGCTGCTGCATGCGAGTCCCTTTCGTGGACCGAACCGGCATCAGGAGGTGGGATGAACCCAAGCAGGGTTGTAATCCCCATCCGAGCCGCGACGGTGAGCGTTGGCAGCCCATGCCGAATTGCTGTTCGTGAGACTCGAAACACCCTGACGCCAGGTTTCTTCTCGATTGGCCGGGCATTCCGTGAAGTTCCCACTCTTATGTCGTCTTGTCCCGTGCCATTGAGAGAGTCTGCGAAAAATTGGTACAACTGCTGCATGCGAGTTCTTTTCATTGGCGGCACCGGCATCATCAGCACCGCTTGCACCCGTCTGGCCGCCGAGCGCGGCATCGACCTGACCCTGGCCACACGCGGCCGGCGCGCGCCCGGCCTGCCCCCCGGAATCCAAACCCTCACTCTCGATATGGACGATGTCCAGGCTGCGGCCCGGGCGCTCGCCGGCCAAACCTTCGACGTCATTGTGGATTGGATTGCCTTCCGTCCCGAGCAGATCGAGCGCGACCTGGAACTCTTCCGCGGAAGAACCTCCCAGTACGTTTTCATCAGCTCCGCCAGCGCCTACCAGAAGCCCGTCAGCCACTACCTGATCACCGAGTCCACCCCTCTCGGCAATCCTTACTGGCAATATTCCCGCGACAAAATCGCCTGTGAAGACCGGCTGATGCGCGCCTACCGCGAGGAGAACTTCCCGGTCACGATTATCCGTCCGTCGCTCACCTATGGAGATACCCAAATTACCCTGGCGCTCAACAGTTGGGAGGAGTCCTACACTGTGATCGACCGCATGCGCCGCGGCAAAAAGGTGATCGTCCCCGGAGACGGCACCTCGCTGTGGGTGATCACGCATAATACCGATTTCGCCAAGGGCTTTGTCCCCCTGCTTGGGCACAAGCAGGCCATCGGCCACGCCTTCCATATCACCAGTGACGAAGTCATGTCGTGGGACCAGTTCTATGCCATCGCCGCCGAAGCTGCCGGAGTGGAAGCCCAGATCATCCACATTCCCTCCGACTTCATCAGCGCCTGCCTGCCCGACCACCGCGGCGGTTTGAAGGGCGACAAATCGTACAGCGTGGTCTTCGACAACACCAAGATCAAACGCTACGTTCCCGGCTACTGCGCCACCGTGCCCTTCGCCGAAGGCATCCGCCGCACTCTCGCCTGGTTCGATGCCGACCCGGCGCGCCGCATCGTCAATGAAGCGGCCGATGCGGGCTGGGACAAACTCATCGCCGCCTACCAGCAGGGCGCGATCGCCGCGTTGCACCAGTTTCAAGCGTGAGCGAGTCGCTCGCAGCGAGCTGCGATCAGCGATCAGCGATCAGCTCTCAGCTCTCAGCTATCAGCCTGGGACGCGCGCTGCGGGCGGTGGCCGCCCAAGTGGGACATGCCTCCTGGCTTGTCCAACCGAGCGAAGCTCGGCCCTGTGTGCCAATTGTGGGGCCGCAATTTCTCGCTGCTGCCGCCTTCAGGCGTCGCCTACCGCACCACGACCTTCTCCACGCCCACGTTCCCGTAATCGTCTTCCACCCGCACCGCCACCGTGTGCTCGCCCGCCGCCGCCTCCACCATCACTTCGTAATCCAACTCGAGCGCGTCGGAGAGTCGCGACACCGGCGCGACCACTTTCCACTCGCCGCCATCCACCGCGTACTCCGCCTTCACCAACTGATTCAACGCATCCACGGCGTGCCACTTCACCTGCAGGCGGCCACCCTGCCGCGTCGCACCCAATCCCGTGATCTTCGGCGGGGTATTGTCGATCCAGAACGGACTCCCCTCTAAACGCCCCGTCAGCGCGTCCGCCGGTGGATTCGACGGCCCATCGCTTGCCGTCACCCGCACACGGTATTCGCCATCCGCAAACGCTGTCGAGTCCCACGAAATGTACTTCTCCGCGAGCTTCTCCTTCAGCAGCTTCCACTCCGTTTCGCTGGTGCCCTTGATCTCCACCGTGTACACCATGCTGTCGCCATTCGGATCCGCCGCCGACCAGCGCGCTCCCATGTACCCCTTGGCATACTGCATCGCCGGCGGACTGTCCGACGACATGGAAATCGCTCCGCCGCCGGTGCGTCTCCCCAGCGGCGGCAAGTTCAAGGTCTGCTGAAACGTGATCAGGCCGGCTGATGACGGGGGGAAACGGTAATTGGCCGGCGTCGCTTCAATCTCGTCGACACGCGGCTCCACATTCTTCGGCAGATACGCCACGTCCACGGAATCCAATTCAGCGCCCCCCGCCAGGGTCGCTTTCCACTGCACGAAGCGCGCCGCCGGAGACGCCGACCGCCCCGCTTTGCCCGGTACCGGAGCCCACGCGCTCCAGTTCTTCTGCGGACGATCCAGATTCCCGCTGCGCGTCGCCAGCGTCACCTGCCCGCCATGCAAATTCCCCTCGAACCCGACCCGTCCCCACAAGGCATACATCCCCGCGTCGAAGACATCGCTCTCAATCCAGCCCTCGCGCTCCTGCGCGGGACCCACCTCGTACACCTTCCCGGTATTGCCCGTCGCCGCATACAGCTTGCCGCCAGACCCCAACTGAAAGGCCGTCACCTGCGTCGCCGGCAGCGCCAGCAGCGTCGTATACAGCGCGGGCGATTCGATGCGATACACGTTGCCCTTATTGCCCGTGCCCAGCACCGCCTTACCCGCGGCGTCGAAGGCGATCGCGTATACTACTTCCTGCGCATGTCCCCACATCCGCTGCGGCGCGCCGTCCCCATCGATCCGGTACACCTCGCTGCCTCCCGCCACACCGCCCGGTGCCGAGGACGCCGGCGGCACCATACCCGCCGGTGGACGCGCCGTCCCCAAATTCACCGTGACCTGCCCGGGAACCGCCGCTGCCGGAGCCGTGGGCGGCGGAGCCTGCGGAGCCGGCGCGGGGGTAGCCTGACGGTTGCCCACCGCCGCCGCGTAGATCGCGCCATCGGGCGCCTGCGCCACGGCAGTCACTTCGCGCTTGGGCATCTGAAACAGCACGAACCCCTCGCCCGCCGGCGATATGCGCACCACCAGTCCGCCCGGCTCCGTGCCCGCGATCAGATTGCCCTTCGCATCCAGCGCCAGCGACCGCACGTGCGTCTCTTCGCTCTTGAAGAACACCGCGCCTTTGCCGTCCGGAGTCACGCGATGCAGTTCGCCCCGGTCGCCCGTCGCCACATACAAATTACCTGCCGGGTCCAGTGCCAGCGCCCAAATGTACTTCGCCTGCGGATCGTAAAACACCTCGGGCTTCCCGTTGCCCGCGATGCGATACACTTTGCCGTCCGGCGAAGTGGCCGCGTACACGCGATCCCGGCTGTCGACCGCGATCGCGTGGATCTCCAGCGCGTCCAGGTCCGCCAACAGCGCGCCCTTGCCGTCCGGCGCAATCCGGTAAAGCTTGGCGCCCGTGCCGCCCCCGGTATACAAATTGCCCTTCGAATCCTTCGCCATCGCCCAAAGGTAAGACGACCCGGTATCGAACACTTCCTTCGTCGCCGGCGACAGCGACAGGCGCCCGTCGCTGCGCAGCGACAGGTTCTTCATGTTCCCTTTTTCAAACTCGCCCGCTTCGCCCTGCGTCCAGGTGCGCGTCTGGCCGGCGCACAGACCGCCCGCCACCGCCAGCAAACAAATCGGTATTTTCATTTGACGTGGATTCGAATGGAATAGCTGCCCGTCACCATGTAATCGAACTCGAGCGACGTCTGTTCGGTGGCCGTCTCCGGCACCGTCACCATGGTGCGATTCGAGGCGCGCCCCGCCTGAATGACGTTCAACACGCTGCCCGGCATGCTCGGCATCATCTTATCGTCGTAATAAGCCGTCGGACTCGCCTTCACCAGCGAAACGTACAGCCGGTTATTGCTGCGTTCCTGATTGAGCAGCGAGACCGCCTGCGGCACATCGATGAAGCGGTTGGTGAAGCCCGCCGCGCTCTGCATGCGGTTCATGGTCTCGGCGTCGCTCAGCACAATCCGGTGATCGCCCTTCGCCAGATCGCTGGGAATTCTCACCTTCACCTCGCGCTGAATCGCTTCCCCGCGATAAGGCCGCAGCGCCACCTTGACCGCCACTTCCTCGCCGGCCATCACTTCGGGATTCGCCACCCACCCGCTCTCGATGGTCGCCAGGCGACGGTCCGGCAGGATGTCCAGATTCATCGTCACTTCCTTCACGTCCGGCGTGGTGACGTTGTTCAGATACAGGCGATTGAATTTCTCGCCCAGCCAGACCGCCAGCGCCATGGGTGGAGCCATCGGCAGATCGGCCGCCGCCTGCATCGTGGTGAGCCCGATGCTGCCCCCGCCCGGTCCATTCATTGCGACCTTGCCCTTCAGGCGGTAGGTCGTGTCATCGGCAAATTCGTTCAGGTTCGAGATGGAGTTGTAGAGCGTCAGCATCATCAGGGTCGGCGTCCATTTCTGATGCACGAAGACGTTGAAGTGGAAATCCTTCTCGCTGACCACGGCTTCTTTAGCGCCCATCGAGCGCACTTTCAAAGTCACCGGAATCATCGGCGAAGTCGCGCCGAGTTCGCCCATAATTCCGCTATGCCGATCTTGCCGCAGGGCCCCCACCACGTCGGTGGCGTTGGCCATTTTGCTGGGTTGAAACTGGCTGGCCAGCGTCATCACCACTTCGCTCTTCGCCAGCGGCATGTCCACCGGACCCAGATTGAAAAGCGGATGGCCGAACGCCAGCACGCGCTTCCCGTCGTTGTAAGTGACCGTGCCGAAGGCGCTGACGCCCATGTCACCGTCCACAAGCACCGTCGCCACGCTGTCGCCCGGATTCAGCGAATTTTCCCATCCGTCCACCGGCTTGCTCCCGTGCGTCAGCACACCGCCAGCGGCTTGCACCGGGCGCACGCCCAACCCTTGCAGCGCGGCAGAGAAGTCTTGCAGCAGATTGCCGCTGACGCCCGAAAACACCAGCGGCGCTTCCATCGGCAGTAACCCGTCCAGTATGCCGCCGCTCACCTGCCCGCCGGCGCTGGCCGCTGCCCCCGGGACACGCGCGGCTGCCGGTTTCGACTGGTCCTTAGGGTCGATGTCCAGCATCAGTTCGATCGGCGTGATACCGCAAATCGCGTCCGGCGAAAATTGAATCAGTTGCAGCGATATCGCGCCAATCAGCTTTCCATCGATGTAGACCGGACTGCCGCTCATGCCCTTGGCGACACTGGTGCGTTCCGCCTTCCCGCCCATCTTGCCTACGATGATGTCCTGCTTGGGGCCCCACATATTCTTCGCGATCCCGATGATCTCCACCGGCACGGGTTCGGGCTCCGTGCCCTGGAAAACGGTCCACGCGATGCCCTTCATTCCCGCCTTAACCTGGCTGACCGGGAGGATCTCGACCTTGCCGGCTTTGGGGCGCACGGGCGCGCTTTCCGCCGCCCGCGCAGCGGGCAAAACGGCCGCGAATCCCCATAGGATCGCGGCAATACGGATGTTCATGGGATCTGCTACTCCAGTTGCCCTCATTGTACCGTGGCAAACCGTCTCGCCCTGTAAACCCTCGGCCAGTTTTGCCGGAGCGTTCGCGACAGGATCCCGTCCGGCATCTGACGGGTGCAGCTAGAGTGATATGCTGTCCAGCATGTCACACCATCCCGGAAAAATCGGCGCCCGTTTCGCCGTACCCGTCCTTTGTCTGGCTCACGCCCTCGCGGCGCAAACCCAGCCCGCGCCTGCTATGGCCGCAACCCCCGCCAGTACGGCGGTCGCCAATCCGCACTACGTTTCCATTCATATGGAGGTCAACGTCAACCGCCCCGCCGCCGAAGTCTGGAAGCGCGTCGGCAAATACTGCGACATCGGCGAATGGATGCAGGTGGCGTGCACCATCACCTCCGGAAAAGACAATGAATTCGGCGCGGTCAGATCCGTTGCCAGTGAAGTACTGGTGGGCAAGACCGACCTTTCCTATACCTACACGCAACCCGTGAGGGAGGGCCGGCCCTACAACCTCTATCACGGCACCCTGGAAGCGCAACCCGTGACCGCCACCACGTCGAAACTCATCTATACCTTGATGTTCGACGATTCGATCCTGGCGGACGACGCGGCCCGCGAAAGGGACAAGACGCAAAGGACCACGCGCTTTACCCAACTGCTACAGAACATGAAGACTCTCGCCGAAGGCGGCACCCTGCCCCCGCCGGCCCCGCGCGCCGCGCCGAAGCAGTAAAGTCGCGTTGTCCGAGGCAGCGGTGGGATGTGCGATCTTTTTTGTCGTGGCAGCACAGGTAATACCCGAAATGCGGCCGCTGCAATTCCTCGAGGACGTTGGCCGCCGGCGTCGCCGCTCATTCCCGTGCGGGAGAAGGCCAGGGATTCACTCGCTATCCGATAGCGTATGACATCAGGACACACGTCACCCTTGAGCGTGCCATGGGGCGCTAGTGTGTCCTCGATCAGTCTCCGTATAACCGCGGGGCGTCAGGGGCGCCCCGCCCGGTCAACTGGCCGCTTGTGCCATCGTGTTTGCACGGTGTTCGCAAGCCGCCACGAATGCCTTCACCAACGGACTCGGCCGCGAAGACATCTCCGGCTGGAACAACGTCGCCACGAAGAACGGGTGCGTTTCCAACTCCACCGCGTGAATATCGTGGTGATCGTCCACCGCGCACACACACATGGGACCGCTTTCGATCAGCCGCCGGTAGCGTCCATTGAGCCCGAAGCTGCAATGGTATTCCTCCACCGATTCCGGCGCCTGATACGCATTGCGTAGCAGCGTTCCCTCTTTAAAACGCACCCGTGATTGAACCCCCGCCAAGCCGCAGCCAAGCGGCGAAATCAACGGTATGGCTGCCTTCGGATTGGTCTTTTGATGATCGGCATCGGTCAGTCCCAGAACGTGGCGCGCATACTCGATGAGCGCATACTGGAACCCGGCGGAAGTGCCGAGGAAGGGGAGTTTGCTGGTCCGCGCATAGCGGATAGCATTGATCGCGCCGTCGGCGCTTCGATACGGCATCCCGGGGACACACCAAAGGCCATGAAACTCCGCGAGGGATTGCCCCTTCTCCACGGAATCGGTAGAAACCCACGTGGTTTCTACCGCGCCTTCCGATGCGCCCTCGAGGGCCTTCGGAATTGCGTGATGAGCCTTCTGCTGCCCGTTGAACTCTCCGAGGAGTCCAATTCGGATGGCTGAGTGCATGCGGGATTATGCCACGATTCCAGGAAAATCGTGCCCGGAAAATCGTAAATATTTAACCCGATTTATATCTGGGAAAGCGCCAAAAGGGGGAAATAGTCACGATACATGGCGTAGGTAAGATAGAAAACGTTCGGAAAGCCCGTCCCCGTGGTAGCCCTTTCGGGCCAGGTGCCCTCCGCCGTCTGCAACTCCAGAAGGTACTCCACGCCGCGACGGAACGGCACGGACGCACCCTCCCCCGCGGCTTTCAGCCCCAGCAGCGCCCACGCTGTCTGCGACGCCGCACTGGGCGCCGGCACGAAACAATCCTTGGTATAACTGGCGCACGATTCCCCCCAGCCGCCGTCCGGATTCTGTATCCGGCGCAGCCAGTTCGCCGCGCGCTCGAGCGCCCTCTCCGCGCCCGGCGTGCCGCTCGCCTGCAGCCCGCGCATTGCCAGGAACGACCCGTACACGTAATTCACGCCCCACCTGCCATACCAACTGCCGTCGCGCTCCTGCGATTCCAGCAGGTAAGCCACCCCGCGCCGCACCGCCTCGTGCTCCGCCATCCCGCGTCGGGACAGGCACTCCACCACCCTCCCCGTAATGTCCGGGCATGTGGGGTCGAGCATCGCGTTGTGATCCGCGAAGGGCACCTGATTGAGCACCGCCCAGTTATTGTCCACGTCGAACGCCGCCCACCCGCCATCCGCCGATTGCATTGCCAGCAGCCAGTTGATGGCGCGCCGCTCGCACGCCGCCTGCGCTTCCGGATTACTGCCCCTGGCGTGCATCAGCGCCAGCAGCACCATCGCCGTATCGTCAATATCCGGATAGAATTCGTTGGCGAATTCGAAGGCCCAGCCGGAAGGTTCGGTGTCCGGACGCTTCACGCTCCAATCGCCCTTGCGCCGGACCTCTTTACTGATCAACCAGTCGGCCGCCCGCACCATCCGGGGATCGTCTTTGATGCCGGCTTCCCCCATGGCGAACGCCGAAATCGCGGTATCCCAGACCGGGGAGACGCAGGGCTGGAACAGGAAGCGGTCCTCCGTTTCGAGCAGCAGACTCTCGAAATGGCGGATCGCTTCCACCCGGTCCGGATGGTCCTTCGCGTACCCAAGCGCATCGAGCGCCATGATGAAGTACATCATCGCCGGGTAGATGGCTCCGAGGCCTTCAGTATGCCGCGTGCGCATGAGAATCCAGTATTCCGCCTGCCGGATGGCCGCCGCGCGCACCCGCTCGCTGCCGCGCTTTTCCCACACTTTGAACACCCGGTCGAGCTGGTGGAAAAGCACGCTCAGTCCCCAACGTTTGGGCAGCGCGAGGCTGACTCCCGGCAACAGCAGTTCATCCAGATTGAACCCCGCCGGCGCCCTGCGGTTGGAACCGCGCGCCTGCACGATGGAAAGCGGCACCAGAATGGAACGCGTCCACGAGGACATCTCGTACAACACGTTCCCCGGCAGCATCACGATCTCCACCGGCACCGAAGGCGCGTGCTTGCGCGGGTACAGCCCGAACAGGCTGAGGTTGATCTTGACGTAACTGTTTGCCGCCTGCAGGCCGCCCAAGTCGAGTACCCGCCGCCGCGCCGCGTGCATGGCCTCGCTGTTGGGGTCGATGCCGGCCAGCTTGAGGGCGCAGTACGCCTTGATGGTGGCGCTGACTTCCGAAGGTCCGCCGGAGTAGATGTTGAAGCCGCCATCCGGCATCTGGCGCTGCAGAATCGAATGCGCCGCGCGATCGATTCGCTCCCGCCCCGGGGGGTCCCACCCGTGTTCACCGGGCTGGTTCAACCAGAGCTGTAGCAGGATGTAGTCGGATTCCAGGGTGGTGTCTGCCGTCAGTTCCCCGCACCAGAAGCCCTCCGGCGTCTGCTGTGCCGCCAGCGCCTGCACCGCGCGCCCGATGGCCAGCGCTACCCGCTCTTCCGTGTGCTGGGCCGGCGCTGCGCTCACTTGGCGCCGGCCGGGCCTCGTCACTTCCGTCCATTCGTACGACATCCCTGAAACAATATGGTAACAACGTACACTGGAAAGATGGACTGGCAACTGGATGCGGCCGAACTGCGCGTACTCGGCGCGCTGGTGGAAAAGGAAAAAACCACCCCCGAGTATTACCCCATGTCGCTCAATGCCCTGGTGAATGCCTGCAATCAGAAATCCAACCGCGACCCGGTGGTCAATTTCGACGAGGAGACCGTCGAAATCGCCCTGGAAGGCTTGCGCGATAAGGGCCTGTCCTCCCGCATCACCGGCGGCGCGCGGGTCGCCAAACACGAACACCGCTTCACGGAGCGCTGCAATCTCGGGCGTCGCGAAGAAGCTGTGCTCTGCGTTCTGATGTTGCGCGGTCCGCAAACCGTCGGCGAGTTGCGCGGCCGCACCGAGCGCCTCCACAACTTCGACGATCTCGAAAGTGTCGAGCACACGCTGCATCGCCTGGCCGATACCGGCTTCGTCAAGAAGCTCCCGCGACAGGCCGGTTATAAGGAGCAGCGCTGGGCGCAACTACTTGCCGGGGACGTCGAAGTCTCCGAGGAATCCCTGGCTCCGGCATCGGGAGCCTTCGAGCGAGGCCCCTCCGACCGCGAGCGCATCGCCAGCCTCGAACAGGAAGTCGCCACGCTCAAACAGGCGTTCGACGATTTCCGCCGCAACTTCGAGTAGGGAGGGGCGGAGGAAGGGCGGGGTTCAGTGCGTCGCCACCTCCCTCGAACAGGAGGTCAAAGGCGAGATTCCAGTAGATCACCGCAGAGACGCTGAGAGCGCAGAGGAAGCGCTGAGAAGACAAACAGGAAGCCGATGGCTCTCACTGTGGATCACTTTCAACCCGGGGTCTCTGAATGTCCCGCTCAAAAACCCGTGACCCGAAATCTCCTCTCTCAGCAAGCCGAGGATTGCCTACCGCAGTTTGGTGACTCCGTTGCGGCCGCCGGCCAGCACGAGTAACTAGGCGGGCATCGGAAGCGGTTCGCCGCCGGGGAGGACGTCGGGATCGCGATTCGGGTCGGGACCCGGAGGCTGCACGGGCAGGGGCGGTACGGGGTCCGGATCCGGCTCAGGCAGGCCGGGATCGGGTTCGGGATCGTTGCCGGGGCCAGGGCCGGGGAATATCGAAGTTTCGACCGCGGATGCCTGCATGGCCGGTTGCGGCGCGGGGTCTCGAACGATTGAACCTTCGGCCGCGGATGTCTCCGGCGCGGGATCGGAAGCGGGGCCAGGAGCGTTTGAGGTTTCGACCGCGGATGCCTCCGGGTCCGGTTGCGGGTCGGGCGCCGGGTCGGGATCGGGACCGGGAATGGGTGCATGGGGTTCGGGGTCCGGGTCTGGCGGCGCGACCGCGACAGGGTGCTCGATGTGGGGGTGGACCATCATGCGGGCGGGTTCGGCCAGGCGAACTTCGCACTCGCAGCAATCGCTGCATCGCAGGCATTTCTCGCAGATGTGATTGTCGCAAGCGTCCTTGGTACAACGGGCGCAGATCTGAATGGATTGTTCTTCGCAGATGCTACAGGTGAACGGCATGGTGGGTCACTTTTTCCTGGTTGATGGAGTCGGGCACGGCTGGGGCGGCGGCGTCGCCATGAGGCTGGCGCGGCAGCGCTGGGCTTCGCGGTCCATGACTTCGAACTGGTGTTCCCGCTCGGAGGCGAGATTAACGATGTAAGCACGCAAACGTTCCCGGTTGGGGCCGCCTTCGGCGAACACGGAGGCGATACTTTGCGCCACCTGCAGACTTTGGTATTTTGCGGCTCCCTGCTGCAGCGAGCCGATCAGGGTCTCCAGGCTCTGCATGCGAAAGAAAAGTTGGAGGGCGACCGACAGTTTTTCCGGACTGCGCAAGAGCGTTTGCGCTTCGACGGCCACCGCCTGCGTCTGCTGCCGGGTGGTTTCCAGTTGCTCGACGTAGGTGTCGCTGGCGCCTTTGGCGACCCATGCCTTGGCGTCGAGTTGATTGAGCGCGGGCAGGAGGCGCCCGGCATGGGTTCCGATTTCCTGCAGCACTACCGCAACGTCCCAGGTCGGTTCCAGTCCGGCAAACGCTTTGGGCGTTTGCGCCTGGGCAAGAGCCGCGAAGGCGCAAAAAAAGACGGTCAGCCGCACTGTTTCAATTTATCACGCGAGGCGAACGAGCGACCCCGTAAAACGAGGCCGCCCGGATGTGCGTGCTGTTGCGGGGTACGAATCTACTCGCCGCCGCCAGGAGGCGGAGGTGCGGGGGGCGCGGGAGGCGCTCCCGTGGGCGCACCGCTTCCGGCACCGCTGCCGGAGGTGGTACCGGTATTTTTGCCCTCGTCGCCCTGGTGGACGCCCCCAGTGGAACCGATAGGGCCCGTGGAGCCGGTTCCCGTGCCGGTGGAACCCGGGCGGGAGGCCAGTACCCTGGCGGCATCCTGAACTCCCTGGAGGATCTTGCGGTAGACGAAGCCCTTGTCGCGCGCCAGCGGGACCAGCGGAACATTGCGAATCACCTGAATGGACTCGCCGGGATGCAGGCTGACGATGCCGGACGCCATCACAAGATGGCGCACGTCCACCAGGCCTTCATCGACCGCGACGTACGTGGTGCCTTCAGCATCCTGGACGTCGACATCGAAGATGGTGCCACGCACCGAGATCAGCGCAGTGGGAGTGGTGACGTTGTTCGGATTCGGGATGCCCGGGAAGTGCTGGATGTAGACTTTAACCTTGCCCATCCATACATTGAGCAGGTCGCCGATTCCGAATGTTTTGCGGAAGGTCAGCTCGGTGTTAGGGAACACTTCAAACGTGCTGCCGTCCGACACCTGAAACTTCGCGTAGCCATCGGGACCGGTCCTGATCACCTGCTGCTGTCTGACGATGCCGCACCCCGCGATGGTCATGCGGTAACCGGCGCGGTCGCCCACCTGGGTCACATCGCCGTTTTGGACCAGCAATACGGCACCGGTACCAATGGTTTTCGCGTCTACGTTGCATTGAGCGCGCAGCGGGTTCAAAGCCACGAGGTGAAACGACACTACGAGCGCAATCGCTGTCAGCAGCGTGTGCGTGGCCCGCGTGAACGTAGTTCGCCTGATCATAGCTATACGCTAGACACAGTCTAGCACCAAACCTGCATTGCACATGGGGGACCGGGCAAAACGCCGCCCCGAAATGGCGTGATATCAGCACCTTGGTCCTGGCAGTAGGGTGCAAGTAGGGTAGAATAGGACTCGATAGTGTGTCATAAGGGAACAATCCGTCGCGCCGCGGGCACGGCGATCTGCCTGCTGGTTGTGGCCGGCCTGGCGTCCGCCCAGGATGCCACCTGGCGGCGCGTGGGTAATTCCGCGATGGACCTGACGCTGGCCTCACCGGCCACCGGAGCCGTCGAAGAAGTCTGGTACTCCGACACCGGATCCACGCTCTATGCACGGCTGAGCGGCGGGCGAATTTTCGAAACGGCGGATTACGAAGTATGGGTTCCGAGCCAGGCTTCCGCGGCGCCGGCCGCGCAAGTAGTGCCTCCGGTGGTGCGCATCCCCGAAAACGGCACACGTTTGGTCGGGTCGGGCTTCGGGCGCGTATACGGACTGGCCCACAACCTCTTCCGGTCTGACGACGGCGGGCGCACCTGGAGCAACCTCACCGCTTTCAAAGCGGAATCGGTGATTGGCTTCGGGCAGCACAGTGTGGCGGTGTCCCCGGCGAATCCCGATCAGCTTGTAGTGGCCAACGATTTCGGCGTGTGGCGTTCCCTGGATGGCGGCCTCTCGTGGACAGGGCTGAATGAAATGCTGCCGAACCTGCATGTGCAGCGGATTCTGGCGACACCGAACGGCACCACGGGAACGCGAATCGCAGTCGAACGCCTGGGCACGGCGGAACTGGCGCCGGGGTCCTCCATCTGGCAACCGGTGCAGGACCGGTCCCCGGAGGCCGATGCCATCCGCATCAAAGGATATGCGGAGCGTACCGGTCTGGCGATTACCGCCTACGCGCGGGCCGACCGCACCGTTTATGTGGGCACCGGCGATGGGCGGATTCTGATTTCGCGCGACGACGGGTTGAGCTTTGCTCCCACCGATACCGGGCGGGCACGCGGTCCGGTGGAGCGGATTTTTGTGGATGCGGCGCGGCCCAACGTGGCGCTGGCGGCGCTGGGCGGCGTGGATTTGCCGCACGTGCTGAAGACCGTCAACTCCGGCGGATGGTGGGACGCCCTGGATTCCAATCTGCCAAATGCCGCGGTGCATGCCATTACTGGTGAACGTGCGGCCGGCGCGGTGTATCTCGCGAGCGATCGCGGGGTTTTCTGGGCAGCGGTGGATTTGGACAACGCGGGTTCCCCGAACGTGAACTGGATCAGTCTCTCCGACCGCCTGCCGGAGGGCGCAAAGGCCACCGATGTGCGGTTGGATCCGGCAGGAATTCAACTTTATGCCGCAGTCGATGGCTATGGCGTGTACGCGACGGCGGCGCCGCGCCCGCAGCGCAGTCTGCGACTGGTGAATGCGGCGGATTTCAGTACGCGTCCGGCGGCGCCGGGCTCGCTGGTCTCGGTGATGGGCGCGCGCGTCAATTCGGCTCGAGCCGGCAATTTGAACTATCCCGTGCTGGCGGCGGCGGACGATGCCTCGCAGATTCAGGTACCGTTCGACGCGGTGGGTCCGAACGTCACGCTGGCGCTGGCCACCGGACGCGGCAATGTGCGCGTCGGCATGCCGGTGCAGGCGGTCTCGCCGGCGATTTTCGTTGGGCACGATGGTACCCCGATCCTGCAGGACGCCGAGACCGGCTTGCTGCTGGACGCGCGCAAAGCGGCCCACCCGGGAATGCGGCTGCTGGTGTCCGCTACCGGACTCGGCAGGGTGACGCCCGATTGGCCCGCCGGCATGCCGGCGCAGGTGGACAATCCGCCCGCCGTGCGCGCCTCGATTCGCGCGTTTGTGAATGGGGCGCCCGTACCGGTCACCAAAGCGACCCTGGCCGGCGGATTTATCGGCTTCTATGTGATTGAAATTCAGCTACCTGCGATCAACAACTCGGGTCCAGCCGAGCTGTATATCAGCGCGGATGGTGTGGAAAGCAATCGCGTGCAGTTTACGATCGAGCAGTAAGGCTGCCCGGTCGGTTGTGGATGGGCGCTCCGCCCGCGAAACTCTCACGAAGAGCAGGAGCTTGGCCCCTTGCATTTCGGGGGGAGGGAGGGTTTTTCGACCCGTCTTTTCAGCGACTGTGTACATTCCCGATGTGGAATCCGCAGTGCTGTATATACCTTCGAAGATCCGGAAATCCATGCCTTCAAACCTCACTATCCTTTTAGCCATTGCACTGGTTGCAGGGCTGCAGGCGCAGCCCGCTTCCCTCACCACCTCCCCGGCGACCGGGTTCGGAGCCGCCGTGATGGATGCCGCCGGCAATCCCTATTTCTTCCAGACCGGACCGGTCACGCCCGGCGCGGCGCAGACCGCCAACGGCGGCGGCACGTGCCTCGCCAGCAACGGATTCTTCGGCTTCCCCGGCCCGTGCCCTGATGCCTACGTGGGCAAATTGGACGCCGCCGGGAAGCTCGTGTTCGGAACCTACCTGGGCGGTCCGACGGCCGACCATGCGACCGCGCTGGCGATCGACCCGGCAGGCAATGTATTTCTCACCGGCACCACGGAGGGGCAATTTCCGACCACGGAGGGCGCGGCCCTCGCCGCCAGCACCAGTGCACGGTCTTTTGCCGCCAAATTGAGCGCCGACGGGAGCCGCGTGTTGTACGCCACCTACCTGCCGGAAACGGCGGCGGCGGCCACCAGTATCGCTATCGACGCGCAAGGCAACGCCTATATCGGTGGGAAGTCGGCAAGCGGCCACGGGTTTATCGTCAAGGTCAGCCAGGATGGAAAGGCCATCGTCTATAGCGTCACGCTGGCGGGCGCGCAGCAGGACTCCGTGCTGGCCCTTGCCGCCGATTCCGCGGGCAACGTTTATGTGGCGGGCCAGACCACATCGGCGGATTTCCCCGTCACTGCGTCGGCGGTGCAGCGCCAGTTGAAGGGCGCGCAGGACGGATTCGCGGCGAAGCTCGACAGCGCGGGACGCGTGGTCTTCGCCACCTATCTCGGCGGCAGCGGGAACGATACTCCCGCGGCGGTACAGATCGATTCCGCCGGCAACGTGTACGTCGCGGGTCAGACGACGTCGCTCGATTTCCCCACCACGGAAGGCAGTTTCGAACCCACTGCGGTAGTGCCGCTTTGGAACAGCACCGGGCCGGGTGGATTCGCCACGAAGATCGCAGCCAATGGCAGTTCCCTGGCGTGGTCCAGCTATGTGATGGCGGCCGATCATTATCCACAGCAGGGTGTCACTCATATGGCGGTGACGGCCGCGGGCGATGCCTACATTGCCGGACTGACCGGGGCAGGCTTTCCGGTTACAGTGACGGCGCCGCAAATCTGCTACGACGGGGCGGTATGGCTGGGCGATCCCAACCCGATCACGCGCAGCGAGCATAACGTCTTCGTCGCGCATCTGGATGCCGCGGGAGCGCTGCGCGACGCCACCTACGCGGGGCGCGTGGCCAATCTGGTGCGCGGACTCTCGCTGGCGTCTGACGGCTCGGTGCTGCTGCTGTCGGCCGCCAGCGGGGCCAGTATCAAGTCACAGATTCGCTTTGCCGGTGGCGTGCCCGCGCAACCGGCAGCGTGCCTTTCCGCCAATGTCCTGAATTCGGCGACTCTGGCCAACAGCCTGTACGGTTCGAGCGCGGCGCCGGGAATCGTGCCCGGCGAAGCGATCACGCTCACCGGAATCGGCTTGGGGCCCGAGGTGGGAGTGGCGGGACAGCCTGATGCGCAAGGACGGGCCCCGCGGCAGATCGCCGGGGTGCAGGTGCTGTTCGACGGCCAGCCGGTCCCGCTTACCTATGTGCAATCGCGTCAGATCAACGTGATGGCGCCCACCGAATTGGCCACCGGCCGCGACATCACGATCACCGTGGTCCATGACCAGGCCACCATCGGACCGATCCAGGCGAGTGTCTCGAATTACGGCTACGCCGGAGTGTTCCGGCTGCAGCCCGGCGCCTCGACCCAGGCGGCCGCCGTTAATCAGGACGGCTCAATCAACGGCCCGAACCACCCGGCCGCGCGCGGCTCCGTAGTCTCGGTTTGGGGCACGGGCTTCGGCCTGTCCGAAGGGGCTTGCCCCACCGGCGGTATGAATCCCGCGGGTGCGGCCAATCTGGCCGAACCGCTGCGTGTCTTCATCGCGGACGCGACCCCGGCAGGTACTCCAATCACGTACACGCCGCCGCTCTACGCGGGCAATGCGCCCGGCCTGCCGTGCGGCGTGGTGCAGATCAATTTCCTGGTGCCCACCTACACGAACCCGGGGATTTACCGGTTCTTCCCGTGGTCGGCAGTGGAACTGCCTGGCGGCGGCCAGTCCGTGGTGCCGTCCACCGTGGGCGCCTCGATCTACGTGAAGTAGCGCCGGGGGTTAGTAAATAATTCCGAACCGTTTCGGCGGGCGCAGCGTATCCTGTTCATGAGCCTTTGGCAGGACATCCGTTACGGGGAGCGCACGCTGCGCAAGTCGCCGGGCTTCGCGGCCACCGCAATCCTCACACTGGCACTCGGGATCGGCGCCACCACTGCGATTTTCAGCGTGGTCGACGCCCTGCTTTGGAAGCCGATCGCGCTGCCCAACCTGGACTCGCTGGCCGTGGTGGTGCAACGCGTGCCCGGCGAACCGCGGCAGTGGAACACGATCGCTGCGGGCGATGTGGAGGACATTCGCCGCGAGAGCGCTTCGCTAGAGAACCTTACTTCGTGGCAGAGCGGCATGGCCAACATCGTGGGGACCTCGGGAGAGCCGCAGCGTGCCCTGCAAACGCTGGTGGCTGCCAACTTTTTCACCACCCTTGGGGTGCAGCCTGTGCTGGGACGGGGATTTCAGGAGGGCGAAGACCAGCCTGGCCGTGAACGCGAAGTCGTACTCAGCGACCGCTTATGGCGCCGCCGGTTCGCCGCCGACCCCACCATCGTCGGGCAGACCATCCGGCTGGACGATCAGAACTTTCTGGTCACCGGCGTGATGCCCGCGTCTTTCGATTTTCCGATGGCCACGGAACTCTGGACGCCGTACGCGCTGAAACCGGCGGAGCGTGCGAGCCGGCGCGGCAATACGTTGTTCGTGGCGGCGCGGCTGAGGCCGGGCCGCACATTGGAACAGTCCGGCGCCGAACTGGAGCGCGTGGCCACTCGCCTGGAGCAATCCTTCCCCGAGACCAACAAGGGACGGCGCTATAAGACGATGGCGATCCGCAGCTTCCTGGTGGAATCCGAAACCGAGCAGTACGTCAAAATGCTGCTCTACTCGGTGGTTTTCGTCCTGATGATTGCCTGCGTGAACGTGGCCAACCTGCAGTTCGCGCGCGCCACCGGGCGCCTGCGCGAGGTGGCGGTGCGGACCGCGCTGGGCGCGTCGCGGGGTCGGGTGATCGCTCAACTGGTTACGGAAAGCGTGCTGCTCTCGATCGCCGGTGCCCTGCTGGGCCTGCTCATTGCCTGGTGGGGAATTGGCATGATGAAGGCCGGCATGCCGGCCGAAATCGAGCGCTACATTCTCGGGTGGAAGGACATTCAACTCGACCTGCGAACTTTGGCGTTCACGCTGCTGGCAGCGTTGCTGAGCGGCGTTCTCGCCGGACTGGCGCCCGCCTGGCAGTGCTCGCGACCCAATCTCACGGACTCCCTGAAGGAAGGCGGACGCGGCGGCACCGCGGGCCATGCACGCCATCGCCTGCGCAACATTCTGGTGGCCGCCGAGGTCGCGCTGGCCGTGGTGCTGCTGGCAGGCGCCGGGCTGATGGTGCGCGGCTTCCGCACCATGGTGGAGACCGGGGAGCGCCTGGACCCCGCATCGATTCTTACCATGCGCATCTCGTTGACCGACAGCAAGTATCCCGAGGCTTTTCAGCGCCACGCCTTCTACCGCGATCTGCTGGGGCGGATCCGCACCATCCCCGGTGTGCGCACGGCCGCGGCCGTCACGACCCTGCCCTACAGCAACAGCTCGCAGGGGCGTATTTTCACCATCGAAGGCCGCACCGTCGAACCCGATCAGCTTCCGCAAGGCATGTATCAGGTCGCCACGCCATCCTATTTCGAGCTGGCGCGCATCCCGCTGGTCGCGGGCCGATTCCTGACTGAGTCTGACGGAGCGGATGCGCCTAAGGTGGCGGTGATCAGCCGGCGCATGGCGGAGCGCTGGTGGAAGAATGAATCGCCGCTCGGCAAACACATTCGCTTCGGCGGATCGGATTCCAAATCGCCGTGGCTGACCATTGTCGGAGTGGCCGGCGACACCACGCACAACCCTTACGATCGGGAGCCACGGCGGGTTGTGTACGTGCCGCTGACGCAAGCGTCGCAACTGTGGATGGACGTTGGCATTCGCACCGCGGGCGACCCGCTGGCGATTGCGCAGGCAGTGAGCGCCGCGGTGCGCGCCGTGGACCGCGAACAGCCGGTCACCGACATGCAGACCATGGCGCGCGCCATCCACAACCGCGCCATCGGCCTCAATTATATGGCTGTCCTGATGGGGATCTTTGGCGTTCTGGCGCTATGCCTGTCGGCTATTGGAGTCTATGGCGTGATGTCGTATATGGTGTCGGAAGAGACGCACGAAATCGGCATCCGCATGGCGTTAGGCGCCGAGCGGCCCAGTGTACTGGCGATGATCTTCCGCCGGGGATTTGTGACCATCGCCGCCGGACTCGTTGTCGGCATGCCGCTGGCGTGGGGCTTTGCGCGTCTGCTGGCCTCGCTGATTTACGGAGTCAACGCGAACGACCCGGTGACGTTCATTGGCATTCCGGTGGCGCTGATTGCGGCGGCTGCGGTGGCGATTTATGTGCCGGCGCGGCGCGCCACGCAGATCGACCCGATCGTGGCCTTGCGGTACGAGTAGCGCGGAAGACAGGCGAGTGGAAGGCTGGGGTGCGTCCTCAGAGTTTTCGAAGCACGAACAGGTCACAAAAAACGATGACCTGTTCCACCGGGGCGTGGCGAGCGCGATACCGTCAGAGTTTTCGAAGCGCGAACAGAAAACTGACAACTGACAACTGACAACTCCCTCACTTCTTCAGCACTTCTTCGAAGAACGTGAGCGCGCGCCCGTCGTGCGATTGCCCGAGCGAACTCATGGCCTGCTTGCGGACCTCCGCATGGGGCGTCGCTTTGGCCAACTGAATCAGGGTCGGGATGCCCTCGCCGTCGGGCATCGATTGCAGGGCGCTGACCGCCCGGCGCTTCACTTGCACGTCGGGATCGCTCTCGATCGCTTGCTTGAACGTATCCAGCACCTTGCTTCCCGAATGACGATTCAAAGCCGAGAGCGCCTGCATGCGCATGCGCGAGTTGGGGTCTTTGCGCGCGGTGGCAATCACAAGATCGAGCGCTTCGGGCTCTGTACTGTTGGCCAACGTGGAGATGGCACGCTCGCGGATCCGGTCGCTCGGGTCGTTGGCGATCAGGCCCTTGAGCACTTCGAAGCCGCGGCGTCCGCGCGCCGGGCCGAACCAGCTCACCACCCGCAGGCGCAGCGATTCGGGCTGATTGGGCGCCAGGTAGCGCAGCAGGGCCGCGTCCGCCGCCGGGTCCGAGTGCGACGCAATGGCGCTCAAGGCGCCATCCATGAAACGGTCGCGCTGCGAAGCATAGGCGTCCAGCAGGGCGACGCTTTCCGCCGGCTTCACATCGGTAAGCCAATGCAGCGGCAGGTCGCCGGCGTCGATCTCGCAATCGGGAGAGAGCGAACGGATCTTATCGACCGCGCCGCCCTCCACGCGGATCAGGATCACGGCGGTCTGCGGCGCCTCCAGATGGATGACCCCCTGCTGCCCCAAACCGTCGCGCACGTAATCGCAACCGCGATTGACGCGCGTCGAGGGGACGCTCCATCCAATCCACGCCGGCTGCGGTTGTGCCGTAACCAGCGGCCGGAACGTCTGCTCTAACCCCGCAGGCACAGGGCGCGTATCCGGCTTCGCGTTGACAAGCAACTTGGGCTGAGCCGCCAGCGGAAGCGCAGCCGACATCAGGCAGAGTAGGAGTTTCATTATTTCAACAGCTCCTCGAGGTAGTCCTGGGCTTCCTTCTGCTTCATATTGGAGAGACGCTCCACAATCCTCAGTTTCGTCTTGGGATCTTTCTCCGCACGCGCAATATCCACCAGCGCTTTGGCGTTGCGCTGCCCCATGAGGCTGTCCAAAATGCTGCTCTTGATTTTGGCGTCGGATTCGCTGTTGTAGATGCTCACCAGCGTATCGGCTCCAACGGTACCGCTCTTCTGTGAGGACAGCACCCGGATCGCCTGGGCACGCACGGCGGTGTCCTTCTCGTTGCGCACCACTTCCAGCAACTTCTCGCTATTGCTGTTGGAATACATGAAGCGCAGCAGTTGCAGCTTGCCTTCGGTAGTGGTTTCCGCCTGATAGAGTTGCCACAGTTCGGGCGTGCCCTGACTCCCGGCCAGCCCGCTGAGCGCAACCTCACGCAGTTCCGGAATCTTCTCCGTCTTCGCCGCCTGCAAGAGACGATCCTTGTCGCGAGCGCTGGAGTACGATTGCAGGATCGCGCGCTTCACGGCCACGTCGTTGCTGGACGCATAGATTTCCGAGAGCACCTGCGCGCTGTTGGGACGGCGGCGCTGATCCATATAGCTGATCGCCTTCAACTGCAGGTCGGGATTGCCCGCGCCACGCGCAATCTGCTCCACCAGCGCTTGCGCCTTGGGCGAGTTGCTCTGCGCCAGTACGAACAGCGTGTTGCGCTTCACCTTGGGCGAAGCCGACCCTTTGAGCTGTCCTTCCAAGAGCGGGATAGCGCGCTCGGGATCGCTCTGCATCAGGCCGTTGATGGCCATCAGTTTCAGCTCTTCATTGGTCTCGGCTTCGGGAGGCACGGGTTGTCCGGAGGCCTGCCGCAGTTCCAATTCCAGCGCCTTGGCGTCGTCCAGCCAGCGGCTGCCGGCATAGCTCTTGCGCAGTTCGGCGATGGCAGCGTTGGCTTCGTCGCGCTTGCCTAGCTTGCCCAGGGCGTAGGCCTTCCAATAGAGCGCGCCATCCACGCGCGAGGCGTTGCGCGACACCACCTGGCCGAAATACTCGACGGCCTGTTCCCACTGGCGGCTATCCAGCGCGCTCTGTCCCCCGGAGTACAGGCGATCTTCGTTCATTCTGGTCAGCGTCGTTGTCCCTATCGGACTGGTCATGGTGGTGGCGGCGCGGCCGAACCCGGTTGCCGCCTGCGGGGCAAACGCGTACACACCCCGGCCCATTCGCGCCATGTCTAGCGCTGCGGCGGCTTGCGTTTCGACCTGCGTCCGCACGTAATCACTAATGTTGACGTTCAGATCCAGATTCAGATTCCGCAGTTGCATGCGCGCCGCTTCGACCTGATCGCGCGCGTCCTGGCTGAGTTGCATTGCACGGGCGCTATTCATCTGCTCGTCCAGATCGCCCAGATACAAGGGCGGCAGCGGCGCGAGCGGGGCAACTGCGGGCCGCGGCAGGGGAGCGGCCCCAAGCGGCGCGCGGGCCGCCGGAGGCGCTGGCGGCGCAGGCGCCGCGGGGGGAGTCTGCGCGGGCGCCTGTAGCGCCACCACCAGCAAACCGATAATCGGTGTCAACGTTCGAATGTAGTTCATCTTCTTTTTCCTCTAGAGTGCCTGTCGTGGCGCCGGCGTCTCCGTATTTTCCCGGCTGCGCACATTGGAACCCAATACGCGAATCTTGAAAAGTATGCCTTCGGCTTCCAGCCGTCGGCGCAATTCCTCTAACTGCGCGTTCGTCATGTTGGAAGGTGCGTTGCGAATGTCCATCAGCACCCGCTCCAGGTCGTCCAATACGCTGGTGATTCGCGTATCGCCGGTGCGCTCAGCCGTTTGGCGGTACAGCCGTGTCTCGGTTACCAGATCGGCAGCGCGCAGCTGCTCTTCGGTGATATCCATCGAGCCTTTGGGACTGGCGTTCGCCAGTTCGATCAGCACCATCTGCGATCGCTCCAGGTAATCGCCAACCGCAACCAGCAGGACTCTCTCGCCATCCTGCGAATCCCTGGCCGCCAGTTGGACGGGCGATTTCGTGCCCGGATAGTAGCGGCCCGCCGCAAAAGCAATCAGCATCAAGGCCGTACAGGCCGCGGCGGCCGCCACCCATCGCCAGTGAGCATCGAACGGGAGGAAGCGCCGGCGCGCGCCCAGCTTGCGCTCGATCCGCTGCCACACCTGCGCGCCATATTCCGCTCCAAGCTCTGGCGCCGGCAGTCCATCGACGACATTCAGGACACGCTGCAGTGAGTGGTAGAGGCCGCGGCATTCGCCGCAGGCTTCCAGGTGCCGCTCGGTCGCCAGAGCGTCCGCCGCGGCTTCGCCCTCGTCGCTTTCGCCGTAGTAGTGCAAAATCAATTGTTCTTCACTGAGATGGTTCATTTTGCCGTACTCACCAAGGGCTCCAAGGCCCTTCTCAACTTCTGCACCGCGCGAAATACGCTGTGCTTGGCCGCGCCGGGCTGGCAGCCCAACACGCGGCTTACTTCCTCGATACACATGCCTTCGAAATGCCGCAGCACGAATGCCGTGCGCTCCGAGGCGCTTAATTCGGTCATCGCTTCCGCCACCCGCTCGCGAACTTCACCGCTCTGCGCCATGCGGTCTGGCAACGGATCGTTGGCAGCGAGGGAGAGAATCGGGTCTTCCCTTTCCAGGTCCGCGGGTGCCACCAATTCATTGCGCCGCTTGCGCGAGCGCACCAGGTCGAGCGAGCAGTTCACGGCAATGCGATACAGCCAGGTGCCGAAACTGGCCCGCTCGTCAAACCGGTCCAACTGCTTGTAGGCGCGCAGGAAACTGTCCTGGACCACATCCTCCGCGTCCTGCTGGTTGCCGGTCATCCGAAACGCCAGACGGAACAGAGCACGGCTATGGCGCTCTACGAGCACTCGAAACGCGTCGCGGTCTCCGGTGCGCGCCCTGGCGACCAGCCCTACGTCGTTGCAATCCATCCGGCTGTTCTTTAGACTGCAGGGGTTTTGCACGGTTAGCAAGGTCGCCTCTTCGCTTTTCATTCGACTCGACTGGAGCGACGGCACGCTGCTAGAGGTCCGGCGGCCTGGAACGCCGGCCGGATTACAGGCCCGTCCGGGTACCACGCGGCACCGGTGAATGGGAGAAATCGCGCAAATTGGCGCTGGTGGTTTCTGAGTGCCGGCCTGAGCTAATTGCCTGACGGGCGCACAGTGACCACGACGGGGTCCGATGCCTGCGCCGTACTCAGACTGCGCACTTCCACCACGTGCGTGCCCGCGGGCAGCGTGTCCGGCACCTGTGCCTGTATCTGGCCGCTCGACGTGACCAGCAGCGGCACCGCAATATCGCCGAATGTCACGCAGGATCCGCCCAGTACGGTGGGAGGCGGAAGGGTGTCCGCCGTCGCAACGTCCGCCAGATGTGCGCCGCTGACCGTGATGAACGAACCGGGTTTGAAATTCGGAGTTCCGTCGGCCGAGTTCACGATGCCCCGGGCGCCCGGCGTAATGGCCGGCCGCGTGTCGGTGCCCGTGGGCGTCAAGGACACCACACTCAGGCCGGAAAGCGTGATCATGTAGGCCGTGGTCCCGGCGGAGTTCACCACCATCATGCGCGGGTTGGTATTGAAGCGGGTGGTGCCGAAGACGTTGACTACCGGATTCTCCGGCACCACGCCCGCCAGCGTATCCTCGCCCGTCTCCAGGTTGACCACTTCGAGGGTGGTGCGCGCATCGTCGCGCGTCACCGTGGTGATGTTCTGCCGCACCGGTGTGGTCAACCGCAGGAAGCGTTTGGAATCGAGCGGCACCTCAGACGCTACGTTGCGATTGCCGGTGTTGATGATGGAGACTACCGGAGGCTGGCCGGCTGCACCGCCTGTGGTGCCCGTGGCGCCCGGTGTGGCCGTACCGCCGATGGTGGTGAGAGAAGGATTCACAATCAGTCCGTTCACCAGGAAATAAGACCCGGCCGGACCGGCGCCCATCACGCCGTAGTAGCCCTGAATCGGCGCGGGAATCAACAGGCGCGTCGACACATACGCATCGGCCGTCGAATCGTAGACGTACGCGGTGCCATTGCCGGAAAGCGTCAGGATAAAGTCGCTGCCCGGCGTGGACACCATGCCGCAATTCGGGCACCCGGTCAGCGACACCGGCACAATCCCGTTCGGGTCCGCCGCGCGCGGCAGCGCCTGGTTGCCGGCCACCTTCCACAGCGTTCCGTTCGACATCAGAAACTGCAGCCCGAAGTAACCCATCGCCAGCGACCGCGGATAGATCGGATTCGCCGTGCCGTTGCGCTGTACCGGGGGAAACGCCACGCTATCCACCACGCGCCCCAAATCCAGATCGATGATGCTGATGGATTCGCCGCCCGTATTGCCGACATACAGCGTCTTGCCGTCGCCGCCCAGCGCCATCTGATGCGGCATCTGTCCCGCCGGAATGGGATTCAAGAAATGCTGCTTCTTGATGTCGAACACTTCGATGCGGTTGTAGCCGGAGTTCGTGATATAGACCAAGCCGCGCGCTTCGTCCAACAGGATGTCCTGCAGCCCTTCGTTGCCCGAAGTATTGCCGGTCGTGCCGCTCGGGTTGTTGTTTTGCGTGGTCGGCACCGGATAGATCACACCGCGCTGATCGCTCTGGCGGTAGTTCATGAAGATGCGGACGGTGTTCGGAATATTGATCGCGTCCGGCGAGGAAAGGGTCAGGTTGACCGGCGTGCCCTGCTGCGTGCCTGCGCCCGTCCAGATATTCGTGCCCGCCTGCCGCACCACGCCGCTGCGACCCGGCTCCATCGTGAAGGTCAATGCGGAGGGCGCCAGACCGCTCGATTGCTTGTACACGAGTGCGGCGCTCGGGCTCGCCGCCACCGTATAGGTGAGCCGCCCCTTGCCCAGATTGTTGATCTTCAGCGTTCCCGATGCCACCCCGCGATTGCACTCGTCCATGGCGAGAAACACCTGCGTGGTCTCCGGCATCAGAATCGGATAGTCGTAGAGTTTGCCGAGCGGCAGATGGACCAGCCCGGAATCGCTCAAGCCCCACGCATCGGCGCCATCGCCGGTCATCGCAATCTTGGCCACGATGCTTTCCGGCAACTTGATGCCCAGGCGGATGCCGAGATTGGTGGCGTCGTTGACCAGCAGCGTCGAGGACAGCGACGGAGATGGCGGATTCGTGGTCGCGGCAGTGTTGAACGCGCTATAGAGCGTGGCTCCATCCGGCGAGAAGATGCTGCCGCCGACGTTCTGCGTGGTATTGAACGCGGCGGAGAACGTGAACGGTGCGTTGGCGTTGTTCTGCTGCGCGATCACGCTCAGCGTCGCTGTGTCGTACATCGTGAAGCCGGCCATGAAACGCGAGCCATCCGGCGTCATCGAAATCACCGAACTCTGCCCCGAAGTCGTGCGATTGCGCAGAATCACACCCGACGCCACTTCATACACGAAGATGTAGGTGCTGGCATTGGTGGGCGTCACCACGCCGACGATGAAGCTACCGTCCGGGGTGCGCAGCAATTTGCCCGGGAAGGTCGTGGTCGGTCTGCCCGTGGCCTGCACCGGCAGCGGGGCCAGCGTCGTGGTCAACGCGGGCACGGCGACATCGGTGAGCGTCTTCGATACCGGGTCGAACACCTGCAGCGTCTTCTGCGGGACGCCGTTGGTCACGCCCGTCCCGGTCATCGCCACCAGCACGCGCCCGTCAATTCCAGTCTCCACTCCCTGCGGGGTGGAAGGGAGCGTCTGGCTGTAGGCCATGCGGTTGGAGGTCAGATCGATCGCATACAGCGCGGAAGGCGGGCCGCTCGCCGTGACGTACAAATAATTGCCGTCCATCGACATGGCGCCCGCCAGGGGCGTCCTGCCGGTGGCGATCTTGGCCACGACCTGGTTGGCGATGTAGTCGTAGACCAGCACCTGGCTGGTGGTATTGCTGACCAGGTAAAGCTGGTGCCGCAGTTCGTCGAGCACGATGTCCGAAGGGGTGCCGCCCTGCAGTTGAACGACGTCGCCAAACGTCGCGCCTACCGCCTGCTGCGCTTGCGCCGCCCGCCCTGCTGCCAGCGCGAGAGCGATCGCCAAGACACCGTAGTGACACCTGTGCTTCATAGGCAGTTCTATCCTTCAAAACGCGGCGAATTTCAGTCCTAGTCTACCGTAAACCCTATTCAGGCAGAGAAGTTTCGTACTGTCTGCATGGAGCGCAACAATCCACGTGTCACCGTGTTATAGTCTTCAAAATTGAAAGTATCCGTACGGAACGAGACCCGCAACACCCTGCTGGGCGGGAGGGTGGATGTTGCCGACACCAGCGACAAGCGTCGTGTCGGCCTGCTCAAGCACACCGGTCTTGAACCGGGAACGGGGCTGTGGATTGTGCCTTGCGAGTCGGTCCACACGTTCTTTATGAAGTTCCCGATCGATCTGGTTTACCTGGACAAGAAGCGCAAGGTGCGCAAGGTGCGGCACGCGGTTCCGGCATGGCGATTGAGCGCCTGCCTGTCGGCGCACTCGATTCTGGAATTGCCGGCGGGCACCGCGAAAGACTCCGGCACGCAGGCCGGTGACGAGTTGTTGATCGAGACTTTGACCGAATAGACGACGCAATCTCACTCCATGCTTCTTCCGCTCAAATCCGCGCTGCCGCTGGCGATTGCCGCGTTGTCCGTGTCCTGCGTTCACCAGGCACGCACGGCCAGGAACGCGCCGCCCAGCGCTTCACCGATCAGCAATTGGGACCGCCAGGTGCGCAACGCGGTCGATGCGGGCGATGGCGATTACCAACTGCGCGCGTTGCGCGAGAAGGTGGCGGCGGAACCCGAGAACATTAGCGTGCGCGTGGAACTCGCCAAGGCTTACCGCGAGCGCGGGTATCACGAAGTCGCGCTCGAAATCAGCCGCCTGGCGGTGGCCCGCTTCCCGCAATCGGGCGAAGCGCACCTCGCCCTGGTGCGCGATCTGCGCGAGGTCGGCCGGCGGGCCGAAGCGATCGGTGCGCTGGAAGCATTTTTGAAGAATCGCCCGGAGAGTGCCGCCGAATATTACTCCTGGCTGGGCATTCTGCGCGATGAATCCAACCTGTGGCCGCTGGGCGAACCAGCGCACCGCAAGGCCATCGAACTGGCGCCCAGGGTGGATTACCTGCACAACAATCTCGGCTACAACCTGTTGATGCAGAAGAAGCACGACGAGGCCGCACGCGAGTTCGAAGAGGCGCTCAAGCTGAATCCGGCCTCGCAGCTGGCGCGCAACAATCTGGGCCTGGCATTGGCCGGCAGCAATGCCACCGCGCAGGCTGTGGCCCAATGGCAAGCTACGTCCGACCCGGCCGGGGCGCACAACAATCTGGCGACGGTTTGGATCGAAAAAGGCAATTATGCCGACGCGCGCCGCGAGCTGAATTTGGCGCTCGGATATAATAGGGCTCACTCCGCAGCCCTGAAGAACCTGGAACTGGTTGCCCGCCTGGACGGCAACCCTGCTACTTTGAGTACCGTCGAACTGCCGGAAACGCGCTGGCAACGCTTTGCCGCCGGCCTGCGCAAACTGTTCGTTGGCCCGTTGGATGAAAAGACGGACGCTGCCAGAAGCGCCTCCGCCCGCTGAAGGAAAAGAGAGAGGAACATGAAAGCACTAGTCTTGAGTTTCATTCGCGACGAGCAGGGACAGGATCTGGTGGAGTACGCGCTGATCGTGGCGGCCGTGGGCCTGGCGCTCATCACCACCGTCAATCAGCTCTCCCAGGGAATCGTGAGCCTGTACCAGAGCATTACGGGCGACCTGTCCAGCATCGGCGCGCAACAGTAAGCCGCGGAAGGCCATGTCGCGGCCGCGGGTCCTGCTGCGTTGGTGTATGCCCGACCTGGCGCTCGCTACCGCCTGCGTCACGCTGTTTTATTGCCTGTTTCTCTTCCAGGGCTACCGGCAACTCTTCCGCGATTCGGATTCCGGCTGGCACATACGAACCGGCGAAGCCATCCTCGCCACCGGGAGTCTGCCGCGGACAGATCCGTATTCGTTCACGCGCGGCGGCCAACCGTGGTTCGCCTGGGAATGGCTCGCGGACACCGCGATGGGCGCGTTCCATCGCGCTGCCGGGCTCAAGGGAGTCGCGTTCTTCTATGCGGTGGCGATCGCCGCGGGGGTTTGGTTGTGGTTCCGCCTGCACCGCGCGCTGCATGGCAATTTTCTGCTCGCATGCGGCATGGCGCCGCTCTTGCTTTCCACCTGCAACATTCACTGGCTGGCGCGGCCTCACATCCTGAGTTGGATCTTCCTGCTACTGGCGGTCTTCCCGCGCAAACCGCACCTCGCTCTCGTGGCCGCCGCCACCGCGCTTTGGGCCAACCTTCACGCCAGCTTCTTTCTCGCGCCGGCGATCGCCTTGATCTTCGCGCTGGAAGATCGCTGGTATCTGAAAGCGGCCGCAGTGGCCGCGATCGCCCCGCTGCTCAATCCCTACGGCTTCCAACTGTACGTGCATGTCTTCCGCTACCTCACCGATGGCGAACTGCTGTCGCGCATCGGGGAGTTTCAATCCTTCGATTTCCACAGCGCCGGCAGCGGCCAGATTCTGGCGGCCGTGCTGCTTGGCGTCGTCGGCGGATCGCTGGCACTCACCCAGAAGCGCTGGTCGCATTTCGCGCTGTCCATTCTGATTACCGCGATGGCCTTGCGCTCCGCGCGCGCCCTGCCGTTGGCCGCGCTCCTGCTGCTCCCCATCGCCAACTCGGCCATCACGCAGTGGCTGCGCGGCATCCCGGCCGCCCACGCCTTCCTTGCCTACGGCGACAATCTGAGCCTACAGGACGTGCGCGTCCGCGGTTTCGCCCCCGCGATTGTGGTGCTGGTGGGCGCGTGGTTTCTCATGCCCCCCGGCGCTTTCCCCCGCGACCATTTTCCGGTCGACGCCTATCCGCACATCCCGCCCGGCGCGCGTCTTTTTGCTCCCGACAAATTTGGCGGATATCTGATCTATCGCTCTAGCGGCACACTCAAGGTCTTTTTCGACGGACGCAGCGACCTCTACGGCGCCGAGTTCCTGAAGCGCTATTCGCGCCTCGTACAGGTCCGCCCCGGCTGGCAGGATTACTGGAATTCGTTCCGTTTCACGCACGCTTTGCTGCCCGTCGACGCCCCCCTGCTGCCGGCTCTCCAGCAGGCCGGCTGGCAGACCGTTTATCAGGACAAAACCGCGATTTTGCTTGTATTTGGCGGAACTTAATGGGCCCGCATGTGTTACAACAGGACATCGGCAGATGATTAGGTGAACAGGCGTGTCTGAACGCGTGTCCCTTCGCGCGTAGCGGGCCCGGCGCCTTCGCCGCTGAGGATTGAATGGACCGTCAGAAAAAACTTTTGCTGTTCGGCGCCGCCTGGCTGTCCGCTCTGCTGCTCACCTGGTTCTACTATTCCAACGCGGTTGCGCCTAAGACGGAAAAAACGCTCAAGATGGTGGTCGCCGCGCATGACATGCCCATCGGCACGCTGCTGAAGAAGAGCGATCTCAAACTCGTCAACTACCCGGAAAACCAAGTCCCCAAAGGTTCGATTTTTCAAACCGGCGTCGCCGAAAATCACGTTCTGCTGGTGGGCGTTACCAATAACGAGCCGGTCCTCCAATCCAGACTCTCGGACATGACCACCGTGGAAGGCGTCGCCTCCACCATCGAACGCGGCTACCGCGCCGTGAGTGTGCAAATCACCGACGTCTCTGGCGTCGCCGGACTGGTGCAGCCCGGCTCGCATGTCGACGTAATCTTCACGCGCCCCGGCTCCATGGCCGAAGCCACTTCGTCCACCATTCTGCAAAACGTCAAAGTGATTTCCACCGGACGCACGGTCGCCGTGGGCCAAACACTCGACCCGCGCGCGCCGAAATCGCCCACCATCACCCTGGTGCTCCGGCCCGACGATGCGCAAAAACTCGAACTGGCCAAGAGCCAGGGAAAGATCGGCCTGTCCCTGCGCAATCCCCTGGACAGCGAGCAGAACGCCAGCACCGAGCCCGTTACCACGGAAGTGCTCGACCCCATGATCAGCGCGCGCCTGGCTCGGGCCCGCCGCGGACGCACCACCAACATCGGCAGGGCCAATCTGGAAGACCCCGGCGTCTGGCAGGAATTGACCGGCGAGAAGAAGCCGGCGGACCCGCGCAAAGCGCAGGCGGAGGAAGAAGCCCGCCGCAAAAAGGCGGAGTTGGAGAGCAAGCCGAAGATCGTGGTGGATGTTTACCGCGGCGATAAACACGTCCAGGAATCGTTTCGATGAGAACGCTCCCGATGGGCATCGCCCGGCCGCTGTGGGGCATCTTCAGCGCGGCGCTGCTGGTGGGCCTCTGCCTGGCGCAGACCGCCACGCGCCCGCAGAGCAACGCGCATGACCTCACGCTGATCGAAGGCCGCGGCGAACTGCTCACGTTTACGCATGACGTCACCAAGGTCGCCATCTCCGAACCGAAGTTCGCCGACGCGGTGGTGATTTCGCCGCGGGAAGTCATGGTCAACGCCAAAGGCCCCGGACGGGCCACCCTGGTGATTTGGGAGACCGGCGCCGATCCCGCGCGCTATGAAATCTACGTCACCAAAGACACCACCGAGTGGGACACGTTCACCAGGGCGATGACGGATTCGGCCGGCGCGCCCATCACCGTCACCGGAAGCGGCGACACCATTGTGCTCAGCGGCAGCGTCAACAGCGAAGCCGATTCCAAGCGTCTGGCCGGCATGGCTGCCACGCGCGCCAAGACGGTCATCAACCTGCTGCAGGCGCCGCCCCCTCCGGAGCCGCGGCAGATCATGCTGCAAGTGAAGTTCGCCGCCATCGACCGCGTGGCGCTCACGCAAATCGGTTTCAACCTTTTCAGCACGAACGACAAGATGATCGGCGCGACCACCACAGGTCAGTTTCAGGCGCCGCGTTTCAGCCAACTGCAGCCCAACGGCGGGGGCGGCCAGACAGTCAATTTCGCCGATTTGCTGAATCTCTTCGCGTTCCGTCCCGACCTCAACATCGGCGCCACCATCAAGGCATTGCAGGAGCGCAATCTGCTGCAAATCCTCGCCGAGCCCAACTTGATTACCGTCGAAGGTAAGGACGCGACCTTCCTGGCCGGTGGCAGTTTCCCCTTCCCCGTGGTCACCACCACGCCGACGGGCGGCGCCACTGCGCCCGTCATCAGCGTACAGTTCAAACCCTTCGGCGTGAAGCTGGATTTCAACCCCACCGTGACGCCGCAAGGCTCGATCCATCTCAAAGTTTCGCCCGAAGTCAGCAGCCTCGATTACGCGAATGCCGTGACCCTGCAAGGCTTCCTGATTCCCGCCCTGAGCCAGCGCCGCGCCGAAACCGAGGTCATCCTGAAGGACGGAGAGAGCTTCGCCATCGCCGGCCTGATCGATAATCGGGTGATCGAAACCATCAACAAAATTCCCGGGCTCGGCGATTTGCCGGTGCTCGGCAAGATCTTCCGCAGCCGCAGCACACAGAAGTCCGCCGACGAACTTCTGGTGGTGGTCACACCGCATTTCGTCAAACCGCTGAGCGCGGAGGAGAAGGCCAAGCTGCCCGATATGCCGGCAGCATTCCTTCCGGCAGCGGCGCCGGCGGGCGAAAAGAAGGGCAAGGCCCAAAAAAGCAGCAACAAGGGAAACGACAAAGACCCTGAGTTTGTAGGACCCCGTGGCCAGCAAATACCCAAACAGTAGCGTGGGCGGACAACTCTCCCGGACTGCCCACCGCTCTCCACATAGGATGGAACGGCACCGTGTGAGCACCGGCAGGCGCTTCACCCGCGGCGTGATGTCGATCCAGCTGGCCGTGATCCTGGTGCCCGTGGTGTTCGGCTTCATGGGCTTCGCGCTCGATCTCGGCCGCATGTATCTCATCCGCGGCGAGCTGACGCAAGCAGCGGACGCCGCCGCGCTCGCCGCCGCCGCGCAGTTGATCGGCACCGGCACCTCGCTCGATCATGCCGGCGCGGTGGCCACGCAGGCGCTCACGCTCAACAAGTACAATTTCGGCTCCCTCACGCTCGGGCAGGATTCCGGCAACCTCACCAGCACCGTCAACGACCCCGCCTACTTCGCGACCGTCGCCGGAGCCACCGGCACAGACCCCAGCGGCGCGTCCGCCGACGGCACCACCGCGCGCCACATCCAACTCACCGTTACCGCGGACGCACCGCTGCTGTTCTTCAGCCTGCTTTCCGCGGGAGCCTCGCGTAAGACGCCGATCGCCGTACAAGTGCTCGCCGGAGTCAGCGCACCGCTCTGCACCGCCTGCGGCATCGAGCCTTTTGCCATCGCCGCCAAGGATATCTCCGACACTGTGAATTTCGGACTCGGCGACCCCGCCGGCGACGTGCACTACACCTTTTATTACAACTGCACCGGCACCGCGCCCACCTTTCTGCCGAACTCGGGACAATCCGCCGCCTACACGATCATCAATCGCTACGACGCCGCCAGCACCACCGTCACCGAAGAGACCGACCAGTTGTTCCGTCTCGGCGCCGCCGGTCTCGCTTCTTCCACCACGCCCAATCCCACCGGCTCGCCCGTCCCCATCGGCTGCGTGGGTATCGGCGATACGGTGGAAGCGGTGTGGAACAGCCCCAGCTTTGCGGCGGTGCCACCCACCTGCGCGTCCCGCCTGCCGGCGCTCGCGCTGGCCGCGCTCTGCGGACTTTATTCGCGCTTCGACAATCAGACCCCGCCCGACGCCTGCACCACCGGCGTCACCAATTACACTGCGCTCTCCGCCGCCTACCAGCCCGATTCCGATATCACCACCGGGCAGGGCGATCTCTACTCCGCTTACCAGGGTAGCGGACGCCGCGTCATCACCGTGCCGGTGGTCAACGCGCTCGCGCCGAATACCGCGACGCCGATGACGGTACTCGGCTTCCGTCAGTTCCTGGTGCAGCTCGCCGCCGACGGCACCTTCTTCAATCCGTCGGACCCCAACGGCCGCTTCGTCGCTACCTATATCGGCAGCCCGATGCCCGTGAAGCAGGGCTACATCGACGATCGCTTCGGGCAAAGCTGTCCTGCCCCCGTGCCCTCCGGCCCGGGAAAGGTGGTGCTGCACCGATGAGGACGCTACGGCAGGCAAAGCGGGCACGCAGCGGCAGCATGGCGATCGAAGTGGCCATGTGGCTGCCCATTATGTTCCTGCTGATTGCCGGCACCGTCCAATTCGGCAAGATCTCGTACACCTATTACACGCTCTCCGAGATCGTCAACACGGCAGCCACCTACCTCGCGGTGCAAAATGGCGTAAACTTCTGCCCGGACGCGGGCGACGCGAACATCACCGCCGCACTGCAATTCGCCGTCACCGGCACCAGCGATGGCAGCGGCGATCCGATTGTCACCGGCCTCACGGCGGACATGCTGGCCGTCACCACGCAGTGCATCGACCCGGTCACGCTCACACTGGGCGATTGCGTGCTCTCCGGCTGCAGCACTCCGGTGGGCGCACAGCGTCCCGATTTCATCACTGTCACCTTGCCCAACGGCTATATCGTTCAACCGCGCATTCCCTACCTTCTGACCGACCCCATTCCGTTGCGCCCCAAAGCGACGGTGGCTTACGGAGGCGGCTCATGAGGTTGTGGCCTAAGCTGCCTGGTGCATCCGAACGAGGCGCGCACGCCAAACGCCGCCGGGGCGGACAATCCACCGTGGAATTCGCGCTGCTCTACAGCGCGGCGATCCTGCCGCTTACCTTCATGAGCATCTTCGTCAGCCAGATGCTCTGGGTATGGCACTCGGTGGTGGAATTCACGCGCGACGGCGCCAATTATGCGGCCACCCATTGCTGGATGGGCGACGGCGGCAACGTCAACACCTACATGATCACGCACGTGCCGCGGACCATCGACATGGACAAGTTCCAGAACGGCGAGGCAGGCCTCACGATCAGCTACTTCTCGCAGGACCCCGCCACCGGGCAACTCGTGCCGTATACCTGCTCCGCGGGCGCTGACTGCAGCGCCGCCTGCGTTCCCGACGCGGTCACCGTGAGCGTGACCAGCTATCAGTTCACCAAGGGACTGGGCACTCTGTTCCGCCTGCCGCCGGTCACGATGCCGCCCTTTTCCACCAGCATGCCGATGCAGAGCGCAGGCTGCGACGAAGCGGGAAATTGCCTGCCATGAGAAAGGAAATTTGTGCCTAATATCAGCCTGATGGTCGCTTCGAGCGACGAACATTTCCGCGAAATGGTGCGGGACAGCCTGCTCAATCTACCGGAAGCCAAGATCGTCGCAGAATATCAGGAAGTGGCGGCCAACCTCTACATTCGCGTCTTGCAGGACCTGGAGCGCCATCCGCACGCGGCCCTCATCGTCGATCTCTCGGGCGATCCCGAAGGCGCGATCAAAGCCGTGGAGAAGGTCAAGCAGGCCGCGCCAGGCCTCTTCGTGATCGTCAGCAATTTCTCCACCGATGGCGAAACCGTCATTCAATGCATGCGCGCGGGCGCCAACGAGTTTCTGACGCAACCGCTGCGGCGAACGGAGTTCCGCGACGCCATGGGCCGGCTGGAACGCGCCCCACGCCACGGCGGCACAGGAGAGAGCAAGCTCGGCAAAATCTATACTTTCATCGGCACGCGCGGCGGCGTGGGCACCACTACCATGGCGGTGAACTTCGCCGCCGTGCTGGCGCAGCGCAAGGTCCCCACGGTCGCCATCGATCTCGATTGGGCCGGCAACGATGTCGCCATGCAGGTGGGCGCGTCGCCGCAATACACCCTGCTCGAAGTCGGCGAAAATCTGGAGAAGATGGACCAGGCGCTCTTCGAGGGCTTCGTCACGCGGGATCCGCTGGGCTTCTTCCTGGTCGGGCCGCCCGATGCGCTGGAGCAGACCGGCCAGTTCAGCGAGCACCAACTGCGCGAGTTCGCCACCTTCCTGGTGGAAAAATACGAAGCCATCGTGGTGGATGGCGGGCGCAATATTTCCAACGAGCTCGTGCTGTCCGCCGCCCAGGTGTCCGCCGCGGTCTTCCTCGTGATGGACCAGGAATTCCCGTCGATTCGCAACGCGCAGCGTTACATCAGCTACCTCATGCGCATGGGGTTCAACCAGGATCAGATCCGCGTGGTGGTCAACCGCTATACCAAGAAAATCAACCCCAACCAGGCGAGCCTGGAACAGATTCAGCAGACGCTCAACCAGAATGTGTTCTACGGAATCCCGGCTTCTCCCGCGGTGCTCGCTTCTATCAACAAGGCGCGCCCGTTCGTCGCCAATCGCGAGCAGGCCGGCGAGTTGGACCGCGTTTTCCGCGCCTTCGTGGACAAGGCCACGGGTAGGAAGAAAGGGCCGGAGGCCGTGGCGAAAACGGCATAATGGATGCACGCCGCGCGAAAGTACACGTGAATCATGGGTAGCCGAGGTATAGTCCGTCCCGGGTCGGGAGCCGAACGCTGGTTTGAGCTGAAGAGCCAGGTGCATCAGAAGCTGGTCAACTCGCTCACGCCCGAACAACTCAAGAATTTGAACAAGGATAGCGTCCGCGGACAGGTCGGGGCGGTGGTGGAAAAGCTGATCATCGACGAATCCCTGCCGATGACCCTGGGCGAGCGGGAAAAGCTGATCGAAGAAATTCTCGATGAGGTGTTCGGCCTCGGCCCGCTGGAGATTCTGCTGAAGGACCCCACGATCAGCGACATCATGGTGAACGGCTACGACAACGTGTACGTGGAGCGCGCAGGCCGCGTGGTGGAGACCAACATCCGCTTCAAAGACCACGCGCACGTGCGCATCATTATCGAGCGCATCGTCGGCGCCATCGGCCGCCGCATCGATGATTCGTCGCCCATCGTGGACGCGCGCCTCGCCGATGGCTCGCGCGTGTGCGCCGTGATTCCACCCCTTTCCCTAATCGGGCCGGTGATGTCCATCCGCCGCTACGGCAAGCGCGTGCTCACCACCGAGGACCTGATCAAGAACCAGACCTTCACCACCGGCATGCTGGATTTCATGAGCGGCTGCGTGGAGGCGCGCCTCAATATCGTCATCTCCGGCGGCTCCGGCTCCGGCAAGACCACGATGCTGAATACGCTCTCGCGCTTCATCCCCGAGGAAGAACGCATCGTCACCATCGAGGACACCGCGGAACTGAATTTGCAGCAGGGGCACGTGGTGCGCCTCGAGACCCGTCCCGCGAATATCGAGGGCGCGGGCGCGGTCACGCAGCGCGACCTGCTGATCAACACCCTGCGTATGCGCCCGGACCGCATCATCGTAGGCGAATCGCGCGGCCCCGAGGCGCTCGACATGCTACAGGCCATGAATACCGGCCACGATGGCTCCATGACGACGGTCCACGCCAACACCACGCGCGACGCGTTCTCGCGGCTGGAAACCATGGTGATGATGGCCAGCCAGCACGTGCCCGACCGCGTGATCCGCCAGCAGCTCGCCAGCGCCATCAACGTGGTGGTGCACTGCAACCGCCTGGCCGACGGGTCGCGCCGCGTCACCGGCATCGCCGAAGTGGTGGGCGTGGAAAACGATCTGGTGGAAATGCAGGACCTCTTCGAATTCGAGCGCACCGGCATCAGCCCGCGAGGCAAAGTGGTGGGCATCTTCCGCGGCTGCGGCAATACGCCGGCCTGCCTGGAACGCCTGAAGGCGTACGGCATCCACTTGCCCGCTTCCATCTTCCACGAAACTCACGAGGTGAAGGACAAATAGGATGGGACCTCTGGGCTTCTTCCTGGTCACCGGCGTGCTCTTCTCGCTCGCGCTCTACGCGGCGGGGTACTACGTGTGGAGCGTGCCGCAGCAGGAAGCCTCGGACCGCCTGGGCAGCCGCCTGCGCGAACTGCGCGCGCACATGCGCAGCCGCGCACAGAAAGCTCCGGAACTGCTGCGCCGCGAACATCGCGGCCAATTCGCCTTCCTGGGCGATCTCGTCACCTGGGTGGGCGTGCTGCGCCGCCTGCAGGTGGTGATCGAACAGGCCAACCTGAAATACCGCGCGGCCGATGTTTTCGGAGTTGGCGTCGCGCTAGCCGCCTGCTCCTTCCTGCTGTTCTCCCTGTTCGGCATGATCTTCTTCCTGCGGGTTCTGCTGGCTGGGCTGCTGGGCTTTGCGCCCGTGTTCTATATCTTGAACGTGCGCGCGCGCCGCCTGAAGAAGTTCGAAGAGCAGCTGCCCGATGCCATCGACCTGTTCACGCGCACCATGCGCGCCGGGCATAACATCCACAGCGGCCTCGAAACCATCGCCACCGAAACCAGCGACCCGGTGAAGATGGAGTTCAAGAAACTGATGGAAGAACTCGCCTTGGGTTCGCAGGTGGAACCCGCGCTGCACGCTCTCGGCAAGCGTGTCCCGCTGATCGATCTCAAGTTTTTTATCACCAGCCTCATTCTGCAGCGGCAGACTGGCGCCAATATGGTCGCGGTGCTGGAGAACCTTTCCATGCTGGTGCGCGAACGCTTAAACATGGCCGCCAAATTGAAGGCGCACACCGCGCAGCAGCGCTTCTCCGCCGCCTTGCTTTGCGGCCTGCCGTTCGTCGTCGGCCTCGGCTTCTGGATTCTCAAGCCCGACTATATCCGCCTGCTCTGGACCGATCCCACCGGGGTCAAATTCTTCACCTACGCGATCTGCTCGGAGCTGGTCGGCATTCTCATCATTCGCAAGGTGGCCAACATCAAAGTATGAAGAGGGAGAATCCATGGCGCTGATTACCAACCTGCTCCTCTTCCTGTTCACGGGCGGCACGCTGTGCCTGCTGGTGTGGACCAGCATCGAACTTTTCGCGCCGCGGGAAGACCCGCTGGGAGATCGGCTGGAAGGCCTGCAATCGCAGGCCATGGTGGCGACCGCCCGTGCTACGCGACGCAGGAAATCGGCGCAGGGACTGGATCGCTTTCTCAATTTCCTCGCTATCGTGCCCGGCGCGGAGGACTGGATGAATGGCACAGAGCGGCTGCTGGCGCAGGCGGGCATCCGCCGCAAGAGCGCGCTCGCGATGTATTGCATTTTTGTGCTGCTCTTTACCTTCGCGCTCGCCGCGGGTACCGTGTACTTGCAGCGCGACAATCCCAACGGGCCGACATCCCTGCTCGGCGGCTTGACGGCGGCGTTCCTGCTGGGCTTCATCCTGCCCAAGCAGATTCTCTATCGCCTGGTGAAAAGCTATCGCGCGAAATTGCAGGAGGCGCTGCCCGATACAGTGGACCTGCTAGGCATAGTGCTCGGCACAGGGCTCGGTTTGGATCAGGCGATGACACGCGTCAGCGAAGAGATGCAGTACATCTATCCGGAACTGGCGAACGAATTCGCTACCGTAGTGATGCAGGTGCGCGCCGGACAGGAGCGCGGCAAAGCCTTTCATCAGTTCGTCCGCCGCACCGGGATCGAGGACATCAAGAGTCTCTCGGCGATGATCGTGCAAAGCGAGAAGTTCGGTACCAGCCTGGCGCAGGCATTGAAGGTGTACGCCGACGCGCTGCGAAATCGCCGCCGCCTGCGTGCCGAAGCGGCGGTCGGTAAGGCGGCCATCAAGATGTTGTTCCCGATTATTCTATTCATCCTGCCCGCATTGTTCGTGATCGTGCTGGTGCCCGGCGTCTTGAGCGTGCTCAAAGATCTGAAGGTGCTCGGCGGCCCGCGGTAATCGCTCATGGCCGTCGACATTCAGATTCCCGAGGAAAATCCCAGCGCCTCTATGTGACGGCGCCTTCCACCGCGGCGCGGATCATCATCTGGGTTTCAGGCTCGAGCTTGTGCCCCTCGGACGTGACGTAGAACACGTCGATGGCTTTGTGGGCCTGCGTGTCGATCATCACGACCTCGATATTGCCCCCGTTGGAAGTAATGGCGGTGGCGAGATCGTAGAGCAGGCCGGGACGATCCTCGGCCACGATTTCAATCAGTGTGGCGGAGGCACTGGCCTCGGCATCCACCGAGACGCGCGGGGCAAAGCCGGCCTTACGGCTGGGCAGCACCGGTTTCGGGCGATTGCGCAGGAGATCCCTCACGTCGGTGCGGCCGCTGACCACTCGTTCGACAGTGGCGTTGAGTCGCTCGATTTCGCTGGGGTTGAGGTCGAGCGTGCGGCCCGGGTCCGCAAAAGTGAATGTGTCGAGCACCAGGTGCCGCAGGTTGGAATACGCCTCGGCTTTGAGAATGTTCATGCCGAAGCAACTCAGGGTGCCCGCCACATCGGCGAAGAGGCCGGGACGATCGTGCGCGACCAGAGTCAGTTGCCAGGCGGAATCGCGCTTGAGGGTCTCGACGGCCAGACCGCGCTTTTGGCTCTTCTCTTCCAGCGCCATGTGCCCGTCGATTTCGGTCTCGGAGTGGGTGCGCAGGTAACGCGTGGGGAAGCCCTGGAGGAAGGCGATCCGCTCGGGCGAGCCGGTGGGCACGGCGTCGATGCGTTCGCTTTCAAGTTCGCGGGTCAGCTCGTTGTAGACCTTGAGGTAGAGCTGCCAGAGCTGCTCGGCGCGCCACGGCGTCATGGTGGTGGGATTGACGGCGCTGATGTCGGCGTAGGTGACCAGGGTAAGCGCCTTGAGTCGCTCGACAGTGCCCATCTGGTGCGCGACATCGATGATGGTCTGCGGGTCATCCATGTCGCGGGAGAACATCGCGGTGGAGAGATCGAGGTGGCGGCCGATCAGGAAGGCTACCATTTCGCGATGCGGCCAGGGCATCTGGATGCGGTTCATCGGTTCTTCGATGAGGCGCAGGGAGGCATCGACATGTCCTTCTTCCGGCGAGCCTTTGCCGGCGTCGTGGAAGAGCAGCGCGAAGACGAGCGGGCTGGGTTCCTTGATTTCCGCGAGCAGATCCCGAAAGGGCCGGTAGGCGGGCTCGCTGGTATTGTGCAGCGCCCATAAATTCTGAATGGTGACCAGCGTATGCTCGTCCACCGTGTAGCGGTGGAAGAAATCGCGAATCACCAGGCATTCGATTTCGGCGAATTCGGGGAAGATCGCGGTGAGCATGCTGGTGTCGTGCATGGCGCGCAGGGCCAGCGGAGCGTGGGGCAGTGCCATGATGGTGCTGAGCGCCGGCCAGATGGGGAGCGGATCGGCGAAATACTCTTTCAAGCGGGGCAGGCGGGCGCCGATGCGAAGCTCCGCTTCCGAGGACAGGCGGAAGCCATGGCGCGCGACAAACTCGAACAGGCGCAGCGCCAGTTCCGGTTCCACATCCAGGCGCTGTGGTTCGCGGAAGTGAACGCGTTCGCGGTGCACGCTGAAATCAACATTAGAGATGCGGGAGCGGTAGTCGCGAAACTGTGCGAACAGGGAACTGACCTGGACTTCACCGGCTTCCACCGAGCGGATGGCGGCGCGGTAGATGTTGCGCGAATGACGGTAATATTCGCGCATCCATTGGGCGGCGCCGGGGAGGCGCCAGTGCTCGGCCAGCCCGTCCTGGGCGTCGAAAGAGAGCAGGTTGTTGTCGCGGCCGGTCTGTATGTGCAGGTAGCAGCGCAGGCGCGCCAGGAAATGATAGGCGTCGCGCAGTTCACTGCTGGGGTCTGCCGTACCATCGCGGAGTTGGCCGAGCCAGCAGACCAATTGAAAATCGCGCAGGCCTCCCGGCGTGTCTTTGACGTTGGGTTCCAGGTGGTAGAAGGTGCCGGCGAATTTGGCGTGCCGTTCGCGGGAGAGTTGCGCGAGATTGCGAATCAGCGCATTGCGGTTGGCGTGAATGAATTTGGGGAGCCGGTCGGCCAGCCCGGCGTAGAGCGTACGGTCGCCGGCCAGGAAACGCTGATCGAGCAGGCTGATGTTGAGCTCGGTGTTGGAATCGTGAACCTCGGCGCACTCGTCGGGCGTGCGCACGGAGTGCGACATGCGCAGGCCGGCATCCCACAGATGCCGCAGGAAAATCGCGATGGGCTCTTTGGCGCCGGTGATGTGGCGGTCGGAAGGGAACAGAATGAGCAGGTCGATATCGGAATAGGGAAAGAGCTGGCGCCTGCCGTATCCGCCAACGGCGAGAATAGCAACGTTCGTGCCGAGAGGGGGGAAGAGCAGGCGCGCGGCCGCTTCGATCACAATACTGTCCACCTCGGCGGTGCGCTCTGCTAGCGCAGTCAGCGCGTCGCCGGTGGCAAGGAAGTGCTCGCGGATGCGTGCCGGGCTGTCAGATGGCTGATTCGCCACGGTCATCGTTCCGGATCCGGACGGCCTGTTGCACGTCGAAAATGAAGATCTTGCCGTCGCCGATCTTCCCGGTGCGCGCCGCCGCAATGATGGTATTGATGGTCTCGTCGGCCCGCTCGGAAGGCACGACGAGTTCGAGCTTCACCTTCGGCAGGAGATCCACGTTGTACTCCTGGCCGCGGTAAACCTCTTTATGGCCCTTTTGGCGCCCATGCCCGCGGACTTCGGTGATGGTCATGCCATCGATCCCGATACTCTTGAGGGCTTCCTTGACGTCGTCCAACTTGAAGGGCTGGATGATAGCCTCGATTTTTTTCATAAGATCACCGTATCAGGTCTGATCCTTTTTTGGTTTTGTAACACCGTATTGCGTTCGAAGCTAATTCTCAAGCACATAGCCTTCTTCGCCATGCATGCTGAGATCCAAGCCGTCGCTTTCCTGCTCTGTGGACACGCGCACGCCAATGGTGGCGTCGACGATCTTGAGGATGATGAGGGTGCCGACTACCGCCAGGACCACAGCGACTGCCGTGCCGCCCAACTGGTTGAGAATCTGCCCGCCGTTGCCGTCCACCAAGCCGAGTGGCAGCGGTTTTCCGGCGGCATCCTTGAGGCCGTCGTTGACCGCGTTGGTGGCGAAGACGCCGGTCAGGAGGGCGCCGAGGGTTCCGCCCGCGCCGTGCACGCCGAAGGCGTCGAGCGCGTCGTCATAACCGAACATGCGCTTCACGCGCGTCACCATGAAGTAGCACACGATGCCGGCGGCGATGCCGATCAGCATGGCGGGCATGGGTTTCACGAAGCCGGAAGCCGGCGTGATGGCGACGAGCCCGGCAACGCAACCGGAGATGGCGCCGAGGATACTCGGTTTGCCCGCGTCCAGCCATTCCACCACCATCCAGGCCAGGGTGGCCGTGGCCGCCGCGAAGTGGGTGGCGACGAAAGCGGAGGTGGCGAGTCCGCTGGCAGCCAGGGCGCTGCCCGCGTTAAATCCGAACCAGCCGACCCAGAGCAGACCCGCGCCGATTGTGCTGATGACCAGGTTGTGCGGCTTCATCGCGCTGCTTGGGAAGCCCACGCGTTTGCCGAGATACAGAGCGCAAACCAGGGCGGAGACGCCGCTGGTGATGTGCACGACCGTGCCGCCCGCGAAATCGAAGCACGGCAGTTTGCCGCCGGAGAAGGCGTTGAGCATGCCGCCTTTGCCCCAGACCATGTGCGCCATGGGGAAGTAAACGACGAACGTCCAGAGAATGGTGAAAACCAGCATCGCGCTGAACTTCATGCGTTCGGCGAACGCCCCGGAGATGAGCGCCGGAGTGATGATGGCGAACATCAACTGGTACACCATGAAAGTGGCGTGGGGAATGGTGCCCGCGTAATCGGAATTGGGCGTGGAGCCCACACCGTCCAGGAAGGCAAACTGCATGTTACCCAGGAACGGGGAAGATCCGCCGAAAGCCAGGCTGTAGCCGGCCACGGCCCAGATGACGGTAACCACCGCCATCAGAATGAAACTGTGCATCATGGTGCCGAGCACATTCTTGCGGCGTACGAGGCCACCATAGAACAGTGCCAGGCCGGGTGCGGTCATCATCAGCACGAGTGCCGCGGAGACCAGCATCCAGGCGTTATCGCCGGCGCTTTGCGCGGCTTTGGTTGCGGCTTCCATGGCCGCGAGTTTGGCGTTGAGGTCGGGGGCGGCCTGTGCCCATAGCGCCGCGGGAGCGGCGAGCAGGGACAGGGCGGCAGTTCTCGTCAAATGGTTCATCGTGGGAACAATCCTATCGTTTGGGTACGGTAAAAGCTATTGTCTCTCCCGCATAGGAGGCCTTAAAGATAGAACTTTCTATGCCTGTCATCGGATTTTTTTATGCTCGACTGCATGGGGGGATGGGCGCTTGATTTCATTCGTGGCGGGACGCTTTGGAGGGGAGCGGGCGGGCTCGTATCTTTTAGCCAGTACGCGATCCGCAACGGGCCTACTGTCCACAGACCACACAAACTAAACGGATTATCAGCGCAAAATCTGGAAAATGGCGCTGTAATCGTCGGTCCACGGGCGGATCGGAATCGAGGGCGGCAGGGGAAGCGACCGGGGGCCGATCGCGCTGAGAAATTGCCCGTCGGTGGAGGATAAGAACCAGGTTGCGGCGTAGACATCCCGGTCCGGGTCGGCAGGATTGCGAACCAGGCGGGCTTGCCGTCCGCGCTCGGCGCTGAGCGCCGCCACCACCGGAGTCAGGTCGAGATAACGGTTGGTGATGTGGATCGCGAGGACGCCCTCCGGCCGGAGGTGCTTCAGATAGGCGGCGAATGCCTGGCTGGTGAGCAGGTGAACCGGGATCGAATCGCCGTTGAAAGCATCGACCACCAGCACGTCGAAGTTCTGGGGCTCCTCCCGTTCGAGCGCGAGCCGTCCGTCGCCGGGGACCACCGTTACGTCGCAAGGACAGTCGCGCAAATAGGAGAATTCCGTGTTGGCCAGGGAGATGACTGCGGGGTTGAGCTCATAGAAGCGGTAGGAATCGCCGCGCTCGCCGTAGACCGCGAGCGTGCCGGCGCCTAGCCCGACAATGCCCACGCGGCGCGGGCGGGTGTGTGGAAAGCGGATGGCCAGCGCTGCCCCGGATTCGGAACCGTAATACGTGGAGCCGATTCGGGACTTTTGTGGCGTCAGGAACTGGCTGCCGTGATTGATGGGGCCATTGAGCAGGGTGCGGCGCAAGAGATCGCCGGAACCCGTGTCGGTGATGTGGAGCGCGCCATAGAAGTTGCGGACCCGCAGGCGATCGCCCTGGGAGCGGCCGCCTACCCAAGTGGCGACACTGAAGGCGGCAATGGAGAGCACGGCCAGGCGTACCAGGCGCCGGTTCGGCAGGCGGTAGAGCAGCGACAGGGCGAGCAGGACGCAGGCCGTCACGGCGACGGGAAGTTCCAGGTAGCGATTGAAAATCAGCGGCGCCAGCAATCCTACGAAGAGCCCGCCCAGGGCGCCGCCGAGAGACAGCATGAGGTAATAGCCCGTGAGTTGGGACGGGTCGGGTTTGCGTGCCGCGAGTTCCCCATGGCAGAACATGCAGCAGGCAAAGAGCACGAGGGAGAGTAAGACAATGGCGCCGGGCAGCGATACCAGTGCGGCAAGTCGGGAGGCGCCCACCGCCAGAATCGCCCAGGCCAGGGGCAGCAGGATGCGATAGGCAGCGGGACGATACCAACCCTGGCGATCGAAGGTGAGGATGAAGGACAGCAGATAGATGGCGAGGGGGAGGATCCACAGCAGCGGGATGGGCGCGACATTCTGGCTGAGTTCGGTGGCCACACCGAGCCAGAGCGCGGAGGGGCAGGCGGCCAGGGCGATCCAGCGCAGCCGGTCGTTCAGCGGCAGCGTGACGGCGGTGGAAGGGGCGGGGACGGTGGAAAGGGCGGGGGCGGTGGAATCCACCGTGCTGCGTGAGGTGCCGAGGATCGCGACGAAGGCGAGCAGCGCCGCCACGGCCGCGTAGGCGATCGACCAGCCGGTGAGTTGGTGGTGGACGGAAAGGAAGGGTTCGATGGCGAACGGGTACAGGAGCAGGGCGGTCAGCGAGCCAAGATTGGAGACGGCGAAGAGCCGGTAGGGGATGGCGGCGCGGGCGCTGCGGACGTACCAGCGCTGCAGCAGCGGTCCGGTGGCGGCGAGCAGGAAATACGGGAAGCCCACGGAGCGGGTGAGGACGGCGAGAATGCGCGCCACCGGAGGGGTGGCTGCTCCCGGATTCCACGCCGGGGAGGCGGAGATGGGGAGACAGGCGAGGCTGGCGGCGAGCAACCCGGCGTGGAGCCACGCCTGCCGCCGGGCCGAAAGGTAGCGCGCCGTGAGGTGCGCGTAGAGATAGCCAAGCAGCAGGAACGCTTGAAAGAACAGGATGGCGGTGGTCCAGACACTGGCCGAGCCGCCGAACCACGGCAGAATCGCCTTGGCCAATACCGGCTGGACCAAAAACAGCAGCAGCGAGCTGGCGAGAATGGCGGCGCCATAGGTCAGCGTAAGCAGCATCGGCTCCTCATGATGGCAGAGTTCGGAGGCACACGATAACACTCTGCTGAGCTGGTCGCACAATCAATGTATCGGCTACAATCTGAGAACCACGATGGGAACCGAACTAATCCAAAAACCCGTTATCAATCCCAAGTATGCGAGTTTCAAATTGTCGATCCGGGAAAGTAAGATTCATCAGCGCGGCGTTTACGCGGACGAGGCGATTCCGGCCCACCGCAAAGTCATCGAGTACACCGGGGAACGGATCAGCCGGCGCGAGACGAAGCGGCGCGGCGACGGTCCGGTGACCTATCTGTTCACACTGGACAATTACTGGACGTTGGACGGCGCCTTCGGCGGCAGCGGCGCGGAAATCATTAATCACAGTTGCGAACCAAACCTGCGCGCGATGACGTTCAAGGGGCACATCCTGTACATGAGCAAACGGGCCATCCGGCGGGGCGAGGAACTGACGCTCGACTACCGGTTCGACAAGGATATCGAGGAAGTGCCCTGCCGTTGCGGGGCCAGGAAATGCCGCGGCGTCATCAACCTGCGGGGATAAGGCGCTCAGGTATTATGGGTTCGTGCGTCCCGCATCGTTTCTCACAGTTTCACTGGCCGCTGCCGGCATGCTTGCCGCACAGGGCCAGGCGCCGCTGGCGCAGCGCATCGCAGCACGAATCCGGCCGAACGACCTGAAGGCCGACGTCTCCTTTCTGGCGTCGGACGCGCTCGAGGGACGAGGCACTCCTTCGGGCGGACTCGAACTGGCGGGCGAGTACATTGCGGCGCAGTTCCGGCGCGCGGGTTTGGAGCCTGGGGGCGACGAGGGCTACTTCCAAAACGCGCATTACCAGCAGATGAGACCGAATCCCGAGGGACTGACCCTGACGCTGGACACGGTCAAGGCCGCAGACGGAACCGTCGCGATTCAAGAGGCGGCAGCGGCAGACCTGTCGAACGCCGCGGCCTACAAGGTGACGCTGAGCGACCCTGCGGCGCTGGACGCGCTGACGGCGGACGAGGTGCGCGGCAAGGTCCTGTTCGTGGAAATTCCGGATGGAGGCGGGGGAACGTCCGGATTTCAGGCGCAGCGGCGGCTGCTGACCGCGGTGGGAAAGCTGGAGCCGGCGATGGTCGTGCTGGTGCGCGGTGCGGCGCAACCGCCCAATCCGAACGCGCGCGTCCCGCTGCGCGAAGCCTCGGCGGCCCTGGCGAAAATTCCTGTGCTGGTGCTGTGGGACAAGGCGATTCGCGACGCCGTGGCCGCGGCCACGCCAGGACCCATGGCCGCAACCGTGTCCGCCCGCGTGGCCGAGCCCCTGATCACGCCGGTGAAGCTGCGCAACGTGGTGGGCATCGTGCCCGGCACCGATGCGGAATTGAAAGACACGTACATTGTGGTGACCGGGCACTACGATCACCTGGGCATGCGTCCCAACGGGCAGGGCGACAGCATTTTCAACGGTGCGAACGACGATGCCAGCGGCACGGTAAGCGTCATCGCGGTGGCTGGCGCACTGAACGCGCTCGAAGAGAAGCCAAAGCGCTCCATCGTATTCATGGCGGTATTCGGCGAGGAGATTGGCGGATATGGCGCCCGCTGGTACACCAGCCATCCGATCTTCCCTCTGGCGAAGACCGTGGCCGATATCAATCTGGAGCAACTGGGGCGCACGGACGACACCGAAGGTCCCAACGTGTCCAAATTCAATTTGACCGGCTTCGATTACAGCGACATCGCCGCGACCTTTGCCCGGGTGGGGGAGCAGACCGGCGTCCAGGCCGTGAAACACGAGAAGAACAGCGACGAGTTTTTCAACCGCAGTGACAACGCCACCTTCGCCGAGGCGGGAGTTCCGTCAACCACGCTTTCGGTAGCTTACATCTATCCGGATTACCACGCGGTGGGCGACGAGTGGCAGAAGCTGGATTACGAAAATATGGCCAAGGTCGATGTGACGGTGGCCCTGGGCGTTTGGGAAATGGCGAACAATCCGCAGGCTCCCGAGTGGAACCGGGAGAATTCCAAGGCGGCGCGGTACGTGCAGGTTCGCGACAGGAAATAGAGGGCAAGGATGCAGGGGCACACGGTTTGGAAAGTGATCCGCCGCGCGGGCATCGCGGCAGGGGTGGCCTTGCTGGCGGTTTGGGGGATGGGCGCGCAAGACGCGCCGCCGCAGCCACTGCCCTTCAGCCACAAGGCCCATGCCGGCGCCCTGAAACTGCAATGCAAAATGTGCCATGCGAATCCCGACCCTGGCGACGCCATGACCATCGCCGCTACCAAGACCTGCATGCAGTGCCACTCCGCGATCAAAAAAGAGGCGCCCGCCATTCAGAAGCTGGCGGAGTATGCCGCGAAAGAGCAGGACGTGCCGTGGGTGCGGGTGTACGAGGTCCCGCCGTTCGTCTATTTCGGGCACCGGGCGCACCTGGCAAAGAACACGTGCGACGATTGCCATGGAAAGGTGGCGGAGCGCGACGCATTGTACAAAGAGGTCACGTTGGACATGGCGGCCTGCATCGATTGCCACGCCGGGAAGCAGGCGGGAGTGGGCTGCGGCTTCTGCCACGACCCGCGCTAGAAGGGCGGTATGCCCTGGGTCGTGCAGGCGGCGCGGTGAGGCAACACGACGCAAGAAGTGGAGATGGGCTGTGCCCAAGCCGAGATGCCCGTAATGAAGCGTCACAACCCATGTCTTTCCCGATTCGCCGGGCATTGTGTCCCCCAGTTTTAGTTTTAGTCGCCCTTGACCCGCGCGGTGAGAGGATGACCCAGGCGGGCCCACTACCGGATAGAATAGAAACTCGCGGATTGCCATGCCTGCTCGATTGAAAGACATCGCCAACGACCTCAACCTGTCGGTGGTCACGATCTCGAAAGTGTTGCGAGATCACCCGGATATCAGCCAGGAGACGCGGGAACGCGTCCGGAAGCGGATGAAGGAGCTGAACTACCGGCCGAATCTGACGGCGCGCGCGCTGGTCACGGGACGGAGCTACATTGCGGGGCTGGTCGTGCCAGACCTGGTGCATCCCTTCTTCGGACAGGTGGCGCGCGGGCTTTCCTCGGAATTGCGCAAGAAGGGTTACTGCCTGGTGCTGTCCTCGTCGGAAGACGATGCGGAATTGGAAAAGCAGGAGATCGAACTGCTGCTGGCGCGCCGGGTGGATCTAATGATTGTCGCGTCGGTGCAGAATACGATGGACTCCTTTCACCGGCTGGCGGAACTGAAGGTGCCTTACATTCTGATCGATCGCAAGATCGACGGTCTGGCGGCCAACTTCGTGGGCGTCGACGATGAGGCAGTGGGCGTGCTGGCGACGTCGCATCTGATCGATGCGGGATGCCGCAGGATCGCGTTCATCGGCGGCCCGCACGTGAGTACGGCGCTGGGGCGGCGCGACGGGTATCTGCGCGCGCTGGCGGAGCGCGGCCTGACGACGGAGCGAGAGCTCTTGGAGGTGCCTGAGCATAGCGGCGATCCGAGGGACGCCAGCGGCTACTGCGCCATGCAGCGCCTGCTGGCGCTCGAACGGCGCCCGGACGGGGTCTTCTGCTTCAACGATCCCACCGCGATGGGCGCGATGAAGGCGGTGCTCGAGGCCGGCCTGCGGGTGCCCGAGGATATCGCCATCGCAGGCTGCGGCAACGGGGCCTACTCGGATTTCCTCCGGGTACCGTTGACCAGCGTCGATCAGCAGAGCGGTGCGATTGGCGAACACACGGCGCGGATGGCGCTGTCCCTGCTGGAGAACGGAGCGGCGGCCCGTCCCATTACGACGCTGCTGGAGCCTCAGCTAGTGGTGCGCGCATCGACGCAGCGGTAGGCCGCGCGGCTGTCGCAGAGATGGTAGGCGCGGGGGATTTCGAACTGCGACCCGCAGCTTAGAAATCGGCGTCCTGTCGGAGTCGGTCGTACGTCACTTCGGCCGGCTGTCCAGCACCTTGCGAATTCGCTTCGCCACCTGCGCGGGCGATTTGGTCCCATCCACCGTTTGAATGTCGGCCTCGGGAAAGTAGGTGCGGATGAAATCGAACTCGCGGTGATAGTCCTTCAATTCCTGTTCGATGTCCCGCCCGTCCTGCTTCTTGAGGCGCTTTCGAACCACATCGTCCGCCACGCTCAGGTGGATGACGACGACCTGCTTCATGTCCAGCAGACCGGTCAGGAAGTCGCCCTGAATCTTCGAGGCCGGGTAGCCGTCCAGCACCACCCCCTTCGAGAGATCCGTGGCTCTCAGCGCCTCCTCCACGATGTCGTTCATGGCGGGATCCAGGTGAGGGTCCACCCCCTGCAGGGTCGGAGTCCGGTTCTTCTGAAATTTCTCCGCGTGGCTGGCAATCAACGCGTCCGCCGCAACCACCGCCATGCCAAGGTCCTTGTTGAGGATTGCGGCCTGTGTCGATCGGCCGGAACCAGGAGGGCCGACCACCAGCACAACCGGCCCGGCACCATAAGCAGCCGACGCCAAAACGGCCAGGCAGGCCAGGACGGAGCGTGGAGTTAGTCTTGCCACGATACCAAGGATGCCCCCGGAGGCTCTCACGGTGCAACTAAATATCGCTTTCCTAAACCAGCGAAGTTGCGACCGTGAAGGAGCGGTATTGCAGCGACAAGACTTGAGCCTGTTCCGCGACTACGAGAGCGGGCGGGTGGCGCTGTTTGAGCAGCAGATCACAGGATTGAATCGTCGCCCTTGCGGCTTCGCCACTCAAGGCGTCGTCACAGATCGGCCAGTGGACTCCGGCACCATCCCCGGACGTCGGGTTCCTTGAGAGCGAATTTCTCATTAAAGATTCGCTCCCACTTTGCATTGTCGAGGCATTCGCGACAGCGCTCACAGGTACAGCGTCGGTAGGCTTCGAGCCGGGTTGAGGAGGGCCCTTGGGTGAGTTGGTCTCCTGCCAAGGGGCCGGACCGGGCCGAAAGGGTCCGGATCGAATCATCCACCGTCTGAAATGCCCGATACGCGCTGAGTTTGGAACCCTGCATATTCCCTCCTAAATCTCAAAAAGGCTGGTGCGACCCGGAGCCCCCCCGAACGCGCTCTGTAGGAGATCGAATTCGCTGATGTGAGCTTGAAATCGAACTTGGACTGCGCGGCACTCCAGGTCGCAATTCGATCATGCGCTGACCCTGGCGGAGTCGTATAGTCCGGATAGTAACGGTTAACGAGCTAGTACTAGCACATCCGGCAGCGAGCCCGCGTGGCCCATCATTGCCAAATTCAACCCTAGTCTCATCAGAATTCAGGTGGGCCTGTCGGCGTGCTGCCGACACCGCGTAGTGTCGGCTAACTGAAAGAAAAGGCAAGCCTGGTAGGCGCGGCTGGACTCGAACCAGCGACCCTCAGCTTAGAAGGCTGATGCTCTATCCACCTGAGCTACGCGCCCGCGCAATAACAATTCTACCGTGATTGGCGCGCTACCTGCCCCGCGCGGGCGAGAAGCGCGAGGTTGGCGGGGTCGGCGAGAACCAGAATGTATAGATCGCGGCTAAACTCCGCTGCGCCGTATAACACGCACGCCTGACCGCCCATCAACAGCGTTTGCGCGCCACTCTTCCGGATCGAAG
>JBDTMZ010000039.1:0-29247 GCA_039934035.1 Candidatus Solibacter sp. | reverse complement strand
TCGCGTTGGAATCAATTCCTGATTTCAGGCTCACTTCCGGATTGGAAAATGCTTTCACCCGTTTACGGACCAGGCTGTCTTTCCAATCACGCTCGCAGAATGGATCGCTCATCCGGCGTGGTGGCAAGCGATGTTGGTGGTGCGGCACATGTAAAGAAGTTCAGATGACCATTAACGATTCATCTCTCGGAAGGACGGCGGTTGCAACCACCTGACGGATCTCAGAATCATGTGCCGCCCTTGTGGCGAGATCAAAGACGATTCAGAACCGGATGGCCGGCTCGGTCGGATCACGCCCACTCGGAGATAGCCCGCAGCGGCTACCGATAATGAATATTAACGCCCGACTGGAAAAGTCGGTGTGGGCCCACCCTCGTCCGCGCCGCCAGGATGAATTCGAAGCCGATATTGCCCGAGCAGGCCGCTCCCAAACTTCCGGTTTGTCCGTCAACCGGGAGGATCGGTAAACGGTATGGCGACTACTCGCGAGCAACGCGACCAGGAAACCCTATTTGAACTCTTACCGCGTCACAGCCTGGGCATCATTCGCGTGGCCTCACGGACCTGCGCAAGCGGCGCCGCGCCACCGGGGAAATGGCCTAGGAAAGCGGCCGCCCAACGCCTGGCGTCATCTTTACGCCCCTGCGCCTCCGCCAACCTTGCTTGATAGAACTCGGTCAGGATGACACGCAGGCCGGATTGTTCCTCGAAGATTTCCGGTCCTCCCAGACTGAGCCGGGCGCGCCAGGAGAAGTCCAGATATTCGCCGGCTTCCGGCAAACGGCCGAGCTCCAACAGCGAACGCGCCACCGGAAGAGCCGCGAGCAGCCGGAAACGCCGCGGCAGCGTTGCCGCCGCGGCCGCAACCGCAGGATGGTCCCCACGATAAAAGGCCGCCAACAGCCGGTGAAACTCCTCAGTTCGCCCAGCCAGGTAACTCCCCACCAGCGGAGTGAGCGCCGCTCGCATCGTAGCGAACTCCGTCTCGGCGGCGGTTTTGTCTCCTTGCACCAGATAGGCGATAGCGGAAAGGCCAGGTGCCCACGCATTGTCATGGCGCGCCGTCATCGCCAGCACACCATCTGGTTTCCCCAATTCGAACAGGATTTCCGCCGCCTTGAGAAGTTGGAGATAGCCCATTGCCGGGCCATTGAAGAGTTTTGCGGAGCGCTCATACTGTGCGATGGCCCCCGCGAAATCTCCCGAAGCGGCGCGTGCATTTCCCTCCACGAGCCGGGCTTTCGGATTGGTTGCGGACACATTCGCCAGCCGGCGGAATGTATCCCCGGGGTTGCCACGTACCCACGCTACCGCTGCAGGCATCACGGCGGAGGTGATGGACGAAGCGCGGTATTGCGCGATGGCCGAATCCCACTCCCCGGCCAGCAGGTGGACATCGCCGCGCAGAGCCAGACAATTATCGGCTGTTTCTCCAATCGTCCGGCAGTACTGATCCGCCGCCCGCCGTGCGTCCTGGCCGGCTCCATCCAAGCCGCTGTTCTCGGCCAACATAAGCCATCCAAGAGCGTGAGTCGGGTCGACGCGCGTCACGCGGTCGAAGGTTGCGCGAGCTTCCGCGTGTCGAAAGGTATAGGTTTGGGTCATACCCTCCCAAAACAATGGATCTGTTTCCATCGGGAACTCCCTTCCGAGTGCCCGAAGCAGCTCCGCCGACTCGTCCAGCCGCGCATCGAAATAGAGCCGCAAACCTTGAATCAACTGGACCGGCAATTTCGGCAGCCCTCGTGCGGCCGCGATGTCCGAAGCGCGGTGAATTGCTCCGCGCGCGCCCGGCCGGTCCCACCAACTGATGGTTTGCGCGATGCCGGCCCAGGCCATCGCAAATTCCGGGTCGGTTGCGGCCGCTTTCCGAAATCGTTCCGCCGCTCTCGGGAGGTTCCATTTGCCGTGTTGGATTCTTCCTTCCTCATACAAACGCAGAGCCTCGCTGTTGCCGGTCAACAGCTTCTTCGAATCCGCTTTGACGGGCGCCGTGGTAGTCAGGCGGCTGGTGATTTCAAACGCGGCTTGATCCGCAAGCGTGAACACCGCTTCCGCCGATGACGCTTCAAAACTACGGGCCAGCACTACGCGCCCGCCCGCCGTTTCGATTACTCGCAGATCGAGCCGGATCTTCGGCGGGGCCTTGATCAAAGCTCCCTCAACGTACAAGTCCGCGCGCAGCGCTTGCGCGGCTTCGCGAGCCGTCTTCCCCTGGGCCGCGGCTTGGACCCGCTCGGTTGAGAGTACTCGAAACGCGCCCGACTGCAAAAGACTGACGGTCAGCGTCTCGGTGAGTCCGTGCTCGAGCCATGCAAGCGAGGCGTCGTCGAGGTGCTGGTTAATGCCGACCACCGCGACCGAGCGGCCATCGAAGCGCCTCAGGTTGAAGTAGGACCAGGCGCTCCACGCGGCAGCGCCGAGCGCGAACGCCACCGTGGCCGCCGTGGCGGCGGTTCGCCGCGACCTCAGAAAGCGCGCTACGCGGTAGCCCGGCCCATCGGCTCGCGCCTCGACCGGCTGCGCGTTCAAGTGGCGTTCGATATCGGCGGCCAGATCCCGCGCCCCCGGGTAGCGCCGGGCCGGGTCTTTGTGCATCGCCTTGGCGATGATGGAGTCGATGGCAGCTGGCACCGATGGCGCCAGCCGGCTTGGCCTCGGAGGCTCGACCTCGCAGACCGCGCGCACCAGCTCCGGCAGCGAACCCGATGTTCCGGCGTACGGCTGCGCGCCCGTGAGCAACTCGTAAAGCGTCACGCCCAGCGAATACACGTCGGAGGCCGCCGTCAGCCTGCCGCCGGTGAGGTGCTCGGGGCTTGCGTAAACGGGCGTAGCCGCGCGGTACATTGTGGCGGTCGCTGGCGCGTCTTGGCCCACAGCTTTGGCAATGCCGAAGTCAACCAGCTTCGGAATCCCTTCGGAGTTGACCAGGATGTTCGCGGGCTTGAGGTCCCGGTGCAGGATGCTGCGCTGGTTTGCGTAGGCGACGGCGTCGCAAACCGGCAGGAACAGCCGAAGAATCGAATCCGCGGTCAGGCAACGCTCCCGGACCCACGTGTCGATGCGCGATCCTTCAATCAACTCCATGACCAGGTACGGCAGCCCGCCCGGCGTCGTACCGCCGTCGAGCAGACGGGCGATGTTGGGGTGCGCAAGCTGCGCCAGCAACTGCCGCTCGACGCGAAAACGTTCGACGTTGGCATCCGTGTCGAAATGCTCTCTGATGATTTTGACCGCCGCGCGCATCTCGAATTGTCCATCGGCGCGTTCGGCTTCCCATACCGTGCCCATACCGCCTTCACCAATCTTCTCGATCAACCGGTACGGGCCCAGCGGTGTGGCAGGCGCTTTGGAATCCGATGTCCCGCCAAGAAAAGCGTCAGCGCTATCCTCGGCCGCAAGCAGGGATTCCACTTCTCGGCGGACTGCCTCGGGCGCCGCGTCCATCGCAGCGCGCCGTTGCGCGGCGTCTAAGTCCATGCATTTGGCGAAAAGTTCCTTCGCCAGATCCCACTCCGATCTCATTCCGCTTCCTTCGCCGGGTGTCCCAGTTGGCGGTAGAGCCAGGCGCGCGCCATTCGCCATTCGCTCTTCACTGTGGTTGGGGAAAGGTCCAGCACGTGGGCGGTCTCTTCGATCGAGAGTCCTCCGAAGAATCTCATCTCGACGATCTTGCCCTGCCGTTCGTCGCGCCGGGCAAGCAACTCCAGCGCTTCGTGAAGGTCCAGTAGTTCCACGGAGTGCTCTTCCGGGGCCGCCAACACGTCTTCGAGCGAGACCAGGGCCTGCCCCCCGCCGCGCTTCTGCCGCCCGCGCAGGCGGGCATGATCGACAAGGATGTTGCGGATCACGTTTGCGGCGAAGCCAAAAAACTGGGCGCGGCACTCCCAGTTCACCGCCTCCTGGCCGATGATCCGCAGGTAGGCCTCATGCACCAGCGCAGTGGCTTCCAGCGTGTGGCCGGGCCGTTCCAGCGCAAGCCGGGCCCTGGCGATCGCCCGGAGTTCGCGGTAGACCAGCGGAAACAACCGGTTGGCGGCATCGCGGTCGCCATCGCGCCACTCGAGCAACAGAGCCGTTGCCTCGGAAGGTCCGTGATCGGACATCTCCACATTCTAGCTCGCGTGCCATCGCCACAGTTTTTTTCGACCAGTTTCCGCCCCGATGGCGCTGGAGTCAGTGGAAGTAGAACAACTCATTCAAGGAGAATCAACATGAAACCGATCCAGAAACTCGTACTAGCGGCAGCGATGCTTGCCGTTTCCATCCCCGCATTCCCGCAGGGCTCCACCCAGAAGCTTGAGGGAAGCTGGTTAATAGCAATCACTGTCGACGGCGCCCCGGGACCGTTCACTATCGACATGGCAACCTTCGACGGGAAAGGCGGCCTGACCGTGATCCCATCGGACCGCTCCGAGAGCGCCGCGGTGGGTTCGTATCATCGCGTAGCCGACCGCGAATTCCTCTCCACACACACGCACATCCTTTACAACGACAAGGGCACGTTCGCCGGCATCGCGAAAGTGATCGCGCAAGAGAAAGTCAGCGAGTCCGGCAACGAGCTCTCCGGACGCTACCGGGTAGAAATCTCCGACGTGAACGGGAAGGTCGTCGCCAAGATCTTGGGAACGATTGCCGGAAAGCCCGTGATCCCCGAACCGCTGTAGGCTGCGGTCGACAACACCTTAGGGGTCTCCTGGTCCGAAATACTCGAATCGCTCTGACCAGGGACTCGACAGGTTTACGTAAGTGCAGAGTGGAATGGCAACTACCAAAGGCCTTCGTGCCGTGCGGGTCCGGTAGGCCTTTCCACCCACTGTGCTACATCCGTCGGCCATGTGCCCCGTCACTGTACGGCCCGCTGGGTCAATAGAGTTTTCGCTCATCAGTCTCCGCTGACGGTTAGCGTTTAGCCAGGCACACCAGGCCAAGGATCGTCGGCGACCGGATGGTGGCCCGGGTCTTCCATGCGAACCTTGGGCCGTCTCTCAGGCGCCAGCAGGCCTACGAGCTTGCCCTTTGGCGGGAGCGATAGTTGCCGATAATAGTAGATAACGCCAGCCAATTCGCTGGCGCCGGCGTCAGCACTTTCCGAGCCGGCGACGATACAACCAACGCTCCCGCTGTGGCGCCTCGCCGAACGCCAAAGATGACCCTTGCTGGAGCGGCCCTGGAAAGGGCTGTTCTCGTCAGGGATTCGATGGTAAATTCCTTTCTAGGGTGTGCCTAACGGTCGGTCCGCGCGGGTAGATGATTTCAAGCCCATGGCCTTCTGGAAGCGCAAAGCCAGCCACCTGACCAGAGCGACTTGCCGGGGGCCACCACTTCGCGAGAGACGCCCCGTCAACTCTGGAGCTTGGCGACACCGGAGGCGGCCCCGAAACTGAGCGATACCGCCGCCCGAGGGGGTGTGATCGAGCTATCTCGTCAAATGCCGGCGCATTGTTCCTTCGGTCAAAGACGCTACTACTGTTCGTATGCCCTTCGCCACATTTGTCCAGGCCTCGTCGCGGTCGCTCCATTTGCTGACTGGCTTAGAACCTGTTGGCAGCCACTGAAGTCCCGCGAACGGCGCACCTTCGAGGTCACACAGCCGGATGAGAATCGGAACTACGCGCGCACTCCCGCCGTGCTGCTTTTCGAGCGCACGCTTCATCTCGATCCCCATGCAGTACTGAGAAGCCATAAAGTCGGCGCTGATCAGCAGAAGTACGATGTCTGCTTCCTCGAGGTTCTCATCGATCTCCCTCTTCCATTCGGTGCCAGGCTCAATCCGCCGATCGTGCCAGACGTGGATTGCATCCTGCTGGCTTAACAGGGCCAAATGCTTCTCCAACTGAGACCGGAACCTCTCGTCCGCGTGAGAATAGGAACAAAAGAGCTTGGCTGGCCTCGTCCTCGACGCGCTCACGGCCTCTACATTGTAGGGCTGATGTTTAGGCGTCAACGGCGCGATCGTTATATTGGATGGATCGGCCATTCCGGTAACCAGAACGGGCTGATCACTTTGCTCCGGTGCCACCCGGGCCACTGCTTGACGGCCTTGCTCGAACGCGTCTGTTACGGATGAGCCGAAGGCTAGGCTCTCGTAAAACTCTGCCGCGAACTCGATCGCGGCGGAGTCGTAAATCACGCCCTTCATCGCGACAACGGCGCCGACTCGCGGCGCGATCGCCTCCGCGTGTTTTAGCGAGTGGCAAGTATTCAAAACCACAAGGGATGGAGCCTTTGTTCGATGCAGGTCGAAGATTCCGGCAAACGCGGCGGGCGAGACGTATTCCACCTGGCCGCCGCGGTCGAGCATCAACGCCCGATTCGCCAGATTCACACCGGGCGACAACACATGGACGACGTTCGGTTCGTGCTCCTCCAACAAGCGGTGCAGCTCATCCGCGCTGACAGACCAGCGTGATATCAGACTGAAGGTTCCACCCGCGTGCTCCCGCGCAGCCTGAAGCCGCTCCAGCTCCTTCGCAAAGTCGAATTGGATCGCTGTCGCATTCGAGGCAACGAATAGAATGTTTGTCACACTGTTACTTTACTTTAATTCAAAATCGCTGTTCGTAGCTGTCGGGAAGATTCTAATTCGCGGGTATGGCCGTAAGCCGATCGGTACCTTGCCCGTTTCACTCGCCTGCCGGTGCCATTGTTGGCCGTTGGTTGTCTGTCGGGTAAGCTGGATATCTGTTGATAAATCCCTTGTCAGGACTCCCGGCTTGTGAGGTAATCGTTCACCGCCGCCCACCACTCGCTACAATACCCCTTCGGATGCCCGACTTCTTGGACCAGCAGCGAACGCTTGAGAACTACTGGCGCGCCGTGATCCTTTTTGGCCAGAATGTCGCCTCGTACAAGTTTGCCCTCGCGAAGAGCCTGATCGATCTGAGCGCCGCGGGCCAGGCCGTGATCAGCCTTGAGGCCCTGGCCGACCCGTTTTCCCGGCACATCGTGGACCATCTGGCCAAGGCGCCTAAGCAGGCGACGTCTGCATCTAGCCGCTTCCTGGACGCCTGCCGCACCGTGACCGATCGTGACAAACTGATCGGCGCGACCGTCAAGCTCGGATTCAACAATGTGATCGACGCCTTCCACGTGGTTAACCGTGGCGACATTCCCGTCCGTTTCTTCGTGGACGAACGCAGCTCAGGCGGCGGCATTCGCCTCACCGATGAGCTATTCCGGCTCCGTGAGCACGTTCAGTTCGTCAATCTGCCCCACGAGGTCGAAGCTCGCTGGCGACTCGTTGAGACCGCGTGGCAGCTGGAGATGAGCAGGAACGCCCTGGCGGTTGACGTGGACGGACTGGAGCTTGTCGTCACCCGCAGCGGCCGACGCACGAGCCTGACGGGTTGTCGCGACGCCCTCAACGGTTACCAAAAGGGCAAATGCTTCTATTGTTTCTGCGATATCGAGATCCACCGTGCCGACGTGGACCATTTTCTTCCTCATACGCTGAAGCAGCTGAATCTCGGGCTCCCCGTAGACGGAGTGTGGAATCTGGTCCTGACGTGCCGCGACTGCAATCGCGGCGTTGACGGCAAATCTAGTCGCGTACCACGTCGGCGGTTGCTGGAGCGGCTGGACACGAGGAATGAGTTCTTCATTGGGAGTCATCATCCGCTGAGGGAAACGCTGCTGGCCCAGACCGGCCAGACCCGCGTCGAACGGACACAGTTCCTAAACGGCGCGTATGACACGGCATGGCAATATCTGATCCACACGTGGCAGCCAGAGTTCGAGCATGCTCCCGCATTCTGACTATTACGACGAGCACGCCGCCGACTTCGTCGAGCACACCCTGACGGTCGATATGACGAGGCTGTACGAGCCGTTCTTGGAGCACATACCCATGGGCGGACGGATCCTCGACGCGGGCTGTGGTTCCGGTCGGGACACCCGCGCCTTCCTGGCCCAAGGGTACGAAGTGGTCGCCATGGACGCATCGGCGAAGATGGTCGAGGCGGCCGCGGCACTCACGGGACAGCCGGTGCTGCACACGCGGTTCCAGGAAATCGAGTGGATCGAAGATTTCGACGGGATCTGGGCGTGCGCGTCGCTTCTGCATGTCCCCAGAGCCGAGATAGGCGACGTATGGCGCCGGCTGATCAGGGCGCTCAAGCCCAGTGCCGTCGGGTTCATGTCGTTCAAGAAAGGTAAGGGCGAGTCCCTGCGCAACGGGCGGTTCTTCAACGACTACGACGAACAGGAGCTCCGGGCGCTCATTGAGCAGCAGGAGGCGCTGAACCTACTGCGGCTCTGGATAACCGGGGACGTACGGAAAGGACGAGAGCAGGAGCAGTGGATCAATGCGGTCGTGAGAAGGGTGCGATGCGATGGCTGGTAGCAGACGAACGTATCCTGTCGCGATACCTTTCACGTCGAAGATCGTGAGGGGCATGAACGATTGGTGGCTGGAATCGACAGCGGCATGCTACCTTGGCGCAGCGAATTCTGACCACCCTGCCTGTGTACCATCGCCACGTTATCGGGATGGCCCCTGCCAGGCACGCCGCCCCTCCCAATGAGAACAAGACCACTGTCGCCAGCCACCGAGACCAGAAGCCGTGGATGGCAGCATCGCCCGAGTTATCGGGATCGTACGGAACTTCAACTGTATCGTTCACGCGGTAGGAAGGCGGCTGCGCCCCGCTGCCGGAGAGGAAGACCAACTCCCGCCCGCTCAGCATTATTCGGCCTCTGGCATCGAACCGTCGTTCTTCGGCAAGTTACGTAATAGCCATCCGGGCAGACTGAGCGTGAGGGCTGGATGCGGACCCCCCTCGGTGCTGATCTCAGTGTCGTCTGGCGGGTCGTCGCTGGTACATATCACGCCCATGGCAGATCCATCCTGCGCTAGAATCGGTGAGCCCGACATGCCGCCCTCTATTCCTTTGGTAGCCTGAGAGATAAAAAGTTGGCCATTTGGCGGCCGCCATACTTGGCACTGGAACCACTCTCCCTTGAGCGACAACAACCATGCCGGTCCTTTCGTCGGGGATTCTGATACGGAAAACGGGCGAGCGTCAGCCAGCATCGCTTCATACTCGTCCCACTGGTGACTCATCAGCTGTTCATCAGGCGGTCCCAGTACTGCAATATCTCCGATCGGGTCGGCGAAGTAACACATTGCAGAGATCGTGGGATCCCTCCCGAGCGGGCCTACCAGTGACCGGTAGGTGCACTCTTCGGCACCCGAGAAGGAAATGGGCGGCGGGAAGAACGGCAGGCAGTGTGCAGCAGTGATAATGAGTAGGCGCTGTGCCGTCTCCACAACAAACCCGCGTCCCTCCCCAACAGTAACAACAGTACCCTTGCCAAACGATGGCTCCATCCCCTTCTCCCTCGCGGTTGAATCGGCGCTCAATTGCCTGGAACTCGAGGCTCATCCACCCACTGATACTGATCTCGGACCGATCGATCACGGTCCTGGTCTCCGAGAATACATCTTCAGACAGTCTTGTACAACCTGGCATGGCGGCAATGGCATGGCGGCAAGGAGGCTGAGTTCCCAGACCATACCTCCAGCGGCGGGGGTTCAAGGGACCCGCGCCGGCGTCTAGCGGGCTGAAATCGTCCTCTCGGATGCTAAAACGCGGCCCGCGTGCACGAACCAGCTGGCACTACTCGCTGCAATACGCCGTGCTGCCGAAGTCCCTCGTGATGCCGAACGGGACCGCGGCTCGAGAGCCGTTACGAGCCTCATCGTCCGGGGTCGCCCGAACGAGATGAGTGATCAGCGTGGGCTCTTCGTCTTGTCGCAAATGTGACCTCCCGCTGAAAGCCGTGGGCTCCGGTGATCAGGAGACGTACCCCGCCCGCCGGAATGGATCGGCGGCGATCCAGCCTTCGTATGGGTCGCGGAGGTGTTTCGCGCCGGCGACCACGGCAGTCTCGATGCGTTCGCGGCGGTTGCCTCGACCACCTCTCACGTCGAAGATCGTCAGCGGCATGAATGACAATTGTAGGCTGGAATCGACACCGACATTGCGGGATGCCAGAAAGGAATGTCAGCGGGCGAGTTGGGAATCCCGCAGCCGACGGTCAAGGCCCACGTCGTGGAACCAAGGCCCTTCATCCGCGTGCCGGCGCTACCGATATCAGTCCTTAACGGCCCCGGCCCGCACGGAAGAAAGTCTGGAGACAGTCACTTCCCACAACGCCGTTTGGGGGACTTGAGTCGCAGAGCACCTCGATGGGGTCGCGCTCAAACTGGCCAAGTGCTTTCCATGGGCGGCGTTTGATGGGAGTAATCCGCAATCAACAGGCCAGCCGCGTCAGGGGAACCTATCGTTTTTCGTCCAATGTGACTGGGGTCCATTCTAGGGTGACATCGCGGGCTGACAGCTAATTATGATCAGGTGCGACAGTCGCGCCATGACCACGTACAATACGAAGGCGGAAACGATCCGACGACAAATCCCCCGTAGATTCAAGGCTGCTGGCGGATCGACACGTAAGCTCCGAGAGGTGTTGAATACTCTCCTACACTAACGCGGACCGGCAGGTCGCCGTCAGCAGCGACGGGGAGCCGGATGTTAATTTGGTACAACCCCGCATAGCCGGGCGCGACGCCGGAGTAGAGTACATCGGCATCGCGAAGCAAAGTCTGGCCGAGCATCACCGTCGTCGTTGCCAAGGTTCGAGCTGCCGTTTCGGGGAGTTGCCCTGCCACGATCCATGGATCCGTCATACCGAGTCCTGTGAGGAATAAGGTCAAAGTGTCGCCTGGTTTCGCCGGGATGAAATTGCCGCCGGGAATGAGTTGGGGAACTCCGACATACGAGCCCGTCACCGCATTCACTGCCGCCACAGGATTCTTGCCATCGGCGTTTCTGACAAAGAAGAAGAACTCGGGGGATGCCGCCTGATGCGGGACGATTTCCACCTCACTCTTAATCTCGTTGTTCTCACCGCAGTTCACGATTACCTGGACCGGTACCTGCCCGTATGCTGTCAGGCTGGGTACCTGCACGTTAAGTTGACTCGGTGTTACCAACAGCATGTTGGCCCGTTGCGAGGCGATCTGCACGCACACTCCTGCCAAATTGGTGGGCACGAGCCCAACCACCAGATCCGACGGACGAACGACCCGTGCTGACGAACCAGCAGGCGCGAAATTACGGCCGTATATCGTGACTATGCTATTGGGCGAAATCTGGCTGACCGCGGGAACACTCAAACCAGCGCCGACGACTCCTCCGGGGGTGATGGCCGGCGCCGTCCCCGGTTCCGGCTGCTTGGCGATAGCAGTAGCAGTAAGAGTAACCGGCGCAATGCCGGTGACGGTGGCGGTCACGGTTACGACGCCGGGCGTGCTCCCGAGTGCAAGCGTAGCCGTGGCATTGCCATCCGCGGCGGTCCTGACAGCCAGCGGCGCGATTATGGCAGATCCGGATGTTACGGCGAATGTTACGGCGGTGTTGGGAAGGCCTTTTCCGTTTCCATCAACCAATTGCACTGTCATCGGGTCTGCCAGCGTACTGCTCACAGTTCCGGACTGACGATTTCCGCTGACGACGCGTAACTGCACTTTGGGATCTGGCACCAACTTGCGCACGAGGTGGTTGCCCTCGTCCGCAATGTAGATGGCGCCGGAGGAGTCCACTGCCAAACCAGTGGGATATGAAAGTTGGGCTGACGTAGCCAAACCGCCGTCGCCGTCGAAACCCGATGTGCCCGTGCCTGCAATGGTATTGATAGAACCGGAGGGGGTCACCATTCGGACTCGATGGCTGACACCGGCACGGTCATAGTTAATACTGATGACCCCGCCGTCGGCGACGTATAGATTACCGCTGCTGTCGAACGTCATTCCCTGAATATCCATAAGAAATGTACTCAATGCCTGCCCGTCACCGGGGCCTACGCCCCCGCCAGCCACGACCGTGCTTGTTCCAGCCGACGACAGCATCTTGACGATGTGCTGCAGGGCGTAGTAGACACCATTGGATGGGGATAGCGCGACTGCGGACGGCTGCGGATCTAGTTTATCGACCAAGGTCTTCAACAGTCCGTCAGGCGATACTTTGCGAATCATGCGGTTAAAGATGTCCGCAAAATACAAAGTTCCTTGGCGGTCCACGGACACCGAATCGACGTTGATCGACGCGGCAGTTGCCGGTCCATCAACCGAGACGCCGACCGGGACCCCACTGCCGGCCACTGTGCGGATCAGCCCGTCAGGAGTGACGGCACGAATGCGACTTGAGTCGGCGATGTACAGCGTTCCCAAGCTGTCCACGGCAAGACCCTTTGGGTAACTCAGCTGGGCAGATTTCGCCGGGCCGTTGTCACCCGAAAACCCAGACTTGCCTGTTCCGGCGACGATCGTCATAGCACCGTTCGGTGCGATTTTGTAAACTTGGGCGCGCCCACTATCACTCAGGTACAGGGTACCGTCGCGAGCCACTACCACGGAATAGGGCGACGACAATCTGGCGTCGGTTGCCATTGCCCCTTCGATGAATTCCGCGCCTCCAGCGATCGACGCGATGATGCCGTCGGTCGCGATTCTGCGGACCTTGTGACCAATAGAATCCACGAGCATCAGGTTTCCCTGACGGTCCAGCGAAAGCTTGCTTGATGAGACCAGCGCGCTCTTGGCGGGCCCCCCGTCGCCGCTATTTCCCGCCACAAGGACGGTGCCCGCAACCGTTGAGATTACGCCTCCAGCGATCCTGCGGATACGATTGACCTCCGAGATCCAAACCGTCCCATTGCTGTTTACCGCAAGTCCGGTCACCGAATTCAGGTACGCGGCGGTTGCAGGCCCATCTTCGCCGAAACTGGTGCCACCTCCAGCGATAAGGGTCACTTTCCCTGCCGGGTCTTGCTTGAGGACCAAGCTACTGGTCCCATTGTTACTGCTCCCCAGGTAAAGGTTGTTTGCCTCGTCCATGGCAAAGACAGAGACCGGCCTGAACAAGGCGTTAAAAAGAATGTCTCCAGCGACGGGGACGGTTTTCCCATCGGCGGTGACCTTACGCACGGCGCTGTTATAAAGGAAGTACAGACTGCCAGCGCTATCGAATGCGAGGTCCAATGGTTTCAAGTTCGGGTCCTGCCCAGTGTCCGCAACCGTGGTGATTATGCCGGCAGCCGAAATACGCCGAATCCGGTTGTTCGTCGAAACGTAGAGGTTGCCGGTTGAATCCACTGCAACGCCAGCCGGCGAACCCAACGCTGCCGACGTTGCCAGCCCTCCGTCTCCTGCGAACCCCGAGAGTCCGTTACCCGCGACCGTACTGATCGTGCCGTCCGGTGCTACCTTTCGAACGTGATTATCCGAAGTGTCCGCGATGTACACATTACCCACTGCATCCGCGGCCAGAGCCTTAGGCTGGTAGAGCATTGCCTGGGTGGCGCGTCCGCCATCGCCATTGTTCCTGGTGCCCGCAACCGTAGTTATCACGTATGGCACGAAGGTCTGCGCGCTCAACACACCCGAAGTGGCGATTAGCGATAATACGACGTTTAGCGAGCAGCACAAATACCAGCGAAAGGCGCAACATCTCTTAAGGGAGACTGCGGTAGAACAAGGCCGTTCGGCCCTACCTACATTTAAGTCTGATCTGAGTGAATCATCCCCTGTTGTGACGTGAAGCCCTGTATGACAGCGGGATGATGTCACGGTGTCTTTTTGTATAGAGAACATAGGGTATTTGTGATCAGTTTCCATTTTGGGATCCCAACGACTTCAGAACGGAATGAATTCCCACGGTCCGACACCGATCCTTTACGACTTTGTAGAGGGCCACAATTGCCTATATGAACCAACCGTCTTCCGGTTATGGGCCTCAGACGCATGATTGTCGCCGATTCCCTCTGCCGAGTCAACACAATATTCGGAGTAATAGACCTTGAATTGTATGTCAATCTGCCCAAACTTTCAACGGTCTCCCGGTGCAGCAACCCGATTGTCCCTTGTGGCGGTACGATCAGAAAACGAGATACGTCCGTGTAATAGGGAATCCGACGTATCGTCGCCTTACGCTGAAAGCAGCCCGAAGCAGCCCCTCCGGGACATCACGCCCATGAAGTCGCGTCCACGTCAATTGGACAGTACGCTTTGCGGACCGAAGCGGGCCGGAAGTCGCCATGCGGGAAAGTGACAGGTCCGTGCCGCCCGCACGCCGGTTCTGACTACCAGCTTAGACACGGTGGGGTCCTCCGTCACAGGCGCGTCAACAAAAGAATACCCGCCGTGCTTGACAAGAAAACGAAATCGACCTCCGCTGGTTTCAATATGAACGCGGTCGTCATACCGTGACGGAAATGACTGTTGGCCATATCGTAAAGCTTCTGAAGGACAGAAGTCGTTTCGTTCGCTATAGATTGCCTCCTTCGGGCTTCGACCAGGACGTTACCGAAGGTGGCAGTCGGCATTCCGAAGACTTCCTTGGAAACGGATTCGAGAGCATCGAAGATGTTCTTACAAGCATCCCGCCCGCGTTGCGGCCGGTCGTCGTACGCTGCCGTGGCTTGCCGAAAGGAGGCGAGTGCTGCATGATACCGAGGGTCTTCGAGCTCTCCGAACGCAGCGTCAACCTGCGCTTGGGCCGGCAGCGCTAAAACCCGATGCAACGCCGCATCGTCTCGGAGTTCCCACGCTATTCGATACGCGGCAAGAACACCATTAACCACCCGCACATATTCACCCTGTAGCTCTGGCGGGAATTCCCGCCACCAGCGGCAAACCAGATCGTACACTCGCTGCCAAGGCAGGTCCCGGATCTGACGGGCTGCGCCATTCCGAAAACCGTTCATTGGATTGTCCGGTGCGAGGGCTTGTCCCATGCTGTGCTTTAGTACGCGGTAAAGCTGCCCAGCTGTGATTTGTGCGGGATACTGGGTGGCATCCGTTTCTACGAGATTGAACACAACGTCGATGAGTTCCAGACGTAAGCCCGCAGGGGCGTCGTTGTCGACCGTGCGATTCGCAGGAATATCATCCCCGTATTGAGCTGAAAAGGTTCTTGTTCCCATTCTTCACAAAAGACAGTACCATGAACGCCCTTGGAAGTGCGGCGCGTGGGCACCGCCGAACTCGTTGTCCACCTTCTGAACTGTGGATGTGCGCCGGCCGAAACGATCCCTTTCCGTTCTGGGAGTTGGATATGCACGCCGGTGGCCCACGATGGCTGAGTCGCCCACGTACCCTGACGCTCGATCAGATCGCTTGATGTCAGAAGCGCACCCGAGGTAAGGTCCACATGGCTACCGATATTGCCCATTAAGAGGACCTAAATGACTGATTTAATTGTTGTACCGCAGGCTGCCCACTGGCGCCGGCTGAAATCGCTGGTGCTAGACAGCGTCTCTTCCCCGATCACGCGCCGGGTGTACAACCTCGGCCTGGATGAATTCTTCGCCTGGTATGCCCTGGAGCCCCGCGTTGGCTTCACCAAAGCCACCGTCGCCGCTTGGCGTGTCGCTTTGGAGGCCCGCGGGCTCGGTGCGGTCTCGATCAATGTCCGGATCACAGCGGTACGCAAGCTGGCGGTCGAGGCTGCAGACAACGGCTTGTTGGCGCCGGAGCTGGCGGCCGGTATCTGCCGCATCAAGGGCGTCGCTTCGAAGGGGGTCCGCACAGGCAACTGGCTTTCCATCCGGCAGGCGCAGAACCTCCTGAACGCCCCGGACGCGACAACTGCGAAGGGCCTCCGCGATCGTGCCATCCTCGCCGTGCTTTTGGGTTGCGGGTTACGACGATCGGAGGTGGCTGCGCTCACCATGGGACACGTACAGCAACGGGACGGACGGTGGTGCATCGTTGACCTCCGGGGCAAGCACGGGCGCGTGCGGACGATCCCGGCGCCGACGTGGGTCAAGGTGGCCATGGACGCGTGGACGGTGAGTGCCGGCGTTGCGGACGGAAACATATTCCGGTCTTTGAGCCGCGCCGGCCAGGTGCGAGGCGAACGCCTGAGCGAGAAGGTGGTCTGGCAGCTCCTTCGGCCCTACGCGGAGGCCGCCGGCGTTCCGGGCATCGCGCCCCATGATTGTCGTCGCTCGTGCGCGAAGTTCTGCCGCGCCGCGGGCGGAGAGTTGGAGCAGATTCAACTGCTGCTGGGCCACGCGTCGGTGCAGACGACTGAGCGATATCTTGGCACAAAGCAGGATTTGGTCCACGCACCGAACGACGGGATCAAGCTTAGGGTTGCGGTGTAGAGCGCCACCCTGCCCCAAACGTCAGATTGATCACCTGCTACATGCGCGTTTATGAGGAGTAATGCGCTTCGGCCTTCGCTTCGAATCGCAGGGTGCTCACTTCGATCGACTGAGCCACTCCCTGAGAACATCGGCCGAGTCGATGACTTTATCTTCTCCTTCGCAGACTTGACGGTAGCAGTCAGGGTGTATTTGATTGACGAAATACCCTGTCGGGAAACCGCGTCGCGACTCGGAACCGTTGGTTGCGGCTACCACCCAAGAGTACCTCGGCGTTTTCGGACGGCCGCTCATCAGCCCTCTGGGCAGCACCCCCACCAGTTCGGCAACAGCCCCATATGTTGCGCGCTGTTTGTGGGCGTCTAATTGATGAACAATCCCATCGAGGCTCAGTCCAGCGCTTCCCGAGAAAACGGATTCTTCAATCCGTCGGTTTTTGGCAATCCGGTCGAGAGTGCGCTCTGCCGGTGTCATGTCGGAATACGATTTGGCCATCGCCGAGTTCAATCATAGCTTGGATCAGTGATGCGCATTTCCCGTTTCTAATCCCGTTCTGGGCGCTCAAGCCTCCGCTTTCTCCGAGTGGCGCGTCATCCAGTCAGAGCGTTTTGAAATGGCAAGGTCTCCGATCATTACTCGAAAACGATAAGTACGTGCGCTCTGAGGGCTGGACCAGTCGATTCACCACCACCCAAAATGCGACGCCATTCAAACGCTTTGCCCGGACCCGTATAACGAGCCCTACTGACAGCTCCGTCCCTGGTACGGCACCCCCGCCCGGAAGCGCTGGGCGAGTTGTCTATCGACCCGGTTCGCGAGGATGAGCCGGCTCAGGATCGGTTCCACGAAGCGTCCGTATTGGGCAGCGACCGCGTGATCGTTAACGGCAACTGCCTGTTGTACCGCGCTGAGGGTCGCGGGCGTGATCAGCTCAATGCGTCCGACGAAGACGCGGCTGATCTGCGCGGGAGCGGGGGAGATCTCAAGCGGCAAAACCTCGTCGACGGTGCGCGAAGGAACGATATAGATAAGCCGGGCGCCCTCCTCAAACCACGAATCGCGCCAAGTCTCCATCATGGCCGCCGCTTCTTTCGGAAAGAGGCCCTCCGCAACAAGGGCGGACTCGAGGTGGGAGCGAAGCTGCGGGAATGCAGCGTCAAGCGAAGGCCGGTCGAGCGTAATCGTATCCGTGACGGCGGTCGTGCGGAATCCGATGCGTCCGCCCCGATTCTCGAACAGGATGACGGTCGGGACCGGGCCGGCAGTACGATTGGCCACCGCCACGGAGCCATCGGCCGCTACACGCGCTGAGAGCGGGATGGGGAAGCTTCCGATGCCGCGGTAGAACAGGAACTTCTCATGCTGGCTGCCGGCGGTCACGGGAGCGGCGTCGGTGGCGCGCGCTGCGTAGTAGTGGCTCGGGCTCTTTTCCACCGGGTAGACAGGCGACGTACCCGGTTCGATTTTGAGGTTCTTCCACTCGATGCCGCTGCTCTGATCGGCCTGGGGGTACCATTCCGTGATGGTCCCTTGAGGGAACGAGACATGCACCCGCGCTTCCATTGGACGCGCTGAGTAGAAGTAGAGCACCGGGGTCTCCATGCGGACCGAACCCGCGAGCAGCCCCTTGATGCAGTGGTAGTTGTCGTTGACGAATCGGGGCAGATCGTCATTCCCGCCGAGCACGTTCCAATTGATGGAGTTCCCGTCCTCGCCGGCGACCGACGTGAAGGTCCCCCACTCGTGGACGGTGAGGCCGTCGGGCTGGCCGAGCCGGACTTCGGCGCCCACCAGGAGAGCGGCGATGGTCAGGAACGCGGTGACTGCCGCGGCTTGAGCTACATGTCTCGATTTCATTGTTTCCCTCCGTCTGTGAATATCTTCAGTGCGGCCTCGATTTCGCCGCTGGTCGCAGGCCGCGGGAGAACCTTCGCCGCTTCGCGGAGAAAGCCCCTGGGGCCTACAGGGACGAGCGCGCCCGCGGTCTGGCCCCCGCACGCGCCCTTCAGAATCACGACCCACTTCCCTTCGACCGGCCACGATTGCGCGATCGCGTACACCCCTGGCTTCGAGGCCGGCATCACCTTGACTGTCACCGAGCGCCGCTCGCCTGAGACGACGCCTTCTGCTATGGCGGAGAGCTGCAGCTTATCCGGCTCGGGACAGCCCTCCGCACGAAAGACGAAGGCGGCAGATTTGAACTGGAAGTCCTGCGCGGCCACGGGACTGCCCAGTGTGAAGGTGAACCCTTGGCCCCATGCCAGCGTCGTGATACCCAGCAGCACGATACCCATTCGCAACATCGAATCCTCCTGTGCAACCCGTTAGACGCGCGCCCGGCGATTTTCTTCCCCGCTCACCAGGTCCAGGCCAGTTCGTCCTTCCAACGCGCCAATGTGGGAGCGTCCAGCTTGAGCACCAACTCCCGGGTGACCCCCGCCGGGACCGGGCTCAGGGCAGCCATCCGGGAAAACACACGCTCCCGCTCCGCCGGCCCCACCCGCATCAGAAGATGCCATAACGTCAGGCTGTCGCGGATGCGCGCGGCGGCGAGTACCGTGTCGAGCTGCCGGGAAGCGCCTTCAGCGAAGACCTGTTTCAGGACATCGGGCGCATCGTCGAAATAAGGGATGCCAGGCCCGTCGCGGGTAGTCCGGCAACTGGCCCCAGCGGGTACGAGCGAATGGAGGTCACCCCACTGAAACTCGACCCACCCACTGGTGACCTGGAGCAGACCGGAACCCTCCTCATCGGTCTCGAGGCTGTACTCACAACCGAGATCGATTGCTGTGCCGGCCGCAGTGTCAACGAAGAACAGGCGGGGCGGCGCCGTGATGGTGGCGTGAATCCGGCCCCGCCGAAGCGCAAGCCGGTGTTCGCCGGGCCGCGCCGCGACCACGCCAACCCTGGTATTGCCCGCTACCTCGACTTTGCCGATCACCCCCACGCTAACCACAGCGCGTGTGGACGCATCCGTCTCGATCCAGTCGCCGGGGCCGACCCGCCCTGTCATCTGTTGGGTGCCGTGAATCCGCACGACGTTCCACTGCGCCGCCGGTGCGCGAAGCTCTACCCAACAGACGATAGCCGCGAGCATCGTGGCAGCCAGAGCGGCGGCCGCGAGCGGCCAGCGCCGTGAAGCGGGTGCCTGGTTCAGTCCTGCCTCGATGGCGTTCCAGATCGCTTCTGGCGCGCGGGCAATCTGGACTTCTTCCAGGATGTCGGCGCCGAAGGTCACTTGGTCAAGATGCGCTCGGCATTGCTCGCATTCCGAGAGGTGGCGCTCGAACCGCTGCGTCTCACGCGGGCTGAGTTGGCCGTGGATGTGTGCCGACAGCTGATCGGTCACGTGACGGGAGAACAGGGTCATCGCCGTCCTCTCAGGCTCTGCAGTCGCTCGGCGAGCATGCGGTGGCCGCGGCTTAGCCGCGAGGCGACCGTACCCATAGAGCAGTGGAGTGCTTCGGCCATTTGCTCGTAGGAGAGGTCGTCGAAGTAGCGCAGAAGAACGGCCATCCGCAACTTCGGCGGCAGCGAGGCGATGGCGTCCTGGATGGAACGGGATACCTGGGTGCGGACGAGATCCTCCTCCTGCGATCCCGGCACCGTCAGATCTTCAACTGTGCCGGCCAGAGTGTGCTTCCGCCGGCGCGTGGCATCCTGGCAAGCATTCACCACAAGCCGGTAGAGCCACGTGGAGAACGCAGAATCGCCCTTGAACTGTGGGATGGTTGTGATCAACTTGAGAAAGACCTGTTGCGTGATGTCGGCCGCACTCGTCTGGTCGCCCTGGAAGAAGTAAAGCGCAATCGAGTAAACGCGGTCTTTGTAGACGTCGTAAAGCACACGAAAGGCTTCCCGATCGCCGGCGCGGCAGGCTTCGAGAAGTCCGGGTGCGAGCTCGGCACTGGCCGTGCGATCCCTCAGAGGAACCACCGCCCCATAGGACGCAGCATGGTGATAGTTTCTTCCATTTCACGGCCGCTGGCGTGACCAAAAGCCGCCACCCGGAACTGCCGGCTCCGCAAGAGTCGCCGGCAAGCAGGAAGCAATCCACTTGATCGTACAGTCGGCTACTCGGAGATTGACCTCTAATGGTTTTCGGGCTGTGCAGCTAAATTAGTACCGGTAAGTCGGCTTGCGTCTGGTGATTTGATGGCACCTCGGTTTTGGCCATCGCAGGCAGGGAAACTCGGCAAGGCATCGAAAAGAACGGCCGTCGGCGCAACTCGTCGCGTGGGCGTTATTCCGCAATATCGGTAGGCGTCTTCTTCGGTGCCGGCGTCGCATCTAGCCGGTGTACGGAGGGTAGTCTGCGTACTATAATAAGGAGAGAATCACCAGACAGCGCGTTGACCGCCGGGCGGAAATCGTTGTGGGTGTCGAAATGACACACGCATGCGAGAACGCCGCCAGCCGCGATCGAATCCAGAGCTTCAGAGCGGTGCGCAGCCGTTTTCAGATCCAAACGTTGCGGCACCGGTAGTGCGCATCTTCGCACCTTCCGAACTCGATCTCGACGACTTCGCCGAGGCGATTCGGTCCCTCCTCGAGTCTTCCGGCCCGCCAACGATTGACCGAGCCAGCCGGCCGGATTGCGACTTGCTTTCCTTACCCCGCAGAGGGACTCATGTGGTGGAGGCGAAGAAAGAAGCCTGATGGCGGTTGCCGTTTACCTGCGCGTCAGTACCGAGGAGCAACGAGAGCGCCAGTCCATCGCCACGCAGCGCGAGTTTGCGGAGCGTTACTGCCAGTTGCACAAACTTGCCGTCTGCCGCGTCTATGCGGACGACGGCGTCTCCGGAACCATTCCACTTGAAAAACGCGCCGACGGGGGCCAGATTCTCCGGGACGCCAAGCTCGGCAAATTCGATCAGCTTCTGGTATACAAACTCGACCGCCTCGGCCGCGAAACCCGCCTGATCTTAAACGCCGTCGCCGAACTCGAAAAGCTCGGCGTTCGTGTCCGTAGCATGACCGAAGAGTTCGACACAGGCACCTCGACTGGCCGGCTAATGCTGACCATGCTCTCTGGGTTTGCCTCCCACGAACGCGATGTCATCCGTGAACGTTCCGTCGCCGGCACCAACCGGGTGGCGGAGGCAGGCGTGTGGTTGGGCGGGATCGTGCCCTTCGGTTATCGGAAAGTGGGAGAGAAGCAGACCTCTCATCTCGTCGTCTGCGAAGAACCGATTCCGGGGCTGGCGATGTCCGAAGCAGAAGTGATCGGCGAGGTGTTCCGCATGGCCGCGGTCGAAGCGAAATCCTGCCGGGTGATTGCGGCCCGGTTGAACGATCTCCGAATCCCATGCGCCTATGTTCGCGATGATCGCCTTACCCTGCGAGGGAAGCGGAAGCAGCGGACCTCCGGAGTGTGGCGCCCCGGCCGGGTTCGCGGTCTGCTCACCAACAAGACGTACATGGGGATTCACGAGTGGGGCAAGCGTGCCGTCAGCGACCGTCCGATCATCTCGCGGCCCGTCCCTGCAATCGTCCCTGGAGCAACCTGGGAAAAGGCGCAGCAAACGCTCCACGCAAACTTCTTGTTCGGCAAGCGAGGTGCCAAGAATCAGTATCTTCTGCGGGGCCTGATCAAATGCGGTCTGTGCGGCCTGACCTACGTCGGTGTCGCCGCTAACCGACCGAACGGGAAGCGGGAGTTCTACTATCGCTGTAACGGCGCGCACACGCCGTCGGTCTACTCGAAGACGGGGCGGTGCCAGGCCAAGTCGGTCCGCGGCGACCAACTGGAACATCAGGTGTGGGCGGACGTGGAATCCTTCCTGCGCGATCCGGAGCCGGTCCTCCAGCAACTTCATGCCCGGCTGGAATCTGACGCGAAGGGGTCGGACCAAACCAGGAAGCAGATTACGCGGCTGGAAGGGCTGCTGGCGCAGAAGGCCACGGAACGCAGCCGGGTGGTCGGCTTGTACCGGCGCGGCCGGTTGACCGATGCCGATCTCGACGCGCAGATCGATGAGATCGGCAAGGAGGAGACGGCGCTGGAGGCGCAGATTGCAGAACTGGGCGGCAGGATTGCGGCAGCGGACTCAATCGCCGGGAATATTAACTCCGCCCAGGCGCTCCTCGCACAGCTTCGGAAGCGGCTCGACGAGCCGGTTGCTTGGGAGCAGAAGCGGCGTTTGATCGAAGTGCTCGTGGCCAGCGTTCGCGTGGATACCGTCGAAGATGGCGGCGTAAAGCAAACCAGGACCACCGTCACCTACCGGTTCAGCGAGCCCGACCAGCCCATGCCGCTGGTACTCCCGCAATCGTACAGCACCGGCGCGGTGATCCGGATTCCCGTAGAGCCGCACACTGTCGGCGACCACATCCGGAGGGAGCGGCTCGCACGGAAGATGCTCCAACGGGAGGTGGCCGACCAGATCGGAGTGGATACGACCAGCGTTTTCAAATGGGAGGGGAACACCTCCGCACCGGAAATTCGGTGCATGCCTGCGATCATTACGTTCCTGGGCTACAACCCGCTTCCCGAGGTTAACGGTTGGGGCGCGCGGTTGGTTCGGCACCGGAGTACCTTGGGGCTTACGCAGAAAGACACCGCACGGCGGCTGGGCGTCGATCAGGGCACTTTGGCTCGGTGGGAACGAGGGGAGCGGGAACCCTTCGGGAGGTTTCTCGATCTCGTGAAACGGTTTCTTGAAGACGTCGAGGCGCCGTCAACGGAAGCGCGGCTGGCGGGATAACTGAAGGTTCCGGCCCGCCTTCGTTTACCAGCCGACAAACCCAAACCGTCATCCCGCCGAACGCCAAGTTCCGCAGAGGTTCGGCGAATTCCCCTTTGAAACCGTCTTCGTATATGTGATAAACGTTTAAGACCGGAAGTGCGTCATGTTTTCCACGGAATATCAACAGCCAGAACGTGAAGAGCTGTTGAAAACTTGTAGTTTCGCTTTTTCTTCGCTATGATAGGTAGAGTACTTCTATGGCTGCCCAAGCGTTAAATTTCGGGTTTCGCGCAATCTCGCCCTGGCGGGAGATGGGTGCGTATGAAGCGCTATGGTCGGATGGCAAGGCGTGGTTCAAGTCCATCGCCGATCGATTCGCAGCAAACAACACGCCGCTGCCTTCACATTTTTTCGATCTTGATCAGCAATCCGTGCCACAGCAGTACGCGGAACGTGCGGATTCCCTGTTTCAAAAAGGCGGTGTGAAGCGGTATGGGATCAGGCTCAATGGCGCAGGAGAATACCCCGATAAGCTTCGGGACGCGGTTCACCCCATCGAGTTGCTCTACTACCAAGGGTACTGGGATCTGGTCGAGACCCGGTGCGTTGCCGTGGTCGGCACGCGCAAGCCGTCGCCGGAGGGTGAGAAGAGAGCGGAACGTCTTGCTCGCCTACTCGCGAAGGCTGGCTTCACGGTAGTATCAGGTCTTGCCGAGGGCATTGATACAATCGCTCACGACACTGCAATCGCGAACGGCGGCCCAACCATCGCCGTTATCGGAACGCCATTATCCGGTGTCTATCCCAGAAAGAACGCAGCGTTGCAGGCCGAGATTGCCCGCAACCATCTTGTGATCAGCCAAGTACCGGTTTGCCGCTATGAGTCACAGGATTGGCGAATCAATCGAGGGTTTTTCCCGGAACGTAATATCACCATGTCTGCCTTGACGGAGGCTACGATCATCGTTGAAGCTGGCGAAACGTCCGGCACCCTCATCCAAGCGCGGCACGCTCTAAAGCAGAAGCGGAAGTTGTTCATTCTTGATAGCTGTTTTGATAAAGGGTTAAAGTGGCCGCATACCTATGCGGATAAGGGTGCGATCCGCGTGAAAGACTTCGACGAGATTCGCGCGCATCTCGAAAACAGTGGGGAACGAACCAAGACCAAAGATCCCTCGTGATCTCTTCATCATCGACGAAGCGGTGCGCGACGAGTATTACTACATAGGGACAGCGGATACATGTTTTTACATCTGGGAACGCATGAGCCGCCTATGGCGCGACCATGAACGCCCTGATTATTCGCAGTACCCGGTCAACGGCTTAATCTCCAACCTACAGATTCCCGCCTCATACAGGATATCGGAACCCAAGCGGCATTACTGGAAAGAGAAGGCCATCCATTATGCCGCTGGCGCGCTAGGAAGTCTGATGCCGGATTATCTCTCTGGCGCCGGGGTGACTTTCGTCCCAATCCCGCCCTCGAAGCCTACATCTGATCCAGAATACGACAATCGAATGATGGAAATTTTGAGGGCGATTCGTCCGAAGCTTCCCGATGTCCGCCCCCTTGTCTACCTAAGCACCGAGGGCTTCGATTCCAAACAGAAAGGCGTTCGCCCAGCCGACCGCGCCGCTCATTACTCCATTGATGAGACCCACGCAGATCCAGTTCCCGATGTGGTCATTTTGTTCGATGACGTTCTGACGACCGGATGTCACTTCAAGGCAATAGAGATTGTCCTTAACGAGCGCTTTCCCGGCATCACCGTTGCGGGGCTGTTTCTCGCCCGCACCGTTCGCCCGACGGATGATAGCGCTGATCTATTTGCCTCGCTCCTGGGCTAGGCGACATTGTTCGGTTGACTTTGCGCCTCGCTACGCCATTTTGCGGATTCCGGCGAAGGTGACCGCTGATTCCGAAAGGAACGCGAACGGCATTCCGGGCCGAATGCGAATAGTTTTCGGAGCGTTGCGACGCTGGCATTTCGATTGTGCCGGAAGCGTTCGGGTTCGTCAAGAAAAACCTATGCGGGTCGTGGCGGACCAACTTGGCGTCGAGACGACAAGCGTTTTCAACTGGGAGGGAAACAGAGCCGAACGTCCTCAATGGCGTTGCGGATGTACATCTTGCTCGTGTCCAGTCGCATACGGAGCCGACGAAAAAGCCGATCCTGGATTTCGTCAAGAATCGGGGTCCAGATGTTGTGACGTGCTGGATGCCTGGGGTCCAGTGGTGTTTTCAGGTGGTTCTCCCAGTTGCGAGGATTGGAGTCCCCGAGCAACCAGATTGGGAAGTGCGGATCTCCAGTTTCTCGATCCATTGTTAAGGGTTCCTTGCCGGTTTAGAATTACTTCCTGAATTCCAACGGTTATCACGGCGCAACTACGGGCGCAAGGGTTGATGCTGGCGTTGACCCCGGCACGCTGGCGAGGTGGGAGCCGGGGAAAGAGAGAGCCGCAGGGCGCGTTCCTGGCCCGCGTGAAGCGATTCCTCCAGAACCGGGACGAAGCAGAAGTGCGACGCGCTGGGTAGGCCTGAAAATCAAGTTGGTAGGACAGCGACCGAAATGTAGAAATCAAACTCCCTCCATGCTGCTATCCGAAGTGAACTTGTGAAAGACGACAGCAGGTTGCTCCACTGTTAACAGCTAATCAGGTCTGCTTTATCCTGATACGATCCAAAGAACTTTGGAGTTCCATAAAGTTGGAACGCCCACATGGTCCGTCCATCCGCTGTAAATACAACCGCCTCAACGGTTATGGAGATGCTCATATGATCAGAACTCATCTGGCGGGTCTGGTGGGCTGTGTGCTCGCGGGAAACTCAATTGTCTGCGGACAGAGCACGGCACCCACTATCGCACCTGGCGGGGTTGTGAACTCCGCAGACTACACTTCCCGCGTCGCACCCGGCATGATCGTATCGGTGTTTGGGGCCTCCATGGCATCCAAGGTCACCAGCGCAGCCAGCGTGCCTCTGCCGACCGTGCTCGATGGCACTTCATTGGAGGTGAATGGACAGTCCATCCCGCTGTTCTTCGTCTCTCCGAAGCAGATTAACGCGCAGATGCCTTTTGACGTCTCCGGCCAAGCCCAGGTGAGGGTGCGGACGCCCAACGGTGTTAGCACGCCCTTAGCGATCACGATAGTGTCGAGCGCTCCTAAGCTGTTCACTAAGACCCAGGATGGCAAGGGCGAGCCGATACTGCTCCACGGTGCCGACTGGACCCTCGTCTCGCCAGCCTCTCCTGCGCATCCCGGCGAGCAATTGGTCCTGTTTCTGACCGGTCTGGGCGCAGTCGTTCCAGTCATACCTGCCGGGCAGGCGGGAGGGGACAACGCCAAATACGGCCCGTTGAACCAAGTTCCTAACGGAACGGTGACGGTTAATGTCGGCGGCAAGCAGATAGCGCCTCTATTCGCGGGACTGGCACCAGGCTTTGTCGGCCTCTACCAAATCAACTTTGGGCTGTCCGCCGATATTCTGAATGGAACTTTCGGGCTGATAGTAATTACGAAGTCCGCGTCCTCGCAGGCTGGCGTACAGATTGTTGTAGCGGATATTCCCAAGCCCAATATTGAGTTCGTCCCAATCCCGGCTGGTGAGTTCATGATGGGCTGCTCGCCGGGCGATGATTTCTGCAACAGCGACGAGAATCCTCGGCACACTGTCCGACTTACAAAGTCTTTTGAGATGAGTAAATACGAAGTGACGCAGGCGCAGTGGACAGCCGTAATGGGAAGTTATCCAAGCCATTTCTACAGTAGGAGCGACCTCCCGGTGGATAGCGTGAGTTGGAACGATGTCCAGGATTTTCTTACCAAGATGAACGCCCGCAACGATGGCTACCACTACCGTTTGCCGACGGAGGCTGAGTGGGAGTACGCCGCGAGGGCCGTGACAGCGGGGCCTACCTATGGAGACCTGGATGCCATCGCGTGGGACGTCAACAACTCAGGATCAAAGACTCATCAGGTAGGACTGAAGCAGCCCAATGCGTGGGGGCTGTACGACATGCTGGGCAATCTCGGTGAATGGTGTCAAGACTGGTATGACTCACGTTACTATTCTCAGGGCGCCATAACCGACCCGCCCGGACCGTCCACAGGGTTTTACAAAGTGCATAGAGGTGGCTCTTGGTATCGCTTAGGCTGGACCTTGCGCGTGTCGCTCCGGGATACTAGCGCTCCCGTCGCGGGGCTCGACGTCAAGGGAAACCTCGTCGGCTTTCGCTGCGTACGGACTCGGTAGTGTGATCGATGCTTTTCAGGACGAAATCTGCCTTGTGTTTTTGCGGCCAAAAACAGAAGTCCCTCTGGAAGGGCTGGTCAATCCGTTCGCGCATGATATCTCGCCTTCGTGCACAGCAATACAAGCGCACCGTTGGCCGAAATCATCCTGCCGGATAGCCGCAACCTGAACTGCGAGGTCCGCGCCGGGTTCGCCTGGTGGTATCAGCAATACGCGCGGCGGGAAACTGTGCCGCGCGATCTGGAGAATGAGGCGCGGGCGGCAAAACGCGGCCTGTGGGCCGATCCGACGCCGGTGCCGCCGTGGGAGTGGCGTCGGGCGGCGGCAGTAGAGCGTCGGCTTCGTTACGCGTACCGATCACCTTGGCTATGATCCGCATACGGCTGGATGCGCAGACCCCGGTGTTCGAAGCTGGGCCGCAGCTGTTTCAGGAAACCGTCATTCACCATCGCCGACGTGATGTAGTTCATATCGTCTTCCGACATGCCGAACAGCCGGGCGACCACGCGGTCCAATTCCATCAGCGCCTCCTGGAACGCGCGGGCCGGGTCCGTGGCGTGCATCTGGTCAATGGCCGCTGCCACGGTTTCCAGGTTGGCGGGTATCTGCAGCGCGCCCAGCGTGGCCACGTCAAACGTAACAACATCGCCTTCATCCACCAGCCGGTCCAACATATATGCTAGATACTTACGTAGGGGTGCGTTGGGAACTGTGATGCTGAAGAACCAGTAATCACTGACGATATGGTCCCCCCGTTCATAAACGGCAGTCACCACGGTCCCTGACAATGCGCCTGTCAGGTCCGCACCAGCCACCACAGGGTTGTCTTCCGCGAATAGCTCAAATAGGGGTCTTTTGGGGCTGTCCTGAATCAGGCGTTCCACATGCCGGTGAGCGTTGGCTAGATCTTTGTCACGCGTGATGACACGCTCTCCGGCACTCCGCAGCGCCGCGATATCTTCAACGCTTCGGTTGGCGGGTATCGGAAGCAGTAGCAGGCCGCGCTTGAACCACGTGGTTGTCAAGTCTTCAATGATACTGGTCCGCAAGACCTTGACAGCGAACCACTGGGGTATACGAGACATCAGGTACAGGTTCAGCGGGAAGTCTTCCGCGAACTGCACCATGTGAACCGTGTTTTGAAAGGCGGTATTCTGGGCCACAGGACAAGCCGTTGGTAACTGGGAAATTTGGCGAACCGCGTATAACTTGGAGAAATCGAAAAGATGCCGGTACGCATATAGGCGCAGGGAATCCACCACGGAACGTTCCGGGTCCCAGTACCCCATGGCGTCGCCGCTGGGGCCTGCTGGAAAGACGTTCTGGCCTTTATAGATGGGCCAACCTGAGTCAACAACGGCCCGCGCGCTGCCCAGCTTGATGCCGTATGCCAGCATCACATACGGTTCCCATTCGAGTTGGTCGCCACCGGCTGGGATTTGTTCCACCGCATTGGCCTGCGCCGTTCCCACTTCACGCTGACCCTTGCGTTTATAGACCACTTTCACGATGCTACCCAGCCGTGGGGCCTGTGCCATGCGCCCCAGGATGCACGCGTCTGTGGCTGACACCTTGGTGAGAATCGCAGCTGTATCCTCTTCCGCAGCGTCAGCCATCCACGGCGCGACCACACCAGCGGGGATGTAGACGGATTGGGAAAGCTGGCCGCGCATCACCGTGGACCGGTCTGCTTTGGTGAAGTCAATTGTATCGGTCTCCGCGTCATAGCAGCCCATGGACAGCGTGGTCATGGCCACGTCATCATCATCGGACCCCGGCCTGTTCTCCAGAACGAAAATGACAGTGGGCCGCTTGATTCCCCGGAAGGTCTTCTTTCGCAGGGCTTCCATATCCACGATTTCCAACAGCCTGAATTCACCCAGCACCTTTCGCAATGGCCCAGAGTACGTACCGTCCAGCACGCCCATAGGCACGATGAAGGACACCCGGCCCCCTTCCTTCACCCAACCGCGAACGGCGCGATAAAGGAAATGGACGTAAAGGTCCACTTGGCCGTGGGCCACTTCCTCATAAGCCCGCAGCGTGCCCGCGTCTACTGAGGCCCGATGGGGCCGCACATTGAGTTCGCTCATCTAATTTGGCCCACTTTGATCGTCTAATTTGGCCCACCCC
>JBDTMZ010000038.1:0-82830 GCA_039934035.1 Candidatus Solibacter sp. | reverse complement strand
CGTTGATGACGGTGTACCTGATCGCCATCGGCACGGCCTCCCAGAAGTACATCGTGTTCTTTGCGGGCGCGCTGGTGGGGGGGGTCTTCCTGTTCCGCTGGTGGGGGCAGAAGGACGCGGCCAAAGAGACGGTGGACCGGTTCAAACTGAAGCTGCCGATTCTGGGCGAAATCTGGCTGAAATACCAGGTGGCGCAACTGGCGCGCATTCTGAGCACCTTGCTGGTGGGCGGTATTCCGCTGGTGCAGGCCATGGAGACGGCGGCCGACTCGCTGGGCACGCCGCTGCTCAAACGGTCGATCGAGAAGGCCGGCAAGAGCGTGCGGGAAGGCCAGCCGCTGTCGGGGTCGCTGAAGGCGAGCGGTATTTTTCCCGGGCTGGCGATCGATATGATTGAGGTCGGCGAATCGACGGGCGCGCTGCCGGCGATGTTGAACAGCGTGGCGGAATTTTTCGAAGAAGACGTAAACACCAAGATGGCGGCGGCGTTGAGCCTGATCGAGCCGGCCATCATGATTGTGATGGGCGGATTCGTGGCGTTTGTACTGATCGCGCTGTACCTTCCGATCTTCTCCCTGGCGGACACGATCCGGTAAGAATCGAGTGGATGCAATGGCAACGACGGACAGAACTAATTTAGCGGCGCCGCCCGGAGCGGAAGCGGAGCAGGCGCAAGCCATCGCCGCGCGCTACCGCTGCGAGTACATCGACCTGCGGGAAGCGGCGATCGATCACGATCTGTTCCGTTCCATTCCCGTGGACCTGATGTTCCGCTACAATTTCGTGCCGCTGCACGCGCAGAACGGCTCGCTCGATATCGCCCTGAGCGACCCGCGCAATCTGAACCTGATCGACGAGCTGACGCTGCTGTTGAACAAAAAGCTGCGCGTCAAAGTGGCCACGCTCTCGCAGATTTCCGAACTGCTGAAGAAGACCGAGCAATCGCAGCGCGTGCTGGAAGAAGTGACGGAAGGCTTCGCGCTCGACGTGGTGCTGGAAGACGGCGATTCCGACGAGACCCTATCGATCGACAAGCTGACGGCCACGGATTCCGACATCGCGCCGGTGATCAAGCTGGTGGACACCACGATCTTTAACGCGCTCGAACGGCGGGCCAGCGATATCCACATCGAATCACGCGATCAGGAAGTGGCCATCAAGTACCGCATCGACGGCGTGCTGCACTACGCGATGCCGCCGATTTCGAAAGACTGGCAGAGCACCATCATTTCGCGTATCAAGGTGATGAGCGAACTGGATATCGCCGAGAAGCGCGTGCCGCAGGACGGGCGTTTCCGCGTCCGCTATAAGAACCGGCTGATCGATTTCCGCGTCTCCATCATGCCGACCATTCACGGCGAAGACGCCGTGCTGCGCGTGCTGGATAAGGAGTCGATGAGCGAGAAGTTCGCCAAACTCTCGCTGGACGTGGTGGGTTTCGGCGAAAGCGATCTGGTGAAGTTCCGCCGCTACATCATGGAGCCCTACGGCATGGTGCTGGTCACGGGACCCACCGGGTCAGGCAAGACGACCACGCTGTATGCGGCGCTGAGCGAGATCAAGAACGACGAAGACAAGATCATCACCATCGAAGACCCGGTGGAATATCAGCTCAAAGGCATCACGCAGATTCCTGTGAACGACAAGAAGGGGCTGACCTTCGCGCGCGGCCTGCGCTCCATTCTGCGCCACGATCCGGACAAGATCATGGTGGGCGAAATCCGCGATCAGGAGACGGCGCAGATCGCCATCAACTCCGCGCTGACCGGCCACCTGGTGTTCACCACGGTACACGCCAACAACGTGCTGGACGTGCTGGGACGCTTCCTGAACATGGGGGTGGAGCCGTATAACTTCGTGTCCGCCTTGAACTGCATTCTGGCGCAGCGCCTGGTGCGCCAGATTTGCGAACATTGCAAGCGCCCGGTGAAGTATCCGGATACCCTGATGGTGGAAAGCGGGCTGAATCCCGACGAATGGCGGAACGTGCCGCTGATGGAAGGCGCCGGCTGTTTCGAATGCGGCGGCACCGGTTTCCGCGGGCGCTCGGCGATTCACGAACTGCTGGATTTGACGGACAAGATCCGCGAGATGATTCTGGACCGGCGGCCCACCTCGGAAATCAAACGGGCGGCCAAGGAAGAAGGCATGACGTTCCTGCGCGATTCGGCGGTCGATAAAATGCGCCTGGGCATCACCACCTTGCGGGAAATCAACAAAGTTACGTTTATTGAGGGGTAATGCTCGAGAAACTCAAAGCCCTGTTGCAGGAAGCGCCGCCGGCGATGGCGTTCGAAATCACCGAAGCCGGAATTGCGGCCGCGCGCATCGGCGCCCGCGCCGAATTGGATTTCCAACCGCTGCGCGCCGGCACGCTGGCGGTGTCGCCACTGAAGGAAAACGTGCTCGATCACGACGATTTCATGCTGGCGGTGCGCAGCCTTTCGGGCACGCAGTCCGCGCGGAAGAAGCGCGACGTGGCGCTCATCCTGCCGGACTTTTCGGCGCGCATTTCGGTGCTGGATTTCGATACCTTCCCCAAAGATCCCAAGGAACAGGCGTCGCTGATCCGCTTCCGCCTGAAGCGCAGCGTGCCCTTCGACGTGGAATCGGCCGCGCTCAGCTATTGGGCGCAGCACGCGGAGAAAGGCAAGACGGACGTGGTAGTGGTGATTGCGCCGCTCGAAATTGTGTCGCGCTACGAGTCTCCATTCCGCAGCGCGGGCATGAATCCGGGCATGATTACGACGTCGTGCCTGGCGGCCCTGGAGCTGGCGCCGGAGATCGGATTAAGCGTGGTGGCGAAGCTCACCGGACGCGTGCTGACGGTGGTGGTGCGCGATAAGGCGGTGCTGAAACTGGTGCGCTGCCTGGAACTGCCTTCGCCGGAGTTGGACGATATCGCCGCGGTGCTGGTGCCCACTTTCGTCTACATCGAAGATAATCTGGGGCGGCGCGCGGACAAGTTGCTGCTCTGCGGTTTCGGCGCGGACACGGCCGAGGCCGAGCAGCGTTTCGCCGCGGAACTGGAGGTGGAAGTGGAGCCGCTGCGCTCCCCGCTGGGCACACCGGGAGAGAATAACGCGGGACTGCTGGGCTACCTGCGGTCCATCGCCAAGAACAATTGAAATGAAGATTCCCATCAATCTCGCGAGCGAACCCTTCCGGCGCGACCGGGCGATGCTGGTGGCATCGGGCGCGGTGGCAGTCATGCTGGTGGTCTCGCTGGCCGTGCTGATCATGCTCGCCAACGCCGATAACGCGCAACTGGCCGATGTGCGCAAGGAAGTGACGCACCTGCGCGGGCAAATCGCGACCGTGACCCGGCAGGAGGCCGAAGCCGAAGCCGTGATTCGCAAGCCCGAGAACGCCCAGGTGCTGGAACTCAGTGTGTTTCTGAATTCGTTGTTGAACCGCAAAGGCATCAGTTGGACCCGCATTCTGGCGGACCTGGAAAAGACCATGCCGTCGAATGTGCGCATGCTGAATATCCAGCCGTACGTCACGGGTAAGAATCAAATTGTGTTGAGCCTGCAAGTGGGCTCGGAAGGGCCGGAACCGGTGATTCTGTTCTACAAGGCACTGGAGAGTTCCGATCTTTTCGGCGGGGTCGCGCAGACTATTTACCAGCCGCCCTCGCAATCCGAGCCGCTCTACCGCTACCGCTTCACGGTGAACTATGCTCAAAAACTTTAGTCTCGCCGGTCTGAAGTGGAAAGATCCGCGGGTGGCGATGCGCGCGGTGCTGGGTGTGTTGTTGCTAGCCAATCTGGCGGCGGCAGTGATCGCCTTCAAGCCCTTCGGCGGCGGCGCGGACGATCTGCGGCGCGACCGCGGCGTGTTGCAACAGCAGCTCGCGCAATTGCAGGCGCAGGTGGGGAAGAACCGCAAGCTGGTGCAGAAGATCGAGACGGCGCGCAGCCAGGGCGACCAATTCCTGTCGAAGTATTTCACCGACCGGCGCGTGGTGACATCGACCATTCAGGGCGAGCTGGTGCAGATCGCCAAGGATTCCGGAATCACCTATCAGCCCACCACGTGGACGCTGGAGCCGATTGAAGGCTCGGACACGCTGGGCATGATGACCATCAATGCGGGCTGCCAGGGCACGTACGCGGCGCTCTCGAAGTTCGTGAACCTGGTGGACAAATCGACGCACCTTCTGATTATCGAGAGCATGGTGGCGGCGCCGCAGCAGACCGGAAATATTTTGAACGTCACAATTAAAGTGGACACGTTCGTGAAAGATCAGGACACTGGCGCGCCGTCGGAAGAGGCAGCGCCCGACCCAGCGCCGGTAGCGCCAGGGACACCGGCAGCACCGGCAGCACCGGGGGCCGGCCTGTGAAGATGGGCTCTGAGGAGAAGACGAAAGTCTACGTGCTGGCCGTGCTCGGCGTAGTGGCGGCGGGCATGCTGTACGTGAATGTGCTGTCGGGCCCGGACTTGGGGCCGCCGCCGAAGTCGGCCGCGGTGACGGAAAGAGAGCGCCTGGCGGCGGAGGCGGCGGGCACTGCTCCGGCAGCCCCGGCGTCCAGCGCCCTGCCGCCGGTGACCGAACCGCGCCGCCAGTTGGCCGCCTCCAACCGTTCCCGCAACGACGAGTTTCACCCCTCGCTGCGCTCCAAGCGCAAGGAAGACCAGATCGACCCGTGGACGGTGGATCCGACCTTGCGGCTCGACCTGCTGGCCAAGGTGCAGGGCGTGAAACTGGATGGCGGGCAGCGGAATCTTTTCCAGTTCGGCAAATCGGAAGCACCGGTGGAAGCGCTCAAGGGGCCGGAGCCGAAGATCCAGCCCAAGCGCGAGGCCATGGGTCCCCATCCGGCGCCCCCGCCCCCGCCGCCTCCGGGTCCGCCGCCGCCTCCGCAGTCGCCGCCGATCACTTTCAAGTATTACGGCGTGGCGACCAAGCGGATCGATAATAAGAAAACGGCCTTCTTCCTGGATGGCGAAGAGATCATCCTGGCCACCGAAAACATGAACGTTAAGAAGCGCTGGCGGGTGGTGCGCATCAATGCGGATTCCGTGGTGCTGGAAGATGTGGAACTGAAACGCGAGCAGACGTTACGAATCGCGGAGGATGCAGGTGGCGGCAACGCGTAGAACCCGGCGCAAGGGCGAGCGAGGCTTCGCCCTGCTCATGGTCTTCCTGATGGCCGCGGTGGTGGCCATCACGCTGTACATGGAAGTGCCGCGGTTTGCGATGCAATCGCAGCGCGACAAGGAAGAGACTCTGGTCGATCGCGGCGAACAGTATAAGCGCGCGATCCAGTTGTTCGTCGACAAGGCCCAACGCTATCCGGGCGACATCAAGGAGTTGGAGAGTTTTCAGAATCAGCGCTTCCTGCGCCATCGCTATAAAGACCCGCTGACCGGGAAGGACGAATGGCGGTTGATTCATGTGCAGAATGGGATGCTGACGGATTCGAAAGTAGTGAAGCCGCAGGTGCCCGGGGAGAAGGACGAGAAGAAGGGGCCCAACGGTTTCGTGGGCGAGCTGGCGGGACTCGGCGCGACGCAGAATCAGAATTCGGGCGGCGGTGGTGCGAATGCGCGCGACCGGCGCCGCACATCGGAAGGCGCAATGCCGGGCAGTTTGTCGTCCGGCCAGGGGTTCCCCGGGCAGCAGCCGGGAGGTGACCTTTCGCAGAATGGGAATCAGAATCAGATGCCCGGGCAGACGGGCGACAATGGGCAGCAGGCGCTGCCGGGGACCAATTATCCGGGCCAGAATCAGATCGGGCAGGTTGGGTTGACGGGCCCCGGCCAAATTCCCGGCCAGATGCCCAGCCAATTTCCCGGCCAGATGCCCGGCCAAATTCCCGGCCAGATGCCGGGAATGACGCTGCCGCCGAATCCGAATCAGGCGTATATGCCGGTGGGTACGGCGCCGCAAGGCTTCCCGCAACAGGTTCCGGTGGGGTTTCAGGGACAACCGGGCTTTCAGGGACAGCCCGGGACTCTGACGCAAGGGATTCCGGGGCAGTTCACTCCGCCGCAGGGAATGCAGCAGCAGCAGAATAACAACAGCAATTCGTTTGTGGGCGGGGGCGGCTCGTTCGTGGGCGGCGGAACTTATGTGGGCTCGCAACCCGGGACCAATAATTTACCTCCGCAACCGGGCGCGCCGGTCAATTCGCAAATGGGCGGGGTCTCGCCGTATTCCACGCAGCCGGGCGCCAACGGGACGCCGGTGGGATTCCAGCAGCCCGGCACGCAGACGCAGGGCAACGCAGCGGCGGACATGATCCGCGGGATTCTCACCACGCCGCGTCCCGGCGGAATGCCGCAGCAGATGGGCGGCGGACAGATAATCGGCGCCGGGATTGCGGGCGTGGCCAGCACCGCCGAGGGCGAAGGCGTCAAAGTCTACAACGAGCGGACTCTGTACGAGGAATGGGAATTCGTCTACGATCCGCAAAAGCGGAAGCGGATTCCGAATCCGAATGCGACCGGCGCGGGCGGCACACCGGCGGACCGGATGAATCCGGGCTCAGGCAATCAGCGGACCGGCCCGGGGACGGGGCCGCAATCGACTCCCTTTTCAGGCGGGCAGCCGGGTATGACCCCAAGGCCTCCTGGGCAGTAGCCTCGCCTTAGAGATCGAGGTAGATCGCGCCGTCTTCCACGGTGAGCGGGACCCCTGCCTTGCCCGCCGCGTCCTGGAGCGCCGCGTCGAGCATCGCGACCGGGTCCGGCCCCACTTCCAGGCGTCGCAGCAAGCCTTCGCCCTTTTTGGGACCTGCCGAAAACACAATCTTCAAACCACGCCGCTTGCACTTCACCGGCGTGCCGTCGGGCAATTTGAGATTCATCGGCTTGAGATAGGCATCGACATAATGCACGCCGACTCCGCTCTTATCGCCGGTAAGTCCAGGGAGTTTCTCGAGCGCCCCCGCGTTTACGTCACACAATTTCGTCTTCATGCACTCACTCCCTTGCTGGCCGCGTAGCGATCCATAGCGCCGCGGAAGGCACCGATGTGGGCGGGTGAACTACCGCAGCAGGCGCCCAGAATGTTCACGCCGGCTTCGAGCAGCGGCACCACGCCAAGCACCATCTGCTCCGGCGTTTCGTCGTAGACCACTTGCATCTTGATCAGTTTTGGCTGGCCCGCGTTGGGTTGCACCATCACCGGCAGCCCAGTGACCGCGCGATAGCGGAGCGTGGCATGCAGGGCCCGCTCCATATCCATGCCCGTGCCGCAATTGAGCGCCACGATGTGCGCTCCTTCTTCTTCCATGCGCTCGGCGGCCTTCTCCGGATCGACGCCCATCATGGTGCGGAAGGTGGAGCCATCGAGCGTCACATCATATGCCATCGAGCCGATCACGCAGGGCGCGCCGGCCTTGTGCGCGGCCCGCAGGCCGATGGTTAGCTCTTCGAGCGAAGTTTGGGTTTCGATCATGACGGCGTCGGCGCCCGCGTCTACCAGCGCTTTTGCCTGCTCTTCGAAGGCTTCGCGCACCTGGTCTTCGGTGAAATCGCCAAAGGGCTCCAGCAGGCCGCCGAAAGGCCCGACATCGCCAATCACGTAGCCGGCGCGATCGCCGAAGGCTTGGCGCGCGATGGCCACGGCTGCGCGGTTGATCTCCACCACGTTGCCTTTCTGGCCATGGCGATTCAGCATAATGCGCGAACCGCCGAACGTGTTGGTGAGCAGGCAGTCCGACCCGGCCTCCACGTAATTGCGCTGGATGCCGAGCACACGCTCCGGATGCGTGAGATTCCAGGCCTCGCCGCAACCTCCCTGCTCCAGGCCCGCCAGCATCAACTGGGTGCCCATCGCACCGTCACCGAGCAGGGTGCGCGTGCGGATTACGTCATGTAACGGTTGGTTCATCGTGAAATTCCTGTCTCCACCGCTTCGTGAAGCGCGTAGTGCAGCGTCTGCAGCACCAGGCCCCATTTGTGTTCGCGCGCGGCGGGCTCGCAATAACAGCCCGCAGCCACGCCCGCCCGCTGCTTCTGTACGGCATCAGCCAGGGTACGGCCGAGTTCCCACTTTTCCTGCGCGATGGCGGTGAGCAGGCTGTCGCCCTGCTCCAGGTAGCGGCACATCGAGCGGTGCCCGGTATCGCCCGCGGACGGCGCGCATTCCTGCTCTTCGATCGTGTAGCCCGCTTCGCGGGGGCTCAGCCTGACGCGATACTCGAAGGCCAGCGAGCGGCCCATATTGGTGCACGTCGTGCCTTCATAGCGGAACGTCGCTAAGACTCTGCCCTCGTCATCCGTGTGTAGCGTCAGGCGTTCGCCGGCCCACTTGCGCAGCGCTTTGGGATTGACCGTGTATTTCGGACGGCGATATTGGCAGCCCGGCAGGCGGCAGTTGTCGCAAGGCTGCATCTCGGTCAGGCGCCGGACTCCGGCGGTCGCGGGCGCCAGTCCGTAGACCGCCATCAACGACTTCTTCGGCTTCAGTGCCCCACTTTCGAGCGCTTCCAGAGGACCCGGCAGATTCGCCGTGCGATTCAGCAGTTGCAGCAAGCGAACCTGTTCGCCGATATCCCACGAGGGGTAGCCCGGACTATCGTGCGGCAGCACAGCGAGGCTCTCCGGTTCGGCCCACTGGCACAGGCGCGAGCCGGCGAGATACGCCAGGCGTTCGACGATCGCGGAGCCCAGCACCTCGAGAAAGTAATACTCGTCCGGACGTTCCGCATGCCAGAGGCGCTGCGCTTCTTCTTCGATCTCGCTGCCTGCGCTCATGGCGGCCAGAACGGCGCCGCCCGCACCGGTGCCCGTGAAGCGATCGGCCAGCGCCTGACTGCGGAACGCTTCGCCTTCCAGCACGATCGCGCCGTCCTGCACAGCCACGCCTTCGAGTTCGCGCGCGTACAGCCAGGGACGCCCGTTGGCGGCATACCAGTCAATGGCCTGCTGCGCCAGTTCCTGCGCACGGCCCTCCATCACAAAACCCGGCGGATAGCCGAGCAGTCGCTGATACTCGGCCGCTTGCACGTCCACCGCGAAGCCGGTCTCGCACCAATGCTTCATGGCGACACCCGCTGCGCCGATTCGACGGTCTTAAACTGACAGCCCTCGACGAAGAAATCGAAGAAGTCCGGATGGGTTTCCAACCGGCAATGCTCCACGCGCTTCACCAGCGTTTCCAAGGCCGCCCGCTGCTGTCGCGAGAGCAGCGCCATGCAGGCGCCTTCGATCGCCGCATTCCCCACTTGCACGATGCGCGCGTCCGGCAAATTGGGAATCAGACCGATGCGCCGCGATGCGTCCACCTTGAGGTGGCGGCCGAAGCCCCCCGCCAGGTAGAAGACCTCAATGGCGTCGAAATCGATGCCGTACGCGCTGCACACCACCTGCACGCCCGCCACGTTCGCGCCCTTCGCCTGGGCGAGTTCATTGACGTCGCTTTCGAGGAAGCGGATCTCGTTCCGCGCATCCACCGTCACGGAGTGCCCGTCTTCGAAGCGCCCCATCGCATTCATGCGTTCCGTGCGCAGCAGTTCGCTCATCAAATCCACCAGGCCGCTGCCGCAGATACCCTGCGCCGGGACGTCGCCAATGACGCCCAATGCAAAGCTGCCATCGTCGCCAATCGCCACGTCTTCAATCGCGCCATCCAGCGCCGGCATGCCGCACGAAATCGCGCCGCCTTCGAAGGCCGGACCCGCCGGACACGACGCCGCCAGAATGCGATCGCGATTGCCCAGAATCAACTCGGTGTTGGTGCCGATATCCATCACGGCGACCACGCGCTCTTCGTTGGCGATGTCGATGGCCAGCATACAGGCGGCCGCGTCCGCGCCCACGTGACCGCTCAGAATCGGCAGCCCGTAGACTCGCGCCCTGGGATGGATGGGCAGCAGCGAACGTCGCCCGTCGGAAATCAGCGCGGTGCTCTGGCGTTCGCCGGCTTCCAACTCAAGCTCGGTAATCGAACGGTAGGGATTCTGCCCGATAGTGTAAACGCTCTTGCCGAAGAACAGGTCGCGCATGGTGGAGTTGCCCACCACCACCAGTTCGTAAATCGACTTCGGGTCCACCGGCAGGCCCTCGATGGCGCGCGTCAGATAGCCCGCTAGCGTGCGCATCAGCAAGCCGCGATGCTCGCCATCGTAGACGATGCGCGACATCACGTCCGACCCGCCGAAGCGCTGCGGATTCTCGAACGACGTATCGGCAATCTGCTCGCCGGTCTCGAGATCGAAAAGGCGCAGCACTACCGTAGTCGTGCCCAAATCCATCGCCAGGCCATGAATCGGGCCCGTGCCGCACGCGATTTCCTCACCGTCGAGCAGGATGCTTTCGCCCTGGCGCGTCACAGCGGGATCGAGTTGCATCGCGCGTCCCGGCAAGCCGTAGGCATGCCGTTCGATGCGAAGGTTGGCACGCCTCATAGTGTGGCAGCGCACCGGGCCGTGCAGCACTCGCGCCTGGCACGACAGCCGGAAGTTGCCGCGCAAATGCGCTTCGGCCGGAGTGCGTTCCGACACGCCGTCCATTCCCTCGGCGACCTCGACGATGCACTCCTTGCACTTGCCCTGCTTGCGGCAGGACGTGGGCACATTGATGCCGAACGCCTCGGCCGTGTCGAACAGGATGCTTCCCTCGACGGCCTCGACGCTCTGTCCGTTGATGGAAAGCGTCACCATCGCTAGAAATCGGCCTGCGCCTCCAACTCCGCGCGCACCGCTTCGGCGACCTCCTGCGCCGAGCCGTCGCGCTCTTCTTCGTCGCTCCACTTCCACTGCGCCAGGTAGCTGTCGGTGTCCTGCAAGCCGCGCTGCGCGGCCAGGGCGTCGATGCGCTCCTGAAAGCGATCGGGCATTGGCATCGTGCAATCGTCGGAATCGTCTTCGGATTTGATCTGCGAAGGAACTTCCTGCCAGTAGAGAACCTTATACGTTGCCATGGGGAACCTCCGCGGCGTCGGTCTCGGCGGCCAGGCGCATGAATAAGTCCACCGCGGCCGAGGCGTTCATTCCATAGCCATCGGCGCCGATCTCGTCGGCGTACATCTGGCTGATGGGCGCGCCGCCCACGGCCATGCGGATGTGCCCCTTCCCGGCCGCCTGGAAGCCATCGATCACCGTCTTCATGTAGGTCATGGTGGTGGTCAACAGAGCGCTCATGCCGATGATAGTGGGCTGGAACTGCTCCGCCGCCGCCATGAATTTGTCCACGCTCTGATCCACCCCGATATCGTGGACTTCGAAGCCTGCGCCTTCCGCCATCATGCAGACCAGGTTCTTGCCGATATCGTGCAGGTCGCCGCGCACCGTGCCCATCAGCAGGACGCCTTTCGGCCTGGTGCTGCCGTCCTTGGCGGTGAGTAGCGGCTTGAGCACCGCCATGCCCGCCTTCATGGCGCGCGCCGCGATCAGCACTTCCGGCACGTACAGCACGTTGTGCTTGAAATCTTCGCCCACCACGCTCATGCCGGCGATCAGGCCATCGTTCATGATCTCCTGCACGCTGCGGCCCTCGGCCAGCGCGTCCTTCGTCATCTGCTCTACCTGGTTGGCGTTGCCCTCGTAAAGATATTGATTCATCAATGCGTAATCAACCACAGTCCCTCGCTATGACTTTGCGGGGCCGGTAAGCCCGCCCGCCGGACACGCTGGAAGAGCGCGCCCGCGGCCGGGTTTGGATGCCCCACATTGCCGGATCGTCAATCCGTTCTTACCCTCATGAAAGCCTGACGCGCATCATCGCGCCGCCGCGACCGCGGCACGCCGCTCGTTGTATTCGTTCAGCGCTTCCAGCATGGCCCACATATTTTCGCCCGGCATTCCGGGACTGGTGCCTCCGCCCACGGAGAGAATGATGTTTTCTCCGCCCGATTGTTCCAGCACTTCCAGGGTCTCGTCCTTCACTTCTTCGGGGGTGCCGCGCACCGCCACTTCCAGCGGGTTGACGTTGCCCATCAGCACCATGCGATTGCCGATGCGGCTCTTCACTTCCGCCACGGTCTTCTGCTTGCCCCAGTTCAAAACATGGAAACCGCAATCGGGCAGATGATCGAGGCACGCGTCCACTTCCGCGTCGTTGTGGTAGATCTTCACCCACTCCTTCGGGAACGCATCGCAGATGCGTGTCAGATAAGGGTGCGCAAACTCCATGTAATGCTCTTCATTGATGAAGCCCACGATGTCGTCGAGAATGAAAATGCTCTCCACGTCGTCGCCCATCACCTTCTGCTGCGCCTTCAGCCAGTCGATGATCACGCGCGTGCACAGATCGATCAGCTTGTGCGCGCCCTTCGGATCCTCCACCAGGTCGATCATGAATTCCGTGGTGCCACGCACGAAACCCGCGGTGCACAGCGGGCCGCGCGCCGTCACCATGGGAAGAATGTAGCCGGCATCGTAGATGCGCTGCCGCACCATCTTGTAGCGATGCAGTGTCAGCGCCGCAAAAGCATCTGCTTCCACTTCGTACTCGGGGAAGCGATCGATATCTTCCAGGCGGTACAGCGTGTGGTATTCGCTGGGCGTGTTGTCCTGCCAGAACTTGATCTTGGAGCCTAACACCGAAGGCTCCGCCGCCATGCCGTATTCCATCCACCATGACGGGATGAAAATGACGTCTTTGAATTCCTCCATGATCTTGACGTTGGATTCGAACCACAGGTTCGGATCCAGGTAATAGTCCATGTGTTTGATCCCTAAGTACCCTGGAATCCAAGGACTATCCACGATCATCGCCATGGGGATCTTCTCCATTTTTTCGCCCCTGGCGGCGCGTTTAAACGTCTCCCACTGTTCCCTTCGCATGCGGCCCTTTCCTGGCGCGGTGAAAAACACCGTTCCGAGTATTGTTGTACCATGAAACAAAATATGAAGATCCGGGACATCCGGCCGACCACGGTGACCGTGCCGCTGGAAGCACCGTTGCGGCATGCCAATGGATGCCACTGGGGGCGCTTCGTCCGCACCATTGTGGAAGTGGAAACCGACACCGGATTGATCGGTCTGGGCGAAATGGGCGGGGGCGGCGAATCGGCCGAGGCCGTATTCCGCGCCATGAAAGGCTACCTCGTGGGACACGATCCCGCGCGCCTCGAGGAAATGCGTTTCCTCATCGCCAACCCCACCGCGTCGCTGTACAACAATCGTACGCAAGTGCTGGCAGCGCTCGAATTTGCTTGCCTCGATATTCTCGGACAGGCGTGGGGCGTGCCCGTCAGCGAAATCCTCGGCGGACGTCTGCGCGACGCCGTGCCGTTTGCCGCCTATTGCTTCTTCCGCTATCCCGACCCCGCCACCGGCAAGGGCGAAAGCCGCACCGTCGATCAGGTGCTGGAAAACGCGCGCGACCTCAAGCGCCGCTTCGGCTTCACCAGCCACAAAATGAAAGCCGGCGTGTTCTCGCAGGACTACGAGCTCGAGGCCTACCGCGCGCTCGCCAGCGAGTTCCCGGGCGACTCCTACCGCTTCGACCCCAACGCCGTATGGAGCGTGGAGCAGGCCATCCGCTTCGGGCAGGCCATTGAAGATCTGCGCAACGATTATCTGGAAGACCCCACCTTCGGGCTCCACGGCATGCGCCGCACGCGCGAAAAGGTACGCGTCCCGCTGGCCACCAATACGGTGGTGGTCAATTTCGAGCAACTCGCCGCCAACGTGCTGGATACGGCGTGCGACGTGATCCTGCTCGATACCACGTTCTGGGGCGGCATCCGCGCCTGTGTCAAAGCGGCAGCGATTTGCGAGACCTTCCAACTCGGCGTCGCCGTGCATTCCTCCGGCGAACTCGGCATTCAGCTCGCCACCATGCTGCACATGGGCGCGGTGATTCCGAACATGGCGTTCGCCGGCGATGCCCACTATCATCATCTGAAGGACGACATTATCGAGGGCGGCTTGATGCGCTACGAGAATGGCGCTATCCGCGTGCCCGACGGTCCGGGACTCGGTGTCAAGTTGAACCGGGAAAAACTGCGCGAATATCACGAACTGTACCAGCGCCTCGGCGGCTACCCCTACGATCAGGACCCGGGCAGGCCCGGCTGGACGCCGACCGTTCCCAACAATCGCTGGGCAGATCCGAAGGACGACCGGCCGGTAAAGATTCCATACTGAGAAGCGCCCGCTGGCGTTTCCTGAATTGAGGTTTCACTATGCTTCGCTATCTTCTGCTGCTTGCAGCGCTCCCTCTCCATGCCGAGATGGGTCTGGACGCCTGGCTCCGGCACGCCCCTCTCGACGAAACGTCCGCCCGGACGTATCGCGCCGCGGTGCCCGCAGGCATTGTCAACCTGACGAATTCGCCCGTGACCAAAAGCGCGCAAGGCGAACTGCTGCGCGGCATACAGGGCATGTTGGGCCGCACCCTGCGCGTTGCCACCGCGCTGCCGGCGGAACCCGCCATCGTTCTGGGCACGGTCGCCGACCTGAAATCCGCCGCGCCGCAATTGAAGATCGACTCCGAAATTCCGGTGGACGGCTACTGGCTGACCACCGCTGCCGCCAACGGCGTCACCTACACGGTGATCACCGGCTCTAACGATCGCGGCGTGCTCTATGGCAGCTTCGCCTTCCTGCGCAAGATCGCGCTTGGTGAAACACTTGCCAAATTGAACGATAAGCAATCGCCCTATGCGCCGGTCCGCTGGATCAATTCGTGGGACAACCTCGACGGCACCATCGAGCGCGGTTACGGCGGGCGCTCCATTTTCTGGGACAAAATGAACGCGCGCGAAGACCTCTCGCGCGTCGGCGAATATGGCCGCCTGCTGGCGTCGCTGGGCATCAATGCCTGCGCCGTCAACAACGTCAATTCCAACCCGCGCATGCTGGCGGCCGACTTTGTGGCGCAGATCGCGCGCGTCGCCGATGCCTTCCGCCCCTGGGGTGTGCGCGTCGCCATCTCGGTGGATTTCGGCAGTCCGCAAACCGTCGGCGGCCTCGACACCTTCGACCCGCTGGAGCCCAAAGTCGCGGAATGGTGGAAGCAGCGCGTCGATGCCATTTACGCCCAGGTGCCCGATTTCGCCGGCTTCGTGCTGAAGGCCGATTCCGAAGGCCGCGTCGGCCCGGCCACTTACAAGCGCACTCATGCCGATGCCGCCAACCTGCTGGCCCGCCCGTTGAAAGCGCACGGCGGCCTCGTGTTCTACCGCGGCTTCGTCTACGATCACCACGCCGATTGGAACGACCCCAAGGCCGATCGCGGCCGCGCCGCCTGGGACAACTTCCAACCGCTCGACGGCAAGTTCGACGACAACGTCGTGGTTCAGATCAAGCACGGCCCCATCGATTTCCAGGTGCGCGAGCCCGCCTCGCCCCTCTTCGGCGCGCTCGAGAAAACCAATCAGGCCGTGGAACTGCAAATCACCCAGGAATACTTCGGGCAGGGCCGCCACACCGTGTTCCTGGTCCCGATGTGGAAAGAAGCGCTCGATTTCGATATGCACGCCGCCGCTGGTCCGACGCCCGTTAAGGCGCTGGTCGCCGGCAAGGTGTTCCACCGTCCCACGGGCGGCTTCGTCGGCGTGTCCAACGTCGGCCTGGATGAGAACTGGTATGGCAATCACATGTCGCAGGCCAACCTCTACGGCTTCGGTCGCCTGGCCTGGAATCCCGATTTGAGCGCGCAGAAGATCAGCGAGGAATGGACGCGCCAGACGTTCGGCGCGGATCCCGAAGTGGCCCGGGTGGTGAATCGCATTCAGCTCAGCTCCTGGCGCACATTTGAAAATTACACCGGGCCGCTGGGCCTGCAGACCCTGACCGATATCGTGGGCGACCACTACGGCGTCGCCGTGGAAGCTTCGGAGCGCAATGGCTGGGGCCAGTGGCACAACGCGGACGAAAAGGGCGCAGGCATGGAACGCACCATTGCCAAGGGCACCGGCTACACCGGACAGTATCGCCCCGCCGTGACCAAGGTGTTCGAATCGCTCGAGACCTGCCCCGACGAGTTGCTGCTCTTTATGCACCACGTGCCCTACACCTACAAACTGCACAACGGCAAGACCGTCATCCAGTTCCTCTATGACGCGCACTACGAAGGGTCGGAAGCGGTGTACGGGTGGGTGAAGGATTTCCTGCCGCTCAAAGGCAAGCTCGACGACCAGCGCTACGCCGCCATTCTCGGGCAACTGCAATACCAGGCCGCGCATACCGAAGTGTGGCGCGATGCGGTCAACGATTGGTTCCACAAAACGTCCGGCATCGCAGACGCCAAGGGCCGCGTGGGCACGCACCCTGGACGCACCGAAGCGGAGGCCATGAAACTCGAAGGCTACACGGTCCGCGACATCCGGCCGTGGGAGACGGCGTCGGGTGGGAAGGCGATTGGCTGCGCCTCCGGAAAGTGCACGGCCACGCTGCGCTACGAGGGTCCGGCGGGCTGGTTCAATCTCAGCGTGCAGTATTTCGATCTGGCCACCGCCGTGTCGCACTTCAAGCTGTCGGTGGGCGCGCAACAGGTGGACGAATGGGCAGCGACGGACCGCCTTCCGGCGCGCGAGCTGGATTCTTCTTCTTCGACGCGGCGCTTGATCACGGGCATCGCCCTGCGTCCCGGCGACGAGATCCGCATCGAAGGCACGCCCGCAGGCGCCGAACTGGCGGCGCTGGATTACATCGAGATCCACTAAGGTAGGACAGGCCTCCCGGCCTGTCCGCCTCGCATTGGGTGGGGGCTCCAGTCCGCCCTTACTGGATTGGGCGCCCGTTCGTTGCTGCCGCCGCCTTTTCAGTCGGCGCCGTGGCTTACGGGAGTCCCGACATACCGGAGGTTTCGACAATATGAGTAAGCTAGCCCTGGTCACCGGCGCTTCGAGTGGAATCGGGGAAGCGTTCGCGCGCCGCCTCGCGCGCGATGGATATGGACTGATCTTAGTGGCCCGCCGGCGCGAGCAAATGGTACGTCTCGCGCGTGATCTGAACGGCGCTGAAGTGCTGACCGCCGACCTGACGGTGCCGGAAGACCTCGCGCTCGTCGAAGCGCGCATTGGGGCGGAACCGGGCCTGGAGTTAGTGGTCAACAATGCGGGCTTCGGCACCAAGGGTCTTTTTTGGGAGACGCCCCTGGAGGGCCAGCAGCGCATGCACGAACTGCACGTGATGGCGACCATGCGGTTGACGCGTGCCGCCGTCGCAGCGATGGTGCCGCGTGCGAGCGGGGGCGTGATCAACGTGTCGTCGGTGGCGGGCTTCGGACAAAGTCCGCGCAACATCAGCTATTGCGCCACCAAAGCGTGGATGAACAGCTTCACCGAAGGGCTCGACCTGGAACTGCGCGGCACAGGTTCGCCGGTGCGGGTACAGGCGCTGTGCCCCGGGTTCACGTACACCGGGTTCCACGAAACCATGGGCATGAGCCGCGACGGCATTCCCAAATGGATGTGGATGACGGCGGAAGAGGTGGTGGATGCCTCGCTCCGCGGCCTGCAAAAGGGAAAGACGTTCGTCGTACCGGGAGGCTTCTACCGCTTCATCGTGGCGCTCGAAAAGCTAACGCCCCGCCGCCTCCGTTCGGCGGCCATTGTCGCCGCCTCCCGCAGAAAGCGGTAGGGCGAGCCTCGCTCGCCTGCACAAGGCTGGAGCCACGTGCCACATTTGCGGAGCGTCACTCCAGCAGCGCGGAAGCCTGGCCACAAATGGCCGAGGGCCAACTCCTGGCGAAGTCCGGACGTCATTCTTGTGGACTGAACCCCAAAAGTGAGACACGCCGAAAACACGCCATTCCTAGCGAATGGAGATGGCAAAACAACCAATTATGGCGAAATGGTCTTCATCGGCGTGCATCGGCGTTCATCGGCGGCCCATTCGTTTTCGATGCGGAGCCTCTCGCTGGTCAGGGTGCCCAGTCGCTGAGCGAGGCAAAAGCAATTGGCCGCCGATGAATGCGGATGCACGCCGATAAGAATTTCTGATCCCCGTGAATTCGTGTTATCCGTGGCCCTACATCCTGCATGTCCACGCCGCCGCCTCCCGCCGCTTCGGCACCCGTGACAGCAGCAGCAGGAACTCTTTCGACGCCTGCCGCAAAACCTGCGGCACTTCCTCCACCGCCGCCCGATACCGCACCGGCGCCAGGAAATCGATCTCCGGATGCGCCCGCACCAGCGCCCCGATCTCCGCCTCGCTGTGCGCTGTTATCAGCGTTCCGATGGGCGCGTCCAAAGCCATACCCCACTGCCGCAGTCGCTCGCGGAACGCGGGCGTGAGTTCCGGCAACCTGTCGAACTGATCGACTGTCAGGGCGATCCCCATCTCCGCAAACGGCATGGCATACGGACCCGCGGGCACCGTCACCGGCGTCACCGTCGCATAGCGCAATTTCCCCAGCGGCAATATCGACGCGTACAGATCGTCCGCCAGATCGAGCACGATCAGTTCGTTGCCTCTTGCCTGCGCGCAATAGTCCGACAACACGGGCGCCGCAGCCTGCACTGTGCGCGCCCGGTAGTCGACGCCCCAGGGCATTTCCGGCGTGCCCAACTTGAGGAGGTACGCGCAAATCAGCACCACCCACATCCAGGGAGCATACTGCCGCTCGCGCAGCGGACTCCACGCCGCCGCCAGCAGCGCTAGCGCGGGCACCAGCGGTAGCAGGTACGAGGAATTGCGATATTGCCAGCCGAGCGCCGCCACCAGCATGACCACGATCCACGCGGCCAGCAATACGCCTCCCGACGTGCGCTGCCGCAGTTCACGCAGGAAGGCCGGTACGGCCATGGCCGCAGCCGCCAGCAATACCGGATCGGTCACCGCCAGCCGCATGAGGTAGAACAGCGCCTGATTCTCGTGCGACGTCTGTGGCGGAGCCCCCGTTCCGAAGCCCAGAATCTCCACCGCGATGTGCTCCGTCCAGAACCAGCGCGGATGCACCGCGAATTGGTAGACGAACCACGGCGCCGCCATCGCCGCCGCCAGTCCGCCAGCCAGACAGAGGCGCAGGAATGTGGGACGCTCCTGGCGGCGCGCTGCCAGCCAGTAGACACCCAGCACCGCCAGCGGCAGAATGCCCGCGATCCCCTTGGTCAGAATCGCGCCTGCCGACGCCGCCGCGAAGCCGAGCAGCGGACCGCGCCGCTCCAGCCATGGATCGCAATACAGCGCGTAAAACGCCGCGATGTAGCACGCGAGCAGCAGGCCATCCGTCAGGCAGAGCGGCGCCAGGGTGGTCCACAGGTGATTGGAAAGCACGAGCGCTACCGCAATCGCCCCGGACTGCACTCCCGCCGCTTCAGCGCCCCACAGAAAGATCAACCCCAGCGCCAGCGCCGATAGAATCGCAATGGGCAGACGCAGCGAAAGGCGCGAGACGCCGAGCAGTTTGGCGGACAGCCCCGCGCTCCAGGCCAACAGCGGCGGCTTGTACAGCGCGAACCGGCCCATGAAGCGCGGCGTCAGCCAGTCGCCGTCGCGCGCCATGGCGATGGCCGAGTGCGCATAGAGCGCTTCGTCCTGTGCCGTGATTCTACTGATGGGATCGATGTAATCGCCGGCCATGCCAGTTCGTGCCGCGTGCACCAAAAGGCACGCCAGCGCCAGCAAGGCGACGGCCCCAAATGCCCGCCGCATAAGTTTGTAGGATGACGGGCCTCCTGCCCGTCTTTTATCCTACTTCGCCTTGCTCTCTTCCACTCCCAGATCGGTAAGGATCTTGGGCGCGGCTTCGTCCATCGCCAGCAGGTTGTGGCACGCATTGCAATCCTGCGTGATGCTCTTGCCGTCGGTGGCGTTGTGGCCGCCATCGTGGCAGCGGAAACAGCCGGGGAAGTCGGTGTGCCCGATGTTCACCGGATAGGCGCCCCAGGTCACCTTCATCTCCGGGAAGATGCTGCGGTTCCAAACTCCCAGCACCTCTTTCGCCGCCTTGGCGATTTCGTCCTGCCGCTGCGCGTAGATCGCCGGGTAGGAATCCCGGTAATACTTCACGAAGGCCGCCGGAATCTTCTGCGCCGCTTCGTCCCGGGTCATGTAATTCCCCTTGAGAATCTCCACCGCCTTCTTCTTGGCGAAGGGCAGCGTGTTGGACACCAACTTCGCGGCCATCAACTTATCCATGCCGCGGTCCGGCAGGTCGTAATTGTGCGAAGGACGGTTGTGGCAGTCCATGCAATCCATCACGCGAGGTTCGCTGGTGGGGTCCTTGGCGTCTGCCGTTTTGTACAGCGTCTTGCGGCCGGGGCCGTCATATTCCACCCACGGAATGTTCTGGCGCTGCTCGTCGGTGGCCGCGTAGCGAATCGATACGCCCGGTCCCAGGTGGGTGCCGTGGATGCCGATGCCGTGATTGCCGCCGCCGATCTTCATCAGCAGCACGGTCTTGGTGGCCGTATTGGTCTCGTCTTCGGCAAACTTACTGATCACGCGCACGCGATCTTCCCCGTACTTCTGCGGCCAGTGGCAGCTCTCGCAGGTTTCCCGTGCCGGACGCAGATTATGGACCGGAGTGGGAATCGGCCGCGAGTAAGTCTTAAACGTGACCGCGAGTAACTGCCGCGCGCCCGAAATTTTGCTCTTCACAAACCAGCCGGCGCCCGGACCGATGTGGCATTTCACGCACTCCACTCGCGAGTGAGGCGAGCTCTGGTAAGCAGTGAACTCGGGCTCCATCACGGTGTGGCACGTCTTGCCGCAGAAGCTCACCGAGTCCATGTAATTGACCGCGCTATAAGCCACCTGGCTGCCGATGACCACGTTGGCGACGGTGGTGATGCCGATAAAGTACACCAGTTTGCGCAGTTCCGGATTACTCCAGGTTGGCGTAGGGAACTCGGGCGGGTAGATGCCCTGGCTGCCTTCGCGTCTCCGCTTCAGCCACATTCCCAGAGGCACCAGAATCAGGCCGCCGAAAAACGGCCCCGGAATGGTCAGAAAGGCGAGCATCCCGAGGTATGGATTCTCCGTGTCTCCCTTCATCGTGACGGGTAGCAGAAACAGCCAGAGTATGGTGGTGGTCGTAACCAGCACGACGCCAACCAGGCTGATCCAGTTATTCGAGAGGTGAATGAAGGGGGAGAGCCAGCCTCCGCCCCCCGTAGCAGGATTCTTCGGCGTCATGCGTGTTGGTTAGTCTTTCGCGGCCTTGGCCGCCAGTTTCTGATGTTCGCGTGCGGAGGATTGTTTCTTGACCGCTCTGCCGGTAAGAAAAGCGGTATTCAGCGGATAGACGTCCGGATCGAAAATAATCGTGTAGAAGTGCCACACCACAATCGCCAGGGTGGCAAGCAGCGCCTCGTAGAAGTGTACCGAGGTGGAAATGTCGAGCCAGACCTTGGGCAGCAGTTTCATCGCGAGATTATTGGCCCACAAGAGCGTGCCGCTGGCGATCATCACAATTGCTCCCCAAACCACCGCCCAGTATTCCGCCTTCTCGATGTAACTATGCGGCGACCGGCCCGGAGGTTGATCGCCTAACCCGAGATTATATGCGAAATTGGAAAGCGCCTCGCGCGGGTCGTTGGCATTGGGCAGCATTTCCTTCCAGTGAGCGCGCAGTTTCCGGTTGGCGATTAGCGAAATCAGGTGGATCACGGAGATCGCGATGAAGACCGCCGCGGCCACCCGATGAACCAGGCTGCGCAGCCCTTCCACCACCACCAGCGGGCGAGCCCACAGTTGATCCGGGTACTTGAGGGCAAAGCCGGTCCAGACCAGGGTGATGAAGGAAATCGCCAGCACCGCGTGCTGGATGCGTTCGAAGGGCAGCATGCGGAGGTCGTGGTCCGGGCCGTGCCCGGCGATCACATAAGCGCCGCCGTTGCCGCGCTGGAAGCGCAGGCGGGCCAGCTTGCGCACCCAATCGCCGCCATGATGCAACATCATCAGGCCGATGGTGACCGGAATGACCAACAGATAAAACTGGCGAACCCACTTCAGCATGTCCGGTTCGGCGGCGCCTTCGGTCACGTGAATCTGGCTGATAGCGAAGCGCGTCCCGGCGCCCTCGTGGCATTTGCCGCAGGTCTTCGGAAGGTTCTTGGCGTTGATCATGCTCTTGGCGTCGCCGGAGGGCAGAATATTGTGCACCCCGTGGCAACTGGCGCAGTTGGCGACGGTCTGCGAGCCGCTCTTTGCGGCCAGCCCGTGGAAAGAGGAGTCGAAGCTCACCAGCCGGTCGCTCGGCATGCCGAACTTGCGCGTCAGGCGCACGTCGCCGTGGCAGCTTCCGCAGGTGTCCCGGATGTGGGTGTTGTTCACCGGGCTGGCGGCATTGGTGTGCTTGATAATGTTATGTTCGCCGTGGCAATCGGTGCACAGCGGCGCCTGGGTGATACCACGCGCCAAAGCCTGCCCGTGCACGCTGCTGCGGTATTGCTCCACAACCTCGGTATGGCACATGCCGCAGGTATCGGGCACCGCAGTGCGGAAGGCCTGCGACTTGGGCTGCAGCAGCTCGTGGGCGCTGCCATGGCAGAGCGAACAATCGGGTGCGCCTTCGTTGCCCCCTTTGCGCGCCTGCCCGTGCACGCCTTTGTCATAATCGCCCGCCTGATCGGTGTGGCAGGTGACGCAGGCGGGTTTGGGAATGTTGGCCGGGTGCGGCACCTTTTCGTGCGATTCGTGGCAGGTGTCGCAGGAGAGCGAACCATGCGCGCTTTTGGCGAGTTTCGCCCCCTGCTCGTGACACGAGGTGCACTCCGGCGCCGCCGCGTCGGCAGCGTAGAGATGTGTGCCGGCTGCGCCGGCGAAAAGGCCTAAGAGGACCGAACCGAGCCTTAGGCCCAGGGTGGATATCGCCCGGTTCGTCATCGTCAGGCCCCCAGGGCGGCCCTTCCCACAAACTGCCCGTAAACATAAGCGGCAGCAATGAGAAGTCCGGAAATTACCGCAATCAAAGTCAGGATCTTGCCCCACTTGTCAATCATGTCGAGTTTCTGCGCCACGGCGACCTGCTGTGTCAACACGCCGCGCGAGACATGCAAGGTGTCGTCCTCGTCGCTGGCAACGCTTTTTCGCCAGATAAAGAGTCCTAGGACGACCAGGGCAAGTACTCCCCAAACTACTACCAACGGCACTAAATTGAAATTCATAATATGACCTCCAAGCCCGAACTTACAGCCGGATTTGCGGGCCCGGTCCGACCGCCGGACCTGCGGGCATTATGGGAATTAAGTTTCTGTCAAAGCTCCTGCCAGTCGCCTCTTCGATTGCATCGACGATCAGCGGCAGGTATGCATCCAGCGAGCACGTCACCTGCTGGCGTTCCTGGCATGTGCCATCCGGCGCCTGATCCGTACAGACCGTACAGACCTTGCCGCGGATGGCGTCGATATAACGCCGGATATCGTTGCTGCTGACCGATTCAATGGCCTGGGCCACCTCGGGAAACAGCCGGAACAGAGAGCAACTAGAAGGTTCCTCCCTCCCGCACTCGCCTTCCACGGTCCGCTCCGTGCACACACCACAGATCCGGTGGCGGACAATTGCCTCTAATTCGTCGATTGAAGGTTTCATCTTCGAATCTCCTTTGCCGGAACAAAAGTGAATGCACGCCGGAGTCCAAGCCAAGGGTCACGCTAACCTGTTTGGTTTAGCGCGTCTGGAATTGGGATATCGATGTTCTGGGGGTAGTGGCGCATCTGCCAGGACGCCAGTGGGGGAAATTCCACTTGAGGATGGAGAACTGTGGGGTTTATCCACGCGTAACCCGGCGGCCATGATCGCCAGCAGGACCGTACTCATCGGGTCCTGCGCACTTACCACCGACACGATGCCTGCTTCCCACGCTTCCGCCATCAACTGCGAATCGCGGTGGGTGATCAAAACAATGCGCTCCGGGTTGGAAAGGGGAAGCGGCAACCGCTCCAGTGCCCACTGATCTAGCACCAATACACAAGGCTGTGCAGGATCGGGACACCCGACGGATTCCACTTGCCACGCGCAAGTGTGGGACAGGGCTTCACGAAGGGCGGTGGCGTATGCCCCGTCCGCGACCGCGACCTGTACCGTTTGCATCATGACCGGCTCCCCGCCTCCGCCTTTCCGTGGATTACTTCTTTTCCGTATAGCCGTCGAGGCTCTTATGCTCGGCGAAATACTTCCCGGCTTCGGTGAGTTCCTTGGGCTTCGCCTTGGAATCGACGTGGCAGGTCGCGCAGGCTTTCTTCGTGGACTTCACGTATTCCGCCTTGCCATACGAGGCCGTGGAACAAAGCAGGAAACCGCCCAGCAGGATGACAGCGGGCAACGTAACTTTCAAGTGGGACATAGTGCCTCCAACCCTTAAGACAGCAATTCCAGCACCATCCGCTAAATGCCTGTTTTAAGAACCGTTTAACCGATTTACCCACATCGGAGACGGGTGCCTACCCCCGATATTGACGCCGATTGCGCGAATTCACGCAGATCAGTTGCTATAATTGGAGCAACATTTGAAGTTACATGTCTAATCTCACCCCAGGCTGGCAGAAGGCGAGTGTGCTGGAATCGGTGTTCGACCAGCTTTCCGACGCTCTGGTTCTGTACGACCCGGACTATCGCATTACCGGAGTCAACAAGGCCGCGGAGAAACTCTTCGGTATGTCGGGCGAGGAAATGCTGGGCAAACACTGCCAGCAGATCTTTCAATGCTCCGTGTGCGAGCCCAATTGCGGTGTTCTGGTAGGGCTGAACCAGCCTCCCGCTTCGTCCAACAGCACCGTCCGCCTGCATACCGGCAACGGCATGGAACGCCTGGTCGTGATGAAGACCAACCAGATGTACGACGATGCGGGCCAGATGTCCGGCGTGGTCGCCACCATCAAAGACATTACCGAGGAAGCCGCACCGCAGAAGCGCGAAGTCATCGCCGAATCGCCCTGCATGCGCGAAATGATGAACTTCGTGCGCCGGGTTGCCGCCAGCGAAGCCACCACCATTCTGCTGGAAGGCGAGAACGGCACCGGCAAAGACCTGATGGCCAAGACTCTGCATTACCAGAGCGTGCGCCAGGCGGAGCCCTTCATTGCCATCAATTGTGCCGCCATCCCAGAAACCTTGCTGGAAAGCGAGATGTTCGGCTACGAGAAGGGCGCCTTCACCGACGCGCGCGCCCAGAAACGCGGCATTTTCGAACTGGCCGACAAAGGCACTCTCTTCCTGGACGAAATCGGCGAAATCCCCCTCGTGCTGCAGGCCAAGCTCTTGCGCGTGCTGGAAGATCAGACCTTCCGCCGCCTTGGAGGCCTCAAGGATATTCAACTCGACCTGCGCGTGATCGCGGCCACCAATAAGAATCTGCGCGAAGCTGTCAAAGAGGGCGCCTTCCGCCAGGACCTCTATTTCCGCCTCAATGTCATCCAGATTCTGATTCCGCCGCTGCGCGACCGCAAGGAAGATATCGTGCCGATGACCCGCTTCTTCATCGAGCACTACAACCGCAAGTTCAAACGCAGCATCGAAGACGTCAGCGAAGGCGCGGCCAAACTGCTGATGGCCCACGATTGGCCGGGCAATGTCCGCGAATTGCGTAATGCCATCGAACGCGCCATGATTCTGGAAGAATCGTCGGTAATTGCCGCCTCCAGCCTGCCCCTGGCCATCGCGCGGCCCGATGGCTCCTTCCCCCAGAACGGCATTCCCGCCTCCGGCGAACCGCTTGCGGACGCCCTCTCCCTGGAAGACAACGAACGCAGTCTGCTGGTGCGCGCCCTGGAGAAAACCGATGGCAACCAGACTCAAGCGGCACGCCTGCTGCACATCACCCGCGATACGCTGCGATACAAAATGAAGAAGTTCAACCTGCGTTAGCAGCCCGCGACAAAGAGTTCTCAAACCTTGTGTAAAGATCGCTCCCTAAGGGTCGCGGCGCTCCAAGTCATTGAATTAACGGAGCAGCCAGGTAGTTCGCGCACCTCCCGCACACCGGTAAGTCGCGCGCCCCGAATCCGATCCTGTATGATTGGTACGTGGCTGAGATATTGGTGACCGGAGGGGCTGGATGTATTGGTTCGGATCTGGCCGAAGTACTGCTTTCCCGTGGGGACCGCGTACGTGTAATCGATAATTTAAGCAGCGGGAAAGTCGAGCACATCGAGGCTCTTCTTCCCAATCCCAATTTTCGATTTATCGAAGCCGATCTGCTCCACCGCGAGCAGTGGGACGACGCCCTGGACGGTGTCGATATGGTCTACCATCTGGCCGCCAATCCCGACGTGAAGTTCACTCTCGGCGATGCCACCGATAAAGACCTGCAGCAGAACCTGATCGTCACTTACAACCTCCTGGAATCCGCGCGCGAGCACGGCATCCGCCGTTTCGCGTTCGCGTCGACTTCCGCGATTTACGGGATTTCCCCCGTGCAGCCTATTCCGGAGAACGTCTCCCCGCGCCCGATTTCCCTTTACGGAGCCACTAAACTGGGCTGCGAAGCCATGATTTCTGCCTTCTCCCAGCTCTTCGGCATGCAGTGCTGGGTGCTCCGTTTTGCCAACATCGTGGGCCCCAAGGTGCGCAAGCGCGGACGCACCGTAATTTCCGATTTCCTGCATAACCTGGCAGCAAACCCCGGTAGATTGCAGATTCTGGGCAACGGCCATCAGGCCAAGTCCTACCTGCTTTCCAACGAATGCGTCGAGGCTATCCTGTACGTGGTGGAGCACGCGCATGACCCCTTCAACGTCTTCAATCTCGGGGGAGACGATTCCCTTTCTGTGCGCCGCATCGCCGATATCGTGATTGGCGCCATGGGCCTCGAAGATGTGGAGCTGGCCTTCACTGGGGGCGAGGGTGGCTGGCCCGGCGATGTTCCCCGTTTCACGCTCGACGTAGCGGCCATCAACGCCCTGGGCTGGCGCGCCCGGCACACTTCCGAAGAAGCGGTGACCACCGCCGTGCATCAGACCATGCACGCCGCCGGTATCTCTCGTGCCGGGGAACTGCCTGCATGCAGGCAGTAGTTCTGGCCGGCGGGTTGGGCACTCGCCTGGGTTCGCTCACCGCTCAGGTGCCCAAGCCCATGGTCACAGTGGCCGGCGTTCCTTATCTGCAGCATCAACTCCACTTACTCCGCGAGCAAGCCATCGGCGACGTCCTGCTGTTGACCGGCTATCTCGGTCATCTGGTGGAAGAGTACTTCGGCGATGGCAGCCGGTTCGGTCTGCGCATCCAATATTCGCGCGAGACCACTCCCCTGGGCACCGGAGGTGCCCTGCGCCTGGCCGCACCCCTGCTGGCCGAGCGCTTTCTGGTGATTTACGGCGATTCCTACCTTCCCATCGACTATCGGGACGTTCTCGCCACCCTCCACCGGTCGTCCGCCGTGGGCCTGGTCACCGTCTTCGATGGGCGCCTGGGCGACACCCGCGTGCGCAACAACATCGCGCTGGACGCGGAAGGGTTCGTCGCGCGCTATGACAAGCGGGATACCGACGACCCTTCACTGCAGTATGTCGAGGCAGGAGTGCTGGCCTTCCACCGCGATTTGCTTCCCCTGATTCCCGAGGGCGTGGTCTCTCTCGAACAACAAATCTACCCTCTGCTGATTTCCCGCCGGCAGCTCGCAGCTTACCCCACCACCCAGCGCTTTTACGACATCGGCACCCCGGAACGGCTGCGCATCATTGAGGACTACCTGAGCCAATGATCATCACTCGCACGCCGTTTCGAATTAGCTTCGCGGGCGGCGGTTCGGATCTGGAGGCTTATTACCGCCACGCGCCCGGCGCGGTGCTCTCCTCGGCCATCAATAGCTACATGTACATCTCACTCATGGAGACGTTCGGCGGCACCTTCCGCATCAGCTATTCACGCACCGAACTGGTGCAGCGCATCGACCAGATCGAGCACCCCATCGTGCGCGAATGCCTTAAGTTGCTGAATGTTCGCGAAGGGCTGCAGGTGGTGTCGATGGCCAACCTTCCGGCGGAAAGCGGCATGGGCTCTTCCAGCAGTTTCACGGTCGGCCTGCTGCACGCGCTGCACTCTTTCCAGGGCCATGTGGTGACGCCCCACCGCCTGGCCGATGAGGCTTGCCGCATCGAGATCGAATACCTCAGCGAACCCATCGGCAAGCAGGACCAGTTCATCGCGGCCTATGGCGGACTGCAGTTCATTCAGTTCCACGCCGACGGCCATGTCACGGTGGACCCGGTGATGTGCAGTCCCGGGACGCGGCGCGAACTCAACCGCCGCCTGATGGTCTTCTACACCGGCGGAACCCGCGCGGCGCGCGAAATTCTGCAGCGCCAGAGCGGCAATACCCAGGACCGCCTGCCGGTGCTGGAAAAGATGTGCCGCATCGCCCACGACCTGCGCGACATCCTGACGGTGGGCCGCGACCTCAACGAGTTTGGGCGCCTGCTGCATGAAAGCTGGATGCTCAAGAAGTCGCTGGTAGACTCCATCAGCAATCCGCGCATCGAAGACCAGTACGAACGCGGCATTCAGGCGGGCGCCCTGGGCGGCAAACTGCTTGGCGCCGGCGGCGGCGGCTTTCTTCTGTTCTACTGCGAGCCCCACCTGCAGGACCGCTTGCGCGCCGCCTTGCCGGAATTGCCCGTGCTACCGTTCTCGTTCGAACCGGAAGGCAGCAAGATCATCCACATCGGGAGCGACCGGTGGTGAAAAGGCGCTGCGTCTTTCTGGATCGCGACGGCGTGATCAACGTCAAGGCCAAGCCTTCGGAATACATACGCACCTGGGAAGAGTTCCACTTCCTGCCCGGCATTGTCGATTGGATCCGCCTCTTCAATCTGCTGGACCTGCTGGTGATTGTCGTCACCAACCAGCGGGGCGTCGCGCGCGGCCTCATGACGGCGGACGACGTCGCGGAGATTCACCGGCGCATGACCGGGCAGATCGCCGCGCAGGGCGGCCGCATCGACGATATCTTCTGTTGTCCTCACGAGGAAGGTGCCTGCTCCTGCCGCAAGCCCCGTCCGGGCATGGTGCTGGAGGCATGCGACCGCTGGAATATTGACCTTTCCGGCTCGCTGCTGATTGGCGATTCCGATTCGGACGAGCAACTGGCGCTGGCCTGCGGCCTGCGTTTTGTGCGCGTCCGCGACGGGCGGATCACCCACACCCCGCTCCCTGTTCCGGAGAGCGCCCGATGACCCTGATTTCGATCGTGGTGCCCACGCACAACGAAACCTCCAACGTAGGGCTGTTGTACGAACGGCTCGCCGCCGTCTTCAAAGACCTGCCCGAATACGATTTCGAGCTGATCTTTTCGGACGACAGCACCGATCAGACTCCGCAGGTAATCGCCCGGCTGCACGAGGCGGACGCGCGCGTCAAACTCATCCGCATGTCGCGCCGCTTCGGCCAGTCCATCGCCATCACCGCCGGGCTCGATTACGCATCCGGTGCCGCCGTCATCATGATGGATGCAGATCTGCAGGACCCGCCCGAGGTCATTCCGCAATTGCTGGCCGCCTGGAAAGACGGCAACGAGATCGTCTACGTGCAGCGCGCCAGCGCTTCCACTTACCGCCTGTATAAGTGGTTTTCTTTCGCTTACTACCGCCTGCTGCGCAACATCGCTTCGGTGGAGATTCCGGTGGATGCCGGCGAGTTCCGCCTGCTCGATCGCAAGGTGGTGGAGTACCTCAAGCGGCTCACCGAACACACGCGCTACCTGCGCGGCCTGACCGTGCTTCCCGGCTTCCATCAAAAAGGCATCCCAATCCAGCGCGCCGGGCGTCTGCATGGCGAGACCAATTACAACTTCAAGCGGTCCGCGATGGTCGCAATCGATGGGATTCTTTCCTTCTCCACCGTGCCCCTGCGGCTCGCCACCGTGGCCGGAATTGCGCTGATTGCCGCCGGCTTCCTTGCGGGCGCCGGCTTCCTGCTCTGGAAACTCAACCGGCCGGAGTTGAGCCTCGGTATCGCCGGCTTATTCGTCGCCATGTTCTTCTTCAGCGGGTTTCAACTGCTCGTGCTGGGCGTCTTCGGCGAGTATCTGGCGAAGATTTTTGTCGAGGTGCAGAACCGTCCCGCGTACTGGATTGATTACCAGATCGGCTTCGAAGGCCAGCGCCACCCCGCGGATCGCCCCGCGCTGCGCCCGGAGCCGCCACGCACCAACACGATCAACTGAAAGCTACTTCGCGGGCTGATATTCAGCGACTCCCGCGATCTGCCATCCGGCTCGCATGGTCGTCAGGTGGAACAGCCAGCCGAACACCTTGCCCAGCGCGCGGATGGCCAACCCCGGCTCGCCGGCTACTTCCTGAATCGCTTTCTCCCCGCGCCACACGATCAGGCTCCAGTAGATGTTGAAGAACGGAAAGCCCACGCCGCTGGACCACTTGACGCGCAATCCCGCCTTCTTCAACGTATCGCTCAATAACTCGGCCGTGTAGTGCCGGCGATGCCCCAGATTCTTGTGGAAGGCGCTGATCGCCCCGCCTGGCACCGTAAACACCAGCTTACAGCCCGGCGCCATGTAGGGCAGGGCGCTGCGCAAGAGCAGTACGGGATCGTCCACGTGCTCCAGCACCTCGGAACAAACCACGTGAGTGGCGCCGAATTCCAGATTGTCCTCGGGCCCCGGAGGCTCCAGAAGATTGCGCTGCCGGAACTCGGCGGTGGGAACCCGCTTCTTGCACATCTTCACGGAGATCGCGCTTAAGTCCAGGCCGAGAAATGCGGCGTCGGGATAAGTGCGGCTGGCCTCCTCGGCGAGCGTGCCCGTGCCCGCACCGATTTCCAGAATGCGCACGCCCTTACCCGTGCCCTGAATCTCCAGCAGCTTTTCGACCGTACGCCGCCGGAATTCGGTCGCCGGCGCCACGCTGTTGATCTTCAGGAATTCGGTCCAGTGCTGATCCCAGTCGTCCACCTTCGGAGTCATACAAATGATCGTACCGCAAAAGGGACGGGCCCCCGGGCATCGCGAAAGGTGAAGATCCCGGACTCACGGAGAGCGTATAGCGAGACGTGTCCGGCATCCGGCGCGACTCTTTCAGCGGGTGTGCAACGTAGAAGTGGAAGTAGTTTCCGTGACCCCAATCCGGCACGGGCGGTAACGGAGCCTGCCGCCCATGCCGGACTCACGTTGGCGAGACTCGCACGCGCTTACGCCAGGGCTCGAACCAAGCAGCAGCGCTACGTCTTATTGACCCTCAGCGGATATGTTTTTTACGGCTATTGGAACTGGAAGTATTGCCTACTGCTGCTGTTCTCCAGCTTGATCAGCTTCCTCGTGGCATTGCGGCTGGTCGCGGCCGAATCGCAAGCGAATCGGAGATTCTGGCTGATACTTTCCGTGGCGGCGGACCTCACCATTCTCTTTTTCTTCAAATACTACAATTTCATTGCGCAGAACGTCCGCGCCGCGATACCGGGCGCACCCTTGCCCCTGATCGACGTGGTCCTGCCCATCGGCATCAGTTTCTACACGTTTCACACCATCTCGTACATAGTGGACGTCGCCCGGGGCCGTATTCTTCCCACCCGGAATCTTTGGGAGTATCTGGCCTATGTGAGTCTGTTCTCTCAATTGGTTGCCGGACCCATCGTGCGATTCCGGCAGATTGAAGACGATCTGGAGACGATTGACGGGCCGCCGAAGGAAGACTGGCTGGCGCGCGGGATAGCCTTCTTCGTGATCGGCGAAGAAGATATTGATCGCCGATCAGATTGCCAGCCTGGCCAATCCCCTGATCGGAAACCTGCCGGGGATTTCGTCCGCGGGCGCCTGGGCCGCGGCCCTCGGATACACCTTCCAGCTCTACTTCGACTTTAGCGGCTACTCCGACATGGCGATTCGGCCTGGGCTACATGTTCGGCCTTCGGATCCCGCAAAACTTCGATTCCCCGTACCGGGCCAGCGGTATTGCCGATTTCTGGAGGCGCTGGCATATCAGCCTTTCCAGTTGGCTGCGCGATTATCTCTACATCCCGCTCGGCGGCAATCGCGGCGGCAGCCTTCGAACCACCGTCAATCTGCTGGTCACGATGCTCCTTGGTGGGCTGTGGCACGGCGCCAATTGGACTTATGTCGTCTGGGGCGCCTATCACGGATTGCTGCTTTGCCTCGACCGGTCCGGCCGCTCGATCTTCGAACGCCTGCCGGGCAACGCGCTGAAACGAGCCGTGACCTCCGCCCTCGTCGTCGTTGGCTGGGTGATCTTTCGCGCTAACAACCTGACTGGCGCGGTGTACTGGCTGCGCAAAATGTTCCTTCTGGAGGGGGGTGGCGAGGGCGCACCGGCGGTGCTCTGGATGTGGCTCATTGCCTGCCTGGTCGCGGTGAATGCCACCAGGGATACCTGGCACTATCGGTTCGCCCCGCGTCCGCGCATGTCGTGGGCCCTGGCGCTGCTGCTGTTTGTCGCCTACCTGTTCATCAACGGGCATGAAACGGTTTTCCTCTACTATCAGTTCTGAGAGACCCGGTTATTCAACCCGGTCCCGCCGGCGGCGAGAGCTGTGAGCCGAGAGCTGAAAGCTGGCCTGTGACTAACGCCGCCAAGTCACAGGTGGTTCAATCTGGCGGAGCCAGAGGCCGGGCGAAAGCTGAAAGCGGAGAAGCTGCGAGCTGAGAGCTGAGCCGTGAGAAGCTGAAAGCGGAGATGCTCGGCTGCTTCTGGCGGATTGCCTCATTTTGCTACAATTTCTGTGTCAGTTTCGACCGGCCTAAAGCCCTCATCATGATCACCACGGGCGATTCCCCCGAAAAGCCAGCAGCGGGCTCCGCACCGTCTCCCGCCGGCGATTCCCCCTTCTCCGCGCTTTTAATCGCCGCCCTGCAACGCCCCTCGTCCCCGATTTACCACCTGGCGTTCGCCTGCGCCGCGGGCCTGATCGCGGCTGCCTGTTTCTACGTCGGGGTAGTGCCCACGCGCCAGTACGCATCCGACCTCACCAGCTTCGCCGATTGCGCCTGGCGGCTGTTGCAGGGCCTGCGCCCGCACATCGATTTCTCCACCGGATTTGGACTGTTTCCCTTCCTCATGTGGGAGTGGGCGCTGAAACTCGGCCGCGGCACGGTCACAGGCTTCGGCTACATCGATGCCATAGTGGCGGTGGTGGCGGGCACGTGGGGCTACATCGTGCTCACTCGCCGCGTGGGCGGGATTCTCGCAGTCACCGGCGGCCTGATGATCCTCCTGTTAGCCGTAGCGCCCTGCGCGCCCGGCGAATCGTTCCGCCTCTCCACGCATGCCATGCACTACAACCGCTGGGGCTTCGCCCTGTTGGCCGTGCTGATTGCCGAATCGTTTCCGCTGCGTTCCGGCGTTCGGACCAGCTCTCTCACCGCCGGGTTCGCCAGCGGAATCCTGGTGGCGCTGCTCGTATTCCTGAAGCCCAACTATGGAGGTGGCGCCGTGGCGCTCGCCGCCGCTTCCCTGGTATGGAACGAGGGCCGGCCGTGGCGCAGGCTGGCCGGTCTCGGGGCCGGCGCGGCCCTGGCGGCATTGCCTTTTCTGGCCTACATCGATTTCCAGATCGGCAAACTGCTGGCCGACGTTCGTATGGCCGCCGATGCCCGCGGAGGTGCCATCGCCCCCGGCTTTGTTGCCGAGATCTTCTTCAACGCGCTCCCCGGCTTCCTGATTGTGGCAGCCTTGGCCATGATCAGCCAGCATTCGAATCCCACGCGGCCCGCGCCCGGCCTGCCCGGGCTTCTCCGCAACTACCGCTGCCTGCTACTCTCCGGCGCCATCCTCGCACTCGGCATTCTGCTGCTGCTCACCAACTCCCAACTGGACAGGCTCCCGCTCCACGAGATCCTGCTGCTCCTCCTGCTCGATTCCATCCTGAACGGCGCGGTGCGGCGGGAAAGTCTCCTGTCCCTGGGCCTCGTCCTGGTGGTCGCGGGCGCCATTCTAGGCTGGGTGGGCTCCGATTTTCTGGCCGTGGCCAACGGCGTGCGCCTCGCCCGCTCCGTTCCAAACCGCGCCGCCGACCCGCTGGTGCACCGCATCAATGTCGGTGGCTTCGCCCCCGCCTGGCTGCTCGACGACTACAACCAGGACTCCCCCAGCGCCAATCACGGAGCCTTTGTGGTAGAGTACCTCTCCGATGGCGCCGCCCTGCTGCGCCGTGAAATCAGGCCCGGCGAAAAGGTGACTGCCTTCGATACCTACAACCCGCTGGCCTTTGCCGTCGGCGCCCGTCCCGCCAGGGGAGGATTGGCGTTCGCCCGCTATCATTACCACTTCGGCGATCGCTCCCATCCCGACCCGGAAACCTATTTCGGCGATGCCGATATCGTGATGTATCCCAAAACGCCGGACGCACCCCCGCAGGATTTTGCCGGTCTGGTGAAGTATTATGGCCCGGTGCTGGAACGCCAGTTTGTTCCGGTCGCCGAATCCGCGCGCTGGAAGCTCTACCGCAGGCGCGGAAGATAGCCGTGCTCCAGGCTTCAGACCGCCTGCCGCTGCCTTGGACGCTGCGCCAGATAGTTGTGGAACATCGCCGGCGACATGGCGGGCGCCAGCGGGATGGCCTTTACCCGCTCGATCTCCGGCAGCGCCGTGCGCACCAAGGAAGCCACCAGTCCGCCGAATACCGGCAGCATCATGCTGTAGGCGATGTGCTCGAACAGCACGGTCACCGCATAAATGATCATGGTGTAGTGCAACCCCAACGCGGCCAGGCCCATTTGCTCCAGCCGTGGATCGCCGCGGGTGAGCGCGTACACCTTCAGCGGCCCGGTGACCGACAGGAAAACGGCGCTGAGAAAGAACAGAAGGGCGGGAATTCCAATCTCGCTCGACACCTGAGTGTAGCTGTTGTGCGTGCCCAGCCAGGTTCCCTTGTGGCCGCCCAATTCCTTTATGTAATTGTCGTCCGCCACCGAGAACATGCCGGGACCGACTCCGAACAGGGGATGCCTCAGGGTAAAAATCAGGCTGTGTTTTAGAAGCTGCTTGCGGCTCTGCGTGGAAGATTCGGCGCTGTTCAACATGGCCGCGTCCGCATCCGGGTCCTCCACATCCGCATCCGCTACCGTCTTGTACCGCGCGATCAGTTTGCCCGGCATGGCCACCGACACCACCCCGAGAAATAAGACCCCCGCCATCACCAGCTTGAGCTTATCGATGATGGGCGCGCGCAGAAACAGAACCATTATCATCATCACGAAGGCAATCATGGCCCCGCGCGAACCGGTGCGGAACGAGGTGGCCAGCATGACTACCATCACGCCTGCCGCAAACACCTTACGCGGCGCTGAGATGGCGGCCACCATTGCCGCACCCCACAGGGGCAGTCCGAGGAGCAGCGCCTGCGCCATCTCGTTCGGGTTGGCGAACTTTCCCTGCGGCAGGAACAACCGCCCGTTATCGGAAACGCCCCAGACATTGGCGATCACCGCGAACACCGCCAGCGCCATCATTATGATCTTGTTCATCTTCAGCCATTGCGGAAAATTCCCGATCATGCCGGCCATGGCAAGAAAAATGATGAACGCGAAGGTCGCCCAGGCCACGAAGACGTCTTTGCTGCCGCCTCGCCACACGCTGAACGGAACCGAGAACGCCATGCAGACCGTGAAGCCTAACAGCGCCTTCCCCATTTTGGTGCCCAGCGCCACCTGGAATCCCCTGCTCAGAAGAACCATAATCTCCAGCAGGAGGAACGAAATCCCGGTGATGTGCAGACTGCCAAATTTCACGTCGAAAATGCGGCTAAGGGACAGGAAGACGAAAACCAGGAGAACATTGAAGCCCAAGCGTTGAAATTGGGACGTCTCGTCGCCGCCGTATCCGACGACAGTGGTGTAACCAGGGGAGTAAGGTGTCGTGATCACAGAAATCCAGGAAATGCCTCAATGCGGGTTTCAGCGTTCGACTCATTGTACCATCGGCATTTTTACAGGCCTCTGTATACTTTGGGTACTGCGCAGTCCCGGCGTTTGCCCGTAAGGTGTCGGGATTGCCCAGGCAACGCAGGAGCGCGCTACTTTATGCGTACCAGCCGTGGAGGAGACTCGTCCGCGAACACGTCCCAAACATCTCGTTCTTTCCAGTACTCCACCGCCCGCCGGTCCGACTCCGGATCGAGCGCACGTGCCCAGACGATGGGCGAAGTATCGACCTCCGCGCTGTTTGCGATCCACTGGTTCATGTAGGAGTGTTCCGGACCGAACTTCACAAAGACCAGGTGGCGACCTGGCCTTTTGAGCAACTGCTGCGCCACCTCACTGCGCTCCGTTCGTTCCATCAGCAAAAACCCGCGACCGCCGGTGAGGCTCCCGACCGGTCCTCGCAGTGCAATCATCGCGCAGGCAAACCCAACGTAGACGATCACCGCCTCGCCAACGGCCAAACCCTTAATAGTGGCATGCCGCATCGCCTGAAGGCCGGCAACCGCCAGGAAAACGGTAATACACACGTAGTGCGTCAGATAGCGCGTGTAGAACCACCCGTAGAGAAAGCAAGGCAACAAGCCGATGACCAGGATCATGACCGCCAAGCGGACCTCGCGACGACGGGAAAGCAGGATCCCTGGAAGTGCCGGCAGAAAGTGAAAGCCCACGAAAGTCGTGAACATTAGAAGGAACATGCCGAGAACGTGGCGGACATATCCCGGCACGGTCGCCACATTCAGGCGTACCTGGAGAAAGCGGCGCCGGACATCCTCCATTTCCGGGATATCACTAGGGGGGACGATGACGGGCTTTTGAAACAGGAAACTCTGCGGCGTGCCTTGTACCTGCTGCAAGATACGGTACGGCATTTCGAACGGGTTACCGGACACGCGCCAGTTGTGGAACAAAGTTAGAAGCAAGACTCCGGCGAGTACCGGCGCGGCGCCCCCACAGGATCTCAAGAGCCGTATTCCGCCAGCCCGATCCAGCCTGGTGAATGTTCTCAGGAGGACCACCGAACAGATCAACACCACAGAGAGGCATTCATAGGGCCTGATGAAGAAAATCATCCCGATGCCAAGGCCCATCCATGCTCCAAGGGCAACTGTGGGACGCCGCATGAGCCGCGGAAGCGCACCAAGCACCAGTGCGCCGCCGACACCAGCCAGCGCACCGCCGGAATAGGTGTTCACCCATGCCGACGTGACGCCGAAAACACATGCCGTTAACAGCCCTCCCAGTAGAGCCCAAGGCGGCCCAATCCACGCTAGCAGCATCCAGTAGGTCGTTGCGCACATCAATGAGGCCGTAAGAGCGATTCCCGCCCATGGAACGCCGGTCAGCCATGTCCCCGCCGCCAGCGCAAAGGCCGTACCTGGGGGATAGGCTGAAGAATACGTCGGGCTTTGAATCACGTAGATGGTTTCCAGGTGCTTCGCCATCGGATGCGGCGGATTCGCAAGTCTGCCGTGGATGAAGGTGTCGGCCAGCAGCAGATGGGCGAAATCGTCGTGGATGTATGGGACGGGCACACCCCACCAAGACAGCATGGCGAGGCGGATCGCCAGCGGAAAAAGCGCCACCAGGGCGAAACATGCCCCGCGTCTCAACGCCAGCTTCCGAAAGGCATTCGTAAGAGCTTCCAGGCGTCCCGATGCACGCTGCCGCCACAGAATAAAGCCGAGGGCAGCGGCCAATGGAACGGCGATTTCCAGCGCTAAATGGATCCTCGGTGGGAATTCGGCAAGCAGATGCTCAGTAAATTCGCTGAGAACGGACATATGGGGGTGGTCCAGAAAGGTTCGTTCAACCAACTGGCCCGGTCGAGTATTGGTAATGTTAACATCCCGGGGCTCCTGCTGCGAAGCTTTTGACGTGCCGCGGTCCGTCCCCGGGGACATCGGGGTGTTTGCCGACCATGACCTATCATTCGGATGCCCGCGCGGCCCACCAACATCGTGGCTCACTCGCGGATCTCACCCGCCGGGCTGGACGACACGGTACCAACACCAGACCTTCACCACCCGCGATGCCTGAGCCTTACCCGCTATAATGAGTGTTGTTTAAGGGCCAAATCCTTGACCAACACGCCGCCCCAACTTGACCCAGTCTCCCCCGCGGAAGCCGCCGTTCTGCACATCGCTCAGCGGGAGACTGCACCCGATTTCGCCGCCGAATTCGAACCCATTACCAAAGGCTTTCTCTTCGCAGTCATTTCGCTGGGCGCCCTGGGCTGTCTGGCCGCCTGCTGTCTGGTCTGGCGGACCCTCACCCGTGCCTTCTCCGGCGGCGCCCGCTGACCATGCCCCCCTCCGATTTCGATTTCCTGATCGTCGGGTCCGGCCCCAGCGGCTCTCATGCCGCCATGGAGGCCATCGCCAGCGGCCGCAAAGTCGCCCTCGTCGAAATCGGCTACTCCAATAACCAGCCGCCGCCGTTCGATACGTCCAAAACGTTCTCCGAAATCCGCCGCAGCGACCCCAACCAGCAAGCCTACTTCCTCGGCGATAACCCGGTCACCGCCCTGCGCAACCAGGGACGCGCCGGCCCCCACCTCACCCCCGGCCGTCAATACATGATCCGCAACATGGATCAGCTCTTTCCGCTTGAATCCGACAGCTTCCTGCCCCTGCAGAGCTCCGGCATCGGCGGCCTCGGAGTCAGTTGGGGCGCCAACTGTTTCGCCCTGGAAGATTTCGAACTGGAACGCATCGGCATCGACCCGGCCGGAATGTCCGGACACTACACGCGCGCCGCCGCCGAAGTGGGCATCAGCGGACCCTCGTCCGACGATCTCAGCCCGCTGATCGCCAACCTCGATCGGAGCGTAATTCAACCGCCCCTGCCGCTCGATTCAAACGCCGAGAGCTTGCTCCGCAACTACCTGGCCAAGCGCGGCCGGCATCACGCCAACGGCGCTTTCCTCGGCCAGAGCCTGCTCGCCATGCTGTCTCAAAATCTGGGGGATCGCCAGGCGAATGCCCTCACCGACATGGACTTCTGGGCCGACGCCGGTCGCAGCGTCTACCGCCCGCGCTACACCATCGAGAAGCTCAGGACGCATGCCAATTTCACCCACCTCACCGGGCGCCTCGCCGAGCGCTTCCGCTCCACCCCAGATGGGGTGACGCTCGAATGCCGCAATGTGGAAAGCGGTGCGCGAGAAAGCTTCTCCGCCCGCAAACTGCTGCTCGCCGCCGGCGCCATCAATAGCGGGCGCCTCGCCCTCGCCTCGTTCCACGATTACCAGTCGCGCCTGCCCATTCTCTGCAATCCCAATCACTGGGTCGCCGCCATCAACCTCTCCATGCTCGGCAAGCCGGCGCGCGACCGCCGCCACAGCCTCTCGCAACTCACCGTGCTCCTGCAGGCCGAATGCGACGGCCCGGACTACGTACTGGCGCAAATCTATTCCTACCGCTCGCTGCTGCTCTTCCGCCTGCTCAAGGACATCCCGCTGCCGCCCAAACAGGGACTGCTGTTCCTGCGCCTGCTGGCCACCGCCTTCACCTGCGTCAACATCCACTTCCCGGATCGCCCCAGCGCCAATCGCTGGATCCAGTTGGAAGCGCGCGCCGGCGGCGACATTCTGCGAGCCTCCACCAGCTACTCGCCCACCGAAAAGGAATGGATCCAACGCTATGAGCGCCGTATGCTGCGCTTTCTGACGTCGCTGCGCTGCATCCCCATGGGAGTGAACCGGCCGCTGCACGGTGCCAGCATTCATTACGCCGGCACGCTGCCCTATGCCGGCGACGCTCGCCCGCTCACCACCGCGCCGGACGGCATGCTGCGCAACGCGCCCAACGTCTATGTCGCCGATGGTTCGAGCTGGCGCTTCATGCCGGCCAAAGGGCTCACCCTCACCCTCATGGCCAACGCGCGCCGTGTCGCTTCGCAAGCCGTCCGCGATCTCGCCGCCGAGGACGCGTTGGTGCGATGACGCCGGCCGAAGAGGTCCTCATCACCGGAGCCTCCGGGTTCCTGGGCCGCGCCTGCTGCGCTGCCTTCACGGCCGCCGGGTATCGTGTGCGCGCCCTGGTGCGCAATCCCGCAAAGTCCGCGGACCTTGCGCCCGTTGCGCAAGGCGGTATTTTCCGTGGCGACCTGCCCGATGGCATCGATACCGCCGCCCTCGCCGGCCCGCTCCGCGCTCTGCTCCACTGCGCCTACGAAACGCGGTCCGCCACCCCCGCCGAGGCGCGCCGCACCAATGTCGGCGGCACGGGGAATCTGGTGCGCCTGGCGCGCGCCAACGAGGTGCGCCAACTGGTCTTCGTCTCCTCCATGGCCGCCCACGAAAGCGCCGCCTCGGTCTACGGTAAGACCAAGTTCGAACTCGAGAAGCTCTTCACCCAGCCGGGCGACGCCATCGTCAAGCCCGCCACCATTGTGGGTCCCGGCGGAGTCTTCCAGCGTACCCGCGAAATGCTGCGCCGCCTCCCGGTGCTGCCGCTCTTCTATGGCGATCGCCGGCTGCAAACCATCTGGCTCGACGATACCTGCCAGGCGCTGCTCACCATCGTGCAGCGCGGCATCTCGGGAACCATCCTGCTGGCGCATCCAGACGCCACGCCGATGCGCGATTTTTACGCCGCCATCGCCGCGCTGGACGGCGTCCGGTTGAAGACGCTCCCGTTCCCGGGCGACCTCGCGCTCTTTGGCATCGGCATGCTGGAGAAAATCGGACTCAAGCCCCCCATCACCACCGACAACCTGTTGGGCATAAAACACCTCCGCGCCTTCGACCCCCGCGCCGACTTGAACCGCCTCGACCTCCACCCCCTCACCTTCGAGGAGTCGTTGGCGAAGCTCAAGTAGGGCCGTCTTGTGGGGCCAGCCATTCGTGCCGGCATTTCGTGCCTGCTGCCGCCTTAGGCGGCGAGGCGCAAAGTGGGCATCCCTCTGCCTTATGCTGGCGAACCCACTTCGCCTCAAACAGCGACGCGGGGCCAGGCCGGTCGCGCCTTACGGCGCCAACTTGCGCCCGAACCGGTTGATCGGCTCCGAGGCCAGGATCCACTTGGGATTCGCATCCATCTCGCGCTCTGGATACACCGAGTATTGGATGCACACGTTATCGCCGGCGCAGGGCGGCTCCTGCGCCACATGCACGCAGGGCGAGCACGGCAGCCGGCGATAGTGAATCTTATCGCGATTGAATTCCGATGCGCGCAGCCGCGACGCCGGGTCCGTCGGACCCCAGAACGAAATCGTCGGCACCCCCAGCAGGCGCGCAAAGTGCAGCAGTGCGGAATCGATGCAGATCAATTCGTCCACGTCCGCCAATCCCCGTACGCTCTCGGAGAGCGACGTCTTGCCCGCCAGATTCACCACCGTAATTCCGGGGAACGCCATGCGCAGAAGGTCCGCCAGTTCGTCCAGCGACTTCTGATCGCCGCGCCCGCCCAGCAATTGAGTCTCGATTTGCCGCGCCGGATCCTCGTGCAGAAAACGGCGCTTCAGCACATCCACCCACTCCGCCGGTTTCAGCATGCGCTCGCGCCCCAAATCGCTGCAGCAGGGCGCCAGCGCGATGCGCAATCGCGCCGCTTCCGGCGTGCGCGGCATCACCCCGAGACGCTGCCGGAACGCCGCGATGCAGATCCCCATATCGGGGAGCGTGCTGCCGAAGAGTTCCGCAATCTGGTCGTAAAAGTAATAGATGCCGCTGCCGATGTTGCAGAACAAAAGATGCGTCGCGAGCTTCTGCCGCCAGAACGAAATACCGGTATAAAAACCCACCCGATTGACCGCGCAGGTCATCACCGAAAACACCGTGGTCAGGCGGCTGTGAATCTCCAGGTCGACAATCGCATCGCAGCGGTACAACCTGCGCAGCGCGTTCACCGCATCCGTCAGCAGCGTCACCGCCGAGTTGTCGCGAATCACGATGATCTCGTCGAATATGCCCAGCACGTCGGCGAACGGCTTCACCGAGGGCGTGGTGATCAGGCGCAGTTGCTTAATCTGCGGCGTATTCTTCATCGCCAGCAGCGCCGGGTAGGCGATCACCAGGCTGCCGCCCCCCAGCATTTTGATGAACGTCACCGAAGAACACAGCGAGAGATCGTGATTGCGCCGCAGAATCTTGCCGAGCAGCACCGTGACCGGCTTTAGCACCGCTTGCAGGGTGCCCCCGATGTAGTAATCCGTCAGCAGTTTGGCGCGTATATTCACAGGACTCCTCGCGCGCCCAGGCTCCGTCCGGGGCTAAATCTGTCCCACGCAAAGTCGAGCGCCAGCGCCGCCGTGAGCAGCAGGGTCCAGTTGATGGGATAACGGTAGCGCGAAGACCACACCATGACATAGTAAACCGGCGGGTAAAAAAGCCAGATGCTGAGAATCAGCAGCGCCGACACCCGGTTGCGCCGGTAGAGCAGATAGAGGCCGCACACTGCCACTATAGTGAAGCCCCATTCCACTGCCGTGTGGGCCAGATTGAGCCCCGGGGGAAACCAGAACGCCCGGGCGTGCAGCGCCATCAAACGCACCACTTCACCGGGATGCGCCCGCATCCATTCCACGGCGGGGGCTTTGCGCGCGTCGTCGTACGCGACTTCGCCCATCGCCCGCACCTTCAAAGCCTCGGACGCCTGCCGCGTGGGCGACGTTGCCTGAATGTAATCGTCGTTGTTCTGGACGCCCCAGCCCGCGCCGTCGTGGTAGGAATCGGCCAGCATGATGCCGAAGTTGCCCTTGGCCCAGATGGGTTTTCCCAGCACGCGCTGATTGCGTAGCGGCCAGGGCGCGATCACCGCCGCCATCACCAGCCCGAGCACAGCCAGAAACTGCAGGTAGCGCACCGGCGCTTCGCGCAAAAAGCGCAGCGCCCCCAGCAACACGAAACCGCCGAGGATCGTCAGAAAATTCGGCGAGAGCAGCAGCGTCAACCCCCACCACAGCCCGAGTAGCGCGGCGCGTCCGAAATCCAGCCGCGGTGCGCCCGCCAGGCGGTATGCCGCCAGAAACAGCAATACCAGCGCGGTGGCGGCGTAAGCTTCCGCCCAATCGCCTTTGACGTCGGTGGCCAGCGCTCCCACGTAGAATGCGCTCAGCAGACCCGCGATGGCGCCTGTCCGCAGGCTGAGCCCCAGGGCAATCGCCAGCCACGGCAGCAAGGCACAGCGCAGCGCCGAGACCAGCGACGTCAGCACGCACTTCACGATTTCCGCCTCCGCTCCGGTGCCGAACGCGCGGAAGATCAGGCCGAGATAGATGGGATAAATCGGCGGCACTACGGCGGTGGGGCCGGAGGGAACGGCATAGGGGTCCGCCAGTTCGCCCCTGGCGGCGAACGCCATCGCGGTCTTCACCATTTCCTTGCGCGGGAAATCGTGAATCAGGTCGAAGCCCGCCACCAGTCCCAGGCGGAAAATCAGGGCCACGGCGAACACCAGGATGCAGGTACGCCAGGGCAGCGGAGCCAGGGCTTTCGCCATCAGACGCTCTCCCGGCCCCTCAACATACCGCCTGCATCCGGTCGTTCACCGCTGCCTGCAATTGTTCCAGCTTCACCGCCGCCGTGCCCATGGTGCTGATCGCGATGGCGGCAGCTTCGGACGCCAATTCCATTGCCTCGCGATACGAGGCCCCCGCCGAAATCGCCAGTGAAAGCGTCGCCAGCACGGTATCGCCCGCGCCCGTCACGTCGTAGACCTGGCGCGGCGCGGAGGCCACGTGTTCCACACTGCCGCTCTGGTCGAAGAGCGTCATTCCGTCCCCGCCTTCGGTCACTAGAATCAGGACCCCCGGCATCGCCTCGGCCAGCCGTTTCCCCGCCGCCAGCGTTTCTTCGTGCGAGCGCGCCGGCAGCCCGGTCAGAACGCTCAGCTCCATGCGGTTCGGCTTCATCAGCGAGCTGCCCAAATAGCGCGTATAGTCCGCGCCCTTGGGATCGACAAACACCCGTTTGCCGGCCTGGCGCGCCGCCGCCATCACGCCCTGCAGCAATGCGGGCGTCAGAAACCCCTTGCTGTAATCGGAGATTACTACCGCGCGTACTTCGTCCAGGCGCGCGACAATCGCCTGCAGCGCGCGCTGCTCGCTTTCCGGTGTAAGCGGTGCGGTATCCTCTTCGTCCACGCGGACAATCTGTTGGTGCGACGCGATCACCCTCGTCTTGGTGGTCGTTGGCCGTCCCGCTTCCGCAATCAGATCCTGCACCCCCACACCGCACTCCGTCAGCGACGCCTGCAGTTCGGCCGACTCCGCATCGTTTCCCGTCAGCCCGATCAACACCGGCGCGGCCCCCAGGGCGGCCAGGTTGGAAGCGGTGTTCGCAGCCCCGCCCGGGCGAACCGTGCAGCGCTGTTTACGGACCACCGGAACCGGCGCCTCCGGCGACAGGCGCGACGCTTCACCCCACCAGTACCGGTCGAGAATCACATCTCCGATGATCAGGATTCTCTGTTCGGGAAAGTGCTGTAAAACAGCGGAAAGGTTGGGCACCTGCCCTAATTTAGCATAACGGTCCGAGGCTCCGACGTGCCTTGGAAATCATCGTACCAGGGATTACGGGACCGGCCGGGACCGGTAAGCTCTCAGCCGGCAGCTCTCAGCTCTCAGCCCAGCCTCCGGCGTCGCCGGATTGAATAACCGGTGACTTTTGAGCGATCGATTGGCCATTTTTGGGGTCAGGCATTCCTGCCGGGTGTTCGTGCCTGCCGCAACCGCAATTCCGGGTGAGATGGGTCATCGTTCTTTGTGGCCCGTCCGCACCGCTTCGAAGCACGAGCACGTGAGTGGGATAAGGCTCTGCCTTGTCCATCCGAGCCAGGCTCGGACTTTGAGGCGGGGCAGGCACGACTCGCACGCCTGCCCCACAGAGTTTTGGCGGCTAGCGCTGATTCGATTTCAGGGTCTTTTTGCGCAGGCGGATACTGTGCGGCGTCACTTCCACCAGTTCATCTTCACGGATGAATTCGATGGCCTGCTCCAGATTGAGAATGCGCGGGGGCACCAGCCGAATGCCTTCGTCGGAGGTGGAGGCTCGCATATTGGTGAGCTTCTTTTCTTTGACGATGTTGACGTCGAGATCGGAATCGCGCGCGTTTTCGCCGATGATCATGCCTTCATACACCTCGAGCCCGGGCGAAATGAAGATCTCGCCGCGCTCCTGGAGGTTGAAGATGGCATAGCCGGTGGTCTTCCCGGCGCGATCCGCGACCAGTGAACCCGTGGGGCGCATCGGAATTTCGCCCTGCCATTCGATGTAGCCGTGGAAGAGCGAGTTCATGATGGCGGTGCCGCGGGTATCGGTGAGAATTTCCGAGCGCAGCCCGATCAAGCCGCGCGATGGCACGTGAAATTCCAGGCGCACGCGGCCGGAACCGTTGTTGACCATCTTGCTCATTTTGCCCTTGCGCGCGCCCAACTTTTCGATCACGACGCCGAGGAAGTTCTCGGGGCAATCGATGATCAGGTGTTCCACGGGTTCGTGGAGCTTGCCCTCGATCGTGCGGGTGAGAATTTCCGGCTTGCCCACGGCGAGCTCGTAGCCTTCACGGCGCATCATTTCGATCAGGATGGCGAGCTGCAATTCGCCGCGGCCCATCACCTTGAACGTATCGTGGCCTAACTCTTCCACGCGGATGGAGACGTTGGTGAGCAGCTCTTTATCCAGCCGGTCGCGCAGGTTGCGCGACGTCACCCACTGGCCTTCGCGTCCGGCGAAAGGCGAGTTGTTGATGCTGAACGCCATCGCGATGGTGGGCTCATCGATCAGGATGGGCGGCAGCGGCTCCGGCGTTTCCAGGCTGGTGACGGTCTCGCCGATGGTGATGCCTTCCACGCCGGCGATGGCCATGATATCGCCCTGGCGCCCGATGGTTTCGTCCACCCGCTTCAAGCCCTCGAAGGAATACAGCTTGGTGATTTTGGTGCTGTGCATGGAGCCATCGCGCTTGGCGATGTTGACCACGTCACCGTACTTCAGGGTGCCATTGACCACGCGGCCGATGCCCAGCCGGCCGAGGTAATCGCTGTAGTCGAGGTTGGCGATCAGCATTTGCAGCACGCCGTCGGGATCTCCCACGGGAGGGGGGATGTGCTGGACGATGGCGTCGAACAGGGGCCGCAAATCGGTGGCCTCGTCTTCCATTTTGTTCTTCGCCAGGCCCGTCTTGGCGATGGTGTAGAGTACCGGGAAATCGAGCTGGTCTTCGGTGGCGTCGAGATCGATGAAGAGATCGTAGATTTCGTTCAGGACTTCCTCGACGCGGGCGTCGGGCCGGTCGATCTTGTTGATGACGACGATGGGCGGCAGCTTGGCTTCGAGCGCCTTGCTGAGCACGTAGCGGGTCTGTGGCAGCGGGCCTTCGCTGGCATCGACCAGCAGCATGACGCCATCGACAATCTTGAGGGCGCGCTCGACTTCGCCGCCGAAATCGCTGTGGCCGGGGGTGTCGACGATGTTGATCTTGACGCCGTGATAACGGATGCCGGTGATCTTGGCGAGAATGGTGATGCCGCGCTCGCGTTCCAAATCGTTGGAATCCATCACGCGATCGACGTGTTCTTCGTGGGAGCCGAAGATACCGCTCTGGTTGAGCATGGCGTCCACCAGGGTGGTCTTGCCATGATCGACGTGCGCGATGATGGCGATATTGCGAATGTTGGGATTGCTGCTTTTCATATACTTCGGCGTGAAACGAACCAGGGTAGTGAATTGACTGTTGGTTGCTGTTGGCGGCGCGCAGGAAAAGACGCGGGCGGCTAATTCAAGAAATTTCAGGATAACACGCTTGTGCCCTTCTATTTGGCGCGGTCCGCCTGGCGACCGATATCGCCTACTCTTCGTGCACGACTTCGACGGGGTTGAGGCGGGCGGCGACGCGGGCGGGATAAACTCCGGCAAGCACGGTGACCAACCAGACCAGCAGCAGCGCGCCGCCTAACAAAGCGTAGGGCGGGTGGAATTGGATGGTCCAGCCGAAGCTCTGCTTATTAACGACGAAGACCAGCAGTAGGGAGAGGGAGATGCCCAGCGCGAGGCCGAGCAGGATGGCCAGCAGGCCGAGGAAGGCGGCTTCGACCAGAATCATGCCGCGCAACTGCGAGCCCGAGCCTCCGAGATAGCGCAGCAGACCGAGTTCGCGGCGGCGGTCTAGCACCAGGGCGAGCAGCGAATTGGCCGCGCCGAGCATGGCGACCACGATGGCCACGGCTTCCAGCGCCCAGGTGATGGCGAAAGTGCGGTCGAAGATCTCGATCGCGCCCTGGCGCAGCGTGCCATTCGGCGCGACGTTGACGGGCCAGGCGGCGGTGCGCAGTTGGACGTCGCGCAGGACGGCTTCACGGTCGACACCGGGCGCGAGGTAGATGGCGGCGTTGGTGGCGGGCTGCGCGGGGAGGTACTTGAGCAGCGTGCCGCGATCCACCAGCACATATCCCTGGCTGCTGGAGTACTCGTAATACACGCCGGCGACGGTGAGGGTGACGAGGTGGTCACCCATGGGGACGGTGAGGCGATCGCCGGGGCGGACGCGGTGTTTGTTGGCGAAGGGTTCGCTGACGATGGCTCGGTCCTGACCGGGGAGGCTGCGGAGGATGGCATCGCGATCTTCGCCGGGGAGGAAGCGCAGGCGGCCGAACTGGCGCACGATCGCCATATCGCCGGCTCCGAGCGTGGAGCGCTCGCCGCGGAAGTGGAGGGGCATGCCGTGGAAGAGGTCGAGGGCGGCAATGCCGCGGGTGGCGCGCAGGACATCGACAGCGCCCGCAGGCAGTGGGGGGTAGTCGCCGGCGGACGTGGGTCCGGCGGGCTTGACGTAGAGATCGGCGCGCAGTTGGGTATCGAGCCACAGAGCGACGGTTTCGCGGAAACTGGCCACCATGATGCCGACGCTGGCCATCATGGCGATGGCGGTGGCGAGCGCGGCGACCACCACGCTGGTGCGGGCGAGCGAGGCGGTGAGACTGCGTGCGGCGAGCAGTCCGGCGACGTGGTGAAGGACGACGGAGCGGGTGGCGCGATTGACGGCCAGGACTAAGGCGGGCGCGGCCATGGCGGCGGCGCCGATAGCCAGCAGGGCAGCGACGTAGCCGCCGGCCGGATAGCCGCCAAGGGGCTCGGCTTGCGAGGCGGCCAGGGCGAGGGCCGCGAGGAGGGCGCTGAGGGCGAGTCCGCGGCGCCAGCGGAGGCGGGCGCGATGTTCCCGGGAGCCGCGGCTCATGGCTGCGGTGGGTGCCACCTGCATGGCCTCGCGCGCCGGACCGAGGGCGCTCAGGAGGGCGACGATCGCACCCGTGAGCATTCCGGTCCAGACACCCGCGGCGGTGAGTTCGACGGGGGCGGGGCGGCTGGTCGTGTAGAGCGCGTTGACGGTATCGGCGATGAGGTGGACCGCTCCCCCGGCCAGCAGCCGTCCGAGCACGAGACCGAGTGCGGCTCCCACCAGTCCGAAGAGCAGCGCTTCGGCGAGGAAGAGCGCGAAGATGGCGGAGCGCGCGGCGCCGAGGGCCCGGAGGATGCCGATTTCGGCGCGGCGGCGCACCACGCTCACGGAGATGGTGTTGTAGATGAGGAAGGCGCCGACCACCAGGGAGATGTAGCTCAGGACGCGCAGATTCCAGCGGAAGGCGCGCAGCATGCGCTGATTTTCGTCGCTGCGCGCGCCGGGCTTGCGGAGTTCGGCGCCGGCGGGGAGCACGTCGCGGAGTGCCTGTTCGGCTTGGGCGAAATCTTCCCCGGGCTCGATCGTGACGTCGATGCGGTCGAGCTTGCCGAAGCGCTGCGTGAGTTGCTGGGCGGCGGCGATATCGATGACAGCGAATTCGGTGCGGGCGTCGAGGGTCTTGGTGATGGGGAGATCGAGCGGGCGTCCGGCGAGGGTGCCGCGGAGCCGCTTGCCGGTGCGGCGGGCGAGCGGTTGCGAGACGATGGCGCCTTCGGGCGCGCCTGCGAGGTCGGCGCCATACAGCGGGACGGCGCCGATTCCGGGGATGACAAACTGCGCCTCCAGGATCGGCGCGAGGTGGAGGCGGTACGGGAGGGCTGACAGGGGCGCCATGTAGCGCTCGTCGAGTCCGCCGGTGGCGATGATTTCGAAGTCGGTCTTGCCGGTGAGCGTTTCCATGGAAGAGCGGAAGCTGCCGGTCGCGGCGTCGCCCGCGAGGTCAATGGCGATGACGACCGCGATTCCGAGCGCTACGGAGAGGATGGTGAGTGCGGTGCGCAGCAGGTCGCGGCGCAGGGGGCGGAGGATGAGGGTGCGGAGCAGTTTCATGAGCGCCCGCCGCGCCTGTGACGGCGAACGTCCGGTTGCTTCAATTGCTGCGGCTGGCGCGAATGCCTTCCCCTCATTTGGCTGGTGGAACGGTGTACGCTTCGAAGCGGTGCGGACGGACGACGAAAAACGATCGTGCATCCCACCATGGCGGTGCACGCCCGGCCTGTTGTCGATGGGCCCTGCGCCCGCGAAAATTCGATGAGAGACGTCCCGGTCGGAGCCGCGATCGTGAGGGAGCGACCGTTTTTCGACCCCGTCCTACGCTGACTCATGGACGCCTTCGAGGGATTGAATGCGGCCGTCGCGAAGGTGCACGCGGAGGGTGGCAATGGCGGCGGCTTCCGCTGCGTGGGTGGCCATGAGGACGGCGGCTCCGAATTGAGCGGCGGCATCCTGCAGGAGTTTAAGCACCTGGTCGCCGCTGGCGGTATCGAGATTTCCGGTGGGCTCGTCGGCGATCAGGAGGTCGGGCGAGTGGACCAGGGCGCGGGCGATGGCGACGCGCTGCATCTGTCCACCGGAAAGTTGATACGGCATGCTGCCCGCTTTCTCGGCGAGGCCGACCCACTCGAGGCGCTCTGTCGCGGCGCGCGCGGTGCGGGGAGCGCCAGCAAGGAGCAGCGGCAATTCAACATTTTCCAGCACCGTGAGCGTGGGCAGCAGTTGGAAGCTCTGGAAGACAAAGCCGACCCGTTTGCGGCGCAGCGCCGTGAGTTCGGAATCCGATAAAGATGTAGTGGCGCGTCCATCGATCAGGACTGCGCCGGCAGTCGGGAAATCCATAGCGCCGGCGAGATTGAGCAGCGTGCTTTTGCCGCAACCGCTGCGGCCGAGCAGCGCGGTCACGCTACCGGCATGAATGGCGAGAGAGATGCCATGCAGCACCTCCACCGGTTGGTCGCCGTCGTTAAACGTTTTGTGAACGGAGCGCAGTTCAAGTCGGGGTACCGGCATCGGGCCTCACCTGGTGAGATGCGGGAGCAGCGGCTCCGGATGGTTCAATTCAAGCAGAGTGAGTCTCTTGGGCCCGATGGCTCTGACGAGATCGGGAAGGTCGTAGTGCTGGAGCACACCGGGCACGGAGATCTCCGGAGCGTTGCGGTGCAGGGGTTGCTCGACAATTTCGCGGTAAGAGCGCGGCACGTCTTCGACGACGGCGTGGGTGATGCGCTTGTCCAGGGCAGCGGCGTGCAGCAGCGCAACGCCATAGGCGCCGCGGGCATAAATCGTGATGAAGCGGGGATCGACTTCCGGCTTGGCGGCCAGCGCGTCCACCCAGTGGATGATGTCGTCCACGCGCATGCCGAGCAGGGTGCGACCGATGAGTTCGGCGCGCAACCCCAGCAGGTAGAAGGCGCCTTGCAGCGGTGATTTGGCGGACTCGATTCCGGGAGGCGCGGGGCGCAGCGACGCCTGCCAGACCACGCGGTCCGACTGGGCGAGGCCGTCGGGCAGGTCGTCTCCGAGGATGAGAACCAGCGGCCGGCGCCCGGTCGCCTGAGTGGCGATGTGGCGGCCGGGGAGCAGAACGCCATCCTCGCTGTTGAGCGTCTCGCCGACGAAACCGGTATTGACGGGAGCGGGCTTGCCGGGTTTGGCCTGAATGCCGGCGGGAGTGCGGAAGTCCGCGTCCGCGCGCGCTGGATGCACTTTCGCCATGACACCGGCGATGATTCCGGCGATGGTTTCACCGTGCAGGGAATTCGCCACCTGTCCGGTGGAAGTGAACTCGAGGTCGGTGGGTTTTTCGGCGGCGATTTGCCGGTACGCCGGCGCGGCGGTAGAGCCGGTGAGGGCTTGCTTGAAGAAGGCGAGGATGCGCGGATGCAGCGGCGTGAGGGCGCCGTGAGGTCCGGGTCCGGTGATCCATTGGAGTTGATCTTCCGCGCCGAAGAGGGCGTAGAATCTACGCGCCTCTTCATAGGTGCGCTGCGCGCCAGCGTACGGGAACATGTCCTCGGTGGTGCTGACGATGGCGTAGGGGCGCGGGGCGGCGAGCTCCACCCAATCGGCGAGATCGAAGCCGGCGGAGATGAAGCCCGGGATGGTCTGCTCGGCCTCCTGCGCGCCGGTGGGAGCGGCCAGCAGATCCTGGAACGCGGTGATGTAGCAGGCGCTCGCGGCCGCCGTGACGCGCGGATCGAAGGCGGCGAGGTAGGCGGTGACCGCGCCGCCGCCAGAGCAGCCCAAGGCGCCGATGCGATGGGCGTCGATGTCCGTGCGGGTGCTCAGGTAGTCGATGGCGCGCATGGCGTCCCAGATGAAGTAGCGGGAGATGTGTTCTCCCACGAGGTTGGCGGCGATGGAGGCTTGCGAGTGTTCGCCGGTGGGTCCGCCGACCGCGGACTTTCCCGTGGCGGCGTCGAAGTACTGTAGGCGTTCGCCTTCGGACATGGGGTCGTAGGCAATGGCGGCGATGCCGTTGAGGGCGAAGTTGGCGGCGAGCGGGAGTTCGCCCGCTTTGCCGGCGGCGGAGTGTCCGGGCGTCATCACGACGGCGGGGAAGGGACCAACGCCGGAGGGGAGGTAAACGTTGGCGGTCACGAAGAAGTTGGGCAGGCTTTCGAAGACGATCTTCTCGATGCGGAATCCATCGCGTTGCAGGGTGCCGTTGGAGCGAGGGTTGAGGGGCGCGTTGGTGGTGGGTAGTCCGCCGATCATAGAGAGCAGTTTGGCGCGGACCTGCTGCTGGCGCTTTTCGGCAGCGGCGCGCGATTGAATGCCGAGGATCGTGCGGGCTCGTTCAGTGAGGTGGGGCATCGCGAGCGAGGTGAGGCGGCGGGCGAGTTGGTCGCGCGCATCGTTGTCCGCGGCGCTGGCGCAGGCGGCCGCGAGGAGTGCGGCGGACAGGCGGAGGGTGGCAGGCATTTCATTCGGATCATAGCGCGGTGGGCTGTGCCGGGTGTGCCATTGGCCCTTCCAGGCAAGTGCAAAGCCGCCCGTACTAGCCTGCCTTGGACAGAAATTCTTCGTAAATCGCACCCATGCGGCGGGCAGCGAGGTCGCGATTGAATTCGTCCCCCATGCGCTGCGCGGCGGCGCCGGCAAGTTTGCGGCGGTGCGCCGGATCGTCGAGCAGGCGCGCGAGGCATTCGGCCAGCGCAGAGGCGTCGCCCACGGGGAACAGGAGGCCGGTTTCGCCATCCTTCACGAGTTCCGGATTGCCGCCCGTGTCCGAGGCCACGGGGCAGCAACCGCAGCCCATCGCTTCCATCAGGGAATTGGAGAGCGCCTCGGAGAGCGACGGCAGCACGAAGATATCCATGGCGCGCAGCCACGGCGCGACGTGGCGCTGGGCGGGCTGGAAGTGACAATCCGCGCCCGCCGCGGATTGCAGCGTGGCCAGCATCGGTCCGCTGCCCACGATGAGGAGCTTTACGCCGGGGCGGCTCGCGTTCACTTTGCCGAATGCCTCGACCAGCAGACCGAGACCTTTCTCGGGGCGCAGCGCGCAAACAATTCCGATGACGGCTGTGGCATCGGTCCAGGGCAGCGAGGCACGTTCACCTTCGGGGTGAAAGATGGAAGTGTCGAGGCCGTTGTAGGCGAGCCGCATTCTGACGGGGGCCACATTGTCTTCCACTTCGAGTTCCCTCCCCACCGCTCGCGAGTTGATGACGATGCCGTCCACCACTTTGTCGGTGGCGCGCAGCAGGGTGCGGGTCATTCCGGGTGTGAGAGCGCGGTGGGCGCGCATGCTGGAGAGCACGACGGGGGTGCGGTAGAGGCGGGCGACGGGCACGGCGAAGAGGTTGGCCGGAACGTCGAACGCGTGGACGAGGGAGATCTGGTGCTGCCGCAGGTAGGCGCCCAAGCGTTGCGCGCCGGCGAGGGCGGAGCGAGAGAGCAGGGAGCGCACACCGGTTTCGAGAATCGGCACTCCGGCCTCGCGTAATTCATGCGCGCGGAAGCCGCCGTCGGTGAAGCATCCTACGTGCGGCTCGAAGCGGTCGCGGTCCAGCGACAGCGCGGTCTCGGCCAATTGGCGCTCCGTACCGCCCAATCCCAACTCCCTTGCCATCAACAGGACCTTGTGCCTCACAATGTCATAATGAAGCAAACTGACCTATGAACGAGCAAGTTCTCAGCCGGGTTTGCGAAATTGCCTCCGATATTTTGCAGGCGGATGTCACGCCCGACTCTTCGCCGGAGACCGTGGAAAACTGGGATTCGGTACAGAATCTCAATCTGGTGCTGGCGCTCGAAGAGGAATACGGATTTCAGTTTGACCCGGAGGAGATGGATCAGGCGAAGAACCTGACGAGCCTGGCCCGCATCGTTTCCGCCAAGCGCGGCGCCTGATGCCCCTACAGATTCTCCCGTACACGTACGACATCGTTGGCGAGGTCCGCGAGTTCAACCGGCGCCTGCTGGCCGGGGGCGCACCCGCGGACCAGCAATTTCCGGAAGCACCCGAGCCGCGCTGGATGCCGGGGATGGAATTGTTTGTGGCCGTGGAAGAGGGCAAAGTCCGCGGCGGCTACATTCTGCGGCGCCAGCAGTTCACGGCGCACGGAACCAGCCTGAGCGCCGCACACTACCGCCTGCCTCTATCCGAAGGGATTGTCGATCGGAAATACGCCATGGTGGGGCTGCGCCTGGTGCGCGATGCGCTGGCGCGCGAACCGCGGCTTTACGCCATGGGCATGGGTGGCTGGGACAAGCCGCTGCCGCAGATGCTGAAGAGTTTGAGGTGGACCATGAGCGAGGTGCCGTTCCGCTTCAAAGTGGCGCATCCGGCGCGCTTCCTGCGCAACATCCGCGTGCTCAGGACGAGCGCGGTGCGCAGGGCGGGGCTCGATCTCGCCGCGTGGAGCGGGGCCGGATGGCTGGGGATGAAGGCGCTGGGACTCGCGCGCGCGCTGCCGGCGGTGGAGTGCGAGGGGGCGGAGCGCTTCGCGCCCTGGGCGGACGAAGTCTGGCAGAGAGCGCACGGCGGTTATGGCTTGCTCGGGCAGCGCGATGCGGCGACGTTGGATCAGCTGTATCCGGCTTCGGATGGACGGTTTTTGCGGATGCGCGCGGGCGGCGGCTGGGCGGTGCTGCTGGATACGCAGATGCGCGATCACAAGCAGTTTGGGGACATGCGCGTGGGGACGATTGTGGATTGCTTCGGCCCGATCGATTCGGCCGGCGCGGTGATGCGCGGGGCGACCAGTTTGCTGGAGCGGCGCGGCGTGGATTTGCTGGTGTCGAACCAATCGCACGGCGCCTGGCTGGGCGGGTTGGCGGACGCGGGGTTTCGCGCGGGGCCTTCGAACTACCTGCTGGCGTTGTCGCCGAAATTGGCGGAGGCTGTCGGCGGTGGTGGCATTCACGTGAATCGCGGAGACGGGGACGGTCCGATTCATTTGTGAGGGATCGGGAGGTCGTAGTGCCATGCCCGTCATCGCTTTCGCGATGCCCTCGGACCCTGCGCGGCGCAGCGGATTCGCTCCGGCGAACTGTTAGTCGGCCGAAGCAGCCTTGGGCGCCGTCGTGCCTTTGCCAAGCGTCATGTAGCGCTCGATGCCTGCCGCCACTTCCGCCGGCAAAACCCGCCAGCAATCGAGCACTGCCAGCGGATCGCCGGCGCGCTGGAACACCGAGAGCGGCAGATCCTGGAATTCGGGCCACGGCGTCGTGATGACCACCGCTCCCGCCAGGGCGATGCACTCTTCCGCGCTCGCCGCGAACACCACATCGCCTTTCAGCGCCTTTTTCGCGTTCGGCATAGCCGCGGGATCGAAGACCACCACGCGCTGTCCTGCGTCGAGCAGCGCCTGCGCGATCGCCACGCCCTGGGACTCTTCGATGACGTCGGTGTTGGGTTTGTAGGAGAGTCCGAGCACCGCCGCCGTACCGCCCTCCGGCAGGTGCGACGCCACCAATTGCGCCAGGCGAGGCACCTGACGCTTATTCAACGCATCCGTCGCCTCGGCGAGCAGCGCCGGCGCCCCGTTATCGCGCGCCAGGGCGGAAAAGGCGATATTGTCGCGCGGGAAGCACGGGCCGCCGTAACCCAGCGCGCCCTTGAGGTATTTCGCCCCGATGCGCGTATCGCAGCCGATGGCCGCCGTAACCACGTCGGAATCCGCACCCGGCAGCGTCTCGCACACCTGGGCCAGCATGTTGGCGTAAGAAATCTTCGTGGTGACGAAGGTGTTCACCGAGAGCTTCGTCAGTTCGGCGTTGACGTAATTCATGCGCTGGATGCGCGGGCCGCTTTCGCAAACTCCCGTGTACAGCTCTTCCAGAATGTCGCCGGACCGCTTGTCGGATTCGCCGATCAGGATCATGTCGGGCCGCAGCATATCGCGCACCACGCTGCCCAGCGCGATGAATTCGGGGTTGTAGCAGAGGCCGAATTCCTCAGGGCAGCGCTTGCCGGAGTGCTGGATCAGCGCGGGCAGCATCTCCCCGCCGGTGCAGCCAGGCATCACCGTGCTCGAGAGCACCACCAGGTGCCACGCATTCTTCTTGCGTAGCGCGGCGCCAATCTTTTCCGCCGCCTTGATGGCGAACTTCATCGAGAAGCGTCCGTCGGGACCCGACGGCGTGGGCACGATGATGAACGTGACATCCGTGGCCAGAATCGCCTCTTCATAATTTTCCGTGGCCGTGAGGCGCTCGCGGTTCGCCGTGATCAACTCGGCCAGTTGCGGCTCGTTGACGGGCGGGCGTCCTTCCTGAATCGCTTTGACGGAGTCGGGATTGATGTCCACACCCACCACGGTGTGTCCCTTGTGGGCCATGACAGCCGACATTGGCGAGCCCAGTTTGCCCAGGCCGATGATCGATAGCTTCATTTTCGTGCGTTATTCCTGTCGAACGATAGGCATCCGCCAGCCGGTGCCGAAGGCGCGCGACGTCACCTTCAAAACCGGGGCCGCCTGCTTTCTCTTAAACTCTGCAATGCGCACCAGGCGAAGCACCCGGCGCACCGTCTGTTCATCATAGCCCCGCGCAATAATCTCTTCCGCGCTTTGGCACTGCTCTACGTGCAATTCCAGAATCTCGTCCAGCAGTTCGTAGGGCGGCAGACTGTCCTGATCGGTCTGATCGGGCCGCAGTTCTGCCGAAGGCGCTTTGGTCAGGGTAGATACCGGAATCGCCGGACCGCGCCCGTTGCGCCAGCGAGAGACCCGGTAGACCATCATTTTCGGCAGGTCGGCGATCACCGCCAGGCCGCCATTCATATCCCCGTAGAGCGTGCAATAGCCCACCGACATTTCGCTCTTATTGCCGGTCGTGAGCAACAGCGAGCCAAACTTGTTGGAGAGCGCCATCAGCAGATTGCCGCGGATGCGCGATTGAATGTTCTCCTCGGTGACGTCCGCGGGCAGTCCGGCGAATGCGCCGGCCAGCACGCCGTCGTACGTCCGCATGATGTCCGAGATGGGCAGCTGCATCGTCTGAATGCCCAGATGGCGCGCCAGTTCCACCGAATCGTCAATGCTGCCCTGGCTGGAATACCGGGAGGGCATCATCACGCCCACCACGTTCTCCGCTCCCATCGCGTCGGCCGCAATCGCTGCCGTGAGCGCGGAATCGATTCCGCCCGAAAGGCCCAGCAACACTTTTTGGAAGCGCGTCTTGCGGGCGTAATCCCGCACGCCCAACACCAGCGCGTTCCAGACTTCGGCCTCCGCCTGAAAATCGTCCACCGCCACTTCGCCCTTGCCGGCGAGCAGATCCACCGCCAGCACGTCTTCGGCGAATCCCCGGGCGCGCGCAAACAGATTCCCCTGCGCATCGAAAGCCGCACTGCGCCCGTCGAAAATCAGATCGTCGTTGGCGCCCACCTGATTGACAATCGCCACCGGCAGGCCGTACTTCTGCGCCATGTGGCCCAGCATTTCCTCGCGCAGCGTGTGCTTGCCTACCGTGAACGGCGATGCCGAGAGATTAACAATGGCTTGCGCGCCGGCCTTCGCCAACGCCTCGATCGGGTCCTGATGATAGCGCCGCCGGCGCCAGAAATCGCGATCGTTCCACACGTCTTCGCAGATGCTGATGCCCAGGCGCACCCCGTTCAGTTCGAGAATCTGTACGCCCTGATAAGGCTCGAAATAGCGGTCTTCGTCGAACACGTCGTACGTCGGCAACAGCGATTTGTGGAATGCCTGCCCCACTTCGCCACCGCGCAGCAGCACCGCGCTGTTGTACAGCGGACGGCCCACATCCGACGGATTCGGCGTGGCCACCCCCACCAGAATCGGCGGAGCGTCCTTCAATTCGCGTGCGATGTGCGCCAGTTTTTCGCAGCCGCGCCGCACAAATCCCTGGTTCATCAGCAGATCGCGGGGCAGGTACCCCATCAGTGCCAGTTCCGGTGTGACTAATAGGTCGGCCCCTTCCGCCTGGGCGGATCGCGCCGCCCGGATGATGAGGCTGGAGTTCCCTTCGAGGTCGCCTGCGGTTGGGTTGATTTGAAGCAGCGCTAAACGCAAATCAGTCTTCCTGCCCCGTAGAAATAGAATTGCGAACCGAATTCTCGTGAAAAGCTGAGGCTTTGCCTTAGTGTATCAGCAAGTGCCCTTTTTTCGCTGTTGATATAGTGGGGGCGTGCCCCCGGATTCCGACCGAATGCCCCTGGTTTCCATCGTGACGCCGTCCTACAATATGGCGCGCTATCTGCCGGAAACCCTCGATAGCATTCTGTCCCAGGACTATCCCCATCTCGAAGTGATTGTGGTGGACGCTTGCTCCACCGACGAGACCCCCACCATCCTGGCGGCCTATGGCGATCGCATCCGCGTCGTCAGCGGTAAGGACAAGGGGCCCAGCGACGCGGCCCATCGTGGATTTCAACTCGCGCGCGGCGAAATTTTTGCCTGGCTCAACGCCGACGACACCTTCCTGCCCGGCGCCATCCGCACTGCCGCCTCATACCTGATCGCGCATCCCGCGGCCGACGTCGTGTACGGCGAAGGCTGGTGGATCGACGACCACGGCGCGGCCATCTCCCGCTATCCCACCCTTCCCTGGGACGCCGCCGTGCTCGAACGCGATTGCTTCATCTGCCAGCCCGCCGCTTTCATCCGCGCCTCCTCTTACAGGCGGTGTCCGCTGGATCCCGACATCAATCGCTCCTTCGATTACGATCTGTGGATTCGCATGGCGAAGCTGGGCTTCCGTTTCGATGCCATTCCCGAGTACCTGGCCAATTCACGGATGCATCGCGGCGCCAAGACCATCTACGAGCGCGAGCAAGTGCTGCAGGCGTCGATGGACCTGTTGCGTCGCCACTTCGGCTATGTGCCGCTGCCGTGGGTGTTCGGCTACGCCAGTTGGAAACACGACGGCCGCGATCAGTTCTTTGAGCCCCTGCGGCCCACCCTGCGCAATTACCTGACGGCGCTCCCGCTCGGTCTGCGCATCAATGCGGCGCATCCGGCCCGTTTCTTCGCGGAATGGCTCGCCGCCCCGGTGCGCAAACTGCTGCGCTAGGCAGCCGTCAAGCTGCGTCGCGCGGTCGAATCTCCGTCAAGATCCTCGATTCCCATACGTCGCGCGCGGTTTCGAGATCGTAGCGTGCCTGCATATTGATCCAATACACAGGGGTGGTGCCGAAATAGCGGCCCAGCCGAAGCGCCGTCTCCCCACTGATCGAACGCCTGCCGGCGACGATCGCACTGATCCTGTTGGGAGGTACGCGGATATCTTGTGCCAGACGATTCATGCTGAGACCCAGATCGTCCAGAGTCTCCTTGAGAATTTCACCTGGATGTACCGGGGGCAGCTTTGGAGCCGGCGTGTGCTTACCGGTAATGTTTGGTGACTTCGACGTCATACGCATTCTCCTCTTTCCAGTTGAAACAAACCCGGTATTGATCATTAATTCGAATACTATACTGCCCGCGACGGTCTCCCTGCAGAGCCTCCAGGCGGTTGCCGGGCGGAACCAGAAGGTCGGTGACCGCCTTGGCACTATCGAGTGCCGTCAAGCGCCGCAAGGCGACGCCGTCAATTCCCGCAAACTCCCTCACCCGTTCACGCCGCCAGAGCCTCTCCGTCTTCTTGCACCGGAAGGATCGGATCACACCACTATGGTACCCTGAATTGGACGCTGTACGTCATACGTCAAGCACGCATACCATCTACGGCACAAACACGACGTACACCACGTAACAGAGCACCGCACCGGCCACTGCCATCACCAGGCCCGACACTCGCCGCTTGGCCAGGAAGAAGATCAGCGCAAAGCCAGTGAGCGAAACCAGCGTCATCAACACCGCGCAGAGATCGATCAGGAACTTCCATACCGCACCCGCGTCACGGCCCTTATGAAGATCGTTGATCACCGCGCCCCAGCCCATGCGGGTCTCGGTAACCTCGTACGTGCCGGCGTCGCGATCGATAAACGTATCCGCCGTGTAGCCCGGACCCTTGAAGGAAACCGAAAGCTGCGAATCGTCCACCCGGAAATCGCTCAACGCCGCTTTGATGCCGTGGGCTTTCCGTAACTGCTCCACAATTTCGAGCTTCGCCACCTCCCTGCCCGCCGGAGGCTTCACCCACGCCGTCTGCATCGTGCCCTTGTATTGATACGTCTTCTGCTGGTGCGTGAACCACTCAATGTGATTCACCGTTAGGCCCGTCACCGCGAAGAAGAACAGGATCGCGAAGCTCACCATCGAAAGGTAAATGTGCAGCCAGCGCGACCATGTCACCAGTCGTTTCTTCCACACGTACTTCCAATGGTGGCCGTGCGGCGGCGCGGCGGCCCGAGGTTCCTGCACTTGCATGCCTAGTGTCCCTTTTTGCCGTAGTCCAGACTCGCTGCCGCCACTTCATTATTGGGCGCGAGTTCGATCTGTTTCGGAGTGCCCGTGAAATCCATCTCCTGCCGGTACACCTGATAGGTGCCGTGCTCGCGGGTCACTTCCAGGCACACGGTGAATTTCCCGGGCTTGACCGGCTTGCCTGCGTTGTCCTTGCCGTCCCACTTTAAGGTGTACTTCCCGGGCGGGCGCGTGGCACTCGACACCGAGGAAGTGATGTCGCTGCCCTCGGCCAGCGCGCGCACGCGCTCGTCACGATTCCACGCGCGCAACTCCGGCAGCCACCGCGTTTTATCGAACCACAGTGCGACCGTCCGCACGGCGAACTTGTCCTTGTCTTCGATCCACGCGGCCACGTAAGGACGCCGCGCGCGTATTCCGTCCAGGTGCGCCAGTTCCAGATGAATCGTCAGCTCCATCGAAGGGTCCCACGCGGCCGCCGCTCCGCCCGCCTGATCGGGCGCGGGTTTGGCTGCGAAACTCTGTGCGAGACGCGATTTCGGCGCCTCCAGCGCGTGCCAGTTGGCGCTCGCCACTTGATGGCCGTCGCGCTCCACCAGCAGGTACTCCACGCCACCGAGTTGAGCGGCGAGCCGCTGGCTTTCGTCCACCGGGAGCACCGAGAATGCCGTGGCCAATGCGCCGGCCGTCGCCGGGTCCGCCGCCACCACGGTCGAACTGATCACGTGATCCACCGGCTGCCCCGTCCGCGGGTCCACAATGTGCGAGTAAAAGCGATTGCCGATCTGCACGCCGCGCCGATAGTTGCCGCTGGTCGCCACCGCACGATCCCGCACCAGCAGTTGCGCCATCGGCTCGCTGTTCTCGGCGTCCGCCCGCGGGTCGGCGATATTCACTGCTTCCGTCCATGGACCGCGGACCACCAGGTCCCCACCAATGTTCACCACTACCGCCGTGATGCCGTCCACCGCCAGCGCCGCGTCTGCCGCGTGGCCGAGGATGTAGCTCTTGGCGAAGGAATTCAGCGCCAGCGGAGTGTCCGTCAGGTGGGTCGCCGTACCGTGAACGCGGTCCAGCGTCCAATGCCGCTGCTGCACACGGTTCACCGCGCCTTGCAGTTCGGTGGACAACGGCACCCGGTGGGCCGCGGCCGCCGCTTTCCACACCTGTCCGATGGCTTCGGCCGCGGCGTCCAGCGCGCCGCCGGTGCGCTCCCGCCACTGGTCGAAGAGGCCGAGCACTTCCATCAATTCCTTCGATACCGGAACCGCCTGATCGTGCGTCCGCGCCCAGCGGCTGAATTCGCTGTTCGCATCGTAAGCGCTGAGAATCCGCGCCTGACGGTCGATTTCCGCCAGTGCGGCCTCTTCGCCCCGCTGCGCCGCTGCCTCGCTGGATGCCGACAGTTTGATCTCGAACGACGTGCCCAGCACGTTCTCGTGATGGTAGGTATACCTGCGCCCCATGGTGGGCAGACTGCCGGAAGCGACAAAGAGTGAACCTAAGCAAAAGGCGCCAAGCGCCAAAGAATGCGCAATTTTCATGGTGGATGTCCCGGTCTGATGGAAACGTTCTGTGGTCTTCTAGCGGCCGCCCCGCATGCCGCGGCCCGGCCCGAAATTCGGCCGCACTTCGTCTTCGGTCACTTTGCCGTCCTGGTTCTTATCCAGCGCCTTTAGCGATGCCGGAGAGCGATCTAACTCGCTGGAATCGATTTCGCTGTTGCGATCCGTATCCAGCGCCGCGAAGATCGGGTCCAGCACGCCGCCGAAACCGCCGCGTCCGCGTCCGCCTTCGGGTCCACCTTCGCGCTCGCCCTCACCGCCCCGGCCGCGGGCCCCTGCCTGCTGTGCCTGCGCGCGAGCCATAGTGCGCAGTTCGTCGGCCGTCAGCACGCCGTCTTTATTGGCATCGGCACGTTCGAAAACGCCCTGCATACGTTCCGGCACTTCGCTCTTCTGCAGTTTGCCGTCGCCGTTCTCGTCAAACGCCATGTAAGTCTTCACCGTTTCGTCGCTGGTATCGCCGCCGCCCCGACCTTCTCCTTCGCGTCCACCGCCGCGGCCTTCAAATCCGCCGCGGCCGCCAAAAGGCATGGCCGCGCGGGTCTCGTCCGCTGTGAGCTTGCCGTCGGAATTCTTGTCCAGCGCACGCAGTGCCGCCGGGGCGTTGGAAAGTTCGGCCGGGGACACCGCTCCGTCATGGTCCGCGTCCAGCGTGGTGAACAACAGGTTGGGCGGCCCGAAACCACGTCCGCCCCTTTCCTGGGCTGCCAGCACGCAAACCATACCCATGATAATCAGTGGCAAATGCAGTACTTTCATGATCTTCTTCATGCTCTCCCTAAAAGTGCTTCCTGGCTTCCACGATAATTGCGCCAGGGCTGACTCGCGCGCGGAGACGCCTATTCCTTATTCCCATGGACGAGTGCGGGGTTTCTTTAAGTTACCAGCAGCCTCCGAAGTCACGGGTTAAGAATTGTCAACCGAATGAAGATCGTCCGGCGGAAGCGCTGGCCGTCCGTCTACGGGTACAACTTAGGTAATGCTTCACGCATTTCGTCCGCTTGTGCGCGCGCCGCGCCAATCTGCACCAGCGGACCCTGTCCGATTCCTGGGCAGTATTTCGCCGCCTTCCGCCACGCCTTTGGGTGATCCACCAACTCCGGCCAGTAAGGAAAGACGCGGCATTGCGTCGGCTTGGCGGGATGAATCCGGCACCCTCCCTCTTCCAGAAAGTGGCAGTGCTTCGCCTTCGGTACGCGTAAGCGCAGCCGGTTGCGCGTGCGGTACACATACTTTCGCTCGAAGCGCGCCGCACTCATCCCCTCGAATTCCGCCGCGCGTTGTAAGTCCGCTTCCGAAAGATAGACGAGGCCCTGCTGCCGGCAACATTCCGTACATCCCGGCTGACACTCGAATCTCATTCGCTCCGGCATGCGTATCATTATCATCTGTAACGCGGTTTTCAACTGTGGTATATTTCCATGGTCTGATCGGGGAGGGTGAGTATGTCCCATGTCCGCGACGTGGTTCACCAGCGTGATCTCTTCACTGTCGAAGAGCACCTGTCAGTGGCGGAGGTGGCCCGTAAGATGGCCGATCTCCATGTCGGCGCCATCATGGTCTTTAAAGGCCTTGAATTGCGCGGGGTATTCAGTGAGCGCGACCTGATGAAGCGGGTCGTGGTGGAGCGCTGCGATCCGGATCGAACGCCGGTCGGCAGTGTCATGACCACGAACATTGCAACCATCGAGGAATCCGCTAGCCTGGAAGAAGCCATGGAATCCATGCACAACCATAGCTGTCGTCATCTGCCCGTCACGCGCGACGGCGCGGTGGTGGCCTTCCTGTCCATGCGCGATGTGATGAATTTCGAACTCGCGCAGAAGACGGAAGAGAATCACCACATGCGCGCGTACATTAGCACGAACACGTGAACACTGCCATCATCGTATTTGCCCACGGCTCCCGCATCGAAGCTGCCAATCAGGCGGTGCGGGCAGTTGCCGGTGACTTCGCACGTGCCACTGCTCACCCCATGGTTGAGGCGGCCTTTCTGGAACTGGGCCGCCCCAGCCTGGAAGAAGCGGCGGACCTGCTGGTCCAGCGCGGTGCCCAAACCGTGCTAATCCTGCCCTATTTCCTCACTCCCGGACTCCATCTGGAGCGCGACCTGCCCGTTCTAGTACAAAACATCTCCAATAAACACAAAGACATACAGGTGATTGTTACACCGTCCCTGGACGGGCATCCCGGTCTGGTGGAGATTTTGGCCGACCGTGCGCGCGCCGCTTTGGTTGAGCACCCGACACTCAAATAATACTTGACAACATCACACTAAACTTTGATAATGGTCTTGTACTAATAAGCCGTCCCCTCAGGCGGCCGCCATCGTAAACACATTTCAAAGAACGAGGGAGCAACCAATCACATGGGAAAAATTATTGGCATCGATCTAGGCACTACCAACTCTTGCGTAGCGGTGATGGAAGCCGGCCAGCCGACGGTGATTCCGAACCAGGAAGGGAATCGCACCACCCCGTCCGTCGTGGCCTTCACCAAGAGTGGCGAGCGCCTGGTGGGCCAGGTCGCCAAACGCCAGGCCATCACCAACCCCGAGAACACCGTTTTCTCCATCAAGCGCTTCATGGGACGTCGTCATGACGAAGTCAATGAAGAGATGAAGATGGTGCCCTACCAGACCGTCCGCGGCGACAATGGTGACGCCCGCGTCGACATCATGGGCAAAAAGTATTCTCCGCCGGAAATTTCGGCGATGATTCTGACCAAGCTGAAAGAAGCCGCCGAGAGTTACCTCGGCGAGAAGGTCACCCAGGCCGTGATCACGGTTCCGGCCTACTTCAACGATTCGCAGCGCCAGTCCACCAAAGATGCCGGCAGGATTGCGGGCCTTGAAGTCATGCGCATCATCAACGAACCCACTGCGGCCGCACTGGCCTACGGGCTCGACAAGAAGACCAATGAAACCATCGCCGTCTACGATTTCGGCGGCGGCACCTTCGACATCTCCATTCTGGAAGTGGGCGAGGGCGTGGTGGAAGTGAAGTCCACCAACGGCGACACCCACCTGGGCGGTGACAACATCGACCAGCGCATCATCGACTGGATCGTGGCCGAATTCAAGAAGGAAAACGGCATCGACCTTTCCAAGGACCAGATGGCCCTGCAGCGCCTCAAAGAGGCCGCCGAAAAGGCCAAGATGGAGCTTTCCACGCTGCTCGAGACCGACATCAACCTGCCGTTCGTCACGGCCGATGCCACCGGTCCCAAGCACCTGCAGATGAAGCTGACGCGGGCGCGCTTCGAGCAGATGGTGGAAGACATTCTGCAGCGCTCGATCGGCCCCTGCAAACAGGCCATGAGCGATGCCGGCGTGACCCCCTCGCAAATCAACGAAGTGGTCATGGTCGGCGGCCAGACGCGTATGCCGCGCATTCAGGCGCTGGTGCGCGAGCTGTTCAACAGGGAACCGCACAAGGGCGTGAACCCCGACGAAGTGGTCGCGGTGGGCGCGGCGGTGCAGGGCGGCGTGCTGGGCGGCGAAGTCAAGGACGTGTTGCTGCTCGACGTGACCCCGCTCTCGCTCGGCATCGAGACCATGGGCGGCGTCTTCACCAAGCTGATCGAACGCAATACCACCATCCCCACCCGCAAGAGCGAGGTCTTCTCCACGGCGAGCGAAAACCAGCCGTCGGTAGAGATCAAGGTTCACCAGGGCGAGCGCGCGATGGCAAGGGACAATCGCCTGCTGGGAGTCTTCCAGTTGGGCAACATTCCGCCGGCGCCGCGCGGCGTGCCGCAGATCGAAGTCACGTTCGATATCGATGCCAACGGCATTCTGAATGTGACCGCGAAAGACCGCGGCACCAACAACGAACAGAAAATCACCATCACCAGCTCGAGCGGTCTGTCGAAAGACGAAGTCGAGAAGATGGCCCGCGACGCCGAATCGCACTCGGCGGAAGACCGTAAACTCAAGGACACGATCGACGCCCGCAATCGCGCCGACGCCATGGTTTACAACGTCGAAAAGACTCTGAAAGAGCACCGCGACAAGGTCGGCGAAGCCGAGGCGAAAGAGATCGAAACCGCGCTCGAAGAGACCAAGAAGACGCTCTTGGAGAACGACGGCGATAAGATCAACGCAGCGGTCGATCGCCTCACCACCGCCAGCCACAAACTGGCCGAAGCCATGTACAAGAACGCCGGCCCGGCGGGCGCACAAGGGCCCACGGATGGCGCCCAGCCCGGCGGCGACAACAAGACCGACGGCAGCAACAAGACCGACGGCGGCAAAGACAACGTCGTGGACGCCGAATTTGTCGACGTCGATGACAAGAAGTAAACAGTCCACGTTGCTGAAGTTCCCGAGCCCCGGCGCCCGTCACAAGCGGGCGCTGGGGCGGTAGTTTGAATCCTATGGCGACTCCCAAGCACGATTATTACGAGACGCTGGGCGTAGCGCGCAAAGCCGATGCGGAAGAAATCCGCAAGGCTTACCGCAAGCTCGCCCGTAAATACCACCCCGACCTGAACCCCGGGGATAAATCGGCCGAGGATCGCTTCAAGAACGTCCAGGAAGCCTACGATGTGCTGAGCGACGCCAAGAAGCGTCCCATGTACGACCAGTTCGGCTTCTATTCGGAAAACGGCTTCGCCGGAGCCGGCGCCCCCCCTCCGGGCGCGGGCGGCCAGCGCGGCGCCCAGTTCGACTTCAGCGGGTTCGATTTCTCCGACTTTGCCGGTGGGGCCGGTGGGGCCGGCGGACGCCGCCCGGAGGCCGGTGGCGCGACCGGCGGCGGCGGGTTCCGCGACATCTTTTCCCAATTCTTCGGCGGCCGCGGCGGCGCTCCGGAGACCCAGGCGGAAAAAGGCGGCGACCTCGAATATGTGATGGATATCGATTTCTGGCAGGCCATCCGCGGCACCCAGGCGCGCGTCAACATCACGCGCTACGACGTTTGCGGTACCTGCCATGGCTCCGGGGCCAGCGGAGGCGGCGAATCCAACTGCCAGCAGTGCAAGGGCACCGGCCACGTCAGCCAGATGGCCGGAGCCATGAAGTTCAACCTCACCTGCCCGCGCTGCGGCGGCACCGGCAAGTTGCGCAACGCCTGCCCCACTTGCAACGGGGAAGGCCGCATCGCGCATACCGAAGCGGTGGAGATCCGCATTCCCCCGGGCGCGCGGGACGGGTCCCGCCTGCGGGTTCCCGGAAAGGGCAATGCCGGCACCATGGGCGCGCCTCCAGGCGATCTCTACATCACCACCAAGGTGGAGCCGCACGCGTTCTTCCGGCGCGAAAGCGACAACATTGAAATCACCGTTCCCATCGCGGTGTGGGAAGCGGCCTTAGGCGCCAAGATTGAGGTGCCGACCATCGATGGCCGCACCCTGCTGAAGATTCCACAGGGCACCACCAATGCGCAGCGTTTCCGCTTGCGCGAAAAGGGCGTACTCAACCAGCGCACCAATCAGCGCGGCGACCAGATTGTCGAAGTCGCCATCACCGCGCCGGAACCGCGTGACGAACGCACTCGCGAACTGCTTCGCGAAATGGCGAAACTCCATCCGGAAGATCCGCGTGGCGACATGTGGAGCAAACTCTGATATGGCCAAGGCGAAATCCAAAGCGGCGTACATGATTTCTGTGGTCGCGGAGCAATACGAAATTCATCCGCAGACCCTGCGTTTGTACGAGCGCGAAGGCCTGCTGAAGCCCTCGCGCAGCGACGGCAATACCCGCCTCTATACGCCCGAGGATCTTGAGCGGCTCGAAGTCATCCTGCACCTCACGCGCGATCTCGGCGTCAATCTGGCCGGGGTCGAGATCATCCTGAATATGCGCGAGAAAATGAGTGACATGCAGTCGCAGATTCAGGAATTCGTGGCTACGCTGAATCGCGAACTCGCCGCCCATAACGGCCGGACGCAACCGCTCGATCAGCGCAATTCCCTGATTCCGGTCATCAACGCCCGTCCACCGGCCCGTCGCGCCAAATAGCGAACCCGGCGTACGACAGGCCTGTCCATTTCCGGGTGGGACGGACGATCGACTTTCGCCGTCCGTCCTCCCCGCTTCGAAGCGAGAACAGGCCACACAAAACGATGTCCTGTTCCACCGCCTTCGCACAGCTTCCTTACGTAGGGCTGGCCTCCCGGCCTGTGCGCATGTCCCCTACGCCATCGCCAGGCGCAGTTCGTCTTCCAACTCGTACACCTTGTCTTCGTAAGGACGCGTGGTGGCGCCGCCGGCCTTGGCATCTTCCAGCTTTTTCCTGGCAGTGGCCAGCTTCTTCTGTAGGCCGGCCACTTTGGGATTCGCTTTACCGGCAGGCGCCGCGGCCGCGGTTGGAGCAGCTTCCGCTTTCGCCGGAGCCGCTTTGGCGGAGGACTTCGCCGCCGGTTTCTTCCCCTTAGGCTTGGCCGTGGCCTTGTAGCGGAAGGCGGTGATCGAAGCAGGCGGCTTCAAGGTTGCGCCAAAATCTGTGCGGAATTCTTCCGCAATCTGTGCGGCTTCCGTCAACAGCTCGCGAAACCGGTTCTCCATGGCTTGTCTGGCTTGCACGCGCAGGTCTTCGCCCTGCAGTTTCCATTTCTGGTATTCCGTAATGACGTCGGGCATGAGCAATTTTCCGTAGGCTTATGATAACTGCTTTTCGGCCCGCCGCTGGGCTGGCTAACTAAAGGGAGAGCGCTTCGATCCTTCTCAGCACCAGGCCAAGCCGCGCTTGGCCGGCCGCATCCGGCTGCATATAGCGTGGCTGCGCATCGAGGAATTCCTGAGTATCCATCAGCATGGCGAAATCGGCCTTGAGGCACCCCTCCTGCATTCGCGATTCGCGAATTGCGAATGCCGCTAGCCCCCCGCCTCCCCTTGCGCCCCGATTTTCGATCCGACATAATACGGCTTAGGTAGTAGATCTTTAGTAATGTTCTTCACTGACAGGAGATCTGCCCGTGCGAAAACCCTTGGTCGCCGCCCTGCTTGAGTGTGTCGAGCAACCGCTGAAACTGGATGCCCGGCGCTTCCTCACCGGCCTGTCTTCCGATGAACTGGAATTCATCGCCGAATTCTTGGGCTCCTGCATTCTCGAATCGCAGCACGCTTTCGCTCCCAATCGCGCCGAACTCGCCGAACGCGTCGCGCAGTTCCAGCAGGCGCGCGCGGAGACCGTATGCCCGTGCGATCGGGACTGCAAAATGATTCTGTTGCGGGAATATCTTTGCCGGCTCGGCGTGCCGGCCCTGGCGCTCTGACCCCTACTGTCTGACTCTACTGAACGATGCCGGCTTCGCTGTGCGGCTCCAGTTTGATCTCGCCGAACGCCGTCTCGTACTGATTTACATTCTGCTGCAAAATATTCAGCAGCGCTTTGGCCTGCTGCGGACTCAGATACACGCCCTGAAAATTGTGGATCGCCACGTTGTCGGCAGCCGTCTGGTTGACCCGCCCGAACATCAGGAAGAAGTCCCACAGATTGACGCGGATCTGTACGGAATTCGCGTAGTCCTCCCGGTATTCCGGCGAGTTGATCAACTGAATTTTGGTCGAGGGCGGGTGCGTCATAAGAACCAGCCTATCACTCGTCCGGGGGAAGGACGATTGGTCACGGTTTAGAAATCTTTACACAGATTTCAAAAACGTTTGGCACTCAGCTTGCGTCCGAAGAGGTGAGGAGGAGAAAACGATGAAGCTTCTTCAGCAAAACCGCACACACGGAATAGCCCACTGCCCGATGTGCACGCACACGGTACCCGCGCAAGTCGATTTGACGGGCAAATATGCCCGCGTAGCAGCCGGCCAGAAGTGCCCGCGCTGCGGTTCTTCCCTGGAAGTCGCGGTCGTGATCCACGTCCCGGAAGCCGCCTGAGTCCCTCATGGGTTGGTACCCGGCATCCAAAGGTTAGGTTGTCCAGCGCGGTGCTTTCTGTCATAGTGAAAGCTGAATTGGGGATTGATGAAACGTAAGGTGCAACCGAAAATCGAGCAGGTGGTTCCGGCAGATCTGTTGGAACAGGCGAAGAAATCCATTTCGCCCGACCGCCTCAAAAAGGTGGAAAAGTGCTCGGTGTGCAACGCGGAAACCACGCTGCCGGCCGCGGGAGAACCGCTGTGCTGGGTGTGCCGCCGGCTGAAGATCAGCGCTTGGCGCGAGATCGAACAGCAGATGCCTATGCAGGAATAGCGTTCACGAATTCGCTTCGATCAGCTGGGCAACTTCTTCCCATTCCCACATGAGTGCTTCCAGGTCCGCGCGCCGGGCCTCCAGCAACTCGTGTGTTCGTTTCGTTTCCTCGGCGTTCACGTAGTTGGAGAGCGAAAGTTCGTGGTCGGCAATTTCCACTTCCAAGCGCGTGATCTCATCTTCAATCGCGCGGCTACGCTCTTTCATCTGCCGTAATTTGATCGGGTTCAGGCGAGTGGCCGCACCTTTGGCCTGCTCTGCCGCCAGTTGTGGATCGGAGGGCGCTGCCTCAACGGGCGACGGTATCACCGGCGCCGCGGCGCTCTCCGTCGCCACAGGCGCTGACCCGCCTCCCGATTTCCGCCACAGGTAGTCTTCGTAATTCCCGGGGTACACCTTCACCCGTCCGTCTTCCACTTCCACCACGCGCGTCGCCAGCTTATCGAGGAAGTAGCGATCGTGCGACACAAACACCACCGTGCCGTTATACCCTTGCAGCGACGTCAGCAGCACGTCCTTAGCGCGCATGTCCAGATGGTTGGTAGGTTCGTCCAGCAGCATGAAGTTAGAGGGAATCATCAGCATACGCGCCAGCGCGTAACGATTCCTTTCTCCTCCGGACAGCACCCCGATTGGCTTGAACACGTCGTCTTCGGAAAACAGGAAGCAGCCCAGAATGCTGCGCAATTCCGTATTCGTGGCGCGCGGCGCCACCATACCCAGATCGTCGATCATACGAGCGTCCTGATCCAGTTCCTTGTACTGGTCCTGCGCGAAATAATCGGGCTGCGCATTGTGCCCGAGCACATACTCGCCCGACGTTACAGTCTCCGCACCCGCCAGAATCTTGATCATGGTGGATTTGCCCGCGCCGTTCACGCCTACCAGCGCCACCCGGTCGCCGCGCTCGATAATCAGGTCGGCATTCGAAAACACCACGTGGTCACCGTATGCCTTGGCCACCTTGCGGAACTCCGCCACGATGCGTCCGCTCGGCTTGGGTTGCGGAAAGCTGAAGTGGATACTCTTCTCATCGGCCGGAATTTCGATCCGCTCGATCTTCTCCAATTCCTTGATCCGGCTCTGCACCTGCTTGGCTTTGGTGGCCTGCGCGCGAAACCGGTTGATGAAACTCTCCAGTTGCTGAACCCGCTCCTGCTGGTTGGTGTGCGCGGCGATCAGTTGGCTGCGGCGCTCTTCCTTCAGCACCTCATAGCGCGAGTACCCGCCGGAATAGAAGTGCAGGTTCTTATTCCAAAGCTCGGCGATCTTGCGCACCGTCACGTCCAGAAAATAGCGGTCGTGCGAGACCAGGACAAAGGCGTGCGGATAATTGCCGAGATATTCTTCCAGCCAATTGCGCGCCTCCAGGTCGAGATGGTTCGTGGGCTCGTCCAGCAGCAGCAGGTTGGGTTTCTCGAGCAGCAGTTTGGCCAGCGCGATGCGCATCTGCCAGCCGCCGGAAAACTCTTCCGTGCGCCGCTTCCAGTCGCGCCGGGAGAAGCCGAGGCCGCTGAGCACAGACCCCGCCTGCGATTCGATCGTGTAGCCCTCGCGCGCCTGGAATTCGCTCTCCGCCTGGTGGAAGCGCTCGGCCACCTGTGCGTACTCGATGCTCGCCGGATCCAGTTCCGCCATGCGGTGGGCCAGCCGTTCCTGCTCGTGTTCCAACTCGCGCAGATGGGCGAATACCGTCATGCACTCGGCGAATACGGTTCGCCCGGAGAGTGAGAGGCCCTCCTGAGGGAGGTAGCCGAGCGTGACCCCCTTCTGCAGCGTCATAACGCCGGAATCGAGCCCCTCGATTCCGGCCAACACCTTGAGCAGCGAAGACTTGCCGGTGCCGTTCGCGCCCACGATGCCGGCGCGCTCGTTGGGCGTCACCAGCCAGTCTGTATTGTCAAAAAGGACTTTGGGGCCGTATCGTTTCCCCGCCCCGGTGAGTTGGATCATGATTTACGCAGCCGATTTCGTTGCAGCCGGACCGCAGGCAGTCAGGCCAATCCACATTGTAGCGGGGTAGCGGGCTGGCTCCCGGACGCGGACCCGACAACTTCCGCGTCCCGGAGCCAGTGACAGGGAGAAGGAAACTTCAATTTTGCCTGCCACAATGTGGGACGTACGCCGCCTAAATCCGGTTATAGCCAGTATTGCCACTGGCCGGTGACCAGCACGTAGCCGGCCAGCGCCGCATTCGTAATTCCATGAGCCAGCATGCAATCCGCCAGATTTCGCGTGCGCACAATCCACCAGTTGTAAACCACCCCGGCCATCAGCCCCACCTCCCAGTAAGGACCGTGTTCGGAGGCAAACAAAAGTGCCACAATCCAAAACGACGACGGCACGTATTTGCCCAGCGGCACCTTCAGAAAATCCGTATCGATCAGCCAGCGCATCAGCCATCCCCGCCAGAAAAGCTCCTCCAGGACGGGCACCAACAGTGCCGAGGAAACGCTGCGCAGAAGCATGAAGCCGATATTCATCTTGAGGTGCGGCGCCAGCGAACTGGAAGCCGTCCCGGTGATCGCGTTTTCGAAGAGCCAGTGGTGGCGATAGCCGAAGAGAGCGTCAGGCGCCACCCACAGCACGAAAACGGCGATGCCGATCCCGATGCTGGCCATTGGAAAGCTGGGGCGGAATGAGAGGTACGGCAGGGAAACCGCGGCGATGACCGCGGCGGTCACGAGAAATCGAACCAGATAGAGCCACTGGTTCGGCAGCGGGATGACCTTCTCCATCGCGAGGATTCCCACAAAAACCAGGAACGGTGCGATGTACGCGATCGTGGCGCGGCGGTTCGTTTCTAAAGCTGGCGACATGGCGACTGCGGATGATGGCGGCTTGAGACTGCTGCTATGGTAACTCGCTCCCGCATTCGAATAGTCAGGCCATAGCATTTGGAGGGTACTAACGCTTATGCGGGTGGTGACTATTCCTGCAGCGGCGCGGCTTCCGCGGTGTGAGTAGCAGGCGACTCCACGGCCCAAAACACCAAGGGAGGCCCTGGGTGCTTTGCCTCTAAGGGGCAGTGGTCGAAAGATACATTGCCCGATAAGTCTTACTCCCGGCGAACGGCCCACTCCGCCTCGAATCGCTCGCGTGTGACGAACGATTTCTGCGTGCCCGGCGACAACGTGGAAAGCGCGGCGTAGAGGTTAGCCCGCGCGATCGCTTCCATCTCGGCACAACCCTCGCCCAGGAAGCAGGCCAGGCTGCCGATGAACGCGTCGCCCGCGCCGGTCGTGTCCACTGCCCGCACGGCGTAAGCCGGCACGTGGGCGATGCCTTCCGGTCCCGCGCACAGCGAACCGTTGGAACCCAGGGTAACGATCACCCGCGGGACGCCAGCCGCGAGTAGTTTGCGGGTGGCTGCCTTGGCATCCTCCAGATTGCGCACCGCGATCCCGGTGAGGGCTTCCGCCTCTGTCTCATCGGGAATCAGGTAGTCCGCCAGCGCGGCTTGCGCCAGGTCGAGCGGTTGCCCGGGCGCCGGATTGAGCATCGTGCGGATGCCGCGTGCACGCGCCCACCGCAGGGCGTAATACACCGTCTCCAGCGGCACTTCCAACTGCATCACGAGAAAGGCGGCGCCGTCGAGCGCGCTTGCGGCGGAATCGATATCGGCGGGGGAAAGCTGGTCGTTGGCGCCTTTCACCACCCAGATTCGATTCTGCCCCGAGCTTTCCACGAAGATCGGCGCTACGCCGCTGGAGACTCCGGGCGTGGGCAGCACGCAGCTGGTATCGATACCGTGGGCGGCGAAATTCTGCACCGTCGCGGGGCCGAAAAGGTCGTCGCCCACGCGCGCGACCATGGCCACCTGGGCACCGCACAAGCGCGCGGCCATCGCCTGATTCGCGCCTTTACCGCCGAACCCGAGACTGAAGGCGCGTCCGAAGATGGTCTCTCCCGGACGCGGAATCTGGTCGGTGTAGGTGATCAGGTCGATATTGGCACTGCCGGCAACGGCGATTTTCGGCGGTGAGTTCATGGCAATGCCAGAGTATCAGGAGGTCGGCGGGGGTACAATTCGTCCATGAGACCGACACTTTGTGCCTTACTGCTGACGCTGGCCGCGCGGGCCGGCGCGCAGGCTCCCACCGCAACCAATGCGGAACTGAAGGAACAGGTGCGGCAAACCGAAATCGCCTTCGCCAAGACCCTGGCGGACCGCGATGTCGCCGCGTTCGCCGGCTTTTTGGCCAAGGACACTGTGTTCATGTCCGGCGGCCATGCCACCCACGGGTCGCAGGCCGTCGTTGAGCGTTGGAAGGCGTTCTTCGAGGGCAAGGCCCCGCCTTTCTCATGGGCGCCGGAGTTCGTGGAAGTGGTGGATTCCGGCACTCTGGCGATGTCCTCCGGACCGGTCCGCGATCCTTCGGGCAAGCGCACCGGGACGTTCAATTCCGTCTGGCGGCGCGAGGCGGACGGCAAATGGAAGATCGTCCTGGATAACGGCTGTCCCGCCTGCGGCTGTGACGCCAAGTAGCTTTCAGCTTTCAGCTCTCAGCTTTCAGCCTCGCCTCCGGCGTCGCCGGATTGAATAACTGGTGACCTTTAGAAGCGTCGTGCGGGCTATAGGGCCACGGGATGGAATAACTGGTGACCTCTGCAGGGAGTGCGGGCTACAGGGTGGTTCCCGCAGTCACCGGACAGCATCGCCTGATTCGTGATTCACGGAAGCATAGGGAGGTCTGCGCGGCGCCTGAAGGCAGCGGCAGGCACGAATGGCTGATCCACAAGGAACGCGCCAATCAGCGATTCAGTTGCCGGATTGCGATTCAGCTTGCCGGACTGCGGTGGCTGGTTGGTGGTGCCGGCCACGAACATCGAAGACAAAAACTGAAGACTGAAGACTGAAAACTGACGACTACTGCCTACTCGGAACGAAAATGAGGCTTCGGACTTCGCCGGCGGACTCGAGCAGCCAGAGTGGGTCTTTGCCGAGTTCGTTCAGGCGGAAGAGGCTGCCCATGCGGGTCAGCGAAGAGGGCGCACAATCGCAGGGGAGGGACGTGCGTTCGCCGGTGTCGAGGCGAACGATCGTGACGTTGCGGCCGGTGGCGCTGGCGACGAATAGGTTGCGGGAGTCGGGGGAGAAGGCGAGGGCCGACGGCGCGGCTACCGGATCCATGCGGCGACTCGTCGAAGATCCAGCTATGTTATTGAAAATAATAAGTTTATCATTCTGCAAGACAGCCGCGTCGTGATTGCCGGGAGCGAAGGCAGCGAGGGCGCCCGGGGCCGCATCCAGGAGCAGGCGGCTATCACCCGCCAGGCCGAGCAATTCGAGTACGCCGCCGTTCCCGTACAGCAGGTAGGCACCGTCATCGCTGACTGCGACTGAGGGCGGCGCACTGCGCCGGCCGGCCGGATTGGCGCGCGGCGAAAGCGTGCCCGCGATTACCGGGTGATCCGGTAAGCCCTTGACGACCTGGAACTTGCCAGGGGACAGCAGGGCCGCGGCCGTGCCCGAGGGGCTATACACAACCTGCTGGAACGAAGCCAATTCCAGCGTCCGTTCGGCGGGGACGCCGTCTGCGATCTGGAAGAAATGCGGCACGCCCTCGGCGGAGAGCACGAAAGCTGAATCGAGCCCGGGTGCCACGAAGGCGCTGGAAAGAACGAAGCCAAATTCGAGCGGCGCGCCGACCAGGGCAGCGCCGGGCAACCCCTGCACGCGGCGCAGGGAATGCGCGGAAGAATCAAAAACGAAGCCAATTGACGGCCCGGCCAGAGTGCCGTTCTGGCCATAGACCAAGGGAACTGCGACCAGGGAAGCTGCAATAAAACTCGCGCAAAGCGTCTTCATGATTTACCTCGGTGCCCCCACGGAACCCACGCCGGCGGCGATGGTCGTGCCGGACGGTGTGACCGGGGCCGCAGTGCCGTTTCCGTTATGGGTAGCGTAATAGGCCCCGCCGGCCACGGCCGCGCCTGCCACCGCGATGATGGCAATCAGCTTACCAGAAATTCCGGCGCTCGCGGTGGAGGCGGATGCACCCACGATGGCATTGGTCTGGGTGATGGACGTGCTGGCGGTCTGTCCGTTGTGAGAAGCGCTGACCCGAATCTGAAACTGGCCCTGTCCGGTGGGGCGAAAGCCGCGCGCCACGGCCTGTCCCTGGTTGTCGGTGAGCATGGTGAGGGTGCGTACGCCATTGGCGAAAGCCCCACCCGCCCCGTTGGAGGGCAGGGTGAACACCACGATGGCACCGGCGACGGGCTTGTGATTTTCGTCCTGAACCTGAACGATGGGTTCGCGAGCGGTACGCTGGCGGATATTGTTTGTGGCACCCTCGCCCTCGAGAACCACCAGATTCAGCATGGGTGCGACCTGAGCCGCGGCAGGAAGCCACAGTGCCAGCAGGAGTGACAAAATTCGCACGGAAACCCCTCCACGTCGATTATCACACGAGGCGCAAGGGGTTGAGCCAGGCTCGGGGTTAGGATGGATAGCAGATGGCGACGCGCAAGATGAACCGCACGACGTATCGCGTCTTCCAGCTGAAATCCTGGGAGGCGTTTCTGGAGTTGATCGTCAGCCCGCCGTATTCGAATTGGGCTTTCCGCGGGGAGCGCGATGCCAGTTGGCCGCTCTACAGCGGAATTTCGCGTTACCTGATGAATTTCGGAGTCGACCGCAAGGCGTGGCCCGAGCAGGAAGGGCGCATTCTGCGCGTATTCAAGCGCAAAGCCCACCAATATCTGGAGCAGCCTCCGGACCCGGAGGACGATTTCAACTGGCTGGCGCTGATGCAGCATCACGGCGCGCCCACCAGGCTGATCGATTTCACGTGGTCGCCCTACGTGGCCGCCTTTTTTGCCCTGGAACGTACGTTAAACGATGGCGTGGTGTGGGCCATGAATCCGGCAGCGGTGACCAGCAGCCGGGTGGACCGGCGCATGGACCCGCGTAGTGAAGGCAACCTGGCGCGCTATTACCTGAAGGGCAATCAGCGCTTCATCTGGATGGGCGAACCGCAAACGATGAACCGCCGCCTGATTGCGCAATCCGGCACCTTCGCCGTGCCGGGGGTGATCGACGTGCCGGTGGAGGAAATCCTGAGCGACCGCGATCAGGAAAACATTCTGGCCAAATTCGTATTGAGCAACGCGGTACGCGAGCGGGGAATGCGCGAGTTATACCGCATGAACATCACTTACGCGACTCTGTTTCCGGACCTGGATGGCCTGGCGCGGTCGATGGCGTACGAATTGGAATTCCATTGGGCGTACAACCCGCGCACGATGGAAAAGTACGGGCGGTGACGGCGAGCCACCAGATGCTACAATCGGGGAAAATTATTCGACGAGGTGCCCTTCATATGGCCCAGGACCAAGATGTCTCCCGCCGCGATTTTGTCAAAGCCGCCGGAGCGGTGACCGCCGTGGCGGCAGCGATTCCCGCCGTACACGGCGCTCCCGCCATCCAAAAGGTTCGCGCAGCGAACGATCAGGTGCAGTTTGGCATTATCGGCACCGGAAGCCGGGGACAGTATCTCCTGAAGCATCTCAAGGGCATTGATAATGGCCGTTGCGTGGCGGCTTGCGATATCAATGCCGAGAACCTGAAGAAAGGCGTCGATTTCATCGGCACCAATCCAAAGCAGTACAAGGATTATCGCGAACTGCTCGCATCCAAGGATGTGGAAGCGGTGTTCGTCACCACGCCGTTGTTCGTTCACTATCCGGTCACCAAGGACGCGCTTGAAGCCGGTAAGCACGTGTTCTGCGAAAAGTGCCTGGTTTTCAAGCCTGAGGAAGTGCACGCGCTGCGCGCTCTTTATGCGCAGCATCCCAAGCAGGTCTTGCAGACTGGGTTGCAGCGCCGCTACAGCTTGTTTTACCAGACTGTCAAGCAGATGGTGGACAAGGGGATCCTGGGCGAAGTGAAGCATATTCACGCGCAGTGGCATCGCAACATGATCAACAAGCCGAGTTCGCTGTGGACCATGAAGCCGGACGGAGAAAAGAATATCGCCAACTGGCGCCTCTTCCGCTCGATGTCGGGCGGAATCGCCGCGGAACTGACCTCACACCAGGTGGATATCGCCGACTGGATGTTCGGTTCCCAGCCCGAATTCGTCATGGGTCTGGGCAGCATCGATACGCTCAAGGACGGCCGCGACGTCTACGACAACATCCAACTGATCTACAAATATCCCAAAGGTCAGAAGATGACTTACTCATCGATCAGCACCAATCAGTTTTTGCCTTATTTCAACGGAAGCCGCGCCGAGATGGGTGAAATCATCATGGGCACGGAGGGGACGGTCGAACTCACGGTAGGCGGCGACAATCCCGGAGTTACCTTCCAGCCGCCGATTGCGTGGTGGTATCGCGAACCCGCGAAGGCAGTGGACGTTACCAAGGCCGGAGAGAAGAAGAAGGCGGTGGTGGCCGGCGCCAGCATGGTTGCCGGTGGCGGCGTCAACAACCCTATCCCGATCATGACCGGCGACCTGGAGTTGACGGGCAAGGAGAGCTTCATCGACAAGGAAGTGAAGTTCGCCAAACGCTGGCTGACCAGCAAAGGCGTCATGCTCCAGGAAGAGTCCCGCAACCCGGTGGATACCGAACTGGAGAGCTTCTTCGACTGCTGCCGTACGGGTAAAACCCCAATCGCGAATCTGGAAGTTGGTATGGCGGATTCGGTAGCGGTGATTCTCTCCAACCAGGCGATGGACGAAGGCCGGAAGGTGTACTTCAATGAGATCGAGAAGATGGGGAAAGCGGGAACGCCCGCGAAGAAGTAATCCGTTATCAGTTATCAGTAATCAGTAATCAGTTTTCAGTCCCCGGCTTTCGCGATCTGCGTGGGGCTCGCCACGAGATAGGCGGTCGTGACGAAAGACGGTTTTCAGCTATCTTTCTCCGGCTGTCGATGCGTGCGGCTCCTCGGCACTGGCGGCTGCGACGGAAGACAGTTCTCAGTTCCCACTTTTCGCAATGTGCGGGCGGTTAGCCAGGTGGCTGCGAATCGGCACGAGTGCGGATGACTGAAAACTGATTACTGATAACTGAAGACTCCCCTCACACCCGATTGATCAGACTGGCCACGTAGCCGGCTCCAAAGCCGTTATCGATATTGACCACAGTGACATTGCTGGCGCAACTGTTCAGCATGCCGAGGAGTGCGGCGAGGCCGTGGAAGCTGGCTCCGTACCCGACGCTGGTGGGCACGGCGATGACGGGGCAGGAGACCAGTCCGCCGACCACGCTGGGGAGCGCGCCTTCCATGCCGGCGCAGACTACTACCACACGGGCCTGGGAGAGGCGGTCGCGGCTGCTCATCAGGCGGTGAATGCCGGCGACGCCGATATCGTGGATGGTATCGACCTCGTTGCCCATGATTTCGGCGGTGACCTGGGCCTCTTCGGCGACCGGGATATCGCTGGTACCGGCACAGACTACGGCGATGCGGCCTTTGCCGTGACGGGTGCGATCACGCCAGAAGCGAATCACGCCGCAGAGCGGAAGATATTCGGCGCCCGGCAATTCGCGGGCAACGGCCTCGGCACACTCAGGGTCGGCGCGGGTGATGAGAACGTTCTGCGCATGGGCCAGGAGCCGTTCCGCGATGGCGGTCACCTGATAGGGCGTTTTGCCCTTGGCGAAAATCACTTCAGGCATGCCGTGACGCAGCGCGCGGTGGTGGTCGACCTTGGCAAAGCCCAGATCTTCGAAGGGCATATGCTTCATGCGGTCGACGGCGGCGTCGATTTCAACGGCTCCGTTGCGCACCTGTTCGAGAAGCGAACGGAGTTGATCCTGATCCATGACGCCAGAATAACAGACCGGTGCGCCCGGACCGTTATTGGGCGAAAACCCCAAACCCCCAACCAAAGTACTAGCAACGGTCTTAGAAGAATTGGTCTACAGAACTATTGTTAACCCACATACGTTACACGATGATAGACGCATGAGTGAAGGCCTAGACCTTACTAGTGCGCCGATCGGAGGGATACCCAATCGCCGTAGAACCAGTCGATTTCCGGTTCGAGAAGATGTCCGTTACCGGATGGTTCAGTCCAGAACAGCCAGGGTAAGTGGCTCCGGGACGACCTTGAATATCGGCAGTAATGGGATTCTTTTTACTACCGAAGAGAAGTTACCGATAGGGCGCATGGTGGAGATAAGTGTAAACTGGCCGGCGAGGCTGGATGGAGTCTGCCCGCTGCAGTTTGTGGCCACAGGCCGAGTGGTGCGGTCTGATAACCATCGCGCGGCGGTTCGTATTGAAAGATACGAATTCAAGACGCGCAGCAGTAGCTCTTTGACGCTAGCCGCCGGGGCTTGATTCAGGTCCGCGACGGTTGCGTGTCCCGCGCCAATTCAGGACGCGAGCCCCGCAGTTTGCCCGGCGGTAACGGATCGGGAGCTGAGTTCTTGGCGCGGTACCGCGCAGTACCGCACTGCTCGTCCGCTCCGCAGTCCGGCGCTTCCTTCGGGACCATACTTCCCAGGGATCGCTGCGGGACTGTCTAGTGTTCCATCGAGGGTCCCCCATCGACGGTCCGACTGACGTTCTCACGGCCCCAGGGCCGAAGAAGCGGCGCGTGCGCAGCTCAGGGGATTCCCGGGTACGGGGTCTATTCGTCCCGGTGCACGCTATCCATGGAGAAGGCCGGCGCGCACACAGCAATGTACTCCGCACCTTCCTCGCCGGGGGTACTGTAGCGAACCCATTCGCCGCGGTGGGCGATGACGGCCTGTCCGGCCGCGACGTCCAGAACGCCCTCGCGCGACTCGACCCGCAGAGTACCTTTCAGGACGACGGTAAATTCCTCGAACTCAGGAGTTTGGCCGGGTTCCTGCCACCCGCCCGGGCTGCGCATGTGGGCGATACTGGCGGCGGAAGTGGCGGAGTTGACGCGTCCGATATACTCGTCAATGAGCTTTGGTTTATTGCCGGCGGATTGAATTCTGGTGGGTTGGGCTATGAAAGTAGGCAACCGTTTTCCTCCCCTGACGCATCCATAATAACAGCCACCTTACCCCACCATTTTTGGAGTTGCCGGATCCACAAGGTCCCGGGTATACTTACAATTTCGTCGAGAAAGGCTATGACGGCGAGAGACGACTTCGACCCATTAGCGCCGCAACGCGAGGCTGCATTCTTCTACGGACTCTTTCTGCGCGGACACGATGTAGATGCCTTGCGGCAGGATATCGATGTGCCACATCCCATGATTGAGAAGTGGATGAAGGCGCGTGATTTCGATTTAAGTTTCCGGGACAATCTGCGGCGGGTTTGCGCCTACCGCAAGCAGGTGCTGGCCATCTTTGACGGGTTGATACTCAATGAGCAGAGCCGGCCGCGGTTGCAGTAGCGTGGCGAGCTGCGCTCGTCTGCACCAAAGCTGGAGACTTATGCCGCTCTACGCGAGGGCGGGTGCGGCGTCGAAGACTGCGCCGAGCGCGTGAATGGTGGCGGCAATGCGGACCGCCGCCAGAATGGTTTCCTCTCCCACACCTTTGGATTGCAGTACCTTCTCGTGGGAATCGACGCAGACGCCGCAGCCATTGATGGCCGAAACCGCGAGGCACCAGAGTTCGAAATCCACCGGATCGCTGCCGTGTTTGGCGATCACCTGCATACGCAGGCGCGCCGGCATGGTGGCGTACTTCTCATTGCTGGAGAGGTGGCGGAAGCGGTAGAAGATATTGTTCATGCCCATCACGGACGACGCCGCTTTGGCCGCGAACACGGCCTGTTCGCTGAGGTGCCCGGCAGCTTCGGCCAACAGGCTCTCCAGCAGTTGCGGACTGCGTACGGCGATGGCGCAAGCGACCACCGTGCCCCAGGTCTGCTGTTCGGTCAGCTCGGGTTGACGCGTGACGCTGCCGAGATTCAGCTTCAAGTCCTTCGCGTATTCCGGTACGGAATTGAGTAGTTGTTCCAGTTCCATGAAAAGGATTTCTGCGCGGCACAGAGGCGCGGGGGGAGGAGTGATGTGCCTGTTCGCTCCCCCCGCCGGCCTCCCCTTCGCCAGTCACTTAGATCGCGACCGTCAATGCCTCTTCGCCCTTCTGCCAATTGCAGGGACAGAGTTCGTCGGTCTGCAGGGCGTCGAGCACACGCAGCACTTCCTGCGGATTGCGGCCCACGGAAAGGTCGTTCACGGAAACGAAGCGGATGATGTTGTGCGGGTCCACAATGAAGGTAGCGCGCTGGGCGACGCCTTCCTGGGGATCCAGAATGCCGAGCGCGTTGCACAGTTCGCGTTTCACATCGGCGAGCATGGGGAAGGGCAGATCTTTGAGGTCGGCGTGATGGGTGCGCCATGCGTGGTGCACGAATTCGCTATCGGTGCTGCCGCCCAGAATCTGCGCGTCGCGATCTGTAAATTCGCGGTTCAGCTTGCCGAAGGCTGCGATTTCGGTAGGACACACGAAAGTAAAATCCTTCGGCCAGAAGAAGTAGACTTTCCACTTCTCTTTGTACTCTTGATCGCTGATCGTCTGAAACGCTTTGCCTTTTTCCAGGCTCACTGTGGCCTGAACGGAAAACGAGGGGAACTTTTGTCCTACACCTAACATTGGATGATTTCTCCTTGGGATTAGTTCTGATGAAGTTCGTCGATTTTGGCTGCCAGAATAAAATCGCTCTCGGTCAGCCCGTTGATCTTGTGAGTCCAGATCTTGACTTCGACCTTGCCCCATGACAGGAGCAGGTCGGGATGGTGACCTTCCGCTTCGGCAATCGCGCCGGCCCGATTGACAAAATCGAGGGCTTTGGCGAAATCGGGAAACGTGAAAGTCTTTTGCAAATGATGTCCGGCCGCCGCCTGCCAGCCCGGCAATTGCCCGAGCAGGGTAGAGATTTCGGCAGCCTGCATCGGGGGGACGCCGCCGCGACAGGGAACGCAGTGTTTGGCTACGAGTCGATCAGGCATTCAGAGTAGACCTCCGCTTTTATTATCCGGCCTGGAGCCGGCGGTGGCGGCGCCTGTCTTCAGACAGCCCAGGCAGGCACCGCGGAAGACGATTTCGTAATTGCTGACGTCTCTCCCCGCCAGCACCGCACCGGCCGCGGAGACGGGCAAGTCGAACCAGGAAATATCCTCTACCTTGCCGCACTGTTCGCAAATGAAGTGATGGTGCCGGTGCAGGTTGGCATCGTAGCGGGCCGCCTTGCCCTGCGAACTGACTTCCCGTACCAGACCGGCCTTCTCCAGCGAACGAAGATTGTTGTAGACCGTAGCGCGGGAGGCCCGGGGATCTTTGCGGTTGACCGCGAGGAAGATCTCTTCGGCTGTGGCGTGTACGGAATGCCTGGCCAGAAATTCGAGCACCGCATAGCGCTGCGCCGTGGGCCGCAACGCCACCGTTTCGAAAGCTTGTTCCAGCTCCGTACTTAGTTTAGACACAATCTATATTTAGAATAAATCTAAATAACGAAATTGTCAAGCACGAGAATTGTCCAATGCATGATGAGCCTGAAGGGCGGGCTTGATTCCAATCGGGA
>JBDTMZ010000037.1:0-25913 GCA_039934035.1 Candidatus Solibacter sp. | reverse complement strand
AAGCCCGTAAGGAAATAAGATCCAACTACAAAGTTTTGGCGGTTGCGATTCCGTCGAGACTGATTCTCCCATCGAACATCACCCTGTTAGAACAGGGGATCGAATATGCCCACCCTTCGGGGTGGGCATTTCTGTTTGGAGCGATGAGTACTCAGTACTCAGTTCTCAGTTCTCAGTTCTCAGTTTTGGGCCTCGCCTTCGACTGCGGTCAGTCAGGGACTCGGGGCGGGACTGAAAACTGATTACTGTAAACTGACAACTCTCCCTTTCACGCTAGAATTCATTCATGCATCCAGGGAAATCCACCCGCCAAATTGCCGCCGAACTGACTTGGCGCGACCGCATGGGCTCCCTGCGCAACGTGCGTCCCCTCCTCCGCATGGTGTGGGAGACCAGTCCGCCGCTGGTACTGGCTAGCGTGGTTTTCCGGCTCTTTCGGGCCCTGCTGCCGCTGTCGATGCTGTGGGTCTCGAAACTAATCATCGATGGCGTGGTGGCCTGGATATCGCGCGGCAATGGCAATCCCTGGGACGTTTGGAAGCTGGTGGGACTGGAACTTTCGCTGGCCATCCTCTCCGATGTGCTCGGGCGGGCGAATACCCTCTGCGACAGCCTGCTGGGCGACCGCTTCACTAACCGGATCAGCGTGCGGCTGATGGAGCACGCCTCCAAGCTCGATCTGGCTTCGTTCGAAGACCCGGTTTTCTATGACAAGCTGGACCGCGCCCGCCGCCAAACTACAGGACGCATGGGACTTCTGGCCGCCATTCTGAACATCGGCCAGGACACGGTTACGTTGATATCGCTGTCGGCGGGCCTGATCGTATTCTCGCCGTGGCTGATGGTGCTGCTGGCAGCGGCCGTCATCCCGAGTTTCCTGGGCGAGACTCACTTTTCGAGCCTCGCCTACTCAGTGCTCTACAAGCGGACTCCGGAGCGGCGCAAGCTGGATTACCTGCGGTTGCTGGGTGCGAGCGCGCAGAGCGCCAAGGAAGTGAAGATCTTCGGACTGGGCGATTACCTGGCTCAACATTACCGTGAGGTTTCAGATAGTATCTTTTTGGAAAATAAGGCGCTTGCACTCAAGCGAGCGATCCTTGGATCGGCCCTGAACGTGGTCTCCACGGGTGGCTATTACGGTGCGTACGCGGTGGTTTTGGCGCGCACGCTGGCCGGGGCCGTGACGCTGGGGAGCTTCACCTTTTTGACCGGCGCGTTCAGCCGCTCGCGCTCCTACATCGAGAAAATTCTTTCCGGCTTCAACGATATTTCGGAGCAGGCGGTGTTCCTGAAGGACCTCTTCGATTTCTTTGCCATGAGGCCGACCATCGCGACAGCGCCGCACTCCCTGCCTGCGCCGCGCCGCTTCCGCCAGGGCTTTGAATTCCAAAATGTTGCCTTTAATTATGCGGGCAGCGACCGGCTGGTCGTCCAAAACATTAACTTTACCCTGCATCCAAATGAAAAGATTGCACTAATTGGAGAAAACGGCGCTGGAAAAACCACCCTGGTGAAGCTTTTGGCGCGTTTATACGATCCCACGGCGGGAAAGATCCTGCTGGACGGAATCGATTTGCGAGAGTATGACGTGGAGGATTTACGGCGCGAAATCGGCGTGATCTTCCAGGATTATATGCGTTACGACCTGCTGATTCGTGAGAACATTGGATTTGGCAAAATCGAATCCCTTGGCGACCAGGCGCGGGTCGAATCAGCAGCTGTGAAGAGCTTGGCGAAACATGTGGTCGACCGCCTACCCAATGGCTACGACCAGATGGTGGGAAGGCGTTTCGAAGGGGGCGTGGATCTCTCGGGCGGCGAGTGGCAGAAGTTTGCCTTGGCCCGGGCGTACATGCGGGACGCGCAACTGCTGATTCTCGACGAACCGACTGCCACCCTCGATGCCCGTGCTGAGTATGAGGTGTTCCAGCGCTTTAGCGAGCTCACACGGGACCGTATGGCCGTGCTCATTTCCCACAGATTTTCCACAGTCCGCATGGCCGACCGTATCCTGGTGCTGGCGGATGGAGCGATTCGCGAACAGGGTACGCACGAGCATCTGCTAGGTCTGGGCGGGCGCTATGCTGAACTTTTCGAACTGCAGGCCGCGGGCTATCGCTAGCCCGCTTAAGAAACAGAAAGTGAAGCGGAATGACTGATTTGAAGTTACAGGTAATCCCTCTCGGCGGATTGGGCGAGTTCGGCATGAACATGACCGCCATCCGTTACGGCAACGAAATCATCGTAGTCGATTGCGGCATGATGTTCCCGGACGCCGAGTTGTTGGGCGTCGATCTGGTGATGCCCGACCTGACGTTCCTGAAAGAGAACAAAGAACAGGTACGCGCCGTGATTCTGACTCACGGGCACGAAGACCACATCGGCGCGGTGCCCTACTTCCTGACCGATTTTGACGTGCCGGTGTACGGCACTGCGTTCACCTTGGCTCTGGTGGAGCGGCGGCTGGAAGAGTATGAACTGGGGAACAAGCCGCGCCTGGTCCGGGTGAAGCCCAAGCAGGCGATCGCCATCGGCCCGTTCAAGATCGAGTTTATTCACGTGACGCACTCGATTGTGGCGGCGGTGGCGCTGGCCATCACCACACCGCTGGGCGTGATCATCCACACGGGCGATTTCAAAGTGGACCCGACGCCCACCGATAACGAACTGTTCGACCTGCACACGCTGGCCGATTACGGCAAGCGCGGCGTGCTGCTGCTGCTCTCCGATTCCACCAATTCCGACCGCCCCGGCTATACCGAGAGCGAACGCGCGGTGAGGCCGCGGATGGAAGAGGTCTTCAGCCGCTCCGAGAGCCGCATTGTGGTGGCGTGCTTCAGCTCGTCCATTCACCGCATCCAACTGGTGCTCGATCTGGCGCAGGAATATGGGCGCCGGGTGGCAGTGGTGGGACGCAGCATGGTGTCGGTGACGGAGATTGCGCACGCGCACGGCTTGCTTTCGATTCCGGACGGGATCTTGCTGCGCCCGCAGGACGCCATGACCCTGCCGCCGGACAAAGTGGCGATTCTGATTTCGGGCACGCAGGGCGAGCCGATGTCGGCGCTCTCGCGGGTGGCGGTGGACAATCACAAGCACATCTCGGTGGGCAAGGGCGATACCGTGGTGTTGAGTTCGCGCATCATTCCTGGCAACGAGAAGGCCATTTACCGGGTGATCGACCACATGTCGAGGCGCGGCGCGGACGTGATGTACGGCACCATGAATCCGCCGCTGCACGTTTCGGGTCACGCCAGCATCGAAGAGCAGAAGCTGGTGCTGAACTTGTGCCGCCCGCGCTACTTCATGCCGATCCACGGCGAGTTCCGGCAACTCTCCAAGCACGCGCGCCTGGCCGAGCACCTGCGTTTTGCAGGGCTCCAGGAAACGTTCATCATGGACACAGGCGAAATCCTGGAACTGGATGACAAGGGCGCGCGCAAGGCGGGCAAGGTGACAGTGGGCCACGTCTGCATCGATTCCGGTTCGGTGGACGATGTGGTGCAGGACATGGTGATTCGCGACCGGCGGCTGCTCTCCGAAGACGGCATTGTGCTGCCGATTATCGCCATCAATCGCAATACCGGCAAGCTGGAGAATCAGCCGGAGATTGTGATGCGCGGTTTCCAGACGGCTGACGATCCTCAGATGTTCCAGGATGAGGCGCGCGGCGTCGTCATCAGGACGCTGGAAGGGTCCAATAAGGAAGAGAAGACGGATTGGGGCGTGATGAAAGAGAAGATTCGCGCCGATCTGAAACGCCACATCGTGAAGCAGACTTCGAAGCGCCCGCTGATCTTGCCGGTGATTCTCGAGGTATAGGCCCGCATGCAGGATCCGACGTTCATGAGTGAAGTGCCACCGATGTATCTGGAGGACGCCTCCGGCCTGCAGGGTGGCCATGCCGAGCGCATCTATACTCCGTCGACCGATCAAGAGATCGCCGGAATTTTGCGCGAGGCTGCCGCCGCTCGCACGCCGGTGACCGTCTCTGGTGCGGGCACCGGAGTAGCCGGGGGCCGTGTCCCGTTCGGCGGCTGGGTGGTCTCGCTCGAGAAATTCAATCGCATCGAAGTGTTTCCGGGTTACGCCATCGCGGGTGCGGGCGCATTGTTGCGCGACGTGCACGCGGCCGCTCTGGCATCGGGGCAGCTCTATCCGCCGGACCCGACGGAGACGGGGTCGACCATTGGCGGCAACATTGCATGCAACGCCAGCGGGTCGCGCAGTTTTCGTTACGGTGCTACCGGCGCGTGGATCGAGCGGCTGCGCGTGGTGCTGGCCGATGGCCGAATTCTCGACGTGGGGCGCGGCGAGCCGGTGGATTTCGATCCGGGCACGGTGCCCCAGCCGGCCGTCACCAAGAATACGGCGGGCTATCTGCTGCGCAGTGGAATGGATTGGGTGGACCTGTTTACCGGCAGCGAAGGCACGCTCGGAGTGGTGACGGAGGCGCGGCTGCGGTTGCGTCCCGCGCCCAAGGCCGTGCTGGCTGGAATCGTATTCTTCCCGAGCGACGAGGCGGCGTTGCGCGCGGTGGACGAGTGGCGCACGGGGTCGACGGCGCGCATGCTGGAGTATTTCGACGAAGCCTCGCTGGGCCTTTTGCGAGCGCGGTTCGGAGATATTCCGAAAGCGGCGCGCGCGGCGGTGTTGTTCGATCAGGAAATGGAGTCGGAAGACGATCCTGAAGTGGATGCGTGGCTGGAGCGGCTGGAGGGCACGGGGGCGCTGGCCGAGGAGTCGTGGTTTGCGACCACGCTCGCCGACCGCGAGCGGTTCCGCAAATTCCGCCATGCGCTGCCGGAACTGGTGAACGATACGGTGCGGCGCGCCGGGGCCATGAAGATGGGCACGGATTTCGCGGTGCCGCTGGACAGAAATCGCGAGATGCTGGCGTATTACCGCCGGCGGCTGGAAGAGGAATTTGCCGGGCGCTACGTGATCTTCGGCCACATTGGCGATGCGCACGTGCATGTGAATGTCTTCAGCGATCCGGCGAATCCCCAGGCGGCGGTGTCGCTGATTACGGAGTTCGCCCGGCATGCGGTGTCGCTGGGCGGCACGGTCTCGGCGGAGCACGGCGTGGGGAAGCGCAAGGCGGCACTGTTGAAGCTGCAGTACAGCGAAGAGCAGTTGGCAGCGATGCGCGCGGTCAAGCGGCGCATGGATCCGGCCAACATTCTCGGACGCGGCACGATGTTGGTTTAGCGATCAGTTCTCAGTTCTCAGTTCTCAGCTCTCAGCTCTCAGCTTTCAGCTCGCTTCCCGACACTGCGGACGGGCAGATCCGCGGGCTGTTCTACCCGATTCAAGATACGATACGGACATGGTCTCTTGGCTGGTAGTGGGAATCGGGGAAATTGCGCGCAAGCGCGTGGTGCCGGCAATTCTGGCGGAGCCGCGCAGCCGGCTCGCGGGCATCGTGACGCGCGATCCGCGAAAGGCTGCGTCCTACGGCGTCCCGGCGTGGGAACGCCTCGAGGACGCGCTTGCAGCTAGCGAAGCGACTGCGGTGTATATCGCCACGCCCGTCTTTCTGCACGAAGCCCAGTCCATCGAGAGCCTGCGTTCCGGGCGGCATGTGCTGTGCGAGAAGCCGATGGCGCTCAATTACGAGCAGGCCCTCTCCATGCAGAAGGCTTCGGAACAATGCCGCCGCACCCTGGGAATCGCCTACTACCGCCGCATGTACCCGAAGGTGGAACGGGCGCGGGAATTGCTCGAGGCGGGGGCGATCGGGCGTCCGGTGCTGGCGGAGGCCTCGGCGCACACCTGGTTCAATCCCCTGGAGACGGCGCGCGAGTGGCTGGCGGACCCGGCGAAAGCGGGGGGCGGTCCCTTGCGCGATGTGGCCTGCCATCGCATCGACCTGATGACCTACTTCTTCGGGAAACCGATTCGGGCCACGGGACAACGCTCCACCCTGGTGCAACCGGTGGCCGTCGAAGACAACGTGACCCTGACCATCGAGTATGAAGGCGGCATGCGCGGGGTGGTGGATGCGCGCTGGCACTCGCGGGTGACGCGCGACGAGTTCCGCATACGGGGAACGGACGGAGAGATTTCGCTTTCGCCGCTGAACGGTCCCGAGCTGGTGCACCCTGGCGGCGTCGAGAAAATTCCGGCGCACGCCAATCTGCACTATCCCTGCATTGAAGATTTTGTCAGCGCCGTGGAGCATGACATACTGCCGCGATCCTACGCGCAGAGCGCGTTGGCCACGGAATGGGTGATGGAGCAGGTGACCCAGGGAAAGTGACGTTCGGGGCCTGCCACGAAACCCGTTCGGATCGGCGTTTGACTTGCCCGGCAATCACGCTGTTCCACCGGGCAATCGCTTGGCCGCCGATGAACGGCGATCAATGCCCAGCGCGATCCGTCGTTCGGGCAGTTGGCAAGAGTTCTCTGGCCAAAAACAGCGCTGCCCAGGCAGCTAGTTCACGATGGTGAAGTGGATCGCGAAGTAGGAGAGGTATGCGATGGTGGCGGCGGCGGGAATGGTCAGCACCCAAGCCCAGACGATGTTGGTCGCGATTCCCCAGCGCACGGCCTTCATGCGCTGAATGCTGCCCACTCCGGCAATGGCGCCCGCGATGGCGTGGGTAGTGGAGACGGGCGTGCCCATGTACGTGGAGAGCAGCACGCTCAAGGCAGCACCCGTCTCGGCGCAAAAACCGCTGCGCGGCTTCAGGCGCGTGAGGCGTCCCCCCATCGTCCGCACGATTCGCCACCCCCCGCTCAGCGTACCGAGCGCGATGGCGGAATGCGCCGCCAGAATCACCCACAGCGGCACTTCAAAGGTCTTCAGATACTTTGCAGAGAAGAGTACGCCCGTGATGATTCCGGCCGTCTTCTGCGCATCGTTGGAACCGTGCGCCAGGCTGAATGCGGCGGCCGAGAGCAACTGCAGCTTGCGGAAATACTTGTCCATGCGCGAGGGCGTGGAATTACGGAACAGCCAGTAAACCACGACCATCAGGATGTACGCGGAAATCATGCCGATCAGCGGCGCGCCGATGATCATTTTCAGTGTGAACGGCCACTCCCCGGTCTTGCTGACGTTAAGGGCCTCCAAACTGTGGCCGAACCCACGCAGCAGGCCCGTGCGCGCGATGGCCGCTCCAGCGTACCCGCCGATCAAGGCGTGCGACGAACTCGTGGGCAGGCCAAGCCACCACGTGATGAGATCCCATACGATGGCGCCAAGCAGTCCCGCCATGATCACGTAAGGCGTGACAATACCGAGATCCACAAAGCCCTTGCCAATCGTCTTGGCCACGGCCGTGCTGAAGAGGAAGGCCGCGATGAAATTGAAAAACGCCGCCCACAGCACGGCCTGGAAGGGAGTAAGCACGCGCGTGGCGACAATGGTGGCAATGGAATTCGCGGCGTCGTGAAAGCCATTGATGTAATCAAACACCAAGGCGACCAAAATGATGAAGACGACCAGCCAGAAGACGTTCATGCTAGCTGTTCTTCACGACCACGTTTTGGAGCACGTCGGCGACGTCTTCACAGCTATCGATCGTGCCCTCGAAGAACTCATAAACTTCCTTGAGCTTGATCAGCGTGATGGGATCTTTTTCGTTGTCGAAAAGCTCCACCACGCTGCTCCTGCCGATCAGATCCGCCTCGTTTTCGAGACGGTTGATTTCGATGCAGTGCTCCATAATCGGGCCGTCATTTTCCAACGCCTCGAAAGCCGCGGTGAGCGACTTCGCGCAGTCGGCCACAATTTCCGACAGCTTCACCATGGCAGGCGGAATCGGGTCGATGCGATAGCTCACCAGCCGGTGCGCGGTATCCTCCACCCCATCCAGCACGTTATCCAGGGCGGAGGAAAGGTTGTGAATGTCTTCGGGATCGATGGGGGTGATGAACGTCTGGTTGAGGCGCGTGAACAGTTCGTGGATCACTTCGTCGCCACGATGTTCCAGCACGTTGATTTCGGTGGCGGCGCCCGCAAGGCGCGCCTTGCCGCCCCGTAGGCCTTCCAGGAGGAGTCGCGCAGCTTCCGAGATGATCTCCGCCTGCTTCAGGAACAGGTGATAAAACTTCTCTTCGCGTGGCAGCAGTCGCATAATTGAGTCTTTGTAAAGAAACTTATGGTAATCGGATTCGGGCAGCGTGGTCAACAAACACCCGATTACAATTCCGTGAAAATCGGGAAGAGTTCCCCGGTCTGGGCGGCCGCGGAAACCGGCTGCTCTTCTATGTTGAGAAAACGGGTATCCAGCAGACGGTCAGTGTCAACATTCCCCATGGCTGACAGCATGGTTTCCTTGAGATTCGGATAGTCCCGCTCCAGTTCGCCGAACATGTCGCGCAGCGCCCGGCGGACCGTACCGGTGCGTTGCGAACAGCCGCAGGGCACTACCGGAACGCCGCAGGCCTGGGCGTAGGCGGTGGTGATGTCCTCTGTCACAAACACCAGTGGGCGGATCAGCCGGTAATCCCGGTTGCGCGACCAGGTGACGGGCGGCAGGGCGCTCAATTTGCCGGTGAACATGGTGTTGCGTAAGAGGGATTCACAGAAATCGTCGGCCGTATGGCCGAAGGCGATGACGTTGCAGCCCAGGTCGCCGGCGATTTCGTAAACGGCGCGCCTCCGGTAGCGGCTGCAAAGATCGCAGCCGTGCCCGGGCTGTTCTTCGAGCAGGCGCAGAGAGGGCTCGTCACGGAAGTACGTCCAGGCAATTCCCCGCGCCTTCAGGTACTCGCCTATGGGCTCGATCGAACTCAGGAACTTCCCCTGCTCGACCGTGAAGGCGCATACCGAAAAATCGATGGGCGCGCGCTTCTGCAACAGCAGCAGCGCTTCGAGCAGAGTCGCCGAATCCTTGCCGCCTGAAACGCCGACGGCCACACGGTCGCCATCGCGAATCATTTTGTAGCGATGGATGGCTTCCCCTACCTTGCGCAGTAACGTCTTTTCGAGTTCCACTCCCTTGATTATCGCCGATGGAGAGACTTACACGCGCACCCGGCGGCGAAGCAGCAGCAAGGCTCCCAAACCGGGACCCAGCAGCCAGGAGGCATGAGGCTCCGGAACCGGAGCGATCGATGCCGAGCCTCCGTCGAACGTACTGCCGAAAGTGGAGAGATCGCCCGCCGGGTTGATGGTGACGTTGGCCACCTCACCCCCGCCCAGGGGGGCTACAAACGGGTTGAAGCCGGCATCGAAGAGGGTGACGCGAAATTCACTGCCATCCGCGGCGGGCGTGCCCACTGCCGGTCCTTCGAATACTACCGTGAAGCTGAACATGCTGCCCCAAGCCAGAATCCCCTGGGTGAAGTAATTGGCGCCGGACACATCGTTGGGAATCACCAGGGGACCGCTCCCCAGGAAGCCGGTCACACCCGGCGTGCTTTGCGTGGTCGAATCCAACACGTAGCCGGTGGCTTGGAAGTTCCAGATGGTGGCGGTCGCCGAGAGCGACGTCGCGGCATTCGCCTGATTGAACGACAGGTCGATCCAGCCGGGAGCACCGAAGTTCGGAGTGTTCACCGTCACCACGTACCCGATGCTGGCAGCTTGTGCCGTGACCGCCGTGGCGGCCGCGGCAAGCAGAAGAAGGTATTTGAATCGCATATAGAGTGTCTATTCCTTTTAGAAGCTGCCGTCGAAGCGCGTGGTCGTATAGCCGATGCGTGCGTTCGACGGGTTGGCGAAACTGATGGTGACAGAGGCGCTGGTGGCGCCCGGCGCCAGTCCCGCACCCAGATTGATGGTGGTGTAGGGCTGTCCGTTAAAGGTTGGCAAATCCGGCAGCGTCACCCCGGCCGGCAGATTCCCAAACAACACATAGACGGGGCCCGTCAGCGGCGCTGCCCCCGTGTTGGTGATGCTGAGGGTGCTGGTGTAGCGTCCGGTCACGCGGTTCAAAACCACCGCGCCCGCGTTCAGGCGCGTCCGGCTGCTGACTTCCACGGGCAGGCGAAGGTAGGCGACCGGCATGTCGTGGTCGCTGACACGCTCGGGACGGTTGAAATCGTTGCGGTAGGTGGGCCCCTCGGGGAAGTCCGCATTATTGCGGGCGTAGACGAGCTGGCGCAGGCGGGCACTCGCCTTGGTGTTGAGCAGCACGTGGTCCAGCGTCTGAGTGATTCCGGCGAACGAATAGGAGTAGTAGGCGGAGGGATTCAGGCTGGTCATGTTGATCAGCGCCGGACTGAGAATCGGCGTGCACGGGGAGCCCACCGCCAACTGGGCAGCCGTGAAGAACTGCTGATTGGCGGGCGCGGGATTTCCGGTGATGCAATTCATGACGTCCGCATACCCATCGTTCACGTAGAACGCGTTGAAATCGCCGATGACCAGGAGATTGTCCACCGTGTTCCAATTGGTGGCCTGATCGCCGCTGGTGCCGTTGATCAGGTTGGCCAGGTATTTGGCCTGATCGTTGCGCTTGCTGCGCACACGATCGCCGTTGGCGGTCCCAGGCTCGTCGATTCCATTCAGTGATCGCAGGTGGTTCACCACCACCCGTACGGGCAGCGAGGAATCGGAACCGGTGGCCGTCACATTGGCGCGAACCGTCACCGCAGGCCGGTCATTCAGGATGTTGGTCCCGCCGCCGGGCACGTTGTACTGCGTGCCCAACCCATATACCTGGCACTCCGTAACCTGCACTTTGCCCTGCTTGTAAATCACCGCCGGAGTGATGCCGCCGGGATCGTTGGTCATGGCGATGCAGTAGGCATAGTTTGGATTGCCCTGTCCCGCCGCCACCGCGTCGGCATTCAATTTGTTGACCAGGTCATCGATCACATGCACGGGATTAGAACCCGGCGTATTCTTCTGGCCTTCCACCTCTTCCAGTCCTACGAGGTCGGGCATGCGCATCACATTGCGAATGGCGAGCGACGCTTTGTTCAAGCGTCCCTGGTAGGCCGTAGTGGTCAAGGTCACGGCGCCGTTGCCTTCCGCCGTGTCGCTGTAGAAGCGCTCCATATTGAAGTTGCCGATGGTGAGGTCGCTGGCGAGCGCCACGGGAACCGGAGTGGCGCTTAAGCTCGGCGTCAGGGGAGTCGGCATGCCCGCGCCCGTGGAGTCCGTGTACAACTGAAATTGCCCCTGGCTGGTGTTGTAATCCATAATCCCGGCGAGTCCTGCCACGGTGGATCCGGTGGCCACTTCGTAAGGCGTGGCTGCCGGGCTCAGTCCGGTGACATTGACCCGCAGAGCTTCCGGATTGCCGTTCCAAACCGGGACCGTGCCCGGGGCCGCCGAGGGCCGCCGCGTATCGAGGATGCCGGACGCGCTGTGCAGCGGACGGGTGACGCCCGGGACGGTCACGAAGAACTCTCCGTTGGGAACGGCCTGCGCGGAGGTCTCCGTGAGGAAGCCATCGCTGGGGCCGACGACGACGGCGTTGGGAACCGAGATGCGCATGCCAAGATACTTGCGGCCCTGCGATGCCGAACCACCCGGCGTCAGGGGATTGCCTGCGTCGATCACCACCGCCGCCGGCATACTGCCCAGTTGATTGGTTTGCAGCACCTGGCAATTGGCCGGGCCCGTCAGTTCCGGAGCCGGCAGGCTACCCACGGGAGAAGTGCTGGAGACGAAATTCGATACCAGCCCCTCGAGTTGAACCAGGTTGCCTGCCACGATGCACCCTGGCACGGCGGAATTGCCCAGAAAGACGAGTATGCCTTCGCTGGTGTTGGGGTCCGCATCGCGGTCCGGCGTTTGCGATTCGAGGTAGAAGCCTTTCACCGAGGCGGTGGCGGCGCGCACCCCGACTACTACGCCTCGCGTGGTCACGGAAGTTCCGCCCAGCGGAGAAGAGGTTCCGGAGCCATTGATCTCGGCGATGGTACGGAACGCCGGAGGCGGCGCCTGCACGGTGAGAGCAATCGTAAAGTTGGAGAAGCGTTCCACGTCATCGGTGACCTTACAGGGCAGCGAATAGCCCGTCGCCACTGTGTTTGCCGGCACCAGATAACTGGTAGGCAACACAACCAACGCATCGCCGCCGATCGCGGCGAGGTTGCAGGTCACCGTATAGCTGGTGGAGGAGGGGTTGGCGCCGGAGACCGGAGTGGCGCTCAGGCCCACGGAATTGCCGGCGGTGACGGGATTCGGGGCTGCCAAACCAGTGGCCGTCGGCGCTGTCGAGGAGCTCAGCACCGTCACGGAGATATTAAAGGCCCCGGTGCGCGCCTGTGCGTCGGTCACCGAGCACGGCAAGGAATAGGTATTGAAAGCGGTAGGCCCGGGCACTGCGTAAGCCGCGGCGTAGGTAGTGCCTGTGGTATTCGGCAGACTGAAGGCGGTGCCGCCCCCGATGGCCGACAGATCACAGGAGACCGCGATCCCGGTAGAGGTGGGCGACACGCCTGGCGTGATGTTCGCGGTGAGGGTGGTGGACGTGCCCGACGTGACCGGATTCGGACTGGCCGTGCCGCTTCCGAAGGGATCGCCCGTACCCACCGGGGTCAGCGAAAAATCGTCTACTGCCAGGCCGTCATCGGCGCCGCTGGCATCGATGTCCACCCAGCGAATCCAAATGGTCGCTCCGTTGGCAATGCTGATGGCGAAGGTGGAGCTGAGGGCAGTGCGTTCGCCCGCCGCGTTGCCGTTCTTGGCGCCGGTAGTAGCCGTATCCGGAGTAATGAAATTCAGCGCGGCGACATTGGTCCAGGTTCCGGTAGTGAGACTGGTGGCGTTGACACTGTATTCGAAATTGATTTGATCGGTGCGCGCCGCCGTGCCGAGACGCCACTCTTCGCCGGTGTAGGCGACGGCGAGCGACGCGATGGCGGCGCCCGTATTGTTGGTGAAGCACGCGCCAAAATTGGGCAACAGCGTACCGCTGCGCAGCGCGCCCAGCGCACGCTCGGTGTTGGCCGCCGCACCATAGCTGTAGGTATCGCCGGTGTTGCTGCCGCCGGTGTCCACGGCGTATTGTTCGTTGTCCCTTGCGCCACCGCCACCCTCGGTCATGAACCAACCGGTGAGGGTGAGGTTGTTGGTGGTGGAACCCGCGGTATTAGAGAGGGTGTCGAAATTCTGCGTGGACGCCGAACCAAGGGTGGTCAGCGACACACACTGAGCCAGGCCACCGGGCGCCAGCACGGTGGCCAGCGCGAACGCCGCCAAAAGCAGACTGGAAGATAAAGTCGATTTCCGCATGATTACCGCTAAGCTCCTGTCGATCGGGCCCGAACTCAAAGTTGTCACTTATCCAACCGATACGCTTGGCCACATCGTGCCAAAAGTGCCGCGACCGTGACGTGACGGAAGCAGCGAACGGGGGTGGAGGTTTCAGTATAACCGCCGTCCGTGCCGCGCGAAATCCCAATCAGGTGACAGTACTATTTCATTCTGGCTGCAACGCGCTATTCTGCAATCTGATTCGCTCGCCCTTCGCGCCACCATGCCAGCCAACCCGAAAATCGCCGCCGCGCGCCTCGCCGCCTTCGACATTCTCCGCAAGGTGGAGAGCGGCGGCTACGCTTCCGACCTGCTGCTCGTCCAGACCGCCGCGATGGATTCGCGCGACGCGGGACTCGCCTCGGAATTGGTCTTCGGCGTATTGCGCTACCGCGCCCAGTTGGATTTTCTAATCGAACATTACGCAGGGCGGCCACGCAAGCTCGATCTCGAAGTCCGGCTGGCCCTGCGGCTCGGCATCTATCAATTGCGCTATCTGGAACGCGTGCCTGCGCATGCGGCAGTGAAAGAGAGCGTGGAACTGGTGAAGCGCGCGCGCAAGACATCGGCCGCGGGACTGGTGAATGCGCTGCTGCGGCAGGTGGATCGCGACCCGGTGGCGTGGCCGACGCGCGAGATCGAGCTTTCCTGTCCCGAGTGGCTGTTGGCGCGCTGGGAAGCGGCGTACGGCGCGGAGACGGCGGCGGGGATCGCGCGGGCGGCGCTGGTGGAGCCTGAAAAATTCGTGCGCATCACCCAGGTGGGAGAGCGCGTGCAGGATATCGGTTCGCAATCGATTGTGCCGCTGCTTGAGTTAGCGGAGGGCCAGACGTTCCTGGATCTGTGCGCCGCGCCCGGCAATAAGACGGTGCAGGCGCTGGAGGCCGGAGTGGCGGTGGTGGCATGCGATATCTACTTCCACCGGCTGGTGCAGATGAAAGCGATGACGGCGAACCTGGTGGTGCTGGACGGGCGGCAACCGCTGCCCTTCGCGCGCCGCTTCGACCGGATCCTGGTGGACGCGCCCTGCACGGGCACGGGGACGCTGGCTCGCAATCCGGAGATCAAGTGGCGGCTTTCGCCCGACGATCTACAGGATTTACCTCAGCGGCAGCGGGCCCTGCTGGCGCATGCGCGCGAAGCCTTGGCGCCCGGGGGGTTGCTGGTATATTCTACATGCTCGCTGGAGCCGGAAGAGAACCAGCAGGTGGTGGAAGATGTGCCAGTCGAACTGCGCGGGGAGCCGATCGAACGCATTCCCGGCCGCGACCCCGGGGACGGCTTCTTTGCCTGTGTCATAAAAGCGTCTTAGCCTCTGTGATAAAATCGGGGGTAGCCCGTAAATGATTGAAATTGTTCCCTCGATACTGTCGGCGGACTTCGCCCGCCTGGCCGACGAAATCGCACGGGTGGAGCGCGGCGGGGCCCGAATGCTTCACCTCGATGTGATGGACGGCCACTTTGTGCCCAATTTGACCATCGGTCCGCCGGTGGTGGAATCGCTGCGTAAAGCCACCAAGCTGCACCTGGACGTGCACCTGATGATCGAGAATCCGGAGCGCTATGTGACGTCTTTCGTAGAGGCTGGAGCCAACTCGGTTTCCGTGCACTACGAAGCGGCGCGGCACCTGGACGGCGTCCTGGGGCTGATTCGCAAGGCGGGCGCCAAGGCGGGAGTGGTGCTGAATCCCTCCACCCCGATTTCGGTACTGGAAGAGATTGTCGAAGTGGCGGACTACGTGCTGCTGATGAGCGTAAATCCAGGTTTTGGCGGGCAGAAGCTGATTCCGTACGTCCTCGAAAAGGTGCGGAAGCTGGCCAGCCTGAGGCGTGAAAAGAAGTTAGAGCTGCCGATCGAAATCGATGGCGGCGTTCATAAAGAGAATCTGGCGGATGTGGTACGGGCAGGGTGTGATTGGATCGTCACAGGGTCGGCGATTTTTCACAGTGCCGACCCGGAAAACACCGTCCGGGAAATGCGTAACATCGCAGCGCAAGCGGCTGCGATTGCCTGTTAAGGGTAGGGATTTAAAGGGTGATTATGGTTCGAAACGCGATTCGTTCTACTGCCGTGGTGCTGGCGGTTGCGGTGCTTTTGGGCGGCTGCGGACTGCGCCGCAAGAAGTACAACAACCCCATCACCAAGGACACACAGCAGCCCGATAAGGTGCTGTTCGACAAAGCCATCAACGATATCGAACACAGCCGTTTCGAAGTCGCGCGCCTGCTGCTGCAAAACCTGATCAACACCTACGACACCAGCGAATACCTGGCCAAAGCGAAGCTCGCCATTGCCGACGCGTGGTTCCGCGAAGGCGGCAGCCACGGGCTGGCGCAGGCCGAAGCCGAGTATAAGGATTTCATCCTGTTCTACCCGGCGATGGAAGAAGCCGCCGAAGCGCAGGAAAAGGTCTGCGACATCCACTACAAGCAGATGGAGAAGCCGGATCGCGACCCGATGCACGCCTTGCGCGCGGAGCAGGAGTGCAAGCAACTGGTGCAGCAGTTCCCCAACAGCAAGTTCGCGCCGGTGGCGCAGCAGAAGCTCCGCGACATTCAGGAAGTGCTGGCCGATAGCGAGTTCCGCGTGGGCGTCCTCTATCAGAAGAAGGGCAGTTTCCCCGCCGCGTCCAACCGTTTCCAGGCGATGGTAGATCAGTTCCCGCTGTACAGTAAGGCGGACGAAGCGTTGTGGCAGCTGGCCGACAGCTATCACCGCATGGGTGACAATTTCGAAGGCCAACAGGTGACGGCCTATCAGCGCATCGTGAAGGACTACCCGCTCAGCATTCACGCCGAAGATGCGCGTGCGCAGTTGGAAGTGATGAAGCGAGCGGTACCGGAAGCCGATCCGGTGGCCATGGCGCGCATGAAGTTCGAACTGGAGAATCACACCAAGCCGGGTCCGATGAGCCATTTCTGGGGTGTCTTCCGCGGCCGTCCGGATATGAGCCAGGCAGCCAAATCGGGCGCGCCTCCGATGGAAGGTTACCGGCCGACGATTCCCGTGAGCGTGCCGGCGTCGGCAGCGAACCCCGGCGGCGTGCTGGGTTCGAACGAAGTCAGCATCACCAACCCGGGGAACGATAGCGAAATCGATAAAGGCAAGGAAGCGCGATCGGGCGTTGCGGGGTCGGAAGCGGCGCCCGCGGCGGCCCCTCCTGCAGCTCCGGCGGAAGCGCCCGCGGCGGCCCCGGCGCCGGATCCGGCGAAGGCGGCTACTCCGGACGAGACGGTCAAGAAGACCACCATGACGCCGGCGGAGCAGAAGAAAGAATACCAGAGAGCGTTGAAGCAACAGCAGGACGCCATCAAGAAAGCGAAGGAAGACCGCCGAAAGAAGGAAGAGGCCAACGCGGCGGCGGTGAAGGAACAGAAGAAGAAAGCGCGTACCAAGCAGGACGAAAAGCCGGAAACGAAAGAGCCGGAGAGCCCGCAGCCTCCCGCCCCGGCAGGCGGGCAGACACCGCCACCAGCGAAACAATGAGCCGAATCCTACTCGTGGACGATAGCCCTCATGCGCAGCGCATGGGCGAGCGAATCCTCAGCGAAGAGGGCTACGAAGTGGTCACGGTTTCTAACGCCGATTCGGCGCTCATCCGGCTGGACGATGTGGATCCCGACCTGGTGCTGGCCGATACGGTGATGCCGGGACGCACCGGCTACGAAATCTGCCAGTACCTGAAGATGAGTCCGCGGCACCGCCACGTGCGGGTGATTCTCACAGCGGGCGTAATGGAGACGCTGGACGAGGCGGCGGTGGCGCGCGTGGAGGCGGATGCCACCCTGCGCAAACCGTTCGAAGCCAGCGCGTTGATTGCGGCCGTGAAGCCGTTGGCCGAACTGGCGGCGCAGGCACGGGCGGAACTTTCGCCGCAGGCGGAGAGCGCCCCGCGCCCACAGAATCCGGCAGCCGCGCCCTTTGTCGCAGTAATCGACGAAGAGCAGGTACGCGCGGCCGTCACGGTGGCCTTGGACGCTTCGATGGCCGTGATGGTGGACGAAATCGCGCGGCGCGTCACGGCAGCGCTGCTTTCACGCAGGTCGGACCAGGCTCTGCCGCAGGCCTCGGCGCAGGCGCCGGCGCCAGCGGGGTTTTTGACGGTGACTTCCCCGCCCCCGGCGACCTCACCCGCACCCACACAGTCTCCGAAAGTTGCCCTTCCCGACCCGGTGGCTCCCCTGCTGGAACCCGTGCGCCGCGTCCACCCGATTCGCATGCGCTCCGGCTCGATTCTAGGGCTGGATATCAAGCCCGATTCCCAGGAATAGACAGCGCGACCAATCACCGGGCGTAATCGGCTCGACAATCAGCAGCGTAATCAACGCGACAATAAGCAGCTTAATCAACGCGACCAATCACCGGGCGTAATCGGCTCGACAATCAGCAGCGTAATCAGCACTGTATCAAGGCCCATCGTTGTCCGGCACAGCCTCTCGCTACGCGGATCGATATTCCCGGACGTACGGAACGGCACCATCTGGAACCCTCGACTCGGATGGCCTTAGCGGGGCCGCGATATATTGGACCCACGCACGACGAGGAGGAGGGAAATGGCAACCGATCCGATCTTCGAGCCCCTGCAGATGCGCGGGTTTACCGTCAAAAACCGCATCTTCCGATCCAGCATTTCCGGCCGCTTCGACAATTACGATGGTTCCGGCAATCCGGCTCGCATCAACTGGGAGCTTAAGTTCGCGCGCGGCGGTGTGGGAGCCATCATCTCCTCCTTCGTCGCCGTCACCATCCGCGGCCGCATCCTTCCCAATTACGCCACCATCGACCGCGACGAGCGCATTCCCTTTTGGCGCGAAGTCGGCCGCCGCGTGCATGAGTCCGATTGCCGCTTCATCCTGCAACTCAGCCATGGCGGGCGCCAGCGCGACATCGGTGGCATCGAGTATCCCAAAGGTCTCAGCTCCACGGATGATTCCGACCCGGTTCACGGTTTCGAATGCGAGCGCATGACCCTTGTGCAAATCAAGGAGACCGTGCAGGCGTTCGCCGCCGGAGCCAGGCGCGCACGGGAGGCGGGGTTGGACGGCATCGAACTCCATGGCGCTAACGGCTACCTCATCACCCAGTTCCTCAGTTCGGCCATCAATGACCGCCGTGACGACTACGGCGGCATCCTGCGCAATCGCGCGCGTTTCGTGCTCGAGATCGTGGCCGCCATTCGTGCCGAAGTGGGGCGCGACTACCATCTCCAGATGAAGATCAGCGCGGTAGAACATAATAACGCGCTGGCTCCTTTCGAGCCCGCCGGCAACACGCTGGCGGATTCCATCCAGGTGTGCAAGTGGCTGGAAGAGGGAGGGGTGGATGCCATCCACGTCTCCTCGGGCAGCAGCTTTCCCCACCCGCGCAATCCCCCGGGAGAGTTCCCGGTTCAGGATGCGCTCAAGACGTTCGATTCGATGATATCGAGTGGCAATAAGGAACTGGTCAATTACCTCGCCCTGCGCTCCGCGCCCACAGCCAGGCTGCATACGTTGACGTGGAATGCGGCGCGCGGCAACGTGATCGAAGGCATCACCCTTCCCGAAGCGCGCGCCATTCGCGCGGCCGTGAAAATTCCGGTCATCTGTACCGGGGGTTTTCAAACGGCATCGGTGATCAGGACGGCGCTAACCGACGGATCGTGTCATGCCGTTTCGATCGCCCGGCCGCTGATCGCCAACAACGATCTGGTCCACCAGTTCGCCGGCGGCGCGGATCGTGCGCCCAAGCCTTGCACGTACTGCAACAAGTGTTTGGTCAACGTGCTCGAGAACCCGCTGGGCTGCTACGATGAGACCCGGTTTTCCTCGCGCGAGGAGATGGTGCAACAGATCATGTCTGTGTTCCACCCCCCTGCTTTCGGCGAGGACTCGGCGCATGCCTGATCGCCGGATGCTCGCGGCCGCGCTACTGGCAGCCGCGGCCGCCGTCCTGGCCTTTAACAGCGGACCGGCCACGGGTCCGCCGCTTGCCGCGATACTGTGGTTGCCCCCCGCCGATGAGCCCGAGCTTCACGCCGGCATCGTCGATCACTTCAAGTACGGGTCCATTGGCGCGGAGAGCCGCGCGGGCGTCCCGTATTACATATGGGCGGTCCTGCCGAACGTCTTTCCCGAATACCTTCCTAAGCGGCCGGGTGAAGGCTACGCGAGATTCGGCCTGATTTTCGAGGGGCCGGCGTCCAAGCGGCCCATCGGCACCAGCCTTCGCAATTCACAGGTGGAGCTTGTGGGCCTCAATTGCGCGGTGTGCCACACCGGCACCCTGCGCGATGCTCCGGGCGCGCCGGTACGGATCATCCCCGGGATGCCGTCACACCAGTTCGATCTGCAAAGCTATCAGCGCTTCCTGTTTTCCTGCTTCGGGGATTCAAGGTTCAACTCCGATCGCATCATGTCCGCGATTCGCCAGAAGTTTCCGGAGCTTTCGTGGTTCACCCGCACCTTCTACAGTTGGATCGTTATCCCGCGAACCCAGAAGGAGGCGGCGGCCGTGAAGGCCAGCTTCGCCTATTTCGATAGCCGGCCTCCCAGCGGTCCGGGCCGGGTGGATACCTTCAGTTCATACAAAGTGATGTTCGGCTTAGATATGCAGCGGGACACCAGCGTGGGCACCGCTGACCTGCCTTCTCTCTGGAACCAGCGGGTTCGCGAAGGCCTGTGGCTGCACTGGGACGGCAACAACAATCTGGTCACGGAACGGAACAAGAGCGCCGCCATCGGGGCCGGAGCTTCGGAAGACTCGCTGGATCTGGAGAGCATGAAGCGCGTGGAAGACTGGATTCTGGACCTCAAGCCGCCACCCTTCCCGAGCGAACGGATCGACTCGAAACGCGCCCTGGCAGGACGTCTTCTCTTCGAGCAGCATTGCGCCGAATGTCACGCGCTCAACGGCAAACGGGTGGGCCAGACGGTGCCTATCGATGAGATCGGCACAGACCCGGAACGGCTCAATTCCTTCACCAAAGAGCTGGCGGACAAGATGAACACGCTGGGAACAGGCAAGCCCTGGAGGTTCTCGCATTTCCGCAAGACCAACGGCTACTCGTCGATGCCGCTCGATGGCGTGTGGCTGCGCGCCCCCTATCTGCACAACGGTTCCGTACCTACTCTGCGTGACTTGCTCAAGCCCGCCGGGGAACGTCCGGCAGTATTCCGCCGCGGTTACGACGTGTATGATTACGAGGCCGCCGGCTTCGTAAGTTCCGGACCCGAGGCGGAACGCGAGGGCTTTCGTTTCGATACTTCGGTTCGCGGGAATGGCCGGCAGGGCCACGAATACGGAACCCGGCTGACACCGGCCGAAAAGCTGAACCTGATCGAGTATTTGAAAACACTGTAGGTCAACAGGCGTTGCGGGGGCAAGATGAACACACTATCGGGTGACTGGAACTCCAGGAAAACGAGCTACGATTTTGTGATCGTCGGCTCCGGCTACGGTGGCGCGATCACGGCGGCCCGGCTCGCCACCGCGAATCTGGACCGGAAACCGTCCATCTGCATTCTGGAGCGCGGCCGGGAGTGGAAGCCGGGCGAGTTCCCCGATACCCTCGATGGCTACCTGAAGCAACAGCGCAGCGGCGTGAATCCGCAGGGGCTTTACGAGCTGCTGAACTATCGCGATATTACGGTCGTCAAGGGAAATGGCCTCGGCGGCACGTCTCTGGTCAACGCCAATGTGGCACTGATTCCCGACGAGGGGGTGTTTTCGCTGGCCGGGTGGCCGCGCTCGCTCACGCGCAACGAGTTGCTGCCCTACTACCAGCGCGCCTCCGAAGTCCTGCGTCCGCAGGCGCACCCGCGCGCCGCCTCCCTGCCGAAGCTCAAGGCCCTGGAGGCGCGCGCCCAGCAGCTCGGGACCCACGTCACGCCCCTGCCCATCGCGGTCAATTTCGAGGATCGGAAAGACAACGGCTTCGGGGTGGAACAGAAAGCCTGCACGGATTGTGGCGATTGCGTCACCGGCTGTAACGTGAGCGCGAAGAACACGCTCAACATGAACTATCTGCCCATGGCGCGCCGCGCCGGAGCCGAGATCTATACGCAGACCAAAGTGGAGTGGGTGAAGCGGCTCGATAGCGGAGGCTGGCAAATTCACGGCACTCACTATCTCGTGAAGGGCCGCGAGGAGAAGTTCACATTAGAAGCGCGGAACGTGATTCTCGCGGCGGGCTCCATCAACAGCACGGAAATCCTGTTGCGCTCGGAGATGCACGGCCTGCGCGTATCGCCGCGTCTCGGCTCCGGGTTTAGCGGCAACGGTGATTTCTTCGGTGTCTCTTACAATGGGAATCTCGCCTTGCAGGTGCTTGGTTTCGGCGATCACCCCAACAGCCCCGGCGCCAAAACGCCGCCCGGACCCACCATCACCGGCGCGGTCAGCTATAACGGCGCCCGCCCCGCCGGCCAGCGATTCCTGGTGGAGGACGTTTCGTTCCCCACCTCCCTGGTCCGCGGCTCCCAGATCTCGTTTGCGGCCCTGCGCGGCCAGGATACCGACACCGGTGACGAAGTGCAGGAGCGCAATCGCGTTTTGAAAGACCTTTCGCAAAGCGACGTGTATTCGCCGGATGGCGCGGTGAATCACACCCTGCTTTATCTGGTGACCGCCTTCGACGATGCCAAGGGCACGATGCATTTCGACGCTCCCTTCTGGGAGCCCGACGGCCGTATGACCATCGAGTGGGAGGGCGCGGGACGCCAGGGCACGTTTGCCATCATCAATGAAGAATTGCGCCGGCATGCGCGAGCCGTGGGCGCAACCTTTGTCGAGAATCCCATCTGGACGATGTTCGGACTGCGCCGCCTCATCACCGCCCATCCGCTGGGCGGTTGCCCCTTGGGCGAGGACTACCTGCATGGCGCAGTGGACGAGTTCGGGCGTGTGTTCGCCGGTGATGGCTCCGTCCACGACGGTCTGTTTGTCGCGGATGGCGCGCTTCTGCCTTCGGCGCTGGGCGTCAATCCCTTTATGACGATTTCCGCCGTCGCGGAGCGTATCGCCGCCCGCAAGTTGCGCGACCTGCAAGGCGATCCGTATCCCAAGCCCAACACCTCGGTCAGCATGTCTGGTATAACGCCCGATGAGATGATCGGCGTGACCGACGCGGCGATCGAACGCATCTTCCAGCGCTGCACCACGCTCGGCTTGGACAAGCTGGAGAATCGGGGCACGGTGCGCATCGACGCAGCCAATCGCAGGGTGTTCAACGATCGTGTCTGGAAGGGCATCCTGCCGCAGCGACTCCCGCTCACCGAGCTTGCGGCACGCTTGCATACCGGCTACAACAAACGCTTCTGGAAAGCGGGCGACCGCCTCCTCGGCGAGACGCAGTACGCCGATGGGAGAGTCCCGGTCCATCATGCGCTCGAGGAACTCAACCTCGAGAAACGAACCGGAGATCTGGACCCCGGCCGCTATATCCTCCTCCGCTACACGGATCCGGGTTTCCCCTTCTACGACGTCATGAGAGTGATCAACGACGAGTTGGTGGTCTACCGCGGCTACACCGGGGAGTACCCTAAGGGACGCCGCGGCTTCGATGGCGTCCTGGTGCGCTCCTATTCGTTTGAGCACCTCACTCCGGACGATCACCGCCAACTGTTCAGTTCATCCAACGCCGTTTCGGCGGCCGGTCTGGAGGGCGCCTGGAGGCTCGATCTGGTCGCACAGTCCAACCATGCGCCCGGCGTAGCCTGGATCGAGTTTCAACGCCAACCCGATAGCACCGTGAAATCGCGGGTTCGGGTGGCGGGGCTGATGGAGCAGGTGCTGCTTCCGCAGGACTTCCGAAGCTGGCTCGAATCCGACAATTTCCAATTCGACCCCGCCGCCCTCCGCGCCGTCGATGGCAAGCTCGCCGTCGGCAAGTGGCTGCGTCCGGCAAGAGGCCCCGAAGAGTTGCTGCCGCTGGGTTCCCTGGGTCTCTCGCAGACCGAGCTGATCGATGGCCGGAAATATACCGGCTACTATTTCCTGCTGACCCGCGGCGAAGAGCAAAGCCAGGCCCGCAGCATCTGGGATCACCTTTTGGACGTGACCGTGCCCGCTGGCATCGGGATGACCTTCGATGAGCAGATGGACGGGTGGTATGCCCCCGGGACGGGCGACGTGGCGGTGGAAGGCGGCGCCTCGAACTGCCGCTTCGCGCTCTCGATCGCCGTGCGCGAACTCAATGAGTTTGTGGATGGTATGGAGCACGATGCCGGGGTCAAAGGCACCGTGGAGTTCGACGAATTCGAGGCCCAGCGAAAAGTGATCTGCCCGGTGGATGAGAAGAAGAGCCGCTTCTGCTACCTGCGCGTGAATCCCGCGACCGGCGTTACGGAGATGTGCTACGACTTGTACCTGCTGGCGCCCGGCGGCAGGCGCCTCTACTTCGAAGGACGTAAATACATGCAGCGTGACGGGGCGCCGTCACTCACGGAAGCGATGGATGATTTCACGACGCTGAAGGCGCGGGTCTTTGAGGGAAGTGTACAAATCGGCCAGGGAGACCTGAAGTTCAGGACGTTCCAAAATCTGATGGCCCTCGATAGCATGCTGGCGTTCGCCAGATCGTTCCGAATCACCGGCACGGACGACCTGCTGATTCAGGCTCAGGCGCGCTCCAAGTTTCTCGCCTTCACGGCGAAGCTCGTGCAACGCGAGTATGTGCCCGGCCACAATGAATGAGCTTTCCAGGCACCTTCGAATCAATGCAGAATCAACAAGTTGCGTTCTGCGTTACAATCTTAGGATTAGATATCAGCCGTGCGCGGCCTGAGACCGGCACGGATCGCGATTGACCTATGCCCGATAACAGTTTCGACGTCGTTTCCAAAATCGAGATGCCTGAAGTGCACAATGCCGTGCAGCAGGCGCTCAAGGAAGTGCAGCAGCGCTTCGACCTCAAGGATTCGCACTCCACCATCGAGTTCAAAGAGAAGGACAACAAGATCATCCTGCAGAGCAAGGATGAGTATAAGATCAAGAACGTGGTGGACATTCTGCAGAACAAGCTGATCAAGCGCCAGGTGCCGTTGAAGGGTTTCACCTACGGCGAAATCATCGCTTCATCGGGACAGACGGTGAAGCAGGAGATCACGCTGCAGCAGGGAATCCCCGTGGAAAAAGCCCGCGAGATGGTGAAGAAGATCAAGGACAGCAAGCTGAAAGTGCAGGCTTCGATCTCCGGCGATTTCGTGCGCGTCGCAGGCAAAGACCGCGACACTCTGCAATCCGCCATCGCGCTGCTGCGCAATGCGGATTTCGGCATCGACTTGCAATTCACCAACTACCGCAGCACGTAACGTGGCCCGGCGCATCGAATCGCACACGCTCGCCGGTCCGGTGGGCGAGTTGGAGGCGTTGCTCGAAGAGCCCGAGGATGGCAACCCCCGCCTGTGCGCCGTGGTCTGCCATCCCCACCCGCTGTATGGCGGCACGCTGCACAATAAAGTGGTCTACCGTCTGGCGCGCGGTCTGCGGCGGGCGGGTGCTGTGGTATTGCGCTTCAATTTCCGCGGGGTGGGCCGCAGCACAGGCGAGCACGCCCATCTGGAAGGCGAAATCGAAGACGCGCGCGCCGCGCTGCTCTGGCTCCGCGAGCGTTACCCGGAACTGCCGTATGCGTTGGCGGGCTTCTCGTTCGGCTCCCGCGTGATCACGCGTCTGGGCTGCGAAGTGGGCGGGGCAAAATTCCTGATGGCGGCGGGCTATCCCACGCGCTGGGGTCCGCCGGACTATTTGAATACCTGCGCGACCCCCAAGGTGTTTCTGCAGAGCACGAACGACCAGTACGGTCCGCGCGAGGAGTTGGAAGCGATGTACCAGAGTTTCGCGGCGCCCAAGGCGCTGCACTTCGTGGAAGCCGCGGACCACTTCTTCGCGGGTGGGCTGGAGCAGCTGGAAGAACTGGTTGCGGCCGAGGGCGCCCGCCTGGCGTGAACGCCCCGCTTCCCGCGGAGGCACCGGGACAGTGCCCTCTGCCAGGCCGTATGATGTGTCGGCACCGACCCATCGCGAAGGTGGCGATTTCCGGTTTTACAATGCCCCCGCCTTCGTGTCATGCTAAGCGGTTCCTATGGATATCATCACTGGCAATGTCGGCTGGATCGAAGTCATTTGCGGGCCCATGTTTTCGGGGAAAAGCGAGGAGTTGATCCGGCGCCTGCGGCGCGCCATGATCGCCCGCAAGCGCGTGGAAGTCTTCAAGCCGACCATCGACAACCGCTATTCCGATACCGAGATCGTCTCCCACGGCGATCTGCGCATGAACTCCCAGGTAGTGGCCCACGCCGGCGAGGTGATGGAGCGCATGGACTGGCGCTCGGAAGTGATCGGCATCGACGAGGCCAACTTCATGGGACCGGAACTGGTGGATGTGGCGCAGCGGCTCGCCGACAGCGGCAAGCAGGTCATCATCTCCGGGCTGGATACCGACTACATGGGACGCCCGTTCGCGCCCATTCCGGATTTGCTGGCGCATGCCGAATCCATCACCAAGACGCTCGCCATTTGCGTGCGCTGCGGCAATCCGGCGAAACATACACAGCGGCTGCGCGGGTCGGACGATTTGATTGTGGTGGGTGCGAGCGATATGTACGAGGCGCGCTGCCGCCGCTGCTTCGAGCCCGGCATTCCCAAGCAGACGGAGCTGGAGTTTGTGAAGGCGAAGCTGCGCGAGAAGACGTAGGGCAGTTGCCTACAAAGGTGGGAGTCGCGGTAGGGACAGCGGTTACCCGCTGCCCCCCGCACAGACCCGTG
>JBDTMZ010000036.1:0-72475 GCA_039934035.1 Candidatus Solibacter sp. | reverse complement strand
GACCTCAACGCTGAGATCGCAAGGATTGGAGTGTGCGCCTGTGCATTATTCAGGTTACACGAAAGTGATAAACACCGAACACCGAAGAAACGCGGTACTCGTGGACGTGATCGATACATTGCTCCGGAAGCCAACCTCCGAAATCCAGTCGTCAGATCTCCTGGATGTCCTCAATTCAATAACCGTTAACGATGAGCGCGATCAGGGACTTCTCCATGTCATGGAACGATTCGCCGATGGGCAGGTCATCACGTCCGACAAACTCCGAGCCCTGATGCCACTTATCGCGATGGTAGAGTCGATCGCAGAGTCACTAGTCGCGTGTCGCGCATCTGTGTGTGCGATAAGGGTTCTCGCGGCAGCTTCGCCAGGCGACGACCACAGGTCCTTAAAGGAGCGCCTTGCGCGGGAACTAATGGCTCGGTGGGAGCACATCGACGTGGAGTGGGTACGGATCGATGCGGCCTTCCACATCGTGCGGGACCTCGCCACGGTAGACCCGGACCGCGCAGAAGCATTCCTAAAAGCAACCGATACGCTCAAAGCGGGGTGCGGCATAGCCGCGCCCAAGCCAGCAGCGGCATTCCTCGCGTGTGTCCGTTTGGTCGTCCGATCATTTTGCGGGTTACTGCCGCGCCGGCTTGAGACGGAAGCGGACCTGCAGGCCCTGGCTGCCCTGATAGACGTTATCCCAGCCCATGGCGAAAGAGCCATCCTCTGGGCGGATGTCTGCATGAGGGCGGTTGTTTGGGGCCGCAGCGACATCAGCGACCGCCTAGTCAAGGAGTTCTGCTTGCCCGCGTTCGCTAATGTACCGCCGGAAGATGCGGCATATCGCTCCGCGGTGACTATCCAGATTGCGCCAGCCGTTTACCGCGCACAGCGGGCGACATGCCTCGAAGCGCTGGGTGCCTTGGATGCCGAAGATCGGGATACGGCAATACGGGAGGTCATCCGCTTCATTTTGTTCGATCGGGTGCCCTCGGATCCAGTTGACAACAAGACGCGCAATATGGCGGAGGTTACTCACGACAAGCTATTGCAGGTTGAGAGCCTGACCCAATTGCTCGAGACGGACTGGATGATTTACTCCGCGACCGAGAACATAGCCGACCTGCTGCAGTCTCCAGCAAACCGGTATTCGCTGAACGTACCCCAGCGCGAGGACATCGCACGCCGGTTTGGCGCTATCGCAATGGCAAAGCTACCGATCGCGAAGCAGATAAGTCACGCAGGGTTTCGCATCGCAACCCTTGCTCAGGTAAAGAGGTTCACGCAGTCAAAGCCTCCAGACTGGACCGATCTGACTCAGCAGGCAAAGGCGTTGACGAACGTCGCGGACCGCGTGTACGTACTGCAGATTATTGCACTAGCACTCCCCAAGAACATGTCGACGCAGTCTTCTAAGTTATTACACCAGGCAAAGCAAGAAATTAAGGACATCCCGTGTGCTCTTGATCAGATTGAGCGATACCTGGGTCTTGCTGAAGAGGTGCAACACGTCGATACATCACTGTGCCGAGAACTAGTTAACAGCGCGGCGGCTACGATAAAGGGATCGTCCGAGGATGTACAAGAGCAGCAGCGCCGCCTTGTCGACGTGGCGTATCGCGTAGACGAGAGTTTTGCAAAGAAGTTGATTGATGAGTTCGACGGCGACGACGCGAAACGTCGCGCGCAAGCCGAGATGCGAATGTTTGAGGTGCGAAATGCGATCAAGGAGGGTGAAGGCAAACTGGACGGGGAAAGGGTGCTTCGGGGAGTCCGCGCTGCTGATGTGTCGCGCCTAGGTGTCCTGCTCCTCAGATCGCTCAATGCTGGCAGAGTCCAGAGCTACCATCCTAGCGAAATAAGAGTGTATCTGGATCTTGCAGCGGAACAACCGCTAAGACGCTCTTATCCCCTCCTGGTATGGTACGTCGAAAACGCGGTCGCTCGCTTCTGCAAGACGGATCAAGCCGCCACGTTTCTCCGCCCGATATTCGACGCGTGCGTTGTGGGCGCCCAAATGGCTGGCCAGGTTGCCGGCCGGGCCATGGTGCGCCTTCGGGCTGTCAAAACACAGGCGGCCCAACTCAGCGGCGCAAGCTCGCTACTCGCTACACCAACCAATAGGGATGATGCCGTCCGGATCTTGACGGCGTGGCTGGAGGACAATCTTTCAACGGCGGTCTTGATACATGACCCGTACTTCGGTCCGGGCGACCTCTCCTGGGTTCAGGTAATACGAGTTGCGAAGTCCGGATGCGAGATAACCATAATGACCTCGCGAGCGCAACAACCAACGCCTACGGATGGGGCGGAACTCCAGGATATATATGTCATGGCATGGCGGAGCTTGTTCGACCAGAGTCCCCCCAAGACCGAAATCGCGGTTATCGGTGGCGAGACCTCTAAAGCTAGCCCAATCCATGATCGTTGGTTGATATCCGGGTCGGTGGGATTGAGGTTTGGAACGTCCCTAAACTCCCTCGGCCTAACGAGAGACTCGGAGATCTCGGAGATGACACCCGCGGATGTTGAGCAGAAAAGATCCGAGCTTCTACAATACTTGAACCGGGAGAAATCGGATCACAAGGGTGAGAAACTGCGTCTAAGCCGGTTTTGGCTATAGAGGCGCCCCGCAGAATAGCCGCCAGTTTACCCGAAGTTCTAGCGATAGGAGCGAGGAACCTCTCCATCTCGTTGCCAGTCGTGAATGCCCCTCGCCAGACGACGTTCGAACGTCCCACTCGATCAGTCAGGCCACAGATTGTCGCCGTGGCGGCCGTTCGGAGGAAAACGGCTAACAACCGAGGTGCCGGCGTGCCGATCCCCGCTCCTATCGCCACTCGGAGAAAGCCAAAAAGGGCGACCTTTCAGGCATGTCGGAGCCGGAACCGCAGGTGCCCGGCAGGCCTACTGTCGAGAACAGCCCTTCGCTCCAGCAGTCCGTCGTGAGTGCGAGGGGATTTATCGCTATTGAAGTGAGGGCAGAACCAGTTCGAAAGTACGTCGTGGTATATGCACGGAGCGCCGCATCCGGTGGGTATCTCTTCGCCGATTTCGACTTGGAGGTGGCTACTCGATCACGCGAGAGGGGTCGAGCCGGCAAATGCGTCGGAGGAGTGCGACCGAGCGTTCGGCGGCTTCTGGCGATGGGGAAGCAAGCAGGTAACAGCGGCGAAGCAAATCCCAAACCTGTGTTATCAGGCGGGGCGATTCCCACTCCTCGAGGTGATAGCGGTCGATCTGCTCAGTAAGGTCTTCGAGGATCATGGCGGCGACATCGAGTTTCCGATTGGCGAGGCAGGCTTCCGCCATCAGCGTGCGGTGGATGAACTGGTCACGTCCAGAATTGGCGCCGTTCGGCGACTCGCACGAAATCGGCGGCACGGTCGCGGGCGAGGTTAACAGCGCGGGAGGCTGTGGTAGCGGATCTTGCGCCAGGGCCCATGGCAAGGCGATCTCGATTGTGATCTCGACCGGATGGGCCAACGGCGCTCCGGGCCGTTTTGGCAGTAGTGAGGCCTCCAGTTTCGACTTGCCCCGCGAGTCCGGCGCGCCGGCGATACGGAAATCCGCGCCATAAAGTGGGAACGCGGCCTCGAAGGTGCTACCGCGCGCGTAGCAGGGCAGGACATACGCCGAAACCCACTTTCGGAGGCGTTCTTCGCATTGCTGGGCACTCGCCAGGTTCTGGCACGACCGGTGGAGAGTGGCGTGGAGGCAATGGGCAATCCGACTGACGTCGAGCATGCAATCGATTTGCGCGGATTCGTAAGTCGTGGGCGGATCCCAGTCGGGGTTGACAGTCGGTTTATGGCATGACCAGCTTTCGTAAAAGGTGACTGAATCGGTTTCCGCGACCTGGCACAAAGGGATCAGGCCGAGGGCGCGGAGATCCAGGTAAAGTTTTTCGCTGACAGGGATCTCGGCCGCTCCCTGGGACCCGATGTCGCCCTCGTCAGTCCGGAAATTGAACCGCGGAAGATTCTGGATCTCGCCCGTTTCTCCAGATTCGCGAGGTGCGCCGCACCAGTCGTAACGCTCGAAATCCAAAGCGAACCGGGCCGCCAGGGCCCAGGCGGCGCTGCCCCACAAGAACTTGGAATGATCGGTGCCGTCCACATGTTCTTCGTAGTCAAATGCCTCGACCGGCTCCGTGTCTTTACCGTACGGAAGGCGCAACATCATTCCCGGCAGGGTCAGGCCGACATATCGCGATTCGAGGCGCGCGCGGAATAGGTTCCACCTAATGAACTGCGGCGCTTCGAAGGTTCGCCTCAGCGTCTCGGCGGCAGTGAGTTCGGAGAAGCTGTCGTAGCTGAGAAGGCTGGGCGAAGCAGCGGCGAGGAAGGGCAGGTGGGCGGCGGCGCACAGCCTGGCGAGCCTTTCCAGTATTTCTACGTCTTCCGGCGTGGGGCCCACTTCAAAGATGCCGAGGAGGAGACTGAAAGGCACAGCCCCGGGCGTCCCGAACGCCTCTTCAAGTACCTTGCGGGCAAGCGGCGACGAGTGACGCTCCCGCTCCCGCTGGAATTGTCGCAGCAGTTCCTTCTTACCGGCGTTCAGAATGCGGACCTTGACGTGATCTGCCTTGCGGACGCGGTGAAGGAGGAAGCGCAGCCCTCTCCAGGTCGCCTCGAGGCGCTGGAACTCCGGGTCGTGGAGGACCTCATTCAACTGCAGCGAGACTAAATGGTCTATTTGAGCGATCCGCGCGTTGACCATCGCCTCGGCGTCGCGGGAGATGGTCATTCTGCCGTCAAGCACTTCGACCACGAACTGCTTGATCAGGTCGCGACTCCTCTCTTTTTCCACTGAGGGGTGGGGGCGCCGGACCTCGACTAACTGGTCGAGAATGGAAGCGGGTTCGGCATCTCTCGTTGTGGACCATACTCCGGGCGACGGCGACGGAGCCGGAGTTTCTTTCCAATTGCGGAGCGCCGTCGTCTGAACAGGTGCGGAGTGAGATTCCACTGGCGGCGCGCCCGGTCCTTGGTCGGGAATCGAAGGGGGTTCGGCAACTCGCGCTGTGGACCATACTCCGGGCTCCGGCGCCGGAGCCGGCGCTTCTTTCCAATTACGGCGCGCGGACGCCGTCGTCTGAACTGCCGCGGGGCGAGATTCCACTGGCGGCGCGCCCGGTTCTGTCCAGTTCGGGCGCATCTGGCCGGCGGGCTGCACCGCGGTCAGTTCCCGCTCGGTGTTTTGAGGGTGCGCAGATGCGGAGTTCGCTTCGCCCGTCACCTCCGTGGCGAGCTGCCCGAGTTTTTCCCGGTCGTTCATGGTCTTCTGCAGGAGTTCGCCGAAGCCGTCCTTGGCCAAGTCGGACCTGAGTTCCGCAAGTTTGTTGCGCAGTTCCAGCAATTGCCTGAGCGGCGGGATCTGGTACGCTACGCGCTCCGGCGAGAAGTCCTCCAGCCCCTGGAATCGGAGTTCCACATTCAGCTTTGGAACGTCGGCATCCTCTGAGAGCTTGTTTTCCACCTTGAAAGCCAACCGGGGAGAGTATCCCTGCATTACATCGTTGAGATTCGACAAATCGACATGTATGAATCTCCGGTACCGGAGGGGGCTCAGCGGTGTCGCGGGCATGCCGCTAAAGTCGCCAAGAACGCCGATGGTGAAAGGCAGTTCGATCCGGGCGCCGTCCGGGCCCGTTCCAGCCGCGATGCTGATACGATATTGCGAAGGCGGATCCTGCCAGGGAGGCTGCATGGGATTTGGCAAAAATGCTCGACCTACGGTAGCTTTTTCACACGATGCCTGTCAATTTGAAAGCGCTTGTCGGAAAGATGAATGCGACCGTCCGTGAAGCGCTGGAAAGCGCTGCCGGGCTCTGCCTGTCTCGGACCCACTACGAAGTCGAACTAGAACACTTTCTGGTGAAGTTGCTGGATCAGCCGGACAGCGACTTCGCCCTGATGGCGCGCCATTTCGGGGTGGATAAGATTCGGCTTGCTGCGGAGTTGGGCCGCTCTCTAGACCGCCTTAAGGCCGGCAACGCGCGGACTCCAGGAATCAACTCCCTGCTGGTGGATGCGCTTACCCGCGGATGGACCTACGGGTCGCTCGAGTGGGGAGCGGCGGAGATTCGCACGGGCTTCGCGGTATTCGCGCTGGTCGCCGATGAAGATCTCTCGCGGGTGGTGTTCGAGTTCAGCAAGGAGCTGCGCAAGATCGATCCGCAGGCCTTGCGGCGTGGTTTCGCTGAGATTGTGGCCGGATCGGTGGAAGATCAGTCCGTGGTTCCGGTGGGGGCGAAGACTGGCGTCCCAAGAATCACCGGCGGTCCCCATATCTTCATGTCGTACCGGAGGGAGGACAGCACTTTTTATGCCGATTATCTGTTCGCCAGTTTGCGCGCGGAGGTGCCCGGCGTACACGTTTTCCGCGACGAGGATACGCTGCAGCCGGGCATGGTGTTTTCCGAAAAAATCGAAGAGACCCTGGCGGCGTGCGACATACTGCTGGCGGTGATCGGGAAGAAGTGGTCTGGCGCCAAAGATGGGGGTAAACGGCGGATCGATCAGGAGGACGACTGGGTAAGGCTGGAGATTGCCGCAGCGCTGCGGCTTAAGAAGTGGGTGATTCCGTGCCTGGTAGGCGGAGCGAAAATGCCTGGGATGTCGGACTTGCCGCCGGATCTGGCGGCGCTCTCCCAACGGCACGGAGTGTCCCTTTCGCTAAAGGAACTGGGACGGGATGCGCAGGATCTGCTTGTGAGTCTAAGAACTTGGCGCAGGAGCGCATGAGAGCGTCTTCGGGCTTTTCACTCCCGTTAAAAAGAGCCTCGGAGAAGATCTAAGAGTTGCCGCGGCCGCCTACGGAGAACCAGGATTCAGACGCTTCCGTTGACGCAACTCGACCGGGGATTTCTGTCGAGAATAGCCCTTAGTAGTCCCGGGCCGGACGAATGCCGCTCTCGAGGTGGCGTTGTCAGGACGCGTACCGTCCGCCCGCAGATTTTCCGGCAGCGGACTTCTGGGGCTGTGGGGTGGTGCGAAGGGAATACGCGACAGCAGCAAACCACCATTATGGGTTCTGCTGTAGTATGGATCAGCCAGGAGGTGACGGTGGCACGTGTCTTTATTTCATACAGTTCCAAAGATCGGGACATAGCGCAACACGTCAGCAGCGAGCTCAAGAAGCTAAACCATACAATCGTGGTCGACGTCGATGAGCTCGTCGTTGGGGCGGCTTTTCGGGACGCGCTGATGAGGGCGCTTGTGGGGTCCGATGTGGTCGTTCCTCTCATCTCGGAGAACTCGATGCAAGCTCCATTCGTAATATCGGAAATCGGTGCGGCTCGCGCGCTTGCGCAAACCGAGTGAAACATTGGATTGTTTCCGATCTTAGTCGACCGACTACCGATTCCTTCCCTGGTTCAGGACTTCTGGGTTCTCTACATCGATCGAAATGATGAGCAGACCATCTTTAAGGCTTGTGCCGATCTCGACAGGGCGATCACGAAACACCTCCAGCAGCGGGCACTGGTGAGAACACCTCGGCTCTTCGTTAGTCACCGACACAAGGATGAATCGATCGCTGAGGCGTTAGTGGCACTGCTCGAAGCAGCGTTCGAGGTCTCCAGTGCCGATATTCGCTGCACTTCCGTGTGGCCCTATAGGTTGCGCCCGGGTGACAGGACACCAGACCGTCTTCGGGACGAAATAAGACACGCGGATGTTGTAATGGGGTTACTCGCACCGGACACGCGCGAATCGAGTTATGTGCTCTTCGAACTCGGAGCTGCATGGTCTCAAGGCCGTCTCACTTGCCCCCTATTGGTGCGGGGTGCGACCGGGGCCGATATCCCCGATCCAATAAAAGACCTTCATCCTCTGGCGCTGGGGGATGGTCGGCAATGCCAGGAATTGCTTGATGAGATCCAGAGAGCTACAGCGCTGAAGCGCAAAGAAGGCGTGGGTGGGGCCGTGGAGGACAAAGTCCGAAAGCTGGTCGAGGCGGCCAAGACTTCCTGAAGACTAGCGGCCGGCCGATTCCGATTGACAACAGTCCTAGGCACCAGTGAAGCGGGCCGACGCCGGGCTCATTTGTATCGTCGATAATCGGAGGAGGAATCTATTGCGAGCTGTGTTTTCGCTATGATCAACCGGGCGCAATGGTGCCCAATCAAAGATAGATGAAAACGAGAGGTCTTATGCCGATTACGAACTTCCTGCTCAGTTTTAAGCCACAGACGAATCAGTTTCTGATTCAAGCGCAGGTGCAGGGGAGTGCCTTGCAGCCGCTTCCGGTGAACTCGATTGAAGAGTTCATCGCAGTAGCCCTGGTACTGAATCGTGGAAACGCCGTTGTACTGCCCGATGGGACACTGCAGTCGCGCGGGTGATACCGTCCTGTTTTCTCTTGAACAATCTATCGCCCCCCGCCCATCTGGGGAATCAATATGTCCCGCGCGTTCATGGCCGAGGCGCCTCGGATCCAGCGCCATTCTGTTTTTCTGCGCCGATGAATCTCGAGTCCGCAGCCCCGCGCCTGTGCACGCTGCATCTGCCACGGCCAGGGAATGCGGGGCTTCACGCGCCGGAACTGGGGCCGATCCGCGGCATAGGCGATTTCGTCAAGATTTCCCTGAGCTTTTCAAGCCGTTCTTCCGTGCTCCGGATCATCCAACTGGCGACCCCGGGCTGTGCCTTCGCGTCCTCTAGCAGTTCCTTGGCACGCGTGTCGTCGCCCACGCCGGCATGGGCTTCCGCGATTGTCGCCTTAATCCAGTACCGATCGGGTCCTTGCGGCACCGGCGTTGCATCGAGTAGGGTTTGGCATAGCGCCAGCACCCGGCGGCGGATCCGCCGAGCGGTCACGAAATCGGCAATCGCCTCAGCCGGTTCTGAACCACTCAGCGCCGACCGCACGTTGAGCAGGAATGCCAGGTTGATTCCGTTGTAGTAGTCGTTCTTGACGTAAAGACCCTTCTCGTGAGCCCAGATCGCCCGGTCCAGGTGTGCGGGGACTCCCGTCGCGTCCCAGAGCAGCTTGTGCACTGCTCCATATAGGCCCAAGGTCTCGGTATCGGTTGACGTGGCCGGTGCCAAGGTTTCCAGAATTACCGCTGCTTCGTTCAGGGCTGCCTCCGGGTTGGGCAGCTTGCTCTTGTATGTCGCCAGAGCCAACCTCTGGGCAACGTAGCTGTCCATCGGCATCATAGTCCTCACAATTGCGAGGAGGCTCTTGGCCGTGATGAAATCCGATTTGTCTATTGCTGCGTCGGCTTGATCCATCAGCGTCCGGATGGTCGGTTGGGGCGCAGAGTCGGCTGGGGCACTGGCTGCAAGCGCACGCTCAACCTCCGCTTTCGCCAAGGCGGGCGGGCGCAGGTCCCGAAGGAACGTATAGACGGGACTGTCGCAGGCGGCCTGTTCGCCCACAATCCTGATCGCCTTTTCGAGTTCACTACGCATACGCTCGACTTCGCCGAAATCAATTCCTTCGCCCATGTGGCGGTATGTGCGAATGGCGATCTGGCCGACATCGAATGGAAAAACAAGCTTGTCCTCCGCGATTGTGATCGTGGTGTACGGCTTGAGCGCGTGCCGAACCCCAAGCTCATAGAAGGCGTTCGGATTGTACGTAGAGACGTCCGCGATGACGACGTCGGCGTTAAGCAACTGCTGGTACATGGGAACGTTGATATTGCCGGCGTGCTGGATCTCGTCGGCGCGGACGCACTCGTAACCCGCGGCCTCCGCTGCCGGCTTGATGATGTATCTGTAGGATTTATCGAGATCGAGCACTCGGCCGGTAGGGTAATCGGTTTTCTTTCCGAAACCCATCACCACGAAACATTTCGGCATGGCGTGAGATTATCACAACCGAACTGCGCAGGACTGCGACAGCGACAGCGCCTCACCGCGGGCCTGGCCCAATCTTCGCATTTCGAACCGAAAGCCTTGGATTGCCGCGGCAGCAGAATTTCGGAAATAGGTAGCCCGATTCTACACGGCTCCGCGCGAGCACCGCTTATCGGCTTGAGACCGCGGCCGCTTCCGTGAAGAGCTTCGGATAGAGTCGAACCGGAATCTGGTGCTGGGCGTAGGTCTTTCGGCAAGCCTCAGACAATGAGAAGCCGCCGCTTAACAAGGAATAGAAGGTCTGTAGCCATGCGATCAGCATGGGTATGTCCACCGGCTCTTCGGCGAACGCCACACTAGTCACGGGCAGCACTTTCACCAGCAGCGGCAGGGTCTCATTGTTTGCCAGAACGACCAATGCCGCCCCACACTCCTCCACAAGGCGGGCAAAGATCGCGGCCGGCAGGAGTTCCAAGGGCGTCTCCGCAGATCTCTCTTCCGGCGCCAGGGAGGTGAAAATGAGATTACCCGTAACCGGGCAGGTCTCGTTGGCCACATGGACGATATCGAATTTCTCTCGGGCCATGAGTTCCTTGAGAACCGTCGGATCGGCGACGATCTCGTGATGGGTTCCAGGCGGAAAAGCCGCCAGAATCAGGTCGAGATCTTTTCGCACCACTTCGTGGAACCGAACGCTGGTCACACAGAGCACTCGGGGTTTGGGCAGCATGACCTGAAGGTTTATGGGCGTAGGGCAGTCCACCGATTGGGCTTTGGTGGTTTTAGCTTCCAGGTAGCGTGCCTCAATCTCATTGATAGTTACCGCCAGTGCGCCAAAATCAACCCTCGGTACAGCCGAGCCCAAGACGCCGGCGACCGTCGCATAGAGGTAGGCCAAGCCATCCGTAGTGCCCGCATCAAACCCTTGTTTATCTGCAAGCGGGCGCACCCGGAAGTCCTTCCACCGCAGGTTGGTGTGGCACACTGGCAGGATCTTTCGCTCTTGCCGGCAGAGTGCTGCTCCGAGCTCGATGTTAATCCACGGTGAAGTGATCGAGTCCTGGCTGCATAGCACGAGATGTATATCGGCGGCGCGAACAGCGCTCATAATCGCGGAATACCAATCTTCGCCGGCGCCGATGCTTTTGAAATCGGAAGAAACGAAAATGTCCAAGAGGCCGATAAAGTCCTGAACAAGGCGCGCCTTTAAGAGGGCAGCCAGCTCTGATTCGCCGTGGGCGTGACTAATGAAACAAGTGACTCTCGCCATCTGCGTCGCTTCCTGATTCCCGGCCAGTTCTTTCCGCGGGAGATCTTATGATATCCGAAGGAGCGCGGGCGATCGGGAGATTGCTGACGGAAAGTCTCATATCTGATCGGCCAAGCACAGCGCTCCACCCCGAGTGGCAAGCTGCCCGACCTGAGAAGATGTCCATAATCATAGTTAAGAATGCGTGGCCGTAAGATGGTTCATCCGCGTTTGAATACGACCACTCCGTTGGCGGGGAGCACGACCGCCGCCGACGCGCCAAAACCGTGCATCCCTGGACCGTTCGCCCAAACGCCGCCGCCGTTGCCCGCCACCATGGGGTTCACGAAATGATCGTAGACATCGCTGTTGAAGATTTCTTTCCAGAATCCGCCGAAGGGGAAGCCCACGTCGTAGCTCCTGAATGTGCTTTCGGCGAAAGACGCGATTATGATGACATCCTCTCCGACACCTTCGACCCAGCGATGGAACGCGAGCACCCGGTCGCGGTCACTGCAGTAATACGCATGCACCTGGTCGCTGCGGAGCGCGACACGTTCGCGGCGCATCCGGATGAGGTCCTGCGTAAAGGCGAGATGGTTTGACGCGATGTGGTCCGGGTCATTCAATCGGTCCCACCCGAGCACGTTCGGCCCGCCCGGGTTTTCGTCCCACGGCTGATCCTCCAGAAATTCCTGGCCCACGAAGATCTGCGGAATGCCGGGCGCGGTCAGCAGGATGGACATGGCGGTACGAGTACGGCTGCGTGCGTACCACGAGCGGTGGTCATTTCCATCGCCCAGTGCAGGGATGCGCCGCTCGCGTCCGGCCTTGACGATGTCGTGATTCTCGATGCAGGTTACGGCGCGCCAGGCCTGGTCGAGATCCGGAGGATCAAGCGCACCGGCGATGGCGGACATGGACACTCCGGCATTGGTTCCGAAGGACGCCGCTTCGACGGCGCGCCGGAGGGCGTAGCGAAGCTTGTCGTGTTGCACGACGTCGAAACCAGCGCCACCAGCGCCGGAGGACTGCACGATCGGGTACACCGTGTTGGGGATATCCGCGAATCGACCCGGCCAGAACTCGGCATTTTGCAGGAGCCGCGGACGTAGGCGCCGGTTCTGATCGGTGAGTTTGCGACAGAAGATCCAGCCGCTACCCTGGTTCGTCGATAGCAAGGTACTGATCTCGTCGTAGCGAAAGCCGTCCGCGTGAAACTCGTCGATATAGAAACGGGCGTTGTCGAGCAGGAACTGGCTTACGGGGTCGTTCCAGAGCGCAAACGCCAGACCGCCCGTGCCGCGATCCTGGTCCGTGCAATACAGGCTGTCATTGTTGTTGCCGCGGTTCAGCCGATCGAGAAAGTAGAGGCAGTTATCATCCAAAGCGCCCGCCACAGAAAAGCCACCGGCATGGTTGTAGACGACGTCAAGTGCGACGGCGATACCGTAGACGTGGCAAAGGTCGACCAAAACCTTGAGCTGGTTGGCGCCAGATTGAATGTGCTCCAGCTTTAAAAGGGATCTGCCCTTGACGGCCAGCAGACTGTTGATCTGCGTCAGATGCGCGGCGAGTTGCGCGCCATCGGTACAGATGTACGGAAAGTCCGGCGAGAAGAGGTCCGCCCCCTCGTAGCCCATCCCGGGATTATTTTCCTGTTCGTCGATGGGCAGGGGCTGAAGCATGTTACAGCCAAGATCGGCCAGATACTTCACCTGTTCGGCGACATCGAGGAAAGTGGAGGATGTACCGGGCTTCGGAATCGCGAACGTGCCAATGTGCACCTGGTAAATGACGACTTCCGAAAAGTCGGGCGTGCGGAAGCCGTCATCGTGCCATGGGTACACCGACGGGTCGCGCACGATCGAATTACAGTCCGGAAAGCCTTTCGGGTCCAGCTCGCGCGCGTACGGGTCGCGCTTATAGCCGCTCGAGCCGGGCCCAACGACCCAGAACTTATAGGGGCTGCCGTCGCGTGCGCCGTCCTGGAACCCTGTCCAGAATCCGCCGGCGTCCTGGTTGAGTAGCCGGTCGTCGGTCAGCTTGTCGAAGGGGATCCCGTTGAACGTGCCGTGCAGGTATACGGCACTGGCGCGGGGCGCCCAAAGGCGGAATGTGGCTCCGCCGCCCACGGGGTTGGCTCCCAGAGCAGTCGAGGCGGAGATGTTCTCTTGCGGCAGCATTTGATGGAATGGTGCCACGGCCGACCGGTTCGTATCAATCGATTTTGACTCGAGAAAAAGAAATCCTTTGCCGGCGATCGACATCTTGTCGCAAATGCTACGCGGAATCCTGTTCCTGATACCGGGTCTCGCCCTTTTGGCCGCGGACACGCCAGATCCATGGAAGAACGTGCGTGATCTCAAGACCGGACATGAGGTGCGAATTATCACGGCGGGCGCTGCGCGGCCCATCATGGCGCAATTCGCGGAACTGACTGACGACTATCTGGTAATCATCGTTAAGCATGAGCAGGTCGCCCTCCCCCGGGACAAGGTTTCGCGCATCGACTCCCGTCCTCAGAAAGGCAGCGTCTCCACACAGACGAAGGTCAGCGGAGTGAACGAAACCTATAGCCGGTCTCAACCGAACGCATCCAGAGGGCCCTCCACTTCGACCTCGACCGGCGTCGCCATCGGCGACAGGTCCGAATTCGAGACCATCTACCATCGGGTCCCACCCCCGGTGCGCCCCAAGAAGTGACGCGGCAGGTTGGCGCCAGCGAGCCTGCTACCAGGGCGTTGCGATCACAGCGGGTCTCAGTCTTCTCCGCAAGAAGGAGGGGGGCCGGTTGGTTGGGGTTAACGCAGGTGGCCCGGAGTAGGGCTGAATAGGGCGGATCCAATTCGCTAGTGCGGTTGCATACCATGACGGTGGTTGCCGGCCACGTTGGGGAGTCCGGCGATCGCTCAAGAGCGGCGCTCTTGCCCCGGTATCAGGGTCACTGCCCGGATGTCTGCTTCGCCCAGGTGTTTTCCAGGCCCGCGACGATCTGTTTCGAAAGATCCCCGACGCCTACGTTGGCATTCACCCGCACGACGTTGGTCTGTCCGGCCCAGCCGATCAACAACGCGGCTTCCGTGCGGAATCCCTGGATGCGCCTGTCTATGGTCTCGGGTTTGTCGTCCACTCGTTTTCGGGCGAGCATTCGCTTCCGGATGACATCGTCTGTAGCATCAAGAACCACTACGACGACTTTCTGGATCAAGCGTTGTTCCTGTAACATCTGGTCCAAGGATTTCGCCTGTCCGGCCGTGGAGGGATAGCCGTCGAGGACGAAACCTTTTCTGAGGTCGACGTGTTGCACCTGGGCTCGGATCAGGCCCGTAGCCGCATCATCCGGCAAGAGTTCCTCGCTCGCGATGGCGGCGGCGAGAGCCCTCGAGTCAGCGTCCTTCTTATGGACCATCTGCTTTTTCACCAGGTCGGCCATCGAGAACGCCGGAATCCCATACTTCTTGGCGAGAAACTTGGCCTGGGTGGTTTTGCCGCTGCCGGGGGGCCCGACCAGGAGAATCACCTTTGGAGTTGTCGGCTGTGCCCATGCGATGCTCGCGGCGAGCGTTGCGGATATTGCACCTGCGAGTAGGGAGCATTTCATCTCGGCTACTAGATGCAGACGATGGCACGAAGGATTTGCGAAACTTTGTCAATGCATGTTGTCGTCAAGCCAAAGAAATAGTTGACGACGGATATTACCCTGGCAAGACGGTGCTAGTCACCCCTGGAAGAGCGGGCACGCGTAACATGCCCAAAACAACCGCTGTGTGGCAGCTACAGCCAAGACCGACAGATTGGTATGGATCGCGTGGAGCGAGACGTGACGAACAGGGTCCCGACCATTATCCCGAAAGCGCCAAGCAACGGAGCGTCCAGGGATGGCGACTGCGAAGTATAAGGGACGTCGCTATGAGTACGAGGGATGCATCGACAGGTCCCCTCCCAAAAGGACGGTCACTACCATGTTTGGCGCCTCTCGGACCCAGCGCTGAAAGTAATCGCCAGCGAGCACGAGGATAGCAAAATCCGTGAGCTGCCGGCTGTTTGGAGGGACACCTTTGGATGCGTCTGCTGGACGGCCCACGTGGCCATACGGTCCCCGCAATCGGTTACCGTGGTGGCGTGGAGTTCCTGGGTTCGAGGCTACAAACGTCGAGCAGCGCCTGAAGCGACCGGGCCCAGGGCCGAGGAGAGGAGCGCCCGGACGACTTACACTGATATCGGCTGGAGGCCGCGAATGAAGCGGCCCGGCGCGCCGTGAACTGCGTGCTCGTGGCTTGCGGGTTCACGGGTGCGCCGGCGAAACTACGGCCGCTGGAGGAGTTGGGGTTCCTGAAACCGATATAGGAAATCGACCGCATCCGGTTCCGGCTCGGACTTCCCCATCATTTGATCCGGCTGCCGGGGATGGGCTAGCCTGATTAGTCCCCGAAGGTGAAGACAGCGCCGCCAAGATAGCGGAAGTTATTCTGGTTATTCGTGTTGGTCCAGACGTTGGTAAACCGGGTCAACATCCAGTCAACCTCGCCCAGGCGCAGCGCGAAGTGCTTATTCACCACGACGTCCAAACCACCACCGAACGCCATGGCAAACGGGTGTTGTGCAGTGGCGCTGGTATCTATCTTCCCACCCTGCGCAATCAAGGAGTTGTTGAGCTGGGCGTACAAATTTGTGTGCACGCCGCCGAAGAGCAGCTCTCCAAACGGACGAATGTGCTTCCCGGGAATCCTGACCACGGGTCCGAACAGGTAGCTGAACATCGACGCGTTGGATTTATACAGTCCGACGGGAATGATCCCTTTTGGAGTGGAAATCGGCGAAGTAACGTTGACCTCGGTCTGCGTGCTCATGTAGCCCTGGAAATCACCCTTCAGTGCCAGGAACTTGAGGAAGTTCAACTGGACTCCACCGCCGCCACCGTTCAACGAACGAGTGTTCAGGCCGTTGATCGTCGGGTTATACCGCAGGTAGCTGTAATCGCCGAAGGCCTCGAATCTCTGAGCGAAAGCGCCCGTGGCAAGCGCAAACGTCGCAATGCAAATCGTCAATAATCGGTTTCTCATATCACCTCGCATCATTCAGAAGTTACAAACAGAACGGTCCGCGGGGCGCACTCAAACCGACCTTGTCGATTGTCACCGGCGAGCGGGCGGATTCATGTTTCGCTAGCTTGCCAGTTCCTCACACCACTCGGACTTACTGACCAGATTCCCCAGAAGGACGACAGATTCTCTTTTCTTTGCATGGCATCTTTTTGACGTGCCTGGTCGGCTGCCAAATGGCGGATGTCGACAGCCTACGGCATACCTGGGACAAGGCCTGACGCGTTCCCTGCTCGCGATGCGGGCCCAGGAGAGCAGCGCCCGGACGGTGGGGCGACGCAGTACAACTTGTAAACGTCTGTAAATACCAGGCGACCAGGAAGGACCTGATTTACCGCACGGTCACTTCCGCACACTTCCGGGTGCGGTGTTTCCGGAGTAACGAAGGCTCGTGTTCAGCGCACGACTGTCGCCAGCGCCATGGCAGCCCAGTTACTCGCGGCGGCAGAAATAAACTGGTCGGAACCATGCGGAAAGTCGCTGTCAAAGTAAGGCTGGAAGGCGGGCGTCCGCGACTGTACGTGCCACGAGCCATCCTGCAACTGCGAATTCAGCAAGTACTGAACGCCTCGTTGGTAAGCCCGATCACCGGTCGGAATAGCGTTCGACTCCTTAAGCGCAACCAGAGCCTGGCCAGTCGCATAGGCATCGGAATGCAGCGCTCTGGTCTGGCTCCAGCCTCCGTCGGCGCTTTGTCGTGCGAGCAGTTCCTGCGCCGTGGCGCGGATCGCGGACCGGCTTCCTCCGCCCCAGGTCAATCCCAGAATCTTGAAAACCAAGTCCTCCGTGGTGTTCGGTGTTGCCGCCTCGAGCCAGCGAACCCCACGCTCCACGGACTTCTCGAAATCCGTCTCCTGGCTCTTGGGGTGGTACGTTTTCAGAGAGCGGATGGATGCCGCCGTCACCTGAAAGTCGCTCGACTCCAGGGGAGGCCGCAGCGCAATACACACCCAGCGACCATCGGAAGACTGATTATTCTTCACGAAGCGCGACCACACGTCGGTAACGGGATCGCTTGGATATCCGTACGCGGCCATGCCCAAAAGGATATAGCTGACTGTATCGACCGCGCCCGGAAGGCCCTCGTTCTCCAGGGCGCGCTCCGCGTTCTCCCGCAGGAACGCCGCGATCTTCCGCGACTGGTCCTTTGCGATCTGGTCGTTAAACGTCACGCCTTTGGCGCGTGCGGCGGCAATGGTCATTGCCGTAAGCGAGTTGTTGTGACACGAAACGCAGCCGCCCCTGCTGAGGAAGGCTGCGTCGGCCCGCTGCAGCGACGGGATAATTCTCTCCATGGCGGCTCGAGGCGATGGGGCCGGTTTTCCCAACAGCACCGGTGGAGCGCTGTTCTCTCCCGAGACGCCCGCTTGCGTCAGGATATCCACCAGGGTGGCGTTTCCTTGCTTCTTTGCGAAATCGACCATGGTCAGGCCTGAAGAAGTCTTTGCGTTCACGTCAGCGCCGTGGCTGATCAAAGACCGGATTGTTTCGGCGGGAATGGGCGCACGAGAGGCAGCGACGGTTTGGAGCAGAGATGCACCGGGTCGTGCGCCGCGATCGAGCAGTGTTTTGATCCGAGGGATGTCGCCGGTCCGAATCGCGCCCTGGAGTCCGCCAGCCAACCCGGCGCTGTTTGCCAAGGGGAGCAGCATGTCGAAGCACGCGGTGCAGCCCGCTACCAGGAGCGGACTAAGGGGGAGGGCTTTGCTGCTGGCGCCGTGATCCAGAAGCAGTTGAAACACCCTCGGGTCGAGCGATCCGGTTGCCGAGTTCAAGAGACCCGGCCCATCCGACGGCTCGATGCGTGCGTCCGCGCCTTTGTCCAGCAGGAGTTTCACCACGGGATAGCATCCGGCTCGTCCGACGGCGATGACCAGAGCGGTCCGGCCTTCTCCGGAACGCAGGTTGGGATTGGCGCCGTGGTCGAGCAGCATCTTCGTTTTCTGCTCGCTGTCGATGGCATACATCAGGGCCGTTCCGCCGTCGTCATTCTGGGCATTCGGATTCGCGCCCCCGGTAAGCAACAGGTTGACCGTCGCGGCGTCCCCGTAGAGAGCCGCGTACATGATCGGCGTCCAGCCGCCCGGCCCTTTCGCATTTGCCGCGCCGGAATTTTCACGCAATAGCCGGCTGAATTGTGTACGATCGCCGTTCCGCAGGGTGTTCACGATGCTCACAGTCGTTGGATTTGGCGGCGTGGTATCTCTGTCGCCAGACAAAGAATCAGGCCACTCCGCGCCCTGATCGATCCAGTTCTTGATGAGGTCTATTTGCTGCTGCCGAAGCGGCCCTGCCGGTGGCATCTGCTTGCCGGGTTGGGTCGCGCTCACCTGGCGATAGAGAAGGCTGTCCGCGCTGTTGCCAGGCACAATGCGAGCGCCATTCGCGCCCACCCGGTTTGGCAAGGCGTCTCTGCGACGGTCCAGACGAAGGCCCCGCATCTGTTGGGAAGGCCCGTGGCACTCGAGGCAGTGCTCTTTGAATAACGGTCGAATGTCGCGGGCGAAATCCACTTTGGCGGGAACCTGAGCAACCAAAGCCTTGGCAACCACGCAAGCGCAGAGAATCGCCCAAATCGTACGGGAACAATCACAGGTCTTGATGCCAGACATAACTACCCTCCGGATGCACGCTGGTCGATTATAACGTTCCCAAAGAATGGGCGATCGGGCGGGAATTGCCAGGCACAACGCGGGTAATCGATTGCTGACGCGCGACGGGTTTCCCGTTCGTGCTCCAGCAAGGATAATATCGATTGCTCGACCGAAGCGCGCCCGTTAGTCAAGGAGGGATTACTTGGTGAGCAGTTCGTCCAGGTAGCTCTTGAGCAGTTCGTAGCCCGGCACGGGCGCCAGCGTCTGACTCTTACCTTTGTAGGTGACCACCATGGTGGGCGTCATGGTCAACGGCACGAGGCGGCCCTGCGCCATATCGGCGTCAACCGTATCTTCGAGGCGGGCATCGCTGTCCACCAGTTTGCGAACCTGACTCATCACGCCGGGGGGCAGCACTTGCGCCACCTGGGTGCCGAGATCCCCGCTGAGCGCCCACGATGCCTGGGTGCGGAACAACTGTTGCACCACGGCGTCATAGTGCCCGAGCGTGCCGGCGGCATTGGCGTAGCGGGCCGCCAGGCGCGCGTACTGGTGCTGATTGAGCGGGTAATCGCGGTGAATCAGGCGCGCCTTGCCGGTGGCCACGTAGTCGCGCGTGAATTCGGGGATCACTTCCAGGGATGTGGTGGCGCAGTGCGGGCACTCGTAATCGGAATAGACTTCCACGGTGACGGGCGCCAGGAGGCTTCCGGACGCCTTGTAGGCGGCCGTCGCGGCGATGGCTTGCGGCCCGCGATTCGGGGCAGGCGCAGGTGACGGCGGGGCGTCCCGCTCCACCACGGGCGCGTTCGAGGAACGCGCGGCCGGCTTGGCGCACCCGGCGCCCTCGCAGGTCGCCGGGACCGCCAGGAAGAGGCCGATGCCTGCGACTGATGCAGCGATTCCCGCCCCCGCCATGCGGATCCAGCGTGTGCGCTGGCTCTTCTGCCGCTGGCGAAAGCGCGCCAGGCCCTGCGAGGCGTCCGGCTTCCACGAACTCGACGGTTCCAATGCTGCCATTTTTGCCTCCACCCAGGCTTCCACGCGAGGGTCCTGCATTTCATTGTTCTCCATACCGCTCTGTGTACTCCTTTCGGAACGCCTGCAGCGCACGCGCCAGCAGGGTGCCCACCGACGCGGCATTCAATTCCAGCGCCGCGGCCACTTCGGCATAACTCAGGCCGCTATGGCGCAGCAGCAACAACTCGGCCTGGCGGGGTTCCAGTGCGGCGAGCACCGTGCGCACCTGCTCCTGTTTCTCGGCTGCCAGACGCGCCTGCTCGGGATTGGGACCGGCGGAGTTGGCCTCTGCCAACTGCTCGTGGCGTTGTCCCCGATTGCGGCTGCGAAGTTCGTTGAGGCCGGTGCGCACCGCGCTACGGTGCAGCCAGCCGCCGGCCTGTTCGCCGTGAGCGGCGGGGGTGCGCCACAGTTTCCAAAGCACCTCCACAGTCAGTTCCTCGGCGCGGGCCGGGTCGCGAATCACGCGGGCGATGATGCGCGCGAGCGGGGCATAGTGGCTGCGGAAGACCGCTTCGAAGTCGAACGGCCGCGGGGTGGCATCCATAAGGTCCATTGCGTTGCTGCGTGCGTTCACGACAAGGTAACACCGGTCGAGGACAGTTTGTGACAGTCCGGGGCAAAAAGTCTGTAATTTCGCATCCACTCTTTGCGCGTTTCCGGCGTCACCCACTCAGAATATGCGCCATTTGCTGGTACTGCTGGTGGCGGCGGGCGCCATCCACTCCGCCATTATTAAAGGAAGCGTCGCGGAGAACCAGACCGGTAAGGCGCTGGCCCGCACCCTGGTGACGCTACAGCCGCTTCCAGGCACGCCGGGGCCAAGCGGCAGCGTGCGTACGGACACCTATGGCATGTTCGCATTTCTGGATCTGCCTGCCGGCGGGTATCTGGTGCACGCCGCGCGCCGTGGTTTCATGCCGGCGGAATCCGGCCAGAAGAATTGGCGGGCCGCCGGGCAACCCATCATGGTGGAAAAGGAGCAGTCCATTGTGTTGAACATCCGCCTGACGCGATATTCCTCAGTGTCCGGTGTGATCGTCGATGAGAACGATGTCGGCCTGCCCGCGCACGAAGTTGTGGCCATGACCAATACGCGGCCGCCGCGCATGGTTGCCAAAGCGCAAGCGGACGATCGGGGAATGTACCGGATTTCGGGGCTCGAACCCGGCAATTATCTGGTGCGCACGATCGGGCGCACGTATGAAGACGGCGGTTACCTGCCCACGTTCTATCGCGAAACGATGCGCACCGAAGAGGCCGTCTCGGTGGACGCCGTGCTGGACACTGAATCCACCAATGTGAAGGTCCGCCCGCTTCCAGGCAGACTGTTCAATATCAGCGGCCAGGTTATCCATTCGTCGCCGGGCCCAGTCACGGTGACCCTGGTCTCCGATGTCGAACGCGAGATCGTCACTACGAACGGCAACTTCCAATTCTTTGCCAAAGCGCCGGGACCGTACGAGCTTTTGTGCGAGATTCAAGCCAACGGGAGCGCGCCCGCCCAAGGGGCGTATGTCCCTATGGCACTGGAACGTGATATGACCGGCATGCGCGTCCTTCTGCTACCCATGACCGCGGTGGGTTTTGGCTTCCAGACCACGCAGGGCGCACGCTTCACGGACACCAGCGGAATAAAGATGCTCGCCCGTCGTGTGGATCTGGCGGGCGAGGGCGAGACGGAAACGCTGAAGTTCTCCGGCACCTCAGCGAGCGTGCTGCCGGGACGCTGGCAGTTTATGCTGGAGCCCTCGCCGGCTTACGTGGCGACGGATTTTCGAGGCCCCCGCGGCGAGCGCCCCGAAGTCAACCGGGCGGACGGCTGGAACGAGGTCACGATCAATAAGAACAGCTTCATCGGGTACACGCTTTCCACCAGACCGGCCGGCATCACGGGCTCGGTGACGGTGGGGGCCAACGACCCGGCGCCCGGCGTCCCGGTGTATCTGGAGGCGTACGACGAAGTAACGCGGAAACGCGTGTTGGAACTGCGCAGCACGCGCACGGACCTGCGCGGTAAGTACAGTTTCCAGGGACTGGCGCCGGGGAGTTACCGCGTGGTGTCCACCTTCGAATATCGATCGCCCGCCACGGGGGACATCGACACGATGCGTCCCAAAGTGGTCACGCTGGAAGAAGGACGGGAGCAGCAGCAGGATCTCGAACTCTGGATCATGCGGTAATTTATCCTGTTCCGAGCGGCGCGGAGGATCTTCTTGTTGCCGGCACGATCTGACATCCCCGGCACGGTGACGGTCTGTGGCGCGCCCGGGCATACATCGGCAGGCTGCCGCGCCAGAATGCCGGTCCAACGGGAGGCTTCGGATTCCCGAGCGACTCGCGGTTCACGCACCGTGGCGAGGTTAGGGGGATTGCGGGAGATGCGGGTACGGATCGCGTGGCGGGACCGAAACCCTCGATCCCGAAACGCGCCGTACCTGGTTGTCCGCGCCAACCAGGGGGCGGTCGGCTCTTTGCGGTTTTCAGAGCGCCTTACGGCAGTGCGTAGGCGATCAGTTCGCCGCCTCCGCCGGTGCCATTGGTGGTCACGGCGACCACAATATATTGCTTGCCGTTAAACATATAGGTCATCGGAGACCCCGTCTGTTTGCCAGGCATGTTGACCTCGGCGGCGATGTCTTCACCGGTCACCTTGTCGTAGGCGCGGAGCAAGGCCACCTGCTCACCTTTGGCGTTAGTGTGGACGCCGCCTTCGCCGGCGATGACGAGCGTCTTGGTGGTCAGAACGCCGATGAAGGTCCGGCCGGGCTGCCCCAGGCGCGGGAGGTTGAGCGCCTTGATCGCAGGATTGTTCTTGATTTCGTCGGGTGTCGAAGAGTGAGTCTTCTGCCACACGATCTCGCCCGCGTTCATGTCGTAAGCCGTGATCCGGTCCCATGGTGGTTTGACCAGCGGCAGGCCCTGGACGTTGGTGCCGCCGCGTCCTCCGCCGGGTCCACCAGGTCCACCGAATCCACCAGGACCCCCGGGTCCGCCGGGTCCGCGTCCGCCGACCGCCCCACGTCCGCCGCCGAAGCCGCCCGGGCCTCCGGGGCCTCCCGCGCCACGGCCCGCGCCTCCGCGCGCCCCTCCGGCTCTCGGGGTGGCTCCATCTTCGTCTTCGCCAGGTTGGGTGGCTGGGCGCAGAATGCCTCCCATGTTCTTAGGGCCTGGCATCGCGAGCTCTTCCGGGACGTTCCTCAGCGTGAATATGGTGGTGTGCGAATGGATGTAGAGACGGTTGGTTTCCGGATCGAACGAGCCGCCGGGCCAGTTGGCACCGCCGACATCCATGGGCAGCATCAACGTCCCTTGCGGGCCGTCGGGCTTGGCCAGCGCGGGTGGCGTAAAGAGGGGGCCGATCCTGTACTTCTTGACTAACTCCACCGCCTCCGCCCGCAATTGCGGCGTGAAATCGATGAGATCGTCAATCGCAACGCCCTGCCGGTCAAACGCCGCCGGCTTGGTCGGGAACGGCTGCGTCGGGCTGGTCTTCTCTCCCGGCACATCGGATTGCGGTACCGCCCGCTCTTCGATGGGCCAGATGGGCAGACCGGTCTCGCGGTTCAAGACGAAGAGAAACGCCGACTTCGTGGGCTGGGCGAGCACCTTGATCTTGCGGCCGTTCTGGGCCATGTCATAGAGCATGGGCGCACACGGTAGATCATAGTCCCACAGGCCGTGGTGCACGGTCTGATAGTGCCACTTGCGCGCGCCGGTCTTCAGGTCCAGCGCCACCAGGCTTTCCGAAAAGAGATGGCTGCCGGGCCGGTTGACCCCGTAGTAATCATTCGCCGGCATTTCGAGGGGCACATATACCAGACCCAACTCCAGGTCGGCGCTCAGTTGCGCCCAGGCGCCCAGGTTTCCGTTACGTTCGGCGGAGCCGTCCAGCCAGGTTTCGTACCCGAACTCGCCTTTGTGAGGGATGGTGTGAAAGATCCAGCGCCGCTTGCCGGTCCTGACGTCAAAGGCCCGTACGTTTCCAATCGCGCTCGGGGTGCCTGTGGGACTTCCGGCCGCCGAGTGTGCCGCGCCGACCACGATGGCATCGCCTGCGACCAGGGGAGGAGCGTTGAGGCCGACCACGGCGCGGACCAGGTCGAGTTGCTGGTCGTCTTCCAACTTCAGATCGACCATGCCCTTGGTACCGAAGGTCTCAACCAGATGTCCCGTCTTCGCGTCCAGCGCGAGCAAGCGATAGCCCGGGGTGACGAAGATGATTCGTTGATCGGAGCCGTCGGGACTTTGCCAGTAGGACAAGCCGCGCCCGGCGCCTCTGCGCGGGGCGAACTGGCCGCGCTCGCCCTCGTCGAGCTGGTACATCCACAGCATTTGCCCGGTGCCGGGGTTCAGCGCGACGACGGTACGGGCCATTCCGGCGGTGGAGTAGAGGATCCCGTTCACCATCAGCGGCGTGGAGGAATAGAGTCGGTCCGGATTCGGTCCCAGGTTATTCGTATTGAGGCGCCAGGCAATTTGGAGTTTGCTGAAGTTCTCCGGGTTGATCTGGTCGAGCGGAGAGTAGCGGGTGCTCGCCAGGTCGGCGCCGTAGGTGGTCCACTCGCCCTTGCCTTGCGGGGCGGCAGTCGACGTCGCGGGGGCGGTGGTGCTGGTGGGCAGGCTCAAGGCGACGTTGCCTGCACGGATGTCGTTCGCCTTCAGCAGGTAGCTCATGAGGTCGGCAAGCTGGCTGCCCGCGATCGAGTTGGGAGCGGTGGGCGGCATGGTGGTGCGGATGCGATTGGCGAGAGTCAGCAGCGGCTGGGTCTCCCAGGCTTTCCGAAAGTTGGCGCCTGCCAGGGGCGGCGCCGACTCCATGCCCAATAGGTTGTCGCCATGACACGCCGAACATTTCGAGGCATAAAGTTGTTCGCCCCGGGTTGCCTGTTCCGCCGTAAAGACGCTGTCGTGAAAGGTCTTTGCCGAGGTGTTTGGCTGGGGCGCCGCCAAAGAAAAGACGGTGTACGCAAACACCGCCGCGAGGCAAGCTCTGAAAATGTTCTTCATGGATTCATCGACTCCGAGCGCCAGTTAAGTGTTGTCGGTAGGGCTGTTTCGCGAACTGCATTCCCAGGCTACGCAGACCATCCCGCAAGTGGCTACCCGCGCATTATATATCTTCTGCCTCGCGCGAGTCCTCAAGGACGGCAAAGAATTGCATGGCGGACATGAGCCGTAATCGCCGCCGACCTTTTGAACCCGTACGCGTAACTGCGTGCAAGAATGTGGAGGGCTAGCGATTGAGGTCAAATTCGAAAGGACAAGTGTGAATACTGCCAATCCTGGTATTGATCCAGTGGCTCTGTCTTATAAGTCGACTGAGAACCTACTATTCGGACTGGCGGGATACTGCCCTGGCTGCATCCACCGGCCGGGGCGTAGCGCTAACGTATTTGCTACAATCCTCGCATGTTGCGCAAGCCAATGCCCGTTCTGTCCGCTCTGATTGTAATGCTGCTGCCGGTCTGCTCCGCGCAGCAAGCGGCGAGCACCGCGCCAATTGCCGCAAGCGCGAAGGAAGGATCGGCAGGAGCGGCAATGCCGAGCGAGCGAGGGCGAATCCTGGGGATCGGTGGCATATTCTTCAAGTCCGCGAATCCACAACAGACGCGTGAGTGGTACGGCAAGCATCTCGGACTCGCGGATAAAGGCGGGGGCGCCATGATGCCGTGGCGGGAGAAAGAGGACCCCGAGAAGGAGCATGTGACCGTCTGGACGGTGTTCCCTGCAAACACCAAGTACTTCGAGCCCAGCCAAGCAGCGTTCATGTTGAACTACATCGTGGACGACCTGGATGCGCTGCTGGAACGGTTGCAGAAAGAAGGCGTCAAGATCGATCCCAAGCGCCAGAACGAAGACTATGGCCGGTTCGCGTGGATCTACGATCCCGACGGCAACAAGATCGAATTGTGGCAGCCGGCTCCAAAGAAGAAGTAGCGGGATCCGAAGGGGCAGCACACGATGGCCATTGACACCGCGCACCGAAGGTTATCCGGATCCACGACGGTGGTATGGGCCGATGCGGTGACTGCCATCGCACCTTCCGCGTCGGTTGGAGAGAACCACGTCCAGCCGGCAAAGGTCTTTAGATTCGGGAACGCCTTTTGGTAGTACCGCAATAGGGTGTCTTCGGTTCCGGCGAAGTAGGCAGCTACCACAAGGTGCTTGGTCTGGGCCGCGGCGTTGGGAAAGACCCCGGAGAGCGAGGCGAGGATTCCGAATTCGATTTCTCCCTTCTTTTCTTTTGAATAAACCGAAACACCCCCGCTATGGCCGGAGAGAACCACGCGCGACATGCGGTCCTTCCCGTCACCTCTCAGTCGGGGCATAGACGAAAAGCACGTGTGCCCAAGCGTCCCGGTCGACACTTGCCATGCCACATTCCTCAAAATGTCGCCAACGCTCTTGGCTTGGCTGTCGGTGAGATTGAGAGCACTGACGAAAGCGTCGATCCCGGCGTCACTCGCCAATGAAAACGGCGGCGCGAGCTGGAAGGCAGGCAGCGTTGCCCCCCAAAAACATCGAATGAAACCCTGACGTCGTACTTCCTGTTGTCGCCGTGTAGCCCAGCTTGGCTGTCTGTTGAAGAGATCCCGTTGGCGCCCAGCGCCCGCATAATAGTTCAACTTGCTTGAACCCTTATCCCGGGGGTTAGGTCGCGAGGACATCGACCTAGTGAATCACCTTACTCAAGAACCGAAATACTGTTGAACGAGTTGCGCAGCTGGAGTACCCTGTAGCGCTATGCCCGATACCTGGTTTACCGCGGACTTCCACTTTGGCCACGCGAACATCATCCGTTACACGGATGGACGAGAAGGCAAAAGCGCGGTCGGCCCGGCGCGGTATTGAATCATCGACGGACGCCGACGAAGGGGAGCAGCCTGGCGCCTCATCACTGGAGTGATAATGCAGGCCCGCGTGGGGTTCAAACTGCACTTCAAGCACTCGCTGTCCACACATCGGCCAGGAGCAGTGCGGTTACTCTCCTGTCAAACAATGGACGAGGCAATTTTGGACAGGCTGAATTCTGCGGTTGCGGGGGCACCTCGTCACTGCACTCCGCCGTTCCGCTCCCGCACATAGCCGGCGAACGTTTCGGGCGTGCCGACGTACAGGATCTCGGCGCCATTGTCGCGGATGACCCACCAGTGGGTAAGGTCGAGGTCATCGTTCTCCGAAGGGATCACCACGGTTCCGTAACGTTCCGCCAGTTCCATGATTTGACCGTCGCTCTCGAGTATGCCAGTTTCAACGAGGTCCATTAAGGAAGATCCTTACATACCTTACCGCCGGTTGCCACTGCGGCCACTCGCTCCGCCGCTGGTGTCAATACGACCTTCTTCATCGATTTAGCACCTATTCGGCAGTTCTTTCAATAGATTGCGCGGTCTCCAACGCCTCCGGCATCAGCCTTCGGAGGCCGAGTTTGGCGGTTTGAGCGTTTGAGCTCTGGTTCTGGCCGCCCAAATCTTCGTCTTCAGACGGACTTTAAGTGCGTCAATTGCAAGGTGGTCGCCAGACCGATTGCGGCTGCCGCCGGGAATGGCACGACATTCGGTCTTCAGCCTTCACGCCGCGTGTAGATCACCGACACCGCAAGAGGTCAACCTGGGGCAGTTGGACGCAGTGAAACCGGAGGCGAATGCAGTGAACACGTGCGGACCACCAAACCACCCGCGCCTTCGTGAGATCCGGGAATCGTTATTAAGATTGAATCGAACGGAGTTGATTCTGAAAAGGCGATGCGACCCGCTCCGCCGCCACGAACATTGGCATCGCAGTCAGCCAAACACGCACGCGACGGCCGCGATTCGGAAGTTCGGACTGGTGGAACAGGCGCCCCCGCCTAACGAGTGATACCCAGGTTGTCATAGAGCAGGGATAAACCAGGCAGCATACAACATCCCGCGCGCCGACAAGATTTGCGTAGGCAAGCACTTGCAATAGGTCGACCCGATGCCTTTCGCGTAGTTCATCGGTTTGGCCTCTCCAACCCCCATCCTGCAATTCCTCCCAGTGCCTCTTGTACTTTGCGTCGACGATGACGATGACATTCTCCATTTCCAGGATCAGATCAGGGACCAGCGACCGTTGCGACCCGAGATATGGTGGTTCCCACGCAAGCGGAGAGACCGTTTCCCGACGCCGGCCGGTCCTGAGAAACCCGCCTGTCCTCTGCGCCACGTTTCGAATGATCGTCTCTACCCAAGCCTCGAAGAACTGCTCCATCGGCATCGTCCAAGGGATGCCCTCGAGGTCGCTGAGACCGGCCAAACCCCGTTCCTCAACGGTCCAATCGATCGCCTGCAGGCCCTCTAGGAATATCGTGCTGCGTAGTGGTTGCCGTAGCCACGTCTGCACCTCCCCCACGGCCGGCCGGCGGGCGGAGACACCGCGGACATTCTGAAGCAGGGATTCCGCAAACGCGATCAGGCGGTGGACGAAGGCGCCTTGCTCACACTGGGTCTCAAGCGATTGGAGTTGCTTTTCGACAGCGAAGCGGATTGCACCTTTTAGGTGACGGTCATCTCGCAAATCGGGGAATGTGCAAGGCACGGAAAGGAAGTCGCCGCACGGCATTTGCCGGGTGGCATATTGCGTCCATTCGATCCTGCCCTTCGGTGCGGATCGTACCTCCGTTGTGACCTCAAAACGGCGATCAAGCCGGTCGAGCAGGGCCTTGAACCTGGCGAGAACCATAAACGACAGTACCCACAGAGGCACCCGTCTTTCTGATCTCTTTAAGAGCGGCAATTTCAGCGGTGTGGGGCTGATCAGCCATCCCATATCCGCCAGCATCGCTCCGATGCCTGCCCAGGGGAATCTCGGCTGCACGACCAGGCCAAGGTCGTGGCGAGCAGTGAGCGGAGATAGAAGAGGGACGGCCCCAACTGCGCTGTGGGATTCGATGTTCAGCAGAACGTCGGTGCCATCGTAGTCTCGATGGATATCAACCTGAAGCAGTCGGAAGATCGGCGAGTTTTGCTTGATGAACTGGTCAGCCAGGCGCGCCGCTTGGGCCTGTGGGTCGGCGGAGTTCTTACTGCCGAAGAACTCAACCGCCGACCTGATAACTCGGCTGTGATCCTGAAGTTCGAGACAGATCTCCTGCGTCGGTCTGATTGCGTTTAGGGGTGGCCCCTCCGGCGTCCGGCGACGGCGTGCTACAGCGCGTGTTCTGGAGGCTATAAGCTTTCCAACCACTGCATGTAACCGCGAATTGACTCGGCAAATCCGCTCACATATCCTTGAGCCAGGTACTCCGACAGCAGCGGCGCCAGGCTCGTCCGCAGATTGACCCGCGCCAGCGCCTCATCCTTCCCCAAGAAGTACGAATGGCCCGGCACTAGCGCCAGTGCCTCATCCGGCGCGTGTTCGACAAAAATCGAAACGAGTTCCTTAAACGCGCGTTGGGTCAGCGGGCAGCCATGCTCCTGTACGACGTCAAGACTCGGCCAGAGTGACAGGAATGCAAACCGCCGCCGCACCGCTACATCAACAATGGCGATGCTCCGATCGGCACTGTTCATGGTTCCGAGTACATAGAGATTATCGGGAAGGAAGAGCTGTTGGTGAAACGGTTGGCCGAAGTCGTAAGGGAGATCAATTTCGCGCCGCGATTCCGGACTTGCCTCGAACAGGTAGATGGCTTCGCCCAGGATCTTCCCTAGATCTGCCCGATTGATCTAGTCGATGTGGAGAAGGTAAGGCTTCGTGGCATCCGCGGCTTGAGCGGCGGCTTCGAGAAGGAAACCCGGCTTCGGAGCAAATCGGAAGCCGAGCCCACTTTCTCCACTTCCGCCGCCGAGCACTGGCGCGAGGCCGCCGACGAAGTTCTCGTAAGTCGTGCTGGGATGGAATTGCACGGAGCGGCCGAAGCCGCGGTATTCACCAGCAAGAATCTGCCGCGCCATTCTCGTCTTCCCCGTTCCGGGCGGGCCTTGGAGAACAACGAAGCGGCGGTTCTTTAACAGTTCCACAACGTGATGGTTGTCGGTCTTCGGCATCAGGTGCGAAAACCAAGCGGACCGCGTGCTCACCGATTCATCCTGGAATTCTTTGAGCGCAGTTTGGCCGCGCTCCTCGAACATTAGGTCGAGCATCGCCGTGAGTGCGGCAATCGTGCCAGTACGATCGGCCGTGGGCTTGTACAAAGCGTAGAGGACCCGCCCATAACGTTTAAAGACCCGCTCGTAAGCCGACCACGCCCGCTGAATTGACTCAGGAACGTCGATGTCCACGCGGGTGGGATCCTGCTTGGCCCATGCCACCTGATCGCCACCTCCAAACTGATGGTTCAGCCAGGTGGAAATGGCCTGCATCTTCCTCGAATGGCCCGGCCGTCCGAGAATGGCCTCGTCCGGCGCAAGCCCCTGAGTCCCGATCACCATTGCGACCAGGCACGACTCGCCCTCGACCGGAAAAATCACGAAACTCATGCCACCATAAGCGCCGGCGTCCGCGTTGGAAGGATGGATGTACGCCGCGTAAGGGACATTCGAGTCGCTACCGCGCATGTCTGGGGCACGGAGCGTGACGGCCTTTTCTGCACGCTTGGAGTACCTGTTACCGAAAAGGCCAGCGAGGGCCAGTTCGTTGCGCTCCTTCCAGGAGTCCAGCGTTCCAGAATGAATGATCTCCACAAGGGGATCGAATATCGATGGCATCGTTGACGTTAGCACCTAGCTCCGAACAAACATAATTGTCTCAGATAAGCCTCGCAGCTTGTCGTAAACAGACTGCGACATTCGCGTGGCAAGAGGCAAACCTGAATTCCGAGCGCTAGGTCGCAAGCGAATACCGGCAACGCCCAGGCGAACAGCCCAGGTACCAGACTGGCACCGCGACCAAATCCGACAGTGTTTTCAATTCACTGCCTCACTCCGCGGGGTAGGTCAGAGGCGGCGAGCGGCAGCGGGGTGATCGCGTGGCATCGGCGCAGCTATGCGCTCAGTAGACCGCGAGAATGTCGTGATAGCTCCGACGAGAGTTCCTTGCATTGAAGCGGTAGGCTGCGCAGTCGGGTACAGGCGGGGTTCGCCAACAAATGCAATGCGAACTCGTGTTTTTGCTTTGTCGCTGGAATGCCGTAACCCGGGGCCACTAGCTCCGCAAGCCGCGCCAGGTTGACCGGCCGTTGAACGACCTCTGGGCGCGTATTCCCGCCAACTGGTTCGTGTATCCCTGGTCAGCGAGTTGGAATGTTCCCGACGCGAACAACCTGCCCCGGCCGAATTCCCTCCAGCGTGGAGAGACAGTCCGGAATGACCGGGAGGAGATCCTGAATGCGGTTCGAGCGGGCGCGTACGATCAGGATCGCGATCCGGCCTGACTTCAAATCCTGCTGGTAGGGGATGTTCTTATCGAGGGTGAGCAGGACGTCGAACAGCGACCCGGCCAAGGACAACAATTCACCGTTCGCCTTGCCGGCCCACCCGCATTCGGTGACGGTCCGGCACTCATGGCCCTTCAGGTGACCGGCAAGCTTGCGCGGGAGGTTCTCATCGATGAGGACCTTCATCGCGAACTGGTAAGGAGTGCCTTGGCTTCTTCGAGGGCGGCGACCGCCGCTTCTCTGCTAACAGAAGGGAAGTTGTCCAGGAACTCGTCCAGCGTATCCCCAGCCTTGAGGTAGTCGATCAGCGAGTCGACGGGAACACGCGTTCCCCGAAAGCACGGCGTGCCCCCCAGGATTTCCGGATCGCCGACGATCACTGACTCGCGTTCCACGAAGCACCTCTCGACTTTCAGTCTAACAGGGCACCGGCGACGGCGGAATGAGATCTGCGCGTTTCGCGGGGACGCTTGGCCGGCCCGGGGGCGCGATCGCGTTCCACAACCTATCTTACGGCAGCCGTGTTCAGGCAGGTCCACGTCTGCCGGGAGAGTACGAGAATCCGGCTATGGTGCCCAGTTCCACTTGCGAACTTTTCCGGACCTCGACATAAACGCGCCTGCAAGTGTCTTATTTTCAAAGGACTGTTGGGGGCTGTCAATCGGATTATGGACGCTTACTCTTCACCGCCTCGACAAGAGCTCGGTCCTTTTGCTCCTGCCGTGGTTCGTTGCGGGCGAGCAGTTCAACGAGGCTGTGGAACCCGGTATCAATGGCGGTCAGGAGCGGCGGCGTCCTCTTGATCGAAGGTGGCGTACAGATCGACTTGCCCGACGCGATCCACCGTTCACTGCCATAGAGCTTCCCGGCGCGGCAGAGTGCCAGCAGCACTTTCCTCTCGTCGATTGTAAGAACGCCCGACATGCAGACTCCGCGAACTATCCGTTATAGCGCTTTCCATTGCGCACTGGGCAAGTTGCTGGGTGTATCGGGCCACGGGTGGCGCGGCTTGCGCGATCTGTCCGCCCACATATTGCAAACCATGCCTCCGAGCAAACCGCTACGCACACTATAGACGTGGATGGACACCTACCAGCAAGACTTGAATTCACGCCGAATCGCCATTCTCATCAGCGCGCACCTTCGAATCGAATCGTTATCCCGGAGTGCCTTACTGCTTTGCAGAACATACGGACAGGTTGTCCGAATCGGGTATCCTCCAACTCGCTGGCAGCGCCTCTATGCGTCCGTCTTTCTCCACCCGATGACGATCTCGTCAGTGTCCGGGTCATAGTCGATTCGCTCCAGAGCGTCGCGAAACTAACCATTTCTCATGCCGCGCCGTACAGGCCAAGGGAAGTGAAGATGAACCTCGGTTTCAAGGCGACCTGCCGGAACCTGGTATCCGCACGGCGGCCGACCGCCCGCAATCGCGCGGCAACGATAGTAGCGGTAGACGGTCACGCCGTGTCGGGAACTGTGTGAAGTGAGCAATCGGCCGCAACGGCGGCAATGAATCTTGCCCTTCAATAGCCAGACGTCTCCATAGCTGGTCCGCTTCGGTCCCGCAGTCCGGCGCGAGTCGAGGATGTGGCCCACAGCGTGGAACATGTTCATGTCGATGATTGGCTGATGGCAGCCAGGCCGAACGTCGTTTTCATCTTTGAACTGACCGACGTAAACGGGATTGCGTAACGTCGCTACAACTTGCCGCGCGCTCCACTGCCCACTCGCCTTGGTGACAAACTGCCGCGCGGTTGCATTCGTCGCGATCTCCACCGGGCGCTTTCCGGCCGCGGCTTCGGCAAACATCCACCGCACGATCTCGGCCTCGATGGGATTGGGCACCAGTTGTTTCGTGCGTCGGTCCGAGTCGTAGCCGAGTGGAACGGCGCCGGCGAACCGAAGACGCCGCTCCTTCAAACGTGCCCGGGAGTCGGCGATAGCGGCGGACACTCGTGTTCTCCTTTGTCAGTCCGAAAAACAAAAAGCCGTTCCACTTGGTGCCCGTGATTTCCTGCGCGATGGCACTCAGAGAGGTGTAGCGGCGGTCGCGATACTCAAAGCCCTGGTCGGTAACCTTGACCACCAGCGTCTCACCGCGGAACTGCTTCACGATCACTCCGCCCGGCATCGGAAGGCGGGAGTCGTGATCCGGAGTGATCGTCGTCGTGGCGGTTTGGTCAATCGGGAACCCCGCGCGCCGCTTTGCCGCGTTGGTCAGGATACGGTTCCGAAGGGGAACGTCTTGCGCGATGGATCGGGCAAGGTTGCGGACCGGCTCCGGCAGACCGCCTTCCTCATTGGCCTGAAGATGCCAGGCGATCTTGCAGAACAAGAACTGCCGGTGGGTGCTACCCGGCTCCTCACCTAACAGGTCCCGATGCCGCTGCTGCAACTCGGGGACGTTCATCGCGGCGAGCACTTCAATCTGGTCTCGAACTGGTTTCTTCATACGTCAACCTCATGAACATGAGGGCTCTCCGGGGGCCGGTTATCAAGTTCTCCGTTGACGGCTTCGGGCGGCTTTTCGCCGGTGATTTCGATGCGCCGCGCGCGGCGGTGGCGCTGGTAGGCGGCAGCAAGAATCGCTGCAACTTCAGTGACGGCGTCGCGGGTCTGGTGGTCTCGGATCTCCATTCGTCCTCTCCGGGCGGGAGACCGGGAACGGCGTGGTGGGTGGCGGGTCCGCGGGCAGGCGCGTCGTCGTGTTTGCCGGCCCTGTTGGTCCGACACCCACAACGGTTTCCGCTTGGCGGCCTGCCCGCTGTCTGGTGGTCTTGGGAACCGCGTCTGCGATTCCTGTCAATAGATACTCACGGGAGTTCGAAACTGTCCAATCTGGGAGCCCTTTCTCAACAGGGCTGTCAACAAACGCGGAGGCGTCAACGGAGAAAACGGAGAGTTCGAGTGGTTGAGAGAGGCCAACGGTCTGAACCAGCATGGTTGAGAGCGCACCCCGGTTTGAACCACTTCGAACCGGAGAAACCACTCGGAACGCAAATACTGCGGAATGTTTGGGATAGAAGGACGGCGGGAAAGGGCGATGCCGTCAATGAAATGAGCGCGCAGGAGTTACCGTTTTGGAAGTTGGCTCCCCACGAAGACTGAAATACAACGCTCTCGCGGAATTGCAAGTTATTGAAAATAAACGGCGAATGGATGGCGATAGTGGTGCAGTAGTTGACAGCAGAGAACACGGTTGAAGGCGACCGTTTCTGCACAAGCAATTGACAGCGCTGGCGGTGTCTTTCGGGCCTGCCGATCGCAGATTCAGGATTGGTACGGACTCACGAAGAGCGTCCTGTCGTAGTCCACAATGCCAATGCGAAGCCGCTCAAGCCAGCCGGAGCGACCAAGGAAGTTCCGGCTGAATGTCGGATCTTGAGCGAAAAAGACAACCGCCGAAAACTCAATGCCAAGGGTCTGAATGGTGACCTCGTGTTGATAGGCTGCGAACGATCCAGCCACGGTCCGAAAACGTTGAAGCCGGCCGGATTCAACCTCCAATCCGAGGATCTCGGCGTACTTACGCTCAAAGATGCAATGCGCGGCGCCGGTATCCAGTTTCGCCAAGAGATCGACCGCCTGGCTCCCTATGGCCAGAGTGATCGGCACGTTGATACCGTCCGTGGCGTCATTGTACTTGTGCGTATTATCGAATTCGAGCGAGACCGGCATCCTCACCAGCCCGGAACGAACGGAAGCGAATCCTCAGGAAGTACGTGAACGACGAATGGGGTTTGGATTCCTGCGGCCTTTGCTGCGGAAAACACATTAAGCGGGTCCACGTTGGCAGCGATCAACCGGTCGCCCTCGACAGCCACCCACTGATCCGCGTACGCCGCACGGTTTTCATCGAGCCATTTCATTTCGCTGGAACGATCACGTGACGGAACCCTTCTCGACGTGGCATTCCGCTCAAGTCCATCCGCGAAGCGCAACACTTCTTCCTGCTTCGCCGGCGGTAGGCGTCGGACCTTGTCAAGAATGGCTTCTTCGAGACTCATGATCTCTCCCTCTTGATGATACCGGAGTTGGGTGCAGCAGGCACGTCACGATCGGGCCGGCCGGAGAATCAACGCCCCTTCTTGCAGCGGTCCCCTGCAGAATGGCCGCCCGATCCGCTGAAGTGGCAAAGCGAATTATTCACCATTCATCTATGCGGTGATTGCGGCGATGACCGGCACCGTCCATTGAGGAGCTTGATGCATCAATTTGCGAAGGCCGTGCTTGGCAGCGGATGGGAGCGTCGAACGGAGCTGCTGCACAACACCGTCGTTTACGTGATCTTTGCCAAGTGCTCTCAATGCCTGAAGTACGGCACCAGCCTGCGTGCCAGCGCCGAGCAGGGCACGCGACCCCGCGTGCTTCAGATAGACCATCTGAGATCCGATCTTGATGCGTCGCGAACTCCCGTCGGTCAGATACACCGCCTTCGCCGGCACCTGGGACGATAGCCCGAACACGTTGGCGGCGCGTGCAGGCGAGAATTGAAGACGGTGGCCGGCCTGTTCTGCAGCCGCGGTCGCCACAGCATCCAGATTCGGCGAGAGCGGACCAAGGACAGGGTGGATCTTCGGCAAATCGTAAAAACCACGGGCCAAACGGCGAATGCGACTGTTCTTGGCCAGCCGGCTGAGGGCCTGATCAACTGCCGGGCGATCGCCGAGATCAGTTAAGTGCTTGGCAGTGAACACCCAACCGGCTCCATGCCGTTTGGCTCGCGCGAGGATCTTGTTTGCAATCGTGTCCATATCCGTCAGAAAAAATCATAGCCTACTTCTGACAGACCATGCCTGCTCGCGAACTTCCTCAGCCGGGCACTTTTCCCGTACCTGAGGTACGGGAAAGTAGCATTCCTATTGAAACGGTCCTTTCGATAATGCTAACTTAGGCGTACCTGAAGTACGGAAAGGTTAGAATGCCAATCCATCTCGTTGGCGAATCAATCGACAAGACGCGCAGCCACTACCGGGCCGAGACCGGGAAACTGGTAAAGCTCATGCGTGGCATCTATGTCGATGCCGACGACGACATCGAAGCCGCCGTCCTCCGGCACGCCGTCCGTATCGCCAAATATCTGTACCCCCAAGCCTACCTGTCCGCGACGAGCGCCATCCTACTCGGTCCAACCCCGGACGGACGCCTGTTCCTGAGCGCCAGGCGCAAGCAACGTACGCGCATCCGTGCACTGGAAATTATCCAGAACGAGGCCCCCGCACATCCATCCGTCGCCGAAGGCATCATCGACGACGGCATGGGTGAGTTCCGAATTGCCGTTTCATCCATCCGTCAACGCTTCCTTGAGGCCTTCCGTCTGCGCAGTGAGCACGCGGCCTCGATCAACGACGACATGCGGGCATCTGTTGCTGCGCGCCTGATCGAGGAATATGGCTCGGCACAGGGCGCGGCCGATGCGGCCTGGACACTGGCGCGCCAGAACGAGTGGTATCGCGAAGGTGAGGCGGCGGAGCGCTACCTTCTGCGGCGGCCGAGCACTGCGCCCGCAAAGAACGAGGCGGCGCTGGACCTGATTGTCGCCTGGCACGGCGTGCCTCTGGGGCACCTGATTCATGACGGATTCGAGTGGCGCTGGCGGCCGGACGACGGCGAGGGCCCGCCGCTCATTCGGCAGACGACGCCCGGCAGGCTGCCGCCGTTCATCGTCTCGCTGCTGCCGGAAGGCTGGCTGGAGCAGGTTCTCCAGAACAAGGATGAGCGCGCGGTGCTGCGGTCAGGAAATCGCTACCTGTCCAATATCACGATTGTTGAACAGGAGGCGGAGCTCAGGCAGTTGCCGCAGGACGTCCTCCTGAGGCCGCTGGTCGGTTATACCAAAGGCGGCGTCTTTACCGGCGCCTACGAAGGACCAGGCCGGAGCGAACTCGAGAAGAACTTCGAGCGCAATCTCGCGCAGATTTATGCGCGAGCGGATACGCCGCGCCTCTCGGGCGTGCAGATCAAGGCGCCCATGTACCTTGATGAAAGGGGCGTCCTCTCGCCCGCGACCGGAAAGCCTTTCACCCATATCCTCAAACCCGCCGGGACCAGCGGCTATGATGCTCTGCCGGTCGTGGAGTGGATGGCGATGGAGCTGGGCCGGGCAGCCGGCTTCGAAGCGCCGGCGACCGCGCTTGTCGCCATGCCGGACAGGATGCCGCCGGCACTCCTTGTCGAGCGCTTCGACATTCGCGAGGGCAATGCCGACACGCGGTTTCTGGCGCTGGAAGACATGTGCTCCGTTCTGGATCTGCCGACGAGCGCGAAGTACGACGGCACCATGGAGCGCGTCGCACGCGCCGTCCGACCCCTGTCCACGGCCCCCGAAGAGGATCTTCTGATCATCGTGAAGCGCGCGCTCTTCGCCTGGCTGATCTTCGACGGGGACATGCATCTCAAAAACATGGCGCTGCTAAAGATCGCCGGACCGGGTGACAGGCAATTCCGCACCGTGCGACTGGCGCCGCTTTACGATGCCGTGACCACCCGTGTCTTTCCGAAGCTGAAGCATGACCGCCTCGCGCTCAAGCTCAACGGCAAGGATGATAACCTCCGTCGCGCTGACTTCCAGGCATTGGCGACGACGGCTGGTCTGCGTGCCGGCGACGCGGAAGCCGCTGTGGATGAGCTGGTGCAGCGACTTCGCGGAGCGCTCGACATGATCGCAGTACCGAAGGCCATCCAGCTGAGCGACGAAACGCGGCAGATGACAATGGAGGTGCTGGACCTCTGCCGCCAGCGGATCGAAGGCATGGCATAGACAATGTCTCTCGCGCCTCGACCCGGTATCCGCTGGCACCTGGCACCGCGTGACCTTCACAACTTAGGTTCGGCGCCGGCTTCGTCGAGACTCATGGTCTGTCTCTCGTGATGACACTGAAGTTGGCTGCTACGTCGATCGCGTTCGTTCGCCCGTCGCGGCTACCGCAGCTTGCCCTAATTCTCTAGGAGTTGCGTTGAACGCAGCCTTCATCCCAGCGCGCGCGAACGGCGGCTGCATTCTCGCGAGAAGCCTGTCGAATTCGTCATCTCCGCAGCTCTGCGCCGACTCGGGAAGTTTTGCCCAGCCTGACGCGGCGAGTTTCCGTCTTTTCTTCATACCGCCGACTCCAAGCATGGCCGGATACACACATTATGCAACTGGCCGCCCTGGTCCGGTTGTCAACTGCGATCGAGCCCGAGTTTGAATTCCAGCGCGGGCGGCACCGTCATCGTCACCACGCCTTCACCCACAGGTGTTACTGGGCGGCGGTTCAGCACGCTTCAAGCGAGACGCCTTCTCTTCCATTCGTTCTTTGATCTCGTCAAAGTGCCACGGCCGGAACTCATGGGTATCAACGCCGACATCCATGGAGAGTGCCGCCGGGTCGTCGGGCAGGCGGCCGTGCGAGTGCCCATAAAGGTGCCACGATCCGCGAAACGAATGATGCCAAACGCGCATGGCGTAGTGGCATAGAACGATGACCTGGTCATGAGTTTTCACCTCCGCGAGTTGCTTCCACCAACCAAATTCGGTAGAGATCTTCCGGGTGCCACCGTCGTGGTTCCCCTCGACAAAGAAGATGTTTTTGCACCGGATTCGTTTCCGATAAGCCCGGGCTTCCTTGCCAGATCCGCGGCAGAAGTCTCCAAGGAAATAGAGGATGTCACCCTCCGCAACCGAAGAATTCAGCCGCTCCAAAACTGACGTGTCCATTTCGGTCACAGTTTCAAACGGCCGGCCACAGTAACGGATGATGTTCGCGTGGCCGAAGTGGAAGTCCGCGGTGAACCAGGTGTCGGGCATAGCGCTATAGGGTACTCCCAGCGGCGCACTCTTTCAACAGTATTCAGTTTTTAGGGCGGCGATTCACGTGGGCCGATGTCCGCGCGACCTTTTCACCACACTTTTCCGATCCTCGTGGCCGTGAGTTGGCCGGAGTGGAGCCAGTTGTAAACGGTGCGGCGGCTGACCGTAATAGGTCAGCCACCTCCTCAGGCGTAGGGAATCGCGGCAGTGCTGCGACTCGATCATGCCGCGTCGGCTTCGGACTCGCGAATATAGTCGATCACATGCTCCGACCAGCCGTCGATGTGCGCCCATCCATCGCGGTAGCTGACCCCGTGTTTATACGGCGCTACGTTGACGACGTAAGCGCCCCGGGCCACCTCGTCACTGCAACCCGCCGTTCCGCTCCCGAACATAGCCGGCGAACGTCTCGGGCGTGCCGACGTACAGGATTTCGGCGCCATTGTCGCGGATGACCCACCAGTGGGTAAGGTCGAGGTCATCGTTCTCCGAGGGGATCACCACGGTTCCGTAGCGTTCCGCCAGTTCCATAATTTGACGGTCGCTCTCGAGTATGCCAGTTTCAACGAGGTCCATTAAGGAAGATCCTCACATACCATAACCGCCGGTCGCTACCGCGGCCACCCGCTCGCCCGCTGGTGTCAAGACGAACTTCTTCATTATTAAGATTGAATCGAACGGAGCTGACTCTGAAAAGGCGATGCGACCCGCTCCGCCGCCACGCACATTGGCATCGCAGTCAGCCAAACACGCACGCGCCGGCCGCGGTTCGGAAGTTCGGACTGGTGGAACAGGCGCCCCCGCCTTACGAGTGATTCCCAGGTTGTCATAGAGCATGGATAAACCAGGCAGCACACAACATCCCTCGCGCCAACAAGATTTGCGTAGGCGAGCACTTGCAATAGGTCGGCGCGATGCCTTTCGCGTAGTTCGTCGGTTTGGCCGCTCCAACCTCCATCCTGCAGTTCCTCCCAGTGCCTCTTGTACTTTGCGTCGACGATGACGGTGACGTTGTCCATTTCCAGGATCAGATCAGGGACCAGCGACCGTTGCGACCCGAGATATGGCGGTTCCCACGCAAGCGGTGAAACCGTTTCCCGACGCCGGCCGGTCTTGAGGAACCCGCCTATTCTCTGTGCCACGTTACGAATGATCGTCTCTACCCATGCTTCGAAGAACTGCTCCATCGGCATCGTCCAAGGGATGCCCTCGAGATCACTGAGACCGGCCAAACCCCGTTCCTCAACTGTCCAGTCGATTGCCTGCATGCCTTCCATGAAAACTGTGCTCCGCAATGGCTGCCGTAGCCAGGTCCGCACCTCCCCCATGCCCGGCCGGCGGGCAGAGACACCGCGGACCTGCTGAAGCAGGGATTCCGCAAAAGCGATCAGACGGTGGACGAAGGCGCCTTGCTCACACTGGGTCTCCAGCGATTGGAGTTGCTTTTCGACGGCGAAGCGGATCGCACCTTTTAAGTGACGGTCATCTCGCAAATCCGGGAAGGTGCATGGCACAGAAAGGAAGTCGCCGCGCGGCATTTGCCGGGTGGCATATTGCGTCCATTCGATCCTGCCCTTCGGTGCGGATCGGGTTTCCGTTGTGACCTCAAAACGGCGATCGAGCCGTTCGAGCAGGGCCTTGAACCTGGCGAGAACCATGAACGACAGGACCCAGAGCGGCACCCGTCTTTCTGATCTCTTCAAAAGTGGCAACTTCAGCGGCGTGGGGCTGATCAGCCATCCCATTTCGGCCAGCATCGGTCCGATGCCTGCCCAGGGGAATCTCGGCTGCACGACCAGGCCAAGGTCGTAGCGAGCAGTGATCGGAGATAGAAGAGGGACGGCCCCCACTGCACTGTGGGATTCGATGTTCATGAGAACGTCGGTGCCGTCGTAGTCTCGATGGATATCAACCTGAAGAAGTCGGAAGATCGGTGAGTTTTGCTTGATAAACTGGTCCGCCAGGCGTGCCGCTTGAGCCTGTGGATCGGCGGAGTTCTTACTGCCGAAGAACTCAACTGTCGACCTGATAGCTCGGCTGTGATCCTGAAGTTCGAGACAGATCTTCTGTGCCGGTCTGATCGCGTGTAGGGGCGGTCCCTCCGGTGTCCGGCGACGGCGTGCTGCAGCGCGTGCTTTGGAGGTTACAAGCTTTCCAACCACTGCATGTAACCTCGAACAGACTCGGCAAATCCGCTCACATACCCTTGAGCAAGGTACTCCGACAGCAGCGGCGCCAGGCTCGTCCGCAGATTAACCCGCGCCTGCGCCTCATCCTTTCCCAGGAAATACGAATGGCCCGGCACCAGCGCCAGTGCCTCATCTGGCGCGTGTTCGACAAAAATCGAAACGAGTTCCTTAAACGCGCGTTGGGTTAGCGGGCAGCCATGCTCCTGTACGACGTCAAGACTCGGCCAGAGTGACAGGAATGCAAACCGCCGCCGCACCGCTACATCAACAATGGCGATGCTCCGATCGGCACTGTTCATGGTTCCGAGTACATAGAGATTATCGGGAAGGAAAAGCTGTTGGTGAAACGGTGGACCGAAGTCGTAAGGGAGATCAATTTCGCGACGCGATTCCGGACTTGCCTCGAACAGGTAGATCGCTTCGCCCAGGATCTTCCCTAGATCTGCCCGATTGATCTCGTCGATGTGGAGAAGGTAAGGCTTCGTGGCATTCGCGGCTTGAGCGGCGGCTTCGAGAAGGAAGCCGGGCTTCGGAGCAAATCGGAAGCCGAGCCCACTTTCTCCACTCCCGCCGCCGAGCACTGGCGCAAGGCCGCCAACGAAGTTCTCGTAGGTCGTGCTGGGATGGAATTGCACGGAGCGGCCGAAGCCGCCGTATTCACCAGCAAGAATCTGCCGCGCCATTCTCGTCTTCCCCGTTCCGGGCGGTCCTTGGAGAACAACGAAGCGGCGGTTCTTTAACAGTTCCACAACGTGATGGTTGTCGGTCTTCGGCATCAGGTGCGAAAACCAAGCGGACCGCGTGCTCACCGATTCATCCTGGAATTCTTTGAGCGCAGTTTGGCCGCGCTCCTCGAACATTAGGTCGAGCATCGCCGTGAGTGCGGCAATCGTGCCAGTACGATCGGCCGTGGGCTTGTACAAAGCGTAGAGGACCCGCCCATAACGTTTAAAGACCCGCTCGTAAGCCGACCACGCCCGCTGAATTGACTCAGGAACGTCGATGTCCACGCGGGTGGGATCCTGCTTGGCCCATGCCACCTGATCGCCACCTCCAAACTGATGGTTCAGCCAGGTGGAAATGGCCTGCATCTTCCTCGAATGGCCCGGCCGTCCGAGAATGGCCTCGTCCGGCGCAAGCCCCTGAGTCCCGATCACCATTGCGACCAGGCACGACTCGCCCTCGACCGGAAAAATCACGAAACTCATGCCACCATAAGCGCCGGCGTCCGCGTTGGAAGGATGGATGTACGCCGCGTAAGGGACATTCGAGTCGCTACCGCGCATGTCTGGGGCACGGAGCGTGACGGCCTTTTCTGCACGCTTGGCGTACCTGTTACCGAAAAGGCCAGCGAGGGCCAATTCGTTCCGCTCCTTCCAGGAGTCCAGCGTTCCAGAATGAATGATCTCCACAAGGGGATCAAATATCGATGGCATGGTTGACGATTGCGTTTAGATTCGGTCAGACATAATTGTCTCAGATAAGTCCTTCACGTTTGTCGTAAACAGACTGCGACATTCGCGTGGCAACAGGCAAATCTGAATTCCGAGCGCCGGGTCACAAGGGAATACCGGCAACGCCCAGGCGCACAGCCCCGGTACCAGACGGTCACCGGGACCAAATCCAACAGTGTTTCACTTCACTGCCTCACTCCGCTTGGTAGGTCAGAGGCGGCGAGCGGCAGCGGTGTGATCGCGTGGCATCGGCGCGGCTATGCGCTCAGTAGACTGCGAGAATGTCGTGATAGGCTCCGAGGCGAGTTCCTTGACTGGAAGCGGTAGGCTGCGTCGTCGGGTTCAGGAGGGGTTCGCCAACAAATTCAAGGCGAACTCGTGTTTTTGCTTTGTCGCTGGAATGCCGTAACCCGGAGTCACTAGCTCCGCAAGCTGCGTTAGGTTGACCGGTCGTTGAACGACCTCTCCGCGCGTATTCCCGCCAACCGGTTCGTGTATTCGAATGACCGAATCCCGCGCAGCTGAGTTCATCGTGGGATATAGAATTGTTGCTCTGCCAGGCGGCCTCTGGCTGAGCGCGTAGATCGCCAGTTGATACAGCATCTCCCGAGGGAGGTCCTCAGCCCACAGGTCGCGGTACTTGGCGTCAAAGAGCAGGGTCTTGCCGTCTTTAGCCTTGACGCAATAGTCTGGCCGCGGAGCCGGAGCGCGGCACGAACGCGGGTTGTGATCCGCTGAGTACTCCATCATTCCCTTGATGGCTCTCTCCTCCTGGACGTCGTGATCCGGCAGGTTTTCCCGAAGGAATCGCCCCAGCAGTCGTTGAAAGAACCTGTTCATATCAAATAGGAATCCCGGCAACCGCGGCTCCTGCGGTGCGCCCTCGAGGCTCACTCCGGAGGAGCTGATTAGGATCTCGATGAGGGCAATGGCGGGTTCGTATGCGAGCGTCAGACGGTTCATCTGCCGTCGGAGTCTATCGATCAGCGGTGCATTCACAGCAATCCGCGAGATATCATCCTCGAGAATCGCAGCCGTTCGCCTGAGGTCGGAACGTAGGTCTCTGTCGCGAGCCATCTCGGCGGCCAAACGCAATCCTGCGAGTAATACTCGATTTTGCAGGCAGTCCTCAACTCTCGGGTGATACCGGCAAGGCAACTCGGCGCTGACGATCCCATCACGTGCGAGAGCCTGGAGGTCCAGACGGCCGCGAGGGGAGGCGAGACGTGCCGAGACAGGCTCATATCGTCGGTGAAGCCCGCGGGCAATAAGCTCCTGGCCTTCAGCCAGGAGTTGCTGAATCAGAAGATCGAGGAATGAATCCTCTCCGAGTGACGGTGCGACGCGGGTCAGGAGGCGGAGGTCGCGTAGACCATATGCATACCGCATCAACTTCATTAGCTGCATGCCCTGGATCTTCGGTTCGATCACAATGCGGAGATCCCCAATATTGATGAAGCCGACAAAGGAAGAGGCCTTCAAGTAGAGGCCACTCCGGAGCTCCTGAATGTCGAGGACGCCCTCGCGCGATAGACCTTCCGCGAGCGACCTGGTAACCGGATCCTTCGGTAGAAACTGGCCTTGGGTGGGGCTGCCTGGGTCAGGAGATACCGACTGCCATTCCCGAAGGCGGATTGTGACCTCTCCCAAGGTTACTGCTCCTTCCCGTCGTCGGGTTCGGCCTCGTCCTTCAATTCGGTCTCAGTCAGCGTTTCTGATGCAACGGCCTGGCGAGAGGTTGAGATCTCGGGATACGGCTCCAAAAGCGCCTGAATCAGATCGGTGCGGCGCGAATCTTCGAAGAGCTCCTGGCGAATTATCTGATTCACGGTATCCACTAGGCCGTTGCCTAAGATATCGGCCATTGCGGCATAGTCCTCGTAACAGTACTCTTCGAGGAGTGGAATGATCTCATCCTGCAGAATCTGCACGAATCGAGTAAAGTCCCCAATGGGGCGGTCCTTCTCCATTAGATAGGAGTGGCCAATTTGCAGGTTACGGGCGTCGCGGCCAACTCTCTGGCGAATGCTGCGGTTGATGCAGTCCAGCCACGGCCCTAATGGAACGCCTTGCAGGCTGGTGTTGTCGAGAATCGTAGAATCCGGCATACACTCGACGAACCCAAACCGCCGCCTGAGGGCCTTGTCGAGTAACGCGATAGAGCGATCCGCGGTGTTCATTGTGCCGATCAAGTACACGTTCGGTGGCACATCGAAGGGCTCACCGCTGACGGCCAATTGAATCTTGTTGTCCCGCTTCGATTTCTCCAGCACCGTCAGGAGTTCACCGAAGATCCGGGGGATGTCTCCACGGTTAATTTCGTCGACAATGAGGTAATAGTTAGAGTCACGATTCCGCCGGGCGTCTCCACAGAGCCGCTTGAATATCCCATCGCGCAGGCTGAAAACGAGCTGACCGGCGTTACTGTGGGGACGGTATCCTTCAAGGAAGTCCTCGTACCCGTATGAGGGGTGGAATGTGCAGGTTCGGACGAACCCGGCAGCTTCCAGGGCAGACTTTTGAGTCACATCCAGGACAGCAAAGAGCTGCCCGAACTCGCGAAGTGCCGTCAGGTCCCTCGCCGTGCGCTCTGCCCAATAAGTCTTTCCCGTGCCAGGCGGGCCATAGAGGATTACCTGTCCCTTGCGTTCGAGCACGCCTTGAAGGCGACCTGCTACACCGAGAAGTCGGGGTACGACGGCTCGGGCAGCCTTAAGAGCAACCATCGGAGCAATGGGCTTTGGCGCTGCGCCGAGGATTCGGTTCTCGATGGCGACAAGATTCTCGGGGATCTTCAGTTCCCGGAACGTCGTGCGCAGAGCCTCCCGCTGCGGGAGCGCCCACGGTTCCACGTCGAGCCAGGTCACTGCGCGTCGATGCGGAAAGTGATCGGTCGGCTCGTAGCGATACTGGCTGCTGGTGTCAACGCGGCCGACTCCCAGAATACTGCTCCCATTGGCCGCGACGACGAGATCCCCGTCATCCAAATACTTGAGGAAGTTATTGATCTCAGACGCGCTCTTTCCGATGGCTTGCGGCGTGTTCGGGTATTGCTCAGCGAGCATGCGCTTGAGGTCATCGCGGAACGTCTGAGAACCTAACAGGCCGGTGAGATCGCCAAGCTTCGGCCACCCTACAGCCACGTAATTCCCGTCTCTCATTGCGGGCCAGAAGACGGGGTTCTTTTCGTCTTCGCTGGTGCCGATTCGCCAGTATCGATGCTGCCGCCCGTCTCGCGCGTTTAGCACCGCTGTCAGTTGGTTCATCGGAAGCCCGAGTTGGCCCGCGAGATCCACGTACCAACCAGCAAGAACGTACCGGCCTTCCTTGTCGGGTGGCACTTGCAGGAGTTTGATGAAATGGAATCGCTGAAGACTGGCGTTGTGGTAGTCGTCGAGCTTGTCAGGGAACAGAAGGCTGAAGTACTTGTGGCCCCAGGCCAGGTTGCTTACGTCGGGGGCGACGGAATCCATATCCGTCTGCAACTGTTCGTAGTCGGAGTCCGACGCGGGAGTGGGCAGTTTCCGAAGCACTTCCACGCCGGCTAGCAACTGATCGCGATGCTTTCGCGCCCACTTCAGCGCTTCCTCAGGCGAGATTTCTACGGGTGCGTTGTTTGGGTTTCGGCCCATCCAACTCCCGGTTTCGCGCCGGTAGAAGATGGTGAATTTTAGGGCGCTACCGCCGGCGATACTCCCAAACCGGGAAGTAGGAAATTCGTCGTCATTCTTGAATTCGAGCCAGTAGACGAGGCTGTCCTTATTGGCTTGGTGCAGGCGGTCCAGGAGTGAGGCGTCGTCGAGCCGGATCAACTGCTCCGGCCCGAATTTCTCCCTGAACGTGTCGGTGTACCGGCTCAATTGCCGATCGCTGAGAAGCTTGTCCTCGCTTCTCAGTTTGTCGGTCAATGCCGTAAGCTCAGCATGAACCTTGGGGTTCAGCGCAATGTGTCCCAATTCGGCGGATCCTCATTGCCAAGTATAGTGAATCATACACTTGTGAGCGGATTTGGCCAGGAGATCAGGCCCTGTCGCCTTTGGGTTCAGGCGCAAGAACCTCGATGAGCGGCTGCAGCCAGCGACGGTCGGAATTGACCCCGTACCCGTCCCACGTCTCGATCGCAGCTTTGATCCGGGCAATTTCGCCTTCCGCGAAGCCGTACTCTTTCACGGGGATGGAGAGCGACGGATTCCACACCATCCGCTCCTGCCCATTTACGAGTTCGCGTTTCAGGTCAATGGCTTCCTCTTCGTCGACATCGAGGGCAAGTTTGTCTTGCACTGCCCAAATCGCGCGAATTGATCCCACGTCTGCCCGTTGCGCGCCGAGCAGCACATGTAGGTTCAACCGCTGTGTATGATCCAACGTCAACTTCATTGTTTTGTCCTTTCAGGATTACGGATTCGAGTAGAGCAGTATGTACCCTGCGGTCGCGCCGGCAGGATTCTTCACCTTGAGGCACCCGGACCATCCGGACGGGTTGCTTGTGCCCACGATTTCCGCAAGACGATACCCGTTTCCGGTCCCGCCCGCGATAATCAGTTCGCCGCCCGCCGTGACTTCGAGCAGCGTGTGGTCCGCGAGCGGAGAGCCAGGACCACGCACCTTGAACGGCGAGTCCGTGCTGTTGACTGCGGAGACGGCCACGGGACCGCAGGCCACACCTGCCGCGATGGACGGGGTCTGGTATCCCCACGTGCGCGCGTACGCCTTCTTCGGATCATTCCCCTGCTGAAGGCACCCGCCCCACGCATGGAACGCGAGGCCGGTGGTCCATCCATCCGTGTAGTGGCCGATGGCCAACCAGAGCGACGTTGCGCCCCCGGTCATCGTGCCGGTCACCTTGAACCGCTGCCACGTGGTCGTGAGTGTGACTGCGGTGGGGCCGACCAGCCATGTGGTCCAGCCGTTGTCGAGGATGCCGAGGGAGACGGTCATGGTTCCGGATGGAACCTTAAGCCAAACGTAGAACGTGTACTGCCCGTTCGCCACGAGGCCCGCGATGTTCTGCCGGATCAGGCCCGCCGCGCCGCTCGCCGTTACCGCACCGGCGGTTGAGTTGCCATCCGGCGCCACAATCGAATTGGCGACCACGGTGCAGGTACCGCCGTTCTTGTCCCACGTGCCCACGCTGAAATCTTCGGAGTACTTCAGCATGTTCTCGTAGGGACCGCCGACCGTTCCGTACGGGCCGCTCTCGACGGACTGGAGATGAGAATCGAGGTACGCCCACAGGTTGTTGGCTGCGACATAGGCGAAGTTGGCACCGGCCGATCCATCACGTAGGACCACGGTGCTCGCGGTCGCAGCAGCAGTGGCGTCGCTGATTTGCGCGCTCATGTGCGTGTGGTAGGGTAGGTCTCCGGACGCGAGCGCAGCTACGGTGACCGTCGATCCGAGGCCTGTCTGCTTTAGGAAGCCTGGACCCGACGTGGAGAGATCCGCGGCAACGCCGCCGCGGGCGAGCGCCAGCGTGCCACTGCTGAGCTTCGACGTGTCGTGCGGCGGGATATCCGCTGCCACGAGAGCCGCCACCGTGACCACGGCACCCACGACTGTCTGCTTGAGGAAGCCAGGACCGCTCGCGGAAAGATCCGCGCCCGCTCCGCCACGGGCGAGCGCGAGAGTACCGGAGTTCACGTCGCTCGCGGCGTGGTTATGGGTGGGTAGATCTCCGGACACCAGCGTGTCCCAGGCGGGGAGTGCGCCGACTGTGCCGGTCCCGGTCTGGCGCAGGAACTTTCTGGTTCCGGTGGTGTTCCCCGCAACTCGCTGCCAGGCCGGTGTGGAGTTGGCCGCGATCAAATCCCCGAGCACCGGCGACGCCGCCACGGTGTCGGTGTGCGTACCGCTCAGGAGATTGTGATTCGACCCGCCGCCGGCCGATGCTGCAATGGTGACGTTCACGCGGTCGTTGCCCGCATCGTCTGCGAGCGTGAGCGTGACGTTCGTGCCCTCGATCAGGTTGATGCCGCGCCGCGTCCCGATGGCGGCGGCAGACTTCAGGAGGTTGACCGGCGACGCGCTCGTGACATCAATCCCGGCATGCGTGTGCGCGGGCAAGTCGCCAGTCACCAGCGTGTCCCAAGCAGGCAGAGCAGCAATGCTGCCGTTGCCCGTCTCGCGCAGGAACTTCCGTGTGGTGGTCGTGTTGCCAGCCACGCGTGACCAAGCCGGTGTCGCGTTGGCCGCGATTAGGTCCCCCAGCACCGGCGAGGCGACCGCAGTGTCCGGATGCGTCGCGCTCAGGAGGTTGTGGGTGGCGGCACCGGACGACGCCGCGATGGTGACGTTCACGCGGTCGTTCCCTGCATCGTCCGCGATCGTGAGTGTCACATTGCCGCCTTCTATCAGATTGATACCGCGCCGCGTCCCGATGCTTGCCGCTGCCTTGAGGACGGTGTGGAGCGCCGCGCTCGTGATATCCGCGCCGGAGTGCGTGTGGCTGGGCAGGTCGCCCGATGCGAGCGTTGCCACGGTTACGGCCGCGCCGACGCCGGTCTGCTTCAGGAAGCCGGGGCCGGTGGCAGAATGGTCCGCGCCCGTGCCGCCGCGCGCCAGTGCCAGCGTACCGGAGTTGATATCGCTCGCCCCATGGGTGTGCGCCGGGACGGACGCGAGCGCGACGGTGACGTTCACACGGTCGCTGGCGGGCACGTCGAGGAACGTCAGGCCAATGTTCCCGCCCTGGATCAGGTTCAACGCGCGCCGGGTTCCGACCGCCGCGCCGTTGTTCTGGATGGTGAACGGGAGCGATCCTGCGGTGATATCGGACGCCGTGTGGGTGTGGGACGGCAGGTCGCCAGCCACCAGCGAGGCGCCAGCAGTGACGCGACCCTTCTGATCGACTGTGGTCTTCGTGTACGTCCCGGCAGTGACCGCCGTGTCCGCGAGCGACACGACGCCTGCGGCGACCGCCAGGCCACCGACCGCATCGATCTGGACAATGCCCTTGGCTCCCGTCGTGGCGTCCGGATAAGAGAACGCGCCGAAGGTCTGGCCCGCGGCGAAATCAATCACGGCGTCCATCGCGAGGTGGTTGCTCGCGTTGAGTGCCATCCCGAGGTCGCCCGAGTTGTCCTGCTTACGCCACTTGACCGTGCCGAGGTTGGGCAGGCGTACCAGGCCGGTGCCAGCCTTGGCCCCGGTGCCGAACTCCGCGCCGTCCTGGAACGTCTTCAGGCCGGTGACAGTGACCGCGCCGGTCTTCAGAACGTAGTTGCGCGCGGCAGCGGTGCCCAACTCGTTCTCGATGGCCAGGACCGCCGACTGGAGCGCGGTAATGAAGCCCGCCACCATGTTCGCGTCCAACTGTGCGCCGTTGTTGTGGTTGGCGGCGGCCGTACCGAACGCGCCGCGCACGCACCCGGTGAACTGCGTGGCGGTCTTGCCGGTGTAGACGATCAGTTCGTTGTCTATGGAAAGGACGCCGTACGTCGCGGCGAAGCCTCCAGATGTGGAGGATACGGAGATTGTGGAGTCTCCGGGCAACACCGCGCCGGTCGTCGTCGTCTCCAGTGGCGCGCCGGAGAACGCATCGACCGGCGAGTACAGGCTGGCCGCGCCGTCGATGGCACCAGGATAGTTAGACATTGAGCTTCCCCTCGTTCCCCTTGAACCGGTTGAGCGCGCCACCCGTGGGCGCCACCACATCGACGGCTGCCGCCACCTCCACCGCTCGCGCGATAGCGGGCTTGTGGTACGCCGTCGCGGTCGCCGTAGCCTGCGTCCACGCCGCCAGCGGGACCGGCCTGCTGTTGAGGCAGAACTGATCGAACGCCCAGAAGCACATCGAGTAGAGCTTTGTCTGAAGCCATAGGCCGTACGCCTGCGCCATCGGCGGGTCCGGAGGACCGTACAGGCCCGCAAGATACATGCACTCCGCTACGGGCCGTCCCAGCGTCTTGCTGGCGTACGAGATCGTCTGGCCCATCAGCACGGCGTTCTTCTGCCAGACGTCATAGTCGAACCCCTCGCACCGGAAGTACTTGATCCCGTATGAGGAGGTCTTCCACTGGTCGGGCAGGTTCACACGCATCAGTAGGCGCCGGTATGCAACGTCTGGCGACGGCTTCCCCTGGTTGGCGTCAAGCGGCCAGAGGCATTCGAACACGGCTGCCGGATGGTACGCGCGCACGTACGAGATCACATCCTGGCAGTAAGCCCAGATCCGGTCGCGCAGGAAATTCGCCGTCTCGTCGGGGTGCGCCGGATCGCCGGCAGGATCGTCCGTGTTGGAAGTGAAGTGCCAGATCTGGTGTCCCTTCGCCGCCGCGAACTCGGTGATCGTGTCCTGGTCATAGAACGGCATCCCGCCCTGCGCGTCGGCCAGCCTGTTGTCGAAATACCAATACTGCGTTTCGCCAAACTGGAGCACCACCGGCAGGCCACCCGCCTCGATCTCGTCGGCGCACTCCTTATACATCTGGCGCAGGTAGTTCCGGACGCGCGTCCCGAAATGCATCTGGTGAGAGGGCACGCCGAGGAACACGTCCTGGCCGGTGGAGACGACGCCGCCTGCATAGTGCAAATACTTGGCGCGCATCGCGGCCGGCGGATTGTAAACCTCCATCGAGAACGCGAACGACGCCAGCATGCCCGCCGCCGCGAACTGGCTGGCGAGATCGCGAATCCATCTCCGGGCGCCCTCCGTCATCACCGGCGAGACGGAGTCCAGCAGTTCCCAGTCGCCCTCCGTGCCCGCCGCGCCGAGGTGGTCCGTGAGCGTCAGCGTTACGGAGTTGGGCGCGCTCACCGCCGCGCCGGTGAACGTGTAGCTTGGTGCCTTCGATTGAATCCGCAGGGTCGTGCTCGATCCGAAGTTGTCATCTGCCCACACGCCGGAGAACATCCCGTTCACCGTGGCGCGCATTTGGGAAACGATGGACTGGAGCGTCTCGCCGTACCCGATGGCGTGACTGACCGTGGTGCCGCCAATCGTGAACGACACAACGTTGCCTGCTGCTGGCGTGCCGGTGAAGACCACCGTCGCGTACGGATAGGTCGCGCCGGTCCTCTGCCGCTTGTTGTTCCAGAAGACGCCCATGTACACGTCGGCGTGGCCCTTCAGCCCGAGCTTCTGGAGGTGCCAGAGGTGCCAGGCCGGGGGCTTCTTGTAACCGTGGTCCGTGTCGAAGTCGATGGCGAGCGAGACGTTCGGATACTGCTGCGGCGCGTCCGGAACGTCCTGCGGGACGATGGGCCAGCAGTAATCGAAATAGAAGTAGTAACCGGTGCTGGCGGCGTTCTTGGCGTACGTGGCTGTGATCTCGACAACGTGATTTCCAGCCGCCACGCTGCCGCGGACCTTCAGATTTGCCGTCGTTCCGCCGAACTCGTTGAGGTAAAGATCGTGCGTGGTGACGACGCCGTCCACGGAGACCGCGACCACGCCGCAGTCGGTGTTGAGGAACGTCCCGAGGTAGAGGTCGTGCATCGCCGTCTGCGAATAGGAGAACGCCACCTTCCGGACGTCGCCGCCGTTGGCTGGCGCGGTGCGCGTCGCGTGGCCAGTGCTCCACCACTGCGACGGCCAGCCAGCGGCGCCGTACTTGTAGTCCTCCCAAAACCCGGTGTACTTGCACCGCGCGTCGGTCTCCTCGATCCGCGCCGCCGCGCCGCCGACCTTCAGGCTGGCGTCGCCCCTAACAGCGATGTTCGAGATGGTCACGCCCCACTCCACGTCGGATGCGTACCCGCTCTTGGGCGAGATCTTCTTCATGCGCGCGCCAGCCAGCCAGGACCGCGCCGTGGTGCCCTCGAATCCACGCTGGACGGTGACCTGCCCTGGGACCGCCGCCACCAGCAGCAACCGCTCCTCGTTGGTTGCATCCCCGATGAAGTACCGCCCGCCAGTAAGTTGCGCCGTGTCGTCGACGAACCACACCGTTGCCGCCGCGTTCACTCCCGCCGACAGGAAGCAGCCGTCCTGCAACTCCGTTTCGGCGGCTTCGAATCGCGGGGCGAACACCATGTAGATTTTCCGGCAGGTATTCATCGGAATAGCCACACCGGTCTTGTCCTTGAGTGTGGCGAAGTCGAGCGCGACGCGGTACGCCGTGGCGTTGTCGCCGCCCGCGAACACCACGTTTGCGCCGTTCTCTTCCATCCAATAGAAGCCTTGCCCCACGCCGTCCTGATCCACACCGCCAAGTGATCGGCCGCACGCGACGAAGACGCGGTCCAGGTTGCCGAGCTTCCCATACCTCGACGTGGCACCCGTGGCGCTTTTGAACTCGATGCGGATGCCGAGCGTGATATCCAAACTGGCAACGATCACTCCGGTCTGGTCGGGGCCATACCGCCCAGCGACCGTCTCCCCCGGCTCGTTGATCAGCGCAATGAACTTCTGGACCAGATCGAAATAGGTGCTCTTGCGGGTGACGTACGAGCGGGAGGCATGCCCGACCCTCACCCAACCCACCAGCGTCGCGCCCACGCCCGCGAGGTGAATGGACTCCTCGTTGGTGCCCGTGCGCTCCACGATCACCGAACAGCCTCCATAGAAGCCAGTCGTGTCGTCGACGCTCATGCTCATATCGTCTGCGGCCACGGACGAGGTGAGTTGCGTTTCCACGCGCACGTCGGTGCTGGTCACTGTGTAGCGGGTGTCGCGGAAATAGAGCGTGAGCCAGTCGATGCCGCCATCGTAATTCTCGTCGCCCGTGATGTTGAGAACGACGCTCGAGGGAGTCTCCGCGCCGCTTACCACTGTCGCGTGGTCGAGCAGACGGACCTCGTACGTGTTGACCGCGCCGCCCACGCCGCACTCGAACGTCATCGAGTCCCAGGAGACGGACGGATATTTGGCGGCATCGAGGCGCATCGCGCCGTCGAGCGTGTGGTCGTACTCGATATCGAACGCCAGAGTCAGGCCGGAGAGATCGGTGCGCGGCAGGTGCTTCAGCCGCAGGTGGTTGTAGTAATCGTACGCGTCGTACAGACCCAGGACCGCGAAGTCTTCGGCGGCTTGAAAGATGCCGGAGATGGATACACCAGTGGCGGTCGCGTCGTGGATCGTGGTCGTCGCGGCACGGCCAGTGAAGCCTTGCAGTTGGATGGTGCGCCGTGGATCGAAGATGGAGAGCGTCGGTGAAGCCATTGTATTGGTCGCAGTCGAAGCGCCTTAGCGTTCCGAACAACGTGTCGGCGGCGTGGATGGGAAACTCCAGATTTGGTACATCTCACTTCTTGGGTGAGTACACTGAAGTCGATGCAAGAGCTTGCAAGAGAACGCTTCGATGCGCTAATGGGTTCAACGAGAAACCAGATGACGCGCACCCTCGGAATGGAATTGGCTTGGTACTCGGAACCTGATGAGAGGGTGCTATGCGCCATCGTCAGAGACGAGAGCGACGGGGATCATACCTGTATTGTCCTTGCTCGAGACAAGATTGGGCGCTTTCGGGCTGTTCATCTTTCCGAGTGGTTTCCAACGATGGCTCAAGCGGTGGCTGCGGTTCCACAGCTTTTGACTGAGTGGGCCACTCGCGACGATCAGGACTACGAGCAGGGCGATGAACCGCGCGACACCATGGATTTCTTTACCCCTCGTCATTCCAGAGAACGTCTGAATCATGGCTTCGTTCAGCTGATCGAGAGTGAAGAAATGTCACCGGCGTGGGGAATTATTGAGTCACTGATGTTCTATTTCAGTGATCCCGACGGAAACTTTGTAGAGCAATTTCAGAGTACGGCATTCTATGCGCGGATTTGGGAACTCTACCTGTTCGCAGTTCTTGCCGAGGACCGCTGCACCATTGACAGGACCTATCCCGCCCCGGACTATCTCCTCAAGGGGATGTTTGGTGATGCCTTTATCGAAGCGGTCACTGTGAATCCATCTGAGGCTGGGGAAGTTGGGTATCCGCATGGCACTGCGGCTCTCGCGAATTATCTCGACAGCTATGTCCCCGTCAAGTTCGCCGGACCCTTAGTCAGAAAACTGCAAAGGCGATACTGGGAAGAGCCGCACATCGGAGATCGTCCGATCATACTCGCGATCGCTGATTATCACTGCGCAGACTCGATGCGCAGGTCGCAACGCTCGCTCTGTTCTTACCTTTACGGCCAATCGTTCGACGCGACCGCGTTTGACTCCCGTTTGCTATTGCGGCCGGAGTACGAGGTAAAGGAACATCGCTGGGGCAGTAAGCGGGTGCCTTCTGGCTTCTTTGCGCTTCCGGGTGCTGAGAACATATCCGCCGTGATTTCTACGGGCGAGGAAACAATGATGAAATTCAACAGAATGGGACTTCGGGCGGGGTTTGGTTCATCTCGGATCGAGATGCGGGCATCAGGGCTTCGCTGCAGTGGTGGGCACCCGTCCGGGTTTGCTCCTGAAGCATTTGATACCGATGTGTTGTCGCCGGATTACGAAGAATTGTGGATCGACGGCTTGCAGATATATCACAATCCGCGTGCAATCCGGCCGCTAGATATTCAGATGCTGGGGGACGCGACACATCATCGGTTTGGCAATGGCAAGTACGACGGAATATACATAGACGCATCACCGTTCTGCATCGACACTCGGTTATTCGTAGACACTTCCAAACCACAGAACGCTCCGGTTTCATCTGCCGCCAGAACCCCGCGACTTAAACATGAATTGCTTCGGAATCGACGGCGTCCTGATCGGACCGGATGAACAGAAAAATAGAGCTTAAGCAGGCCGAACCGAGGGCTTCGCTTTGCAGAGTGCCGGTATCGGAAACTACCGAATGGCGGCGCCGTCACGTCTGAATTACCACGGTGAGATCGGTGCCGGGATCGGGGCTGGCGACCGCCAGGATATCGAATGCGAGGCTGTCGCCCTCGTTGAGAATCGTAGTGGGCCAGATAGTCGGGCGCACTGTCGCGCCGGTGCTGTGGTCCTTGGTGAACACCGCATTGAACGTCTGCGCGGCCGGATTCGTGGCGAGCACCTGGACGTACTCCTCGTCGCCCGCACCGAGGGCGACGTGGACGAACTCGCCCACATCGAAGCTCATGCGGTTCGCGCCGTACGATGCGGTCGTCACCGTCTGCACGCCCGCACCGTGCGTCACGGTCTGCGCCATGATGACGCCGAAGTCGTTGTACGGGAGACGGCGCGTGGCGGGCTTGCCGTACCCGTCGTCCACCAGGAAGTCGTACGTGTTCTTCGCGCCATCGGGAAACACTTGCGCGATGCCCATGTACTCCAGCGGTTCCCACGTCGCGCCGTCGTCGCGCGACACCTTCACGAGGTACGCGCTCTGGCCGTCGGTGGTCGGCGTCTGGACGTACGCATAGATGCACCGGATCGATGCGCTGTCCTGCACGCGCATGGGGATCGAGACGTTCTCCGCGACCGCGAGAGCGCCGGGGATCTGGAAGGTGTACGCGCCGCCATTGCATGTCCGGTGTCCTGGCATGAAAGGCTCGCTGTGGTGCGCGAGAGGCCACACCGTGAAGGGACTGTACCCGAAGTTATTGGCCACGCCGACCAGCATCGCCACCACGCATGCGCTGGGGAGTTTGGCGTCCACGCGCGCCGCGATTCCCGGCGTCCGGAAGAACCCCTTCTTTACGCTGAACGTGAACGTCTTGGTGTCGAGCTTGAAGAACCGGATACCCTTCGGGTGCGCGCACCGGAGCGTGCCGAACGTGGCAAAGCCCGGATCAACGCCAGGGTACTCCCTCCTGAGTTGGAAGTTGCCGGAGGCCACCAAATCGCCATCGCTGCACGGACCGACAATCTGAGCGCACTCGTACGAGCGTAGATATCCAACGTCCGGATTCTTCGTCTCGTCGTTGAACACTACGAAGTCGCCCACCTTGAAAGTGCGAGCGGTGTCCGGATTGACCGTGCACGAAACGGTCGCCGGGTCGGTATCCCTGCCCAGGTCGGCGTCGAGGCTGGCCCACAGATCCGCAGCCAGTTCATCCACGTAATACAGGCCCATGGCCACCTCGTGCGCGCTAACGAGATTCAGATTGCCGGATGAATCGGGCGCCACATCAATTTCATCCAGGGAGATGGTTCCATAGTCGGAGAGCAACGGCGTGCCGGTGATCACGCCCGGCACGCCAGTGTCGTACATGATCTCCTCCGGCACCGGCGTCGGTTCCACATCCGCGGGCTTGGGTCCCGCCACGAGATCGTACATCGAGTCCGTGGTCGTGCGGCCTTGCACGTCGATGGAGAGATCCTTGTTGAGCCTCCAGGAGACGACCCGGAACTCCCCGGACCCGCCGGGCATGTCGGCGTGCGTGATCGAACAGACCATGCCGGGTTCCGTGTTCAGCGCGAGCGCCGTGGTCTTGAACCCGATCTGGCGCGCGGCTTTCCATTCCGCTGCGCTGGTCCCGCCCAACTCCTCGCGCAACCGGGTGCTGACGATGCGCGCGGCCTGGCTCTTGGTGGACGTGCCGGAGAGGTTGACGCTGGACTTCAGGTACATCGGTCCCGCGCCGCCACCCACGTGGAGGGCGTGGTCGATGTCGTACACCGCCACGCTGTTGTTCACGAAAGCGAAGTCCTGGTCCGCGAAGTTGGCGGTCAGGTGGTTGAACGACGGCTTGGCCGGAGCCAGTTGCAGGCTGCGGAACAGGATGTTGCCTTCCGTGAACGCCTCGACCACGCTGCTGTTCTCGCGGATACCGATCCGGAGTTTCCCAAAGGAGAACGTGTAATAGCCAAGGCAGTTCATCAGCACTTCCTGGAGCCAGTCCCGCAGAGGCTTCTCCTCCTGGAGCGTGCCGCGGAATGCGAACTGCGTCTCACTGCCGGCACCGACCATCTTGGTAACGGAGTCGTTGCAGATCGCGGCGGCGTCGATCGCCGCCTGCACGTCGAAGTAGGCTTCGGCTGCGTTCAACTGCGCGGTGGTGGCGTCAGCGCCCAACCGGAGGCCGCGCGCACGGAAGACCATGTTGACCGCGATCCAGACCGGGTTCACCATGCACGGCCCGTACACGCGCACGCCCGGACTGGTCCACACCCACCCGCTCAACCCCTGCGCGACCGTCGCGATCATCGCGTGATCGCCGGGGCTGGAGAGTTGGAGGCCCTTCGCGTCCGACCGGCGGATCACGACGAACGCCGTGCCCGCCGCGAAGTTGTCCAGGAGCGTCGAGTTGCCCGAGTACACCTTCCGGAAGTCGCCGCCCGTCAGGTTGCCCGACTGGTCGAGCGAGAAGAAGTCCCCCGCGCCGGCCGGATCGGTGCCCAGGACCGTCCGGAGACCGAGGTCGTTCTTGGGGAAGCCGTGGTGCGCCTGCCCGTCGAGCGTGTGGCCCACCAGCGTCTCCGCGTTGCCGTCGCCGTCCTTGTCCTCGTAGTGAGTCGGCGTGTATGCCACGAGCGGGCCTTCGCCCACGATGCCCAACGCCTCGTAGAAATCGCTCTCGTCCCGGCCCGCCGCGACCTTGCAGTTGACCGGCATCTCCGTGTCGGTGTACACCTCCGCGAGCACCTGATCGTAAATCGAATCCGCGACCAGCGACACGCTGGTGAGCGTCGACCGCCCGAAGCCCCACACCCCGGTCGAGTTGTCCTTGATCCGGACGCCCTGCGGCACCGCGATGATGCCACCGTAATACCGCTTCATCCCGTGCGCGAGGCACCCGTTCGGAGTGTCATAGTTCTTGTCGCAGGAGTTGGCGGCGGCGTCCGGAAAGTGAACCAGATCCATTGCGCCGTGGCTGGAGTACGGGCACGCTTGCGAGTCGAACGCCTTCCAGCAGGTGCGAGAGATTTTGCGGGTCGGGTACGGCAGGTTCAACTCGTACAGGCCGTCCGATGCCGTCACTTTGAACTCCGGGCCGGCATCGCAGGACCAGTTAACGATGTCGCCCTTCCACAGATCGACCTTGATGCCAGTGCCCACGTGGAATAGGGAGAACGAGATGGCCGCCCGGTACAGGTCCACGTCGTTGGCGAGGTCGCGCATCACCCGGTCGGCATTGCCGAACGTGAACGCGGCGTCGTCGGACTCGTTACCCATGCCCTGCGAGATGCCGTCGGAATCGATCAGGCGAGGAAGGTACAACTGCGCGCCGACGGTGCATCGCCGATCGGAGAGATAGATGGCGGGATACCCGGCCTGGAGAGGCTGGATCTTAACGAGCGGGATGACCTGCTGGATCTGGGCGAGCAGTGCGGACTGCAAGCCGCCAGAAGGGAACCGTGTCGCGGTCGAAGTGAGCGCGTACACCGGGGCGACGGATGGTATCTCGACCAGCGTGACGCCGACAGAGCATACCCAGTCCGCGACCATCTGCCAGGACAAGGGCTCGTTAGCGAACCGGCAGGTGAATGCGGTCATCCCGTTGCCGTCGTCGTTGGGCGCGCTGTAGGTGAACGCGCCGTAAGGCCCGTACTTCGATTCCCAGAAGTTCCGGAGCGCGACCCGCTGGACGTCGTTCATCCACGTGCGCCGCACGGAGAAGCGCTGCACGCCCGTGCCCAGTAGGAAGCGCTGCTCGATCTTCGCGTTGCCCGACCCGAACTGGTGGATAGCCACGTCCGCATGGCTCGCGCGGCCGTACGGGTACTCGGGGACGATCGGGAACGTGCCGGAGGTGGCGATTTCCGGAACGGTGATGTTGCCGATGGTGTCAGGCACGGACAGTCCTCGCGGCATCGATCGCCGCCGCCACATTCGTCTGGTATGCGATGCTCGTGGCCAAAGCCTTGTAGTTCGGGTCGGTCGCGTAAGCCCCGGCGACCGCAGCAATCAACACATTCAGATCGCGCGTCCTCTGGTATTGCGCCCACGCGACGGCGTACGGTGCCCCGCGGGTGATTAACCACGCATAGTCGTGGCACGACGCCTCCAGGGAGTCGTAATCCGCGAACTGGAGTTTCTGATCGATGCGCCTGCCCGCCACGACTTCCTGCGTCGTGACGATGCAACACTTCTCGTGGCGGCTGGCCTTTTTCATTCCGAAGTAGTTTGCCGCCCCGGCGGGCTTGGCGCCCCACTCCGACTCCATCGCCCACTGCGCAATGAGCAACCTCGCGGGGCACCCGGTTTCGGCTTCGATGCGCACTGCGATCCGGGCGACCTCCGCGAGCCGCCGGTCCCGATCCTTGTCCATTTCAGCGATCCTCCACTTTGACGGATATGGTGCGGTCGTCCGTCCGGCCGCCAACGGTCACGATACGGTTGGTTACAAGGTTCGTGATGCCTTTGTCGCCACCGCCTAACCAGACCACCGTCCTACTGTTGGTGTATGTATCGGTGATCTTCTGGATGGTCGCCCCCGGCTCCAAGATCCACTCGCTCGAGGAGATTTGGTCGCCCGCCAGCCAGAGGAGCCAATCAACCGAATAGTCGAGGACCGCATCCGGATCTTTCGTGAAGGTCATGCGTCGATGTCCCTGTCTTCCGAGTGCGGATGGATGGTCCGGTCCTCTGCGGCAGGCACCAGGATGCGCGCCTCGCGCCGCACGAGGTGTAGCCGGGTTTCAAATGCGACCGGCAGGGTCCGCGCGTACCACCGGACCCGCCGCGTGCGACTGGCCGGCGTGCCAGCCGACAACAGCATGACCCCGACGACGCGGGACCAGCCAACGGTGACGCCAGCCAAACCGCGCACACACGACGCGCGCCCGAGGAGGCTGGACGTACCGGACGCCTCGCCAGCGAGCGGGCGCACACGGGCCAACTGTCCGCCAACGTCGGCCAATCCTGCGACCTCTCCGGTGAGCTTCCGGATGACCGCCAGGCGCGCCGCCAACGTGCCCGAGGTGGTTGCGATCCCGCGCATGGCTCGAGCTACCCGGAGCGCGCCGAAAGCTGCCCCGCCGCCGGCAGCCAAGCCAGCCACCGCGTGGACCCGTGCCAACCTCCCGGTGGCGACGCCTTGTCCGGAAACGTCGCCGGCCATGTTCCGGAGGACCGCGAGACGAACAGTCCCGGCGCCCTGGCCGGACGCCACGCCCGTGAGCGCGTGGATTGTCGCGGACGGAGGCCGGAGCAGTAGAAGGAGCGACATGGGTCATGCTTGAAGGCTTTACTGCGGGATCTCTTCCCAGGTGATCGAGTATCCGCCCAGAAACGTCGTGCCGGCGCCCATCCACGTCGGAACCCAGCAGGTGCCCGGAGGCAGCACGATGTCGCCGTCGATGTATTCGGTCAACTTCGGTTCAAATAGGTTCGCCGGGACCATCGCGCCGGCGCCTATTCCAAGGTCCGCCGCCCGCAGGTATTGCAGAATGCTGTTGCCGGTAAGGGCGGCTCCGGCCGCGGAGGTCAGAGCGCGAGCCACGGAAGCCGCCGCCATGCCCACGTTGTTGCAGGCGATCGGCGTCACCACCGAAGTCGCAATCGTCGGCGCGGTGCAGAAGCTATGAATCACCGGAGGGACCGGTGGCGTCCCCGAGATCGCCCATGCCTGGAACTTCAGCAGCGACAGGTTCTTGCCGGAGCCAGCGGGGTTCCACAGAGCGAACTGCGTGGAGGCCGCGGCGGCCGCGCCCACGATGTTGCCGGCGGCGATGGTGGTGGACCATGCCGTCAGGATGAGCGAGAAGATGTTCCCCCTCGCAGCCTGTTCGTAGTAGCGCCCCTGCCCGTCTCCCACAACGATGCCGCCCATACGGGTGGCGCGGGCCGGAGCGATGGTTCCGTCTGACAACTGCGTTTGACCTGCGCGAATTTCTGCGAGCATGTTCCTCTCTCCTTATCTAAATTCTTCGATGGCGTAAGCGGACATCCCGCTCGCGCCCATAGCAAACTTGGCCCCGTACAGGCCCGATACACCCTGCTCCATCAGGAACAACTGACGCTCCTGAAACAGCAGACCCAGCATTTCCTGCTGCTGCGTTGCAGCCAGCAACGATTCGGCCAGCCTGTATTGGTAGGCATCCAGGTCGATTTCGACGCGGAGTCTGGCAGCAGCAGGAGGCGACACGTAACCGCTCGTCACCAGGGATTTGTTCTGGCGCTGATCAACCTGCCAATAGGTGGCGTTGTTCGGATAAGGAGGTGGACTAACTGCAGTTGTCGGAGCGATGCATTGGTACACCTGCCCGTTCCACGTAACCGCATCACCGTAGACGTAAGAAGCCCATCTGGGATTCCACGGAGTCGGTTCCACGAGGGCGTTCTGTAACTGGACGACTCCGGAGTCCGACGTCAGCAACTCAGAGCCAGTGGTTCGAACGGTGAAACCCGTGACGCCAACCGTTCCGTTCACCGTCATCGTGGTTGCAAACCTGCCGTTGACGGACGTCGCGGCCATCGCCTTCACGACCCCTGAAGTGTACGCACTGAATCTGGCGCGGAATGCCCGGAACCCGCCAACGGAGAAGACCCAGACGCCGACCACCGTTGTGTTCACGACCATCGTCGTCACCACATCGGAACGCTGGCCATAAACGGCGTACCAGTTCTGTGAGTCGGGGGTGGCCTCGAACGATACCGTTCCGGCCCAAGTGCCGGTTAGTTGAAGCAGAAGCGTGGTAGCCCCGTTGAGAACGACAGTCAAATCTGTGTTCAGTGCTGGCAGAAAGCCGAAGACGCTGCTATCCGCGACCGGCGCACCTTCGACCTGCAATCTCTTGGTGGAGGGGTTGACCAGGAGGTCCTGGCCCAGGACACGGCCGAGGTACGTATCTCTAGTGAGAAGCGGATTTACCGTATCGTAATTGGACTGCTCCCGCGAGTCCTGCGTGAGCGGCCCCTGGTTTCCCCACACGGGATTGTCCGTGTCCGTGGTGTTCTGGATCTCCACAGGAAGGGGATTCGGGCCCGTGACGTCGCCCCCGTCCTGCCCGTGAGAGCCAAGCATCAACTTGACGCGTTGTACTTCCACGCCGCCACCGATATCTTCGGTCGCGACGGGGACCACGGCGTTGGACGAATCCTTGATGTTGATGTTGTCGGGCATCGCCTCAGTCCTCCTTCACGACGAGCGTGCCGACCCCGAACTGGCCATAGTCGTCCTGCTGCACGGTTTTGGGTGTTGGCAATACGTCCCAGTACAAGAGGGCGCCCGCCACGGAAGCGAACACGCCGAACGCCATCGCCTGCGACCAGTCCGCGAGCGCGGGCCCGAACTGGATGTTGTTCGTGTTCGACACCTTCCGGACGTTCCCGGCGTCGGTCAGGGGCGCGCCGAACGTGATGGCCTGCCGCGCGTAACCGTTGCCCGCCAGTTCCGTACCCGCGGAGTTGTCATCGGCGGGCGCCACGGAGAACAGCCCGACGTACGGCGCAACTCCGGTGAGGTCCGTGCCGCGCAGGACGTTGAGCACAGCATCGGTGTGGGACTGCGACTTGCCAGGCATGAGCGTCTCCTACGCGAGTTCAATGAGTTCGAGTTGCACGTCCGACCGGCCAGAAGTTACGGACTGGCTCCAGTCAGCGTTGAACCGGACGATGTACCTGCCAGTCGATGCTGCACCGGTCGGGTCGTATGAAAACTTCGGGTTCGTCTCGTACGGGTCGTAAAAGTAGAACGGTTCGAGAGTGCCGTTCCGCGCATCGTAAAACGTCCGGAGCGTGGCCAGTTGCGCCGGCGTTAGGCGCTTGGTGAGATTCCACTTCTTGCGACTGGTCGCCGCCTGCGCCGACCGCTGCGACTCGCCGTTCCGGTACTCGTTGTCGATGACCGGATACTCGCGCGTGTGGACGAACGCACTGGACAGGCTGCTGGGCAGCACAGTCACCGGAACGGCATTTGCAACCGAGCCAGGCATTACGAAGTCACCAGCCCGGGGCTGAGTTGAAGGCTGGTCAATTCCCGCCGGCCAGCGTTCGACTTCGCCGCGCTCAACGACGCGCTCGCGACAACGCGCGGGTTACTCGCGATGGCGTTCACAGCCTCGCCACGCAGGAGGCTCGTGGTGGCAGGCCCGTCGAGTTGGATGACCACCGGCCCCGCGCCGGTGGCCACGCCACCTCCAATACTGTCGAGCGTCGGCAAGCCACCCATACCGGGGAGCGTGCTCCCGTTGGAGTAACCGGGGGACTGGTATAGCGACCCGCCCTTCTGGACAAGATCGAGCGGGTGGACCGTCGCGGGCATCCCTTTGGTCGCCTGCCCCGTGCTCATGGCGTACAACTGGATCAGGTCGCGGATCTGCTGCGTCCGGATCGCCATATCGAGGTTACCGCCGTACGATTGTTTCGCGGTGTCCACGATCTGCTGGAGGACCGCCTTATCGGGGATATCGACGCCGTAGAGATCTTTGATCTTCTGGCGGGCCTTCTCGACCGCGCCTTTGATGAACAGGCGCACCATCCCCGCCGCGAAGCCAGCGATACCGCCGATCAACGCGCCCAAGGGACCGCCAAACTTCGCGCCGATGAGCGCGCCACCACCGGTTGTCTCCGCGACCCCGATCTTGCCGCCGCGCCGCAGGCCGTCCATGACGAGCATCGCGCCCGCCGCCAGCATCGCACCGCCCTTCATCCCGCCGACACCCTTCGCGTCCGCGACTTTGTATGGATCGCCGCCGATCTCGTCGATCTTCCACCGTTCGGGTTTGTAGCCGAGGTTGCCGAGGTTGGTGAGCATGTCCTTCCAGCCGGAGACGCTCTGCTTGAGGTTGGCGAGGATGCCAACGCCGGTCTTCGACGTTACGCCGCCACTACCCGCAGCAGCACCGCCGCCACCCAACGGAATACCGCCACCGCCCCCGCCCTGCGGCAGAAATGGAGGCGTGCCCCAGCCACCCGCCGCGCCGCCAGGGATCGGCCCGCCGCCGCCAGTCCCGCCGAATGCCGGGACCGCCCCGATCCCCAGGATGCCGCCCAGCCCGCCCAGCATCCCTCCGCTACCGCCAGGCCCCGCGCCACCGCCCGCGAACGTCACCTTCTGGCCGGTGAACATCTGCATCAACGTGGCCGCGATCCGCGACGTCACCACGTCCTTGATGGCAGTGAGGAGCGCGGTCTTGAGGGAGTTGCCGATGGCCTTCCACACCGATTGCGACTTGTCCAGGAGCGCGTCGAACACGCCGCCCGCCTGCTGCTTGAGGGACTCGAAGATCTGCCGGTTGTGTTCGCGCACCAACTGCGCCGTCCGGTTGGCTGCGTTCTCGCGCGCCGCCTTGATCGCAGCATCGTTGGCCTCGTCGCCCTGGTCGCGGATCTCCTTGCGCTGGCCGGTCAACTCCGCGATGCGCGCAGTAATCTCGTCGGCCTTGTAGCCGAGGCGCTTGAGTGTCAGTTCCTCTTCCAGCAGCAGCCGGCGCGTGTCCATGTCGTAAAGCATCTGCTTCACCTCATGGACCTTTTTCAGATACTCGATCTCGATGGCCGCTTTCTGCTGCTCGACGGCAATCTTCTGCTGGAGCGTTACCGCGTCCACGCCCTCAACCTGCCGGAGGCGCGCATCCCGCTCGAAGCCCGCCCGCTGCTCCTCGAATGCGTACACCTCCCGCATGTGTTCCCAGTTCTTCTCCGCGATATCCACGTCGTTCTTGAGACGCTCCTGGTATCGCTTGGCCTCGTACTCTATTTCCTTCTGGTGCTTCTCCTCCTCGTCCTTGAGGTAATCCGCGAGGGTCTTCTTGTTTTCGAGCGCGAAGTGATCCTTGAACGCCTGGAACTTCTTCTGCATCGTGTCGATAATCGAGGACCACGCCGACTTGGTGAGCGCGACCTGATGCGTGCCCTTGTCATCCGTAAAGGTCGTGCGCCGCGCGATCTCCGCGTTCATCTCCGCAACGTCCTTCGCGTACCCGGTCTTGCCCGCGCCAGTGGCGGCGATGGACTGGTCTTTGAAGTAGGACTCGTTCTCCCTCTGGCGCTTCTGAACCTCGATGGCGAGCTTCAACGCCTCCGGGTCGGGCTTGGGCTTCCCGCCGATCTGGAGTTTGATTCCAGTGTCGAAACCGTCGAAGGACTCGCCCGCTTCGAGCTTCCGGCCGGAGATCAACTCGCGGATCTGGTCGTCCGTCATGCCGCGCTTCCGGAGGTCGTCAATCTTGACCTTGCCGGAGCCAATGTCCTTGCGGAGGGCGTCCGTCTCCATCTGCTTGTAGCGGGCGTCCATCCCCTCCTTCATGTCGGAGTACTCTTTGTAAATAATCGCGCCCGCTCCGATGATGCCGCCCGCCAGCAGGAACGCCGGGTTGATAGCCATCGCAAGGTTGAGCGCGGCTTGCGCGAGCGCCCACGCCTTGGTCGCCGCTGTGATCGTGGCGATGATACCGACCAGGACCAACGCACCCTGGCCGAACTTCCCGATGAGGTCCGTGTTGTCTTTGAACCAGCCCACCACATTCTTCAGGATGCCGACGACCAGCATCAACTCGCCCTGGAACGCCTTGCCCACATCCTCCTTCAGGTCTTTCAGTTCGCGCGACAGTTGTTTCATCTGGCCGTCGAACGTCCCTGCGGCCTCGGCAGCGGACCCCTGGATGGTCGTCGCCGCCTCCACGATGGCGTTGTACCGGACCTGCTTTACCTCCAGATCGGAGAGCGTCTTGCCATGGAGTTGCGCCTGCAACCGCGCGATCTCTTCCGCCTCGGCCATCTTGGGAAACAGGCTCATTGTCCGCAGACCGCGACTCTGCCCCGTCTCAATCGCCAACATGAGCTTCTCGAACGCTTGGGCGGCATCCAGGCCTTCGGTGTTGACGGCGGCGGCATCCTTGGCGATTTTGGCCAAGCTGGTGGCCTTATCCAGGCCGATATCCGCGATGATGAGCTTCTGCACACTCGTCGTGGCGTCGTCCGTTGTGTACCCCACCTGCCGAATGGCCGCAATCGCCTTCCCTGCGGCGGCGGCGCCGTCGCCATGCGCCTTGGCCAGCGATCGCGTGATCGCCACCAACCGCTCGTCGTGGGCGGCCGCCAAAGCCGCACCGACCGTCCACTCCTTCGCCCACTCAAGGGCTCCCTTGATCGCGTCCGCGAGCAGGTTGCCGGCCAGAGCGCCCTTTGCCATCGAAGCCGTCATGCCGTCGATACCGCCCGAGGCGGCGCGGGCCGACTTTGTGGCTGCGGCTTCGATGCCCGACAGGTTCGCGTTGACGCTCTTGATGGACTGATTCGCCTTGTCCACCTCAACAGTGACGACCAGCTCGAGTTGGTTGCTATTTGCCATGGGTGCCGGTCCGCTCGCGATCTAACTGGTCCCGCTCGTCGTCCAGGATCAACATGGCGTAGAACTCGTCCGCACGGATATCGTCCAGGCCGATGTGGATTCCCAGGTTCAGTGCCGCGCGCAGATCGAGAGCGCGCCGGACCAGCAGACCAACTTCGGAGGTCTGCGCGGCATCGAGTTGGTCTTGAGGACAGTGGTCGCAACGGCCACCATCGGGCGCATCGGGGCACAAACCGGGTTCGCACAGTTCATCGCGCCGGAGCGCCCAGTGGACGAGATAACGCAGGGAGGGTCGTTCGGGCCACTCCCCGGCTAGAAATTTGCGTCCCGATCCTCCTGGAAGGAGGCATCGAGAGCGTCGATGGCGGCTTTGACCGCAACCGCCTGATGGATGATCGGCGCGTCTCCGGTGTAGCCTTCAGTGCCTTCGAGAAGCTTCTTGTAGAGATCGCCGGCCGCACGCACGTTGATTGTGAGCTCCTGGCGATTGAACGGCAGGTCGAGCACGCGCGCGAAGCCGCGCCGGTACTGGTTCACGTCCTTCGCGGAAGGCATCTTGAGGAGGTGCATGGTGGTGGCGCCCAGCACACGGAGCGTCACCTCGAAGGCATCACCCGCCTGCACCACATCGTCAACGTCGCAAGTGGCCAACTGCTCGATAACCTTCTGCGCCTCGAACGCATCGACCTCGGGCGCCTCTTCGGTGCGAATCTTCGCCAGCATCGCGGCATCGATTTCCTCGCCGCTCGGGATCGTCGTCTCAGAGACTCCGCGCCCGAGTTGTTTCACGATGACCTTGCGGCGGCGCTGGCGTTCAGCCCACTCGTCGTCGGAAGGGAAACGGACCCGCACGGTCTTCACACCGTCCGGGCCACGGAGGTTGATTGCGACCGGCCTGGCCGCGTCAAAAACAGGAGCGTTGTTGTCCATGAGAGTGTCCTTACTGGCAAATCGCGTCAACGGTAGTCTTGCCGACCGCCGTGAGGATGCCATTGCTGGAGTCATACATCGGGAGGCACTCAACCGCGACGGTGAGGACCTGATCCGTCTCCGCGATCTCGACCACGGAGTAAGTGATTTTCTGCCACGTTAACTGGAGCGAGTTGTTCGCGTCATACGCGAGAGTGATGACCGCAGTGCCGGAGGTCTGCGCCTTGAGTTTCGTGTACTCGTCCGATCCGTTCATGAACCGCGCGACGAACTTCAGGTTGCCGGCGCGGTTGCCGAACTCCAGTCTGCCGCGGATCGCGCCCGTGGACCCGTCGCCCGCAGTCTGGAAGCCGGAGCCTGGGAAGAAGCCGGCATCCATGCGGATGTTGTTCTTCCAGCCCGTCTCCAGGGAGACGATGTTCTTGTTGGTCACATAGTCGATGCCGTTGATCGACAGCGTGAGCGAAGCGGACGGCAGAAGCTTCTCCGTCGTGGCGGCGGGCACCGTGATGCCGGTCGCCGAGTCGATGACCTTACCGGATCCCACCAACTCGACGCTGATCTTGCTGTTGGCGCGGCCAGGACCCGAACCAACGGTAATCTGGAAGCCTTCAACCGCCAGGCCAATGGCCTGCCTGTCCAGGACCACGCCCGCGCCGGGACGGATCTGCTCGACGTACGACAGGTAAGGCAGCTCCGCGGCATCCCCGGCGGAGGGAATCAACGGCGTGCAGGTATAAACGAACGGTCCGGCGCCGCTCTTGACGACTTTTCCCAAGCCGAAACACACCGCCCACGCGCCGATTTCAGCGCTGAGATACTTCTCTAACGTGGCGCTCACGTCCCACGCCGTTTTGAATGTCGCGGTCGGGAACTCGTGGCCTTTGCCGTATTCCTCAGCGTCGTTCTCAGTCGCCAGTTTGGGGTTCGCGAGTGCGGCGTTGATCTTGCTGAACCGCCACATGTCAGCCGCAACCTGTGCGTTCGCGATATCGGACTGCTTCTTCTTCCCGAAGCAGACCAGTACTTCCTGAAGCCTAGTCGTGGACATTGGTCGTTACCTCCTCGTCATTGGCCGGCGGCTCGCACTGGGCCCAGCCAGAGATCATGAGGGGCGTGAGCACGTCGGGTTTCGCTTCAACCCTCCGGACCTCGGCGCCGCCCCACGGCGCGCGCATATACACGAACTCAGTCATCGCCAATCTCCGTGAACGTGATGGGAACTTCGAAATAATCCAGCCCCTCGGCATCCGTCTGCCGCTGGATCATGGGCAGATCCATCGGGTAGCACGAGGGATGAACGGTGGCGTTCAGCATAACCACGTCGGCAGATGAGGGCACGCCCTTCGTGATCAGCCGGAACAGTCGGTAGTACGCGGTGGGCGGGTCGCCGTCGAAAGTCTCACGGGCGCGCAGGTAGAGGGTCACCTGGTGCTTCCAGACATCCATGCCGCCGAACGAACCCGGCCCGGTGCCCTGCCAGACCGCCATAATCGACGGCGCAGGCATCTGGTGAATGGCATGGGCGAGGCTCGACTGCTTCGGATACTGATCGTGATAGGCGTAGATGCGTTCGGGGTCGCCGTCCATTTCCAGAACGAGATCCTGGATATCGCGAAGCATCGCGACCAAGTTGTCTACCAGAACAGAGGGATCAACCATAACCTATTTGCCGCCGAGCGACCGTTCCAAAACCAGCTTCGGCCTCATCTCCAGGAGCACCCGCCGCGCAGACTCCGCGACCGCCGCCTGGTTTCTCGGGGAGAAGACCACCCATGGCTCGATCTTCTGGTTGAGCCACGCCTTCAGCCGGTCTTTACGAGTGGAGTTGCTGGCCTTTGCCCTGTTGTCTGTTACCGTGCGCACCTGAAAGTTCCGCAGCATGTCGCCGGTCATCATGAGATTGCGACGGTTCCCCCTGCCGAGTTTCGTTTTCTGGATCGCATACCGCCTGGTGAGGGGTTTCGCTGGGGAATCGGTCGGGCCCTGCGCGGCCGCCAACCGGTTCTTAACGGCGGCCGCGCCCACGGTCCCGATCTTGAACATCGCCTGTTGGCGGAGGTTCATCTGGTCGATCCGAACCTGCTTCTTGTAGAAGACTCGTACGGAAGCCATCAGAGCTTCTCCCGAATGGAAAGCCAGCAACCGCCGGCAGGATCGTTCAGTACTTCGAACACCGTGTACAGCGCGCCGTCAACGGTGACCTCGTCACCGTGATTGGGTGGCACCGAGAAGTTGGACAGCGGTACGAACAGCCGCGCGTAGACGGTGTCGGGGTGGCGTTGCTCGTCCGTCGTTCTGTCTAGGATGCCGATTACAGTGAACGGATCGGCGGCACCCTGCTGGTATGAGACTGGCTGGCCGAACGCGGCCAGGATCGCCGCGTTCGCCATACCGGATTGCTGTGACCATGCCGCCATTGGATTACGCCGCCGCAGTGGCGTACATCGCCCAGACCTCGATCACGCCCGCAGTCAGCGGGCCGGTGGCGATCGTGACGTTGATCTTGCCGGCTGCGGACATTTTGAACGGCGTCGCGACGGCAGTGGGCACGACCAGCGCGTTGGTCCCCAGCGACGCTTTGCCCGTTGCAGCCAGGATGCTGGCGGCGCCGGAACCAGCAACAGTCCCAATCGAAACCGTGGCCGCTCCGCCTGCGGCGACAGCGGTCGTCGAGACCACGCTGCCCCCGAAAACGACAGCGTTGATCGGGATGGTGTCACTGACCGCCGGCGTACAGGAGGCACCTCCATCCACGCTGAAATCGTACTTGGCGTACGCCACCTTGAGACCGTGCGCCTGCCCCGAGAAGCCCGGCACGCTAAATAGGGTGACCCGCACAACGGCGGCGCCCGTCGCGGCGGCCACCTCGACCGCTCCGATCAGCAGGTTGCTGCCGACCGTGGACGTTACCTTCTTCGCCGAGTCGTCCCAGTAGGCCAAATCGCCCTGCGCAAAGGTGCTGGCGTCCTTGGCTAAGTCGTAGACGCCCTCGACTTCGCACTCGACGTTGTTGCCCGAGAGTGCGTCGAAGGCGGCCACGCCGAATACGTTGCCCACCTTCAACCCACCCCCGGAGAGCACGTCGTAGGGCGCAGTAAGGGTGAGATTATCACCGCTCTTTATGAAGTTGATCATGATTCTTTTCTCCTTTTCGTTGCCTCGGAATGTTGACTCAACGGCCCTACGCCGCCGTGTTCTTCTGCAAGCCGCGGAAGTCGATCGCCGCCGCCGCAAAGTCCAGACGAGCTTTGATCTCGACGCCGTCCACCTCGAAACCCTGGCGGGTCTCGATGTAGACACCCTGCGCCCCTTCGAGATAGCAGTACTCGATCGTGTCAATCGAGCTCGGGTCGGCCGCGGTGTACCAGTTGGTATCGCCGACGCTCGCCACCGCATCAAGTCGGGGCTCGACGATCGGCACCATGGCGCGCACGAATGCCGGCACGTCGGCGGACGATGCGGTTGCCGCCAGGTTGATGGGATTCGTGATCTGAACCGCAATGCCTTCGAGCGCCGCCGGGATGATCAGGTACTTGGGAATCAGGTTCAGAATCGTTCCCTTGGGCGCCGTCTGTTTGCGCATCGCCTTCCTCGCCGTGGTGATGTTGGCCGGGGCTGCGAGGGCGTTGGTGGCCGTCAGGTTCTTGTGCGTCGCGTGGAACAGCGGCAGGCCGTCGGCCATGTTCGCGTTCGCAGTGATCACCGCCCACACGGTGTCGCTTTCGAGCGTGGCGGCCGCAATGCCCAAGCCGGCGGGAATCCGCGTCAACGACTGGAGGTCGTCGTTGAGCACCACCTTTCGGGTGATCGGCACGATGCCGCCCCAGGTGCTGAGCGCGTAGGATTCCTTCGAATCGCTCAGATAGATGCGGACGAACTCGCCGTTCTCGCTCGTCTTCTGCAAGGCGGCGATGTCGCTCAACTGGACACGGTTCACCGGCTTGAAGTCGGCTGCGGTGACTTGCCGGCAAAACGGCACGAAAGTGCGGGGCGCCGCCTCGTAGGCTTGGCGCAGAGTCTTGTTGGCGACGTTCGCCAGGATATTAGGAAAGTCGCTGGTGGTCATGGCGCCCGCGAAGTACTCCTGGGCTCCGTTGCGGCCCTGCAGCGCGACGCGAGCGATCTCGTGCCGCTCCATCCCGCGCGTCTTCACGCCGGCGGCATTCAGGCATTCGCGTGCCATGTCCACCAGCGTGAGCCCGGCGAACTCGCGCCCCTTTTCGACCATGTCAGCAGAGGCGCGGGGGTTACCCCGCAAGAACAATGCGGCCTCCATCCCCTCTCGCCGCTTGTCGACCTCATCTCTGCCTCCGAACGTGGCAGGCGGGTTGACGCCATTGGTCGGCGTCCTGCGATACTCGGCCTCGACCTTGTTCATGATGCGCTCGCGAGCGGTGTCGATGGACACATCCTCGTCGATCAGTGCTGCGAGGAAGCTCTCCTCCACCTGGAAGGGGCCGGTTGCCATCGCGCGAATCTTCCCCGCGCGCAACCGCTCCGCCTTTACCGCCTCGTCGCGGGCCGCGGCGAGTGCTGCTTCGTTCTGACGGGCCTCAACGCCCGGATCCTGCGTGGTCGTTTCCATCTCAGGTTTCTCCTTTGTGTGGGCTGATGCCCGTTGCGTTTCAACTACACTCGGTGGCGTCGGTGGCGTTACCGCCGCCGACATGAAATTGGTGGCAGCGTCGGCGGCCACGGACACGAGAGAGATCTCGAACGGTTCCCAATCCGTCGCCGTGAATTCCCTGCGCTCCTGCCCCTTCGGCGTGGTGTCGACCTTCTTGTAGATCCACATGCCTGGGCTGAGGTTCTGAATGATGCCGCCCTTGACGTCGTTCCAGATCGGTGTCACGGCATCGCGCTTGCTGAACTGGATGGTGGCCATGCCGGCGGATTTCTTCGCCCATGCCTTGCGCACCACGCCGAGTTGACTCTCCACCCCGTACGCGCTGTGCGAGTCCA
>JBDTMZ010000035.1:0-34879 GCA_039934035.1 Candidatus Solibacter sp. | reverse complement strand
CGCGGCCGACGCGAAGTTCTGCACTGCGAGGGCTGCCATCTGCACGAAATAGCTCATAGCGGCTTCGCCGCTGTACGCCTGCCAGTTAGTATTGGTCACGAAGCTGGTCGCCGTGTTGAACGCGGAGTCAGGCGAGATAGTGCTGGCGTTGAAAGCTTGCGGGTTGAACGGCAGCATGCCCTGCCCCCGCTGGAGCAGGTAGGTCAGAAGGAAGCCGAAAATGCTGAAGCTGAGCAGCGAGGCGGTGTAATGCGTCCACTTCTGCTCCACGTCCTCCTTGATCCCGCTTACCTTGTACGTGAGCACTTCGAGCCAACGGAGCACGGGATGGAGGAACGTTCGCTGACCCTCGAAGACCCTGGCCATGTAGTGTCCGAGCGGCTTTGCGCACGCCAGGATCAACGCGAAGAAGATCAGAATTTGCAGAATACCAGTTGCCGTCATGGTCAAAACCTCTCCGGCCTGAGCAGGGCATAAATCAAATAGACAAATAGCCCCACCGAGGCGACGCCTGCGATGACATAGTCCATAACTCTTCTCCTAGAGCTTGTCGCAGGCCTTGGTGAAGGCCCAGCAGACAAGCAGAAATCCACAACCGACAGCGAGGTAGAAAAGATCAAGCATGTGGTTACTCCGTTTCCGTAACAATGACTTCGTGGCCGGCGCGCCGAAGTTGCCTGGCCAGGCGCCGTTCGGCCGTCGGCCACCACCGTTTGCGTCCGCCCACTACGACCAGTGAGTGCGGCGCGAGCACCCGCGACAGGGTCTCCAATCGATCGCGGCACAAGTACAGCATGACTTTGGTATCGACCGGGCTTTCACTCGCCATTACGTGGAAACGACGCTCGTTCCAGTCCAGTAGCACGGGTGGGCTCGCCAGAGGCAGCGGGTAAGGAACAATCTGCGGAACCACGAGAGTGATATGACCGCCCAATGGGCTGGCCAGTGTCCCCGCACGCTTCAGGGCTTGGAGCGTGGCCTCAACTGACGTAAAGACGACGGAAATATTGAGGCGGGATTCCGCATCCGTGGATTTGGCCGGTGGCGGAAATGCAGTTGTCGGGACCAGAGCTGTTTCAAGGGCTAGTGACATTTCGTTCCTCGCTTCCACAATCGAGGGTACGGACAAAGGGCTGAAGAAGTCATAGAGAAAGCATGAAGAATTTATAAAGACGGGAAGGTGGGAACCAGGTTCGCCAGAGGGGCGGCGATCAGCCGGGCGGAGGCGCCGGAATCGGAGGCAGGAGCGGAGGGAGGAGTGGAGGGCGGATCAGCTCACTCTGGGTCGGGTCGCACGCTAAACCGATAGCCGATCCACGGTTCGGTGAGAATGTATTCTGGGGCATCGGGGTTCAGCTCGACTTTCTTGCGGAGAGTCTTGATAAACACGCGGAGATAATCGACCTGGTCCCCGTAATCCGGCCCCCAAACTGACTGCAGGATTTCGCGATGGGAGACCGCCTTGGTGGCTTGCTGCGTCAAGCAGCGTAGGATCTCAAGCTCCTTCGGCGTCAAGTGCGACGTAGTAGCCCCATTCGAGACTGTCCTTGCCGCAAAGTCGATTGTCAGTTGACCGGCGCGAAGCCTCTCCGGTGAGGACTGCGGCAGCAGGGGCAACCGTCTCAGAGCAGCCCGAATTCGTGCAAGGAGCTCCGGGGTGCTGAAAGGCTTGGTGACGAAATCATCAGCACCTGCGTCCAGCGCGCCCACTTTGTCTTTCTCGGTGTTCTGGACGGTGAGCATGATGATCGCGACATTGCTGTCCTGGCGTAACGCTCTACAGGCTGCGACCCCGCCCATTCCCGGCATGTTGATGTCGAGCAGAACGAGGTCGGGTCGGAATTCGCGCAGTTTTTCGAGCGCCTCTTCGCCGGTCTTGGCATCGTCCACCTCGTAACCGGCGCCCGTCAATGTAGTCCGCATGATGCGTCGAATCTGCGGTTCATCATCGACGACCAGTACACGACCTGCGCTCAAAACCTGTCCTCCGCTTTCTGCTCCACCGGCAAGGTCAGACAAAACGTGGTTTCGCCGGGACGACTGTCGACAGTGAGATCTCCATTATGGGCGCGCGCGATTCCATGGGCAATACTCAGTCCCAGCCCGGAACCTGGCATTTGCTTCCTAACGGCCGGACTTCGCCAGAACCTCTCGAAGACATGAGCCTGCTCGGAAACAGGGATGCCCTTCCCGTGATCGGTAACCGCTACCGCCACCGCGTCATCAGCACGCCACACCCTGATGCGCACGGGCGTCGCCGGCGGCGAATACTTCAAAGCATTGTCGAGAAGCTGTCTGATAGCCAACCTGAAAAGCCGCCGATCCACCGGTATCGCCGACGCTTGCCCCGGAGCGTCGATCTCAATCGGACGACCATCAATGTCCTTCTGCATCGAAGCAACTACTTCCTGGACGACGTCCGGGATGTAGGATGGCTCCAGTTGGACCTCAATTCTCGCGGTGTCAAGCCTTCCCATTTCCACTGCGTCATTGATGAGCTCCACGAGATGCTCTGCCTCCTCGTCAGCCACCTTTAACAATTCGGTTCGGACCTCGCGGGGCTGGTCCGGAGCGGACAAGAGAGACGTAGTGGCGGCCCGGATTGAGGTTAGCGGCGTTTTGAACTCGTGCGCCATGGCATCGATCAAAGTCGTCCGCAGTTGCTCACTCTGCCTCGCGGCCTCCACTTGATGGGCGAGGTCCTGCGCCTTGGCCCGCTCCAACCCAATGGCGACAAGATTGGCGATGCCCTGCAATACGGCGTCTGGCGTCTGAGTTCCCTGGAGAGCCAGACTGGCGATGGGCTCCGATCCAAGGCGGACTGCGGTAATGACTCGACTGCATGCCGGGTCTGAAAACGAGTTTCCGTGCATGGCGGCATCGCGCAGTTGATCGTCCATGCCATCGAAATCCGAGGGGCCGGCACGAAAGAACTCGCCCGATCGCCGGTCGTATAAAACCGCGGCTTGCAGCTGGAACACATCTGCCAGCTTTAGCGTCAATTGCTTTGCAAACGGCTCTCCCCCATCGATCAAAAGGATGGCGCGGCTGAAGGTGTATAGGCGTTCCACGTCCTGGCGGCGTTCGATGGCATCGAGAGCGCGCCGTTTGGCTTCAGTGGACAAGCGGCTCGCCACCAGGGAGGTCGTCAAGAAACTGAAGAGTGCGGCCCAGTTCTGTGGATCGGCAATCGTGAGCGTGCCAAAGGGCGGCAGAAAATAGAAGTTGAAGGTGAATGTAGCCGCCACCGAGGCCAGCACGGACTCGACAAAGCCCCATGTGCTCGCAATCAGCAGGACGAGGATTAGATATGCGAAACCCACGGTTGTGGCGTTGGCGGGAACGATCTGCTTCCCTGCGAATGTAACGAACACGACTCCGGCAAGCACAGCGACGAGCCGTAAACCTAGTCGAATCGTCGTACGAGGCACCTCCGGCTGTTATTCTAGGCCATTCCGGTGTTGCTCAGCGCTGGTGGCCGTGCTGTACGGTCAGTTCTGCATCTAAGGATTCGGAAAACCAGCAATCGCAGCGGTATTTGTTACGATGTTACGGAGCGCGCGACGTCGCGTTTTGAGCAGAGAGGTTCACCATGAAATCCGTATTCGCGTTGTGCCTGCTCGCCCCCTGTGTCTGGGCGCAGGAAGGAACGGGCCCGTTCCCGGCGATTTTGGAGCAGGACCCAAGTCTGGCAACTCACACGATCTATCGCCCGCAAGATTTGTCGAAAGTGAAGGGAGAAAAGCTGCCCATCATCGCCTGGGGAGAAGGGGGCTGCGCGAACAACGGTTTGGCTCATCGCAACTTCCTGATGGAGATCGCGTCGTATGGATTTCTGGCGCTTGCGATCGGACCTCCGCAGGCTCCCCGGGCTCCCGGCGCTCCCGCCGCTCCAGGGGCTCCCGGCCAGGCAGGACAGGCTCCGGGCGGTGGTGGACGGGGGGCAGGGCCCGCCACCAAGTCTTCGCAGCTAATCGATGCAATCAACTGGGCCGTCGCCGAGAACAGCCGCGCGGGCAGTCCTTATAACGGCAAGCTCGACACCTCGAAAATCGCAGTGATGGGTATGTCGTGCGGCGGAATTCAGGCGTACGCCGTCGCCACCGATCCGCGGGTTAAGCTTGTCGGCATCTTCAATAGCGGCATTCTGAATTCGTCGGGCGCGCCGGCGGCGCCAGGGGCGGCTGCGGCTCCGGCCATGGAAGACGTGCGTAAAGACCAGTTGGAGAAATTGCATTCGCCGATCTTCTATGTCACCGGCGACAAGAGCGACATCGCCTTTGAAAATGGGATGGACGACTTCAAACGCATCTCTAAGGGAGTGGCAATCCATACCTACAAGGATGGTGTCAGCCACGGCGGCACCTACAGCCAGCCTAATGGCGGAGACTTCGCGCGCGTGGCGGTGGCCATGCTGAAGTGGCAGTTCAAAGACGACAAGGAAGCGTCCAGGATGTTCCTTGGCGCCAACTGCGGTTTGTGCCAAGATCCGAAGTGGCACGTCCAGACGAAGGGAATTCAGTAGCGGGCTTCAGGGTTTGACTAATAACGTCACCTTGCGGCTCCAGGCGTCGCTGGAGCCGTCGGGTGTGCGTTCTTCGTTCCTCACGCGCACATCCAGCGCGGCCGCCGGAAGCCCCAGCCCTTTGAGGATGTCGCTCACCTTGGCGGCCCGTTCGGCTGCGATGCCGGGCTTCTCTACCATCAGCGATCCGTTCGATAGCTTCGACGACCCGCGATACGCGGTGACCTCCAACTGCTTTGCCTTCGCCTGCTGAAAATATTCCGCGATGCGCTGTAGCGCGCGTGTGGCATGCAGGCTCAGGAAGTCATTGTCGAATTCGAAGAAGAGCGTGCTGTCTCCGGGCGCAGCGGAGCGCGCCCAGGAGTTCAACGCGGGCCCACGGCCTCGCGCGGGAGGCTCGATGCCATCCTCCACCGGCAGGATGGTATTGCAGGCACGGTTGAGTTCCAGCATCACGGACGTCTTCACCGGCTGGAGCGGAATGCCGCCGCAAACGCGCGGGCCATCCGCGGTTACACCTTCCGCAAGCACGCCCTCCACCAGCACTTCGTGATTCAATTGCGGGGGATAAAAGTCTTGCGCGACCCCGCCCTGCACGCCCAGGAAATACAGCACGCCCTGGTACTCGGCGAGCCAGCACGGCGCGGTCCTGGTATCGCGCACTACCGGGCAACTCACAAAGGACACAGTCCGCGATTGCGCCAGTGCGGTCGCGGCCGCCACCATCAGCAGGCAGAGTGTCCGTCTCATAAGACCCCGAGGAAGTTCACCAGGTCCTGTTTCTCCTGCGAGGTCAGGCCCATGTCGAAGCGCCGGTCGTAGTAGTCCACAAGTTCCATGAGGTTCCTGGCGGAGCCGTTCGAAAAGTAGGGAGCCCGCGCCGCGAGACCGCGAAACTGACCCATCGTGATGGCGCCGATGTCGGTGCACTTGCCCGTGATCAGCGCGCGTCCCGGATCGCTCGTGTAGATGACGCGCCCCAGGTACGGATGCGGCTTGACGTCGGCGCGGCAGGTCAACTTGAACACGGGCAATTCCCCCGCCTCATTCATCGCTTTCGGCTCCGTCCAGGTGGGGTAGTTCGTGGTGCCCAGATCCACCCAGCCGGGAGCGCGATCCATACCGGACATCACGGCGTTGTGGCACACGGCGCAGCTTCTCTTCGCCGGATTGGCGAGGCCGATGGAATTGATGTGCGCCACATCGCGGACCCAGAACGTGCGATCCAGGAAAATGTCATTACCGCGCGCGACCGACTTCCGGAACTCCGTGCCGTTCTTCCAGCTATCGAACGAAAGGAACACCGGCTTGCCCGGACTGTTCAGCACTCCCGCCTTCTCGCGCAGCAGATTCGCGGGACCCAGCGAGGGTGGACCGCCCGGCTCCATCAAATCGCCTGCATTCCGGTCCGACACCTGCGCCGCGTATACCTGGCTTTCAAAGCTGATGATCCGGTCCAGTTGCTCCTGACTAAGATGCGCCTTGCCCTGTTCGTGTCCGCGATAGGCGTCCTCCGCCTGGAGCGTCAGCGTGCCTGCCCGGGCATCGGCCATCATGTTCATGCTGACAGGCTTGCCGGTGGCCGGATCTTTATCCAGCAACACGCCGAGTTTCACGTTGAACAACCCGTTATCGGGCGCCAGCACATACTTCAAATTGACGGCCGGACGGGGGCGCCTGAAGACCGATACCGTGGGATTCGGGCTCTTCAAGCCCCATTTCGCGTCGCGATTGACGCCCGTCGGATCGCGCACGATCTCGATGGCAAAGTCGGGGTTCGCGTTGCTCGCAGCCGGCCACGGCAAGCCTACGCGAAACAGGCCACGCTTCAACAGCAGCGAATGTGAGGCTTCCTTCTCCTGCGGCAGGCTGGGGTTGTCGGAGCCGTCGATGGCTGCAAACAGCGGGTCCTTGCCTTCGGTGGCGCGCCACCGCTCCCGGATGGTCTCCGCGGAGAGACTCATCGCGTTGGCTGGCTGATGGCAGGTGACGCAGGCACGCCCGTTCGCGCCCAGCGCTTCGAAGAACGGATGGCCCTGCGTATTCACGGTGCCGTCGGCGTTCATCACGCCCAACTTGCCCAGCGGGTTATCGAAGTTCATCTCCTTGGGAAGGACCATGCCGGAGCCTGGCGCGATCCATGGAAATGGGGCTGGGGGGATTTGCGCGCGGATTCCCAGCCCCGCCGCGATCAACACGGCTACCACATTTCGTCGGTGCATCCCACCTCCCGAGAACCCCTCTCACGGTCACTGCCCGGCATGGTCTGCAAGCGGTTTTTAGACCTCTTTCCCAGCGATCTAGTTCGCGCTTTCGTACATGGTAATTTTCACGCCGCCATTGGCCATCGCGGGGTTCGAGCTGAGATACAGCCCCGAATTGAGGTAGGCGTAAGGACCATCGACGCGCGCTTCCAAGCTTGGCACTAAACCACTGAAGCCGCCGGTATTGCGTACGATGATGACTTCGCCGTCGGCAGCCCGCCACAGATACCGCGCGTCGATCGCCGGGGGGCCAGACAGGTTTTGATAATCCGCGCCGCCCGATAGCACTTTGCCTGTGATGCGTCCGCTGAGTTCGCCGCCCGTGATCGGGATGATATTGCGATTGCCGCGCTTACTGGCGCCGACCATTTGCGAAGGGCTCAAGCCGACGGACTCGACAATCAGTTCCTTGCCCGGTTTCTCAGCCGCGCCTTTCTTTCGATAATCCCAAGGTTGCGGCGGAGTTTCGCCGGGCTTGACGATGCGCACGATACTGGCGGAATCCGCGGGAATCGCGACGTTCGAAACGTCGTACACGCGCACGGTCAACGTCTTGGCGCGCTCATCCAGAATGCGCCGTCCCACGTACTTGCCGGTATTCAGCCACGCGGACGCACCGGCATTCGGCGCCTCGAAATCCATGGCCACGCGAATGTCCTTAGCGTCCGCTCCCACGCCTGCGCTGCGAGAGTAAATGTACTTCCCATCGCCCGTCTTGAAGACAAAAATCTCCTCGATCTCGAGCACCCCGTTCGAAAGACTAAGCTCGAAGTCCAGCGCGCCGGACATCACCGTGGCGGTCAGCTTCGGACCGGAAATCGCGCCTTCCACTCCTACGGCTACGCGTCGATTGCCGAAAGGCGTCTTCCCGACCGCGGCCAGGCGGTCCAGTTTCATCTGGATTTCGAAAATCAGATTGCCGCTTTCCGGGTTGGGGATGCCTCCGGGCATGCCGCAATCCCAGGAAGAGTGCGGCGCCAGCACCTTGCCCGCCGGTTGCGCCTTCGCCACGCGGACCGCGGGACCATGCACCGCCGCGGCACCCACCATCATCAGAAATGCCCGTCGATCACGCCTCATGAACTCTGCTCCTTGGGTCAGACCGACTATTTCTTGCGCTGCCGGTCAAAAAACTCGAAGACCGCGGGCAACACCAGCGGCACCATACGCCCGTGGTCGGCGTCGACTTCCTTGTATTCCAAGTGAAAGCCCTGGGACTTCATCCATTCCTGCATGGCGCGGCTGCCCGCCAGCGAAGGCGTCGCGCCCGTGCCCTCGGTCATGAAGATGGGCATCTTGCGAAGGCGTTCCCACGGGTAGGTGGACTGCTCCACGAACGGGCCGGACATGGGTGCAATGGCCGCCCAGTAGTCCGCATACTTTGCGCCCAGATACCAGGTGCCGCCGCTCCCCATCGAATGTCCCGTGAGGAACATGGCGGAGCGTTCGACTGGATATTCGTTGAGCGCCATCTCAAGAACGTTGATCACATCCTGCTCACTGCGTTCCAAAATTTGCGTGTTCTGCACACACGAGGTGGCACGCTGCTGAGCCGCGTTTTCCGCCTGCCCGAACACGGCAGGCAGGCGCAGGCAAGTGCCGAACGCGCCCGTGGGACTCCACCCCAGCGGAGACACCAGCAGGTAGCCATGATCTTCGGCCAACTTCAGAAGCTGCTTGTTGTTCTGGTCCAGATACTGACTCTCGTTGCTGCCGCCACCGTGCAACATCAGCACCAGCGGCAGCTTCGCCTTGCCGTCCCAGGTCGTCGGGACATAGATGCGATACGGCACATCCGTTTCAGTGCCGGGGAAGCGATACGTCCTGCGCTGATCGCCCTTCGCCTGCCAGCCCGGCGCGTTCGGTTTCGCCACCGATTTGGCGAAGCCCTGCGACTGTGCGGACTGCACGGCGGGAACCAGCTTGGCTCCGAACGCAATCACTCCGTTGTCCTGCGCTGCGCACAAAGCGGGCATCAGAATCGCCAGCGTGGAGAGTACCCATTTCATCTTGCAGCGATTCTAACAGCCCCACCGAGGCGTCGCAAGCGACCGGTATCCATGATGTATACTGACCCGAGTGAATCGACCCCCGCAGACCAGGCCGGAGCAAAATTGGAAGCTCTCGGTTGCCGCCGTGATCGTGGCGATGATCTCGATCCAGATGGCGAGCCTGGGCTTTTCACCGCTGCTACCCGCCATCAAGCACGATCTGGCCGCGTCGTATTCGCAGATGGGCCTGTTCACTGGCATGTACGGCATTATCGCGCTGCTGGTTAGCCTGCCCGCCGGAATCTTCGCCGCCCGCATCGGCGAGAAACGCGCTCTGCTGATTGGCATGGCGGTCACCGCAATCGGACTTGCCAGTCTGTCCCAAGCGACGCGCTACGACGTCGCGCTGGCCTGCCGCGCGCTCTGGCTGATCGGTTATCGCACGGCCTTCATCGGCGTCTTCACGGCGATGGGGATGGTCACCCCCGATCGCTACCGGAGCCGGACGATGGGGATTCTGGGAGCGATGGCCGCCCTCGCATCCGTGGTCGGAGCGCCCTTCGGCACGCGACTCGCCGAGTGGATCGGATGGCGCGGCGGCATTCAAGGTTATGGGGCGATCACGCTGCTTGGCGCGGTGATCTTTGCACTGCTTTACCATCGCCAACGCTCGCCGGCGAGCGCCGCCGTTGGACCGCATGCCGCGGCGCCCCTCACCGGCGCAGGCGCCATCTCCGCACTCCGCAATCCGATTGTCTGGGGCATGATCCTACTGGGCTTGATCAACATGGGCGGATTCAGCGTGACTTTCTTCGTGCCCTATGCCGTCCAGACGATTTTCGGAATGGGTCCACGGGATGCCGCCGCCATCATCAGCACAAGCTATCTGGTGAGCATTCCGATGAATCTGGGCTTCGGGTATTTGTGCGATCGATATTCCAGGTGGAACATGATGATCCTGCTGGCGATCCTGCTAATCCCTGCGAGCTTCGCCGTACTTTCGCGAGATTTGCTAGTTTTCCGCATTGCCGTGGCTTCGATTGTGTCACTGGGCCACGCCGCGACGAATCAGGTGTACGCCATCGCCAGTTCCCTGCTTCGGAAGGAGGATCTTGGGAAGGCAATGGGCATTGTCGGACTGGGCAGCGGAATCTTCGGCTACCTGGGTCCACAGATGTTGGGTTACTTACGCGATGCGACGGGCGGGTTCGCGGCGGGCTGGATCTTCATTGCGTGTGCGGCCGTTTTCTCGCTTTGCGACCTGCTGATGCTGCGCTTTTACAGCAGCACAAAGCCCGTGCCCGAGACCGTTTGAACCACGCGTACCAGACGTACACCGGCGGTGTACAATTCAATGTGCCAGACTCTTCACCGGAGATCGAGCAGCTTCAGCAAAGCTACCGCGCGCGCCTGGCTGGGGCGCTCGGGCAGAGCCGTCCGGTAGCCGGCGTGACGTCGAATACCGCGCCTTGGGAGTTGTTATGCGCCGCTGGTTATTTTCCGGTGCTGCTCAGTCCGGCTAACGGGCCCGCTCCATTTGCGGCTCCGTATATGGAGGCCGGCTTCGATGGGCGGACGCGCTCGATCTTCGACCGCCTGCTGTCCGGCGAGTGGAGCTTCCTCCACACCGTTGTCATTCCGCGCACTTCAGAGCAGGAACACAAACTCTTCCTGTACCTGCGCGAAGTGGCACGGCAGGAGCCGTCCCGAAAACTTCCTCGGACGCTGCTGTTCAATCTGCTGCATGCGCAATCGGCCGAGGCTCGGACCTACGGGCTTTCGCGCACAAGGGAACTGTGGAAGGCGCTCGGACCGGCGTCCATGGAAGAGTTGGCGAAGGCGATCGCGGACGGCAATGCGGCAAGGGGCGCGCTGCGAGCGCTGCTGCGCCTGCGCGCCGACCGTCTGAGTGGAGCGGAGGCGTTGCCGTTGCTAGGCGCGTATTACTTCATGGATCGCGCAGACTATGCGCGTTTGGCCGTCCGTGCGGCGGACATCATGGCAGCGCGTCCCGCGATTCCGGGGCCGCGGGTGATGATCAAAGGCTCGATGCTCGATCATCCCCATCTTCACCGGGCCATTGAAGGCCACGGCGCGGTAGTCGCGGCTGAGGATGACTGGTGGGGTTCGCGAGCCGCGGGGCAGGACGTTTCCACGGAGCTCGGGCCGCTGGAGGCGGTGTTCCTCAAATACTACGAAGATGCGCCCAGCCCCAGGGTGTTTCCCGCTTCCGTGGCGGACGCGTGGTTCCTGGAAACAGCCTCCACCGTGGCTGGCGTGGTGTTCTACATTTCTCCTGATGACGACGTACGTGGCTGGGACTATCCGCGACAGCGGAGCGCGCTGGACGCACGAGGAATCCCGCACCTGTTGCTTCGGGAAGACCCGGCCGGGGGCGACGTGCCGCCGGAGTGTCATGACCGGATCGAAGAGTTCACGACGCGGTTGAAAGGGTAACGACGATGGCGGAAAGACAACTCCAATGCACCACCGCGGCCGCCGAATTTCAAAAAGCCTGGTTCGCCGGACTGCGCCAGGATGTCTTCGAACGGAAGAAGCCCTACGCCATCGCGCAGGCCGATATGCCGCTGGAACTCTTCCAGGTGATGGACGTTCCCGTGGTCAGCAACCAGTGGTGGTCCGCGATCGTGTCCGCCAAACGGCTTTCGGGCTACTATCTCGACTTGATGAATGCGGCGGGTTACCACGAAGGTCTGTGCCGGTACTGTAGCCTTTCCCTGGCATCGACGATGGGTGGAGATCCGGCTAAGGCGCCGTGGGGAGGGCTGCCGAAACCGGCCATGCTGGGGGCGCGGCTGACTTGCGATTGCATCCAGCGGGTCTTCTCCCTCTATGCCGAAACGTTCGGCAGCGAATTCGTGGCCCTGGACGCTCCGGGGGCGGAGCAGTTGCCGCCACGCTGGTGGGAATTGAGCCGGCACCGGTGGGAGGAACTTTTCGAAGACCACCGTTTGGATTTCATGGTGGCGCAATTCGAGCGCCTGATCCAAGCGCTGGAGCGCCTCACCGGAAACGGTTTCGACGAGGCGCGCCTGCGGACGCTGATGGAAGGTGTGAACCGTCAGGAAGAAATACTGGAAGAAGTTCGCGAGCTGATTTGCGCAGCGCCCAGAACTCCCGTGCGGATGCACGAACAGATCAGCAACGTTATGGCGGCGCAGTGGGTACGCGGCAGCGAGTGGGCCATCAGCCACGCGCGCGCCTTCCGCGACGAGGTGAAGGCACGGGTGGAACAGGGCGTCGCCGCGTGCCCGAGCGAGCGCATGCGCCTGATGTGGGTGGGCGCGGGCTTGTGGCACGATACCGACTTCTACACCGCTTTCGAAGAGCGCTTCGGCGCGGTGTTCGTCTGGTCGATGTACCTCGCGTTCGGGCCCGACGGCTACATCCGGTACGGACTTGACAATCCGCTGAGAGCGCTCGCCAGCCGCACGGTGAGCATGAATGAGCAGTTGCACAATCCCCCGTGGGCCAATGAGTGGATTGTCGATCAGGCGCGCCGACACCGCATCGATGCGGCGCTGATCCTGCGGCCGCTGGGAACGAAGCCATCGGACACGGGCAATCGTTTCATCGAGCGCGCGCTGGAGGAAGCGGGGATTCCGGTGCTTCCGATTTTCGCGGACATGGTGGATGCGCGCAGTTGGGATGCGGCGGCGATGCGAGGCAAGGTCGCGCAGTTCCTGGAATCGGTGGAGGCACGCTGCACATGAAGGGTAACGAATGAAAGACGACACGCGTTTCAGCCGCGAGCAGATGAACCGGCTGCTGCGGCCACGCTCCATCGCCGTGGTAGGCGCTTCGCCGGGCTCGGCGGGGCTGGGCGCGAGGGTATTGGCCAACCTTGTGGAATGCCAATTTCCAGGCGAACTGTACCCGGTCAATCCGAAATACCCGGCGATTGCCGGCCGTCCGTGCCTGTCCTCTCCGGACGAGCTGCCCGAGGGGGTCGATTGTGCCGTGCTGGCGATTCCACGCGCAGGGGTTCTGAACGCGCTGGAGGCGTGCGCGCGACGCGGCGTCGGAGCGGCGATTGTCTTCTCGGCGGGGTACGCGGAGAGCGGAGAGGCGGGACGTGCCGAACAGGAACGGGTGAGTGAAATCGCGCGCCGCAGCGGGATGATCGTGGAGGGCCCCAACTGTCTGGGCATGGTGAATGCGATCGATGGCACGCCGCTCACGTTCGTGGTGAGCAAGCCGGAGAAGCCGCGGCCAGGCCGGACGCTGGCGCTGATTTCGCAGAGCGGCGCGCTGGCTGCGGTGCTCGGGGTAAGCCTTCGCGAGCGCGGCCTCGACGTCTCGTTTTCGATCTCCAGCGGGAACGAAGCGGTAGCGGGCGTGGAGGACTTCCTCGAATTCATGATCGAAGACCCGAACGCCACGGTGATCGTACTGGTGGTGGAGCAGTTCCGCGAGCCGATGCGTTTCCTCGCTCTGGCGGCGCGCGCAGGCGCTTTGGGGAAGCGGCTGGCGTTATTGCATCCCGGCAGCAGCAGCGCGGCCCGGGTGTCCGCCGCGACTCACACGGGGGCCATGGCTGGCGATTACGAGGTGATGCGGACCAAGGTTCGACAGGCCGGCGTGCTGATGGTTCGGACGCTGGAAGAGCTGATCGATGTCACGGAAATCCTGGTGCGGTGTCCCACGCTGCCACGCGCCGGCACCGCGGTGTTTACCGAGTCGGGATTCTTCAAAGCGTTGGCGCTGGATCTTTGTGAAGAGCTGGGCGTGCCGCTGCCTCCGCTGGCCGATGCCACGCATGAGGCGCTGCGCCAGGCGCTGCCGGATTTCATCCCGCCATCCAATCCACTGGACGTCACCGCGCAAGGACTGGTGGATCCCGGCCTGTATCGGAGAACGCTGCCGCCGGTTCTGGCCGATGAGCGGTACGGCTGCGTTGTGCTGTCCATAATCCTCTCGGAGGCGGAAACGGCGGGGCTGAAGATACCGCCCATCATCGCGGCCTTGACGGAAATCCGCGCCGAAAAACCAGTGCTGTTCGCCTGCATGGACGAGGGTGCGCCGGTGCCTCCGGCGTATATCGAACAGTTGCGCGATGCCGGTGCGCCGTACTTCCCCTCAGCGGAACGCGCGTTCCGCGCCCTGGCGGCGGTCAGCAAACTCCAGGGTGAACCTGATTGCGAGGAGCGGGCCCGGATCGAACCGGTAATCGTGCAGCCTGGCGTCACGCCGGAGTACCAGGCGAAACAGATACTCGCGCGGGTGGGAATCCCGGTGCCCGCCGGAGGGTTGGCGCGGTCGGTGGAAGAAGCCCAGGCTATCGCGACAAAGACAGGTTATCCGGTCGCCCTGAAAGCGCAGGCGGCCGCACTGTCGCACAAGAGCGATGCGGGCGGCGTGGTGCTGAAGGTGCAGGATGCCGAGGCGCTCGCCGAGGCCTGGCGGCGCATGCACGATGTGCTTTCGCGCGCCATGCCCGGGCTTGCATTGGACGGAGCCCTGGTCGAGCAGATGAGCCCTCCGGGCGTGGAGCTGATTGCCGGCGCGCGGCGCGATCCCGATTGGGGTCCGGTGCTGCTGGTGGGCTTCGGGGGCGTTCTCGCGGAAGCGTTCGGCGATGTGCGCCTGCTGCCGGCGGAGATTTCGCGCGAGGGCATCGCCCAGGAACTGCTGCGCATGAAGAGCGGCGCTCTGCTGCGCGGCCTGCGCGGTTCACCCGCCATGGATGTCGCCGCGGCCGCCGATATCGTGGCGCGACTGGCAGACCTGGTGCTCTCCACTCCGTCGATCCTGGAAGTGGACATCAATCCGGTGATGGTGTATCCCTCAGGCGAAGGCGCGCTGGCCCTCGATGCGTTGATCGTCGCCGGGTAGCGTGCAAGGCCCTCGATCTCACGGTGGATTCAAGCAGGCGGTGCGTGGCCGGTCCACCACGGTGCGCTGCGCGCCGCAGCGAAGAGCTACCCCAGTTCGGCTTGAATCTGATGGAGGAAGGCACGCATGTCGTGCGGCAGCGCCGCCTCGCGTTCCCGTTGGACAAATTGCTCGAGACGCAGCTGCTGGCTGGTCCGGATGTGGGCCGACAGCACGGCGGTGGCGCGCGCCGGATCGCGTGCTTCGATTGCGTCGACGATGTCGCTGTGGTCCTGGTAGATGCGCAGAAGGTCGTCGGCCCGATGCCCCACCCGGCGCATCGCGACCATCCGAATCAGCGCTCGCAGACCCTTCACCATTTTCAGGCTCCGTCGATTGCCCGCAATTTGAATGAGGTAGGTGTGGAACCCGATGTCCGCCGCCTCGAAGTGCATCATTTCGTCGGCATCGAGGAACTCGGCGCCGGACCGCTGGAGGCCTTCAGCCAGTTCCCGTATCTCCCCGGCAACCTGGCGCAGATTGTTCAACTCCACGGGACCAAGAAGCTGCCGGGCGATCTTGTCCACTGCGTACACTTCCAACGCCTCCCGCACCTCGTAAAGCTCGCAGATGTCACGGACGTCCAGGTTGACCACGATCACGCCGCGGCCCGGCGACTCTTCGAGAATTCCTTCCGCCACGAGCTGCCGGATGGCTTCGCGCGTGGGAGTGCGGCTGATGCCGAGTTCCTTGGCGATGGCAACCTCCGACACGGGATCGCCCGCCCGCAGAGATCGCGAGGCGATCTTCTTATGAATATGCAGGTAGGCCACCTCCCGCATGGAATGTTCATCGCCGGAATCGCGCTTCATCGAGCCAGTATACGATGCTGGTGGCGACTGCTCGGACGTCGCGTGCCAGGCGCCGGATTTGTTTTTGGACGCTTGTCGACAGGCAGTATACAATGAGGAGTTTGCAGGGGGCATTCTGGGGCATTTTCCACTTAATCTGTTGCTGGTAGGCGATTTGATTCTGGACGAACCGGAACCGGACCGGTTGTTCGATGGCACCCGCGACGTCCTTGCCCGCGCCGACGTGCTGGCCGGGCACGTCGAGGTCCCTCACACCACCCGAGGACGGGAAAGCAGCCTCGATATCCCCGCGCCCGCCAGCGATCCGCGCAATCTGGCCGCGCTCGCGCGCGCCGGCTTTCACGTGGCGACACTGGCCGGCAATCACGTTTTCGACGCCGGTCCGAATGGGGTTGAGGACACAGTCGACGCACTGAGAGGGCACGGCATACAGACCACCGGAGCCGGCATGAACCTGGACGAAGCGCGACGGCCCGCACGAGTGGAGCGGGACGGAGTCCGCTTTGGCTTCCTTAGTTATAACTGCGTCGGCCCGAGGGACTCGTGGGCGACAGCGGGTAAGGCGGGGTGCGCCTTCGTCAAGATTCTCACGCACTACGAGTTGGATTACGCCGCTCCTGGCGGTCCGCCCACCATCTACACGTTTCCCGACCCAGTGACAATGGAACGAATGCTGGCCGACATCGAGGCGGAGCGGAAGCAGGTGGACGTGCTCACGGTAGCTCTCCACAAGGGCATTGGGCACATGCCGGCGACCCTCGCCATGTACGAACGAACGGTGTCGAAAGCCGTGATCGACGCCGGCGCGGATATCGTGGTGGGCCACCATGCTCATCTGCTGCAAGGGATCGAAGTGTATCGCAACAAGCCGATCTTCCATGGGCTGGGCAATTTCGTGACGGTCACGAAAGCCTTGAACATCGAGGGCAATGCAAGCCCCGAGCGTCTGGCCTGGGCGCACCGCCGGCGCAAGCTCTTCGGCTTCGAACCCGATCCCGCTTACCCGACCTTCCCCTTTCACCCCGAGGCCAAAAACGCGATCATCGGCTGGTGCCAGGTGGACGGCTCCGGCGTTCGACGCGCCGGTTTCCATCCCTGCTGGATCAATCCGGACGGCAGCCCCTCGGTTGTGAGCGAAAGCGGACCGGGACCCGAAGTGATGGTTTACGTCGACAAGATCAGCCGGGAGAGCGGCCTGACGACAACGTTTCGATGGGACAGCGGCACGGCTGTCTTTTTGGAGAACCCGGTTTGAGCATACCTGTTGCAGCGCCACTGCTTGTACCACCACTGCCGAAGCCCCTGGAAGGCGTCACCGTACTCGATTTGACCACTGCCCTGGCTGGCCCGTTCGCCACCTTCCTGCTGGCAGGGCTGGGCGCGCGCGTCATCAAAATCGAGAATCCGCTGGGACCGGACACTTGCCGGACCAACGCGCCTTACCTGGGCGAGCACGGCGCCAGCCTGGCGCCCGAACGCGAGGGCGATATTTCGGTTTCCGCCATCAACCGGCTGCGCAACAAACAGGCTGTCACGCTCAATCTGAAACAGCCGGAAGCACTCGGCGTGTTTGCCGACCTGGTCCGCAACGCAGACATGGTGGTGGAGAACTTCAGCCGCGGCACGCTGGACCGTTTGGGCGCCGGCTATCGCTTCGGCAGCAGCATCAACCCGCGCGTGATCTACTGCTCGATTACCGGCTTCGGCAGTGAAGGCGACCCCGGCACGGGCAAGGCGATGGATGCCATCATTCAGGCGCTGAGCGGTGTGATGATGACTTCCGGCAATGCCGGAGATCCGCCGGTTCGCGTCGGCATCCCCTTCGCCGATTTGTGCGCGCCTCTGTTTGGCGTGATCGGGCTGCTGGCGGCGCTGCATCAGGCGCAGAGAACCGGCACCGGCCAACATGTGGATATTTCCATGCTGGGCGTGATGACGTCCATGGTGGCGTGTGAGCCCTTCGATCTGTTGGAGCGCTGCGGAATTCCCCAGCGAACCGGGCAGACCGTGCCGCGGCTCGCGCCATTCGGCGTCTATCCCACAAGCGACGGGCACATCGCCATCTGCGCGCCCACGGAAGCTTTCGCCGCGAGCCTCTTCCGCGCCATGGAGCGAGCCGACATGTCCGACGATCCGAAGTTCCGTACGCGCGACGATCGCGTCAGAAACGTGGCCGAACTCAACCGGGTGCTCGAGGACTTCACACGCTCGATCACGACTGCGGAAATCGTCGCCAGGCTGGAAGCTGCGGGCGTGCCCTGCGCGCCTGTGCGAACTCCCGATGAAGCCATGCGCGATCCTCAAGTGCTGGCGCGCGGCGAAACTGTCCGCCTGACTCATCCTAGTGACGGCGACGTCGCGGAAGTCTACGGCATGGGACTGCCGATCCGCTTTTCCGGCTCCAGCGCCGGTTTCGACCAGCCCGCGCCGGGAATCGGCGAGCACAACGAAGCTGTCTACATGGACCTGTTGGGCTATAGCTCCGAGAAAATTCAGGAGCTGCGGTCGAAGAAAGTGATTTGACCTTCTCCGGCATCAGAAGGGATACTGCGGCGGCGTGTCGCGAATGGTGAGCCACTGCCAGCGGGTATATTCCTCCAGGTCGGCGGGTCCGCCGACCGAACTGCCGCCGCCGGCTACGCCGGGTCCGCCGAACGGATTGGTCACTTCGTCGTTCACCGTCTGATCGTTGATGTGGACGATGCCTGCCTGCAACTGCTCGGCAACGCGCATGGCGCGCCCCACGTCCCGGCTGATCACGGCAGCGGCCAAGGCGCCTTCATGACGATTGGCCAGCTCCAGCGCCTCCTCGTCGGAGTCGAAGCCGATGATGCTGGCCATGGGTCCAAAGCTCTCTTCATCGAAGGCGCGCATGCCGGGTTTGACGCCGGATAACACGGTGGCTTCATGGAAGAGCTCGCGATATTCTCCGCCCGCTTCGAGGCGCGCTCCCGCCTTCACGGAGTCTTCGATGATGCTGTGAAAACGGTTGAGTTGGCGCTGGTTGATCATGGGGCCGAGAGGCACGTGGTCGGTGGCGGGGTCGCCGGCCGGCAGGTGGCTGGCTTTGGCGGCCAACTGGCGCGTAAACTCCTCGCGGATGGAATTGTGTACGAAGACGCGGCTGGACGCCATGCAGATTTGTCCCTGATGCAGAAAGGCTCCCCAGGCGGCGTTGTTGACGGCCGCCTCCACGTTGGCGTCGTCCAGCACGATGAGTGCGTTGTTGCCGCCCAATTCCAGCGACACCTTTTTCAGAGTCTTGCCGGCCAGTTCCGCGACGCGCCGACCGACCGCGGTGGAGCCGGTGAACTGAATCATCTGCACGGCCGGGTGAAGGCAGAGCGCCTCGCCGGCTTCGGCACCACCGGGAATCACATGAAGCAGTCCGGCCGGCAAGCCGGCCTCTTCGAACAGACGGGCGATGATGAAGCCGCCGGCGAGTGCGGTGGCTGTATCGGGCTTGAGCACTACGGCGTTGCCGGTGGCGAGCGCCGGCGCCACGGCGCGCATGCTCAGGATCAGCGGGAAATTGAACGGGGAGATGACGCCCACCACGCCGCGCGGTACCCGGCGAGCCAGACTCATGCGACCCACTGCCCCTTGCAGAATCTCGCCGCGCGAGTGGAGCGTCAGCGCCGCTGCCGAATGCAGGATGGCCTCTGCCTCCCGGAGTTCCACGGCGCCCTTGGGCACGATGCCGCCCGTCTCTCGCGCCACCACCACGGCGAGAGATGCGGCATGATGGCGGAGCAGCGCCGCCGCCTGCCGCAGGATTTCCGCGCGATCGCGAGCCGAGCGCGCGGCCCAGGCTGGCTGCGCGGCCGCGGCCTCGGCGGCTGCGGCCGCGATATCGGTCGCGTCGCCCAAGCCAACTGACGCGATGGGGCGGCCGGTGGCAGGCTCCACGACGTCCACAGCGCCGCCGTTCGCCACGCTCCATTGCCCCGTGAAAATCTTGCCGGCCCAACGCTGGTCCGCTAACAGTTCGCCAAAAGGAAAGTCGCTCATATCGAAGATCCGTTCAATTTTATGCGATAAGAGGTTCGGCTGTCGAACGTGAAATGCGCATTTGTGTTTTGAGGCGCTGCATCGAATGCGCAGCCTGGAAGCTGTAGAACGGGGAGATAGCCAATCGAAGTATCGTTAATACTGTACGGCCAATTTGTTTCGGCGCCAGCGAAGGGAGGGGTATGGACCAATACGAAGAGAAATGGCAAACGGTGAAGGTGGAAGTGGACGCGGAAGGGATCGCGTGGGTGATCTTCAACCGTCCTGCGAAACGGAATGCGATGAGTCCGACGCTCAATCGCGAAATGACCCAGGTGTTGGAGGCGCTGGAACTGGATGCCGCGGCCAAAGTGCTGGTGCTGACGGGCGCAGGGGAATCGTGGTCGGCGGGCATGGATCTGAAGGAGTACTTTCGAGAAGTGGACGGGCAGCCCGAAAGTCATCAGGAGAAGATTCGACGCGAGGCTTCTCTCTGGCAATGGAAGCTGCTGCGGATGTACGCCAAGCCCACCATCGCCATGGTGAACGGCTGGTGTTTCGGCGGGGCCTTCTCGCCGCTGGTGGCGTGCGACCTGGCCATCGCGGACGAAAAAGCCGTCTTCGGCCTCTCCGAAATCAACTGGGGCATTCCACCCGGCAACCTGGTGAGCAAGGCTGTGGCGGATACCATCGGACAGCGCAACGCGCTGTATTACATCATGACCGGCGAGACCTTCACGGGCGCGCAGGCGGCCGGGATGGGGCTGGTGAATGCCGCGGTTTCCGCGAGTGAACTGCGCGAGGCTACCCGGACGTTGGCGCTGAAGCTGGCGAGCAAGAATACCGTGATCCTGCGGGCAGCCAAGCACGGGTTCAAACGCTGCCGCGAACTGACGTGGGAACAGAACGAGGACTACCTCTATGCGAAGCTCGACCAGGCATTGCATCGCGATCCCGAAGGTGGGCGCGCGGAGGGCATGAAGCAGTTCCTGGACGAGAAGAGCATCAAGCCGGGCTTGCAGTCCTATAAGCGCTCTTGACCCGAGCGGAGTGGAGCGGCGAGGATCTCAGCGGTGATCGTTGCTGAGATCTGCGCGGAGCTCTTCGCTGAGATCTTTGCGGAGCGGATTCTCCTTTGCTAACGCGGGGTAGTGACTGCGCACCCAGGCGAGGCCTGCGAACGCGCCGGCCATCGACGCGGCGAGCGTGCCCCAGTAAGCGCCGGCTCCGGCGCCGATGATCGCGGCGCCGAGGATGGAACTGAGGATGCCTCCCACGCGTCCCATGGCGGCCGCATAAGCGACACCAGAGGCGCGCACCGCGGTGGGATATACGTGCGCCGCCAGGGAATACATCGACGTCTGCACAGCGTTCGTCAGCAGTCCGCTCAGGGCCAACCCGGCGAGCATCAACTCGCGCCCGCCCTGCGTTTGCACGGGCACGAGCAGGATAGCGAGCGCGGTGCCGGCCGCCGCGAGTGCGCCTGAAAGCAGCGGACGGCGCGAACCAAGTTGCGTCATCAGCACGGCCCAGATGAGGACACCGAGCACGCCGCCAAAGTTGTAGAGAGCGAGACCTCGACTGGCGCTGGCGACATCCATGCCTTGCGACGTCAGCATGGCGGGCAGCCAGCCAAACACCAGATACACGCCGCTCAGGCAGGAGAAGAAAGCGAACCACAAGCCCAACGTGTCGCGCAGGCGGCGGGAGTCGAGTAGTTCGCGGAGGGGCGCGCGGCCGGTCGAGCCGCCCGCCCGGCTATCCTCAAAGGTGCTGCCGGACGGGACGGCGCGGCTCATCCGCCGCAGGAGTTGTTCCAGCGCCGGCCAGCTTTGCGGACGCTGCACCAGAAAGCTGGGGGACTCCGGGAGGGCCATCCAAAGTATGGCCGCGAACGCCAGCGGCAGCGCGCCGCCAATCTGATACAGCGCGCGCCAGCCCAGCGCGGGAAGCACTTGCGCCGCGATGAGACCGCCCAGCATTCCGCCCAGAGGCACGCAAACGATGGTCAACTTCACCGCCACGGCGCGCTGCCGCAAGGGGGCGAACTCCGCCGCGAATGCCGCGGCGTTCGGCAGCGCTCCGCCGGCGCCCAAGCCAGTGACGAAACGCAAAACAGCGAGCGCGAACACCGAATGGACAAACGACGTCGCGACCGTCGCCAGGCCGAAGAGAGCGACGCAGCCGATGAGCGCGGGACGGCGTCCCCAGCGATCGCCCCAATAGCCGGCAAACGGACTCCCGGCCGCCATCCCTGCCAGTCCGAGAGCCAACACCGGACCGAATGCCGCCCGCGCGACGCCCCACTCCTTCATCAGCGAGGGAATCGCGAAGCCCAGAATCTGAATGTCGAAGCCATCGAACATGACTGCCACCGCGGCCACCGCGGTCAGCAATTTTTGATACGGCGTCCATCGGCCGCGATCCAGCAGCGAGCCGATCTCGACCATGCCGCTCATGCCCCCCACACCTTGTCAGCCACTTCGACAATGCGCGCGAGCTTGGCCCACTGCTGGTCTTCGGTGAGGGAGTTGCCTTCTTCGGTGCTGGCGAAGCCGCACTGCGGACTGAGACAAAGCTGCTCGAGATCCACGAATTTGGCCGCTTCCGCAATGCGCCGCTCGAGAAATTCCGACGATTCGAGCGCGCCTGTTTTGGACGTGACCACGCCGAGCACTACCTGCTTGCCCTTCGGCACAAAGCGCAGCGGATCGAAGCCGCCGGCGCGTTCGGAATCGAATTCCATGAAGTAGCCGTCCACGCCAATCTGATTGAACAGCAACTCCGCAACCGGCTCGTAGCCGCCCTTCGCAATCCAACTCGATCGGAAATTGCCGCGACAGAGATGCATGGTGATCCGCATGTCGGAAGGCCGCCCGGAAATCGCCGTGTTGATCATCTCGGCGTACACGGCGGGGAGACGGTCCGGATCGTCTCCGCGATCGCGCATGCTCTGCCGCTGCTCGGGATCGCACAGGTACGCCAGGTTCACTTCGTCCAGTTGCAGGTAGCGGCAGCCGGCGTCCGCGAACGCCAGCAGGGCGCCACGGTAAGCCTTGCCCAGGTCGCGATAGAACTCTTCCATGTCCGGATAGACATCGGGACTGACGGCGCGGCGTCCACCGCGGAAGTGCAACACGCTGGGCGACGGAATCGTCATTTTCGGAGTCGCGCGCGTGTGCTCCGCCAGGAAGCGGAAGTGATCGAGCATGGGATGGGCGGAGAAACCAAGCTTGCCGACCACGCGGAGTCCCTTGGCCTGCGTCTCGATTCCGCCTTTGAAAGCGATGCCGTGATCGGAGTGGAACGACTCCACGCCGTCCAACCACTCCAGAAAGTCGAAGTGCCACATGGCGCGGCGAAACTCGCCATCGGTGGCGCTGCGGAGGCCCACCTCGGCCTGGCGAGCGATGATCTGCCGGATGGCCGTGTTCTCGACGGCGGTCAGATCCGCGGCAGTAATTTCACCGCGCTCGCGGCGTGCGCGAGCTTTTTTCAGGACGGCAGGGCGCAACAAGCTGCCAACATGGTCGGCGCGAAACGGGGGCGCGATTCGGGTCATAGCTTTTCTCCTGGTAATTCATATGGAATGCCAGTATAGTTTTCGGCGAGCGCAGTGGCGGCGGCTCGCGACGTAGTCACTTGATCCATTTCCGCCAACTGCCTGCGATAGTCGAAACCATCGCCGCCCTCGAAGCGGTGCAGCATGGACGTCATCCACCAGGAAAAATGCTGGGCGCGCCAGACGCGCCGCAGGCAGATCTCCGAATAGCGTTCGAGCAGTTCCGTGGAGCCCTCCCGATACCGGAGCGCCAGTGCATGCGCCAGAATCCGCACGTCGGCGACAGCGAGGTTGAGACCTTTGGCGCCGGTAGGAGGCACGATGTGCGCCGCGTCGCCGGCCAGGAACATGCGGCCGTATTGCATGGGCTCCGTCACGAAGCTGCGCATGGCGGTGACGCCCTTCTGGAAGATGGGGCCTTCGTTGAGACGAAAGCCATCGACTGTCTCCAGCCGCTTTTGCAGCTCTTCCCAGATGCGCTCGTCGGGCCACTCGGCGATGTTCTCATCGGGGCGGCACTGAAGATACAGACGGCTAATTTGCGGAGTCCGCATGCTGAGCAGCGCGAAGCCGCGCTCGTGGTTGGCGTAAATCAGTTCGTGGGATGCTGGTTTGGCTTCGGCGAGAATCCCGAGCCAGCCGAAGGGGTACGTTTTCTCGTAAGAGCGCAAAATGCCCGCGGGGATCGAAGGCCGGCAAATTCCGCGGAAGCCGTCGCAGCCCGCGATGTAGTCGCACGCAATCTCGCACTCTTCCCCGCCATTGCGGTAGTGGATGCGCGGCGTGACGCCATCGAAGCCTGCGATGCGAACTTTATCGACTTCGAAGACCAGGGGGCCGCCGTAGGCGAGGCGCGCCTGAATCAGATCCTTGACCACCTCGTGCTGGGCGTACACCGTGATGGCGCGCCCTCCGGTGAGATCGTGCAGGTCGATGCGATGTCCGCGGCGGTTGAAGCGGAGTTCGATGCCGTGATGCACCAGGCCCTCACGGCGCATACGCTCGCCTGCCCCTGCCAGGTTGAGCAAGTCCACCGTGCCTTGTTCGAGCACTCCGGCGCGCACGCGCTCTTCGATGTGCTGGCGACTCGACGTCTCGATCACGACGGACTCGATGCCTCGCTGGTGAAGTAACTGCGCCAGCAACAAGCCGGCCGGTCCGGCTCCCACGATGCCCACCTGCGTGCGAAGGGTCTTGGCGGGTGACATCACTGGCCCTCGGTCATCTCAGACGCGCTCCACGATGGTCGCAATTCCCTGCCCCACACCGATGCACATGGTGCACAGCGCGTAGCGGCCCCCGCTCGATTGCAGTTGGCGCACGGCGGCGCCCAGCAGTCTCGCGCCGCTCGCCCCCAGCGGATGACCGAGGGCGATGGCGCCGCCATCGGGATTGACGTGCGCCGCATCGCCGGCGAGTCCTAGTGCGCGCAGCACCGCGAGCGCCTGCGCGGCGAAGGCTTCGTTCAATTCGATCAAGTCGATTTGACCGAGGGTGAGACCGGTGAGCGCGAGCACCTTCTGCACGGCGGGCACAGGGCCCAGGCCCATCACGCGCGGCGCTACGCCGGCGACGGCAGCCCCCACAATACGTGCCTTCGGAGTTAAGCCGTATTTCGCCGCGGCGCTCTCGCTGGCCAGCAGCAATGCGCCTGCGCCATCGTTGATGCCCGACGCGTTGCCCGCAGTCACCGTGCCGCCCGGCCTGACGATGGGACGGAGCGCGGTGAGCGCTTCCAGGGTGGTGTCCGGCCGCGGATGTTCATCGGTGGACACGGCTGGCTTCTTCGGAATCTCGACGGCTACGATTTCTGCGGCAAGCCGGCCCGCCGCGATCGCCGCGCCCGCTCGCTGTTGGCTTCGCAATGCAAAGGCGTCCTGGTCGGCACGCGCGATGCCGCATTCGGCGGCCACGTTTTCGGCCGTTTCCGCCATCGAATCCACGCCGTACCGGTCCTTCATCAGAGGATTGACGAAGCGCCAACCGAGAGTCGAGTCTTCCATCTTCTGCGAGCGCGTCCACGCCGCCTCGGGCTTCGAGAGCACCAGCGGCGAGCGAGACATGCTTTCCACACCGCCGGCGATGGCCAGCGTGATTTCGCCCGCGCGGATTGCTCGCGCCGCCACCGCGGCCGCTTCCAGACTCGAGCCGCACAAGCGATTGACCGTGGTCCCCGGCACGCTCTCCGGGATTCCTGCCAGCAGCAGCGCCATGCGGGCGACGTTGCGATTGTCCTCGCCTGCCTGATTCACGCAGCCATAGATGACGTCATCGAGTGCGCCCGGGTCGAGATGCGGATGGCGCGCCAGCAAGGCCCGCAGAGGGATTGCGGCCAGGTCGTCCGTGCGAATTGCCGCCAGTGCGCCGCCGTAACGTCCGAAGGGCGTGCGAATCGCGTCGCAGAGAAAAGCTTGCTCCATGGTGTGGGCTTATCGGCTATTAGTACGATAAACGCGCGAGACTTGTCAATTATTGACGGGAACACGGGAGTATGCGAATATCGCGCCTGAGGGCGATATTCGCGCATGGAGCTGTTGAACATACAGGAGGCTGTGGCGCGCTTTGTGCACGATGGCGATTCGGTCGCGTTGGAGGGCTTCACCCACCTGATCCCTTTCGCCGCGGCGCACGAGATTCTACGACAGGGGCGCAAAGATCTCACCCTGATCCGCATGACGCCCGATCTGATTTACGACCAGATGATCGGCATGGGAGTGGCGCGCCGTTTGATTTTTTCCTGGGGCGGGAATCCCGGGGTCGGCTCGCTGCACCGCCTGCGCGACGCCGTGGAAAAGAGCTGGCCGCAACCGCTGGAGATTGTCGAACACAGCCACGCCGCCATGGCCAGCGCTTACGAAGCGGGCGCCGCGGGATTGCCGTGCGCGATCTTCCGCGGCTATCAGGGCTCCGACTTGCCCAGCGTCAATCCGCAGATCAAGTTCATCGCGTGCCCGTTCACCGGTGAGAAACTGGCGTGCATTCCCGCGCTGCGGCCTGACGTCGCATTCATCCACGCGCAGAAGGCGGACCGCGAGGGCAACGTCCTGATCGAAGGCATCGTGGGCGTGCAGAAGGAAGCAGCGCTGGCCGCGCAGCGAGCGGTGGTGACGGTGGAAGAAATGGTGGACGACTTCGGCCCGCGATCTTCCAACACGGTCATCTTACCTTCGTGGAGTATCGACGCGGTGGTGCTGGCGCCCGGCGGCGCACGGCCCTCGTACGCACACGGCTACTACGCGCGCGACAACGCGTTCTACATCGCCTGGGATGAGATTGCGCGCGACCGCGACACGTTCAAAACTTGGATGGAAGAAAATGTACTGCGGGAGAAAGTGCGGCAATGAGCTATAGCTCGCAGGAGATGATGACGGTTGCCGCCGCCCGCGCACTGTCGAACAGCGACGTTTGCTTCGTGGGGATCGGCATGCCTTCCGCGGCCTGCAATCTGGCTCGCCTCACGCACGCTCCGCGGATTAAGCTGATCTACGAATCGGGTACGCTGCAAACGCGTCCCGACGTGCTGCCGCTTTCCATCGGCGATGGCGAACTCTCGGACACCGCCCTCACCACTGTGCCGGTGCCTGAGGTTTTCCGCTACTGGCTACAGGGCGGACGCATCACAGTGGGCTTCCTGGGCGGCGCGCAGGTGGATCGCTTCGGCAATCTGAATTCCACCGTCATCGGCAATTACGATCGGCCCAAGGTGCGGCTGCCGGGGAGCGGCGGGGCCACGGAGATTGCCACACAGTGCGGACAGATCTTCCTGGTGATGAAGCAAGGGCCGCGCAGTTTCGTCCGCGAGCTCGACTTTCTCACTTCACTCGGACACGGACGGACGGGCCGCGAACGCCAAAGGTTGGGCATCCGCACCAAGGGGCCCACGCTGCTAGTGACCGATCTTTGCATCATGCGCCCCGATGCGGAGACCAACGAGATGACGGTGAACAGCATCCATCCGGGAGTGACGCGCGAGCAGGTTCGGGCGAACACCGCCTGGGAAGTGCGCTTTGCCGAAGCCGTGCAGGAAACGCCGCCGCCCACGGCCAGCGAGCTCGAAGTGCTGCGCGACCTGCATGCGCGAACCGCGCGCGCACACGGCGCCGCCGTAGGAGAATCATGACGGAGTATCCCCGGGTTCCCTCTGGGTCTCAGCCCTCGAACCAATTTGACGCGTACCGTTCGACGCAACGCCGCGCGCCCCAGCAGCCGTTGATCTGCATTCCGCATACCCTGAGCGAACTCACCGGTCCCGTGTATGGGAACAACCCGATCGGCAAGACGGAGAACGATTTGACGCTGCATTTTGCCGAGCCTCCGCAGGGCGAGCGCATCATCGTGGCCGGCCGGGTGGTGGATGAAGATGGCCGCGGCATACCGCACGCGATGGTGGAAATCTGGCAGGCCAATGCTGCCGGCCGGTATCGCCACTCGCGCGATAATCATCCGGCGCCGCTCGATCCGAATTTTCTGGGTGCGGGCCGCTTCCTCACTGACGCGGAGGGCAATTATCGCTTCGTCACCATCAAGCCAGGCGCTTATCCGTGGCGCAATCATCCCAACGCCTGGCGTCCGGCGCACATTCACTTTTCGCTATTCGGCCCTGCGCTGGTGACTCGCCTGGTCACGCAGATGTACTTTCCCAACGATCCCCTGCTGCCGCACGACCCCATCATCCACAGCATCCCCGATGCGGCCGCGCGCGAACGCCTAGTCTCTTCGCTCGATCTCTCGCTGACCGAGCCCGAGTGGGCGCTCGGCTACCGGTTCGAGATTGTGCTGCGCGGCCGGCGCGCGACGCCTTTCGAGGAGCCCGCGCGATGAGCCGCATTCCCACAGCAAGTCAAACCGTCGGCCCGTTCTTCCACTTTGCGCTCACCGATGGCGAACTCGGCACAGTGGCCGGCGAGGATGTTCCCGGCGAGCGAATCCGGTTGGAGATTGAAGTGGTGGATGGCGATGGCGGGCACGTGGTCCACGACGGCGTGCTGGAACTGTGGCAGGCCGATTCGATGGGCCGCTATGCGCAGTCGTCTGCCGACTTCAGAGGCTTCGGGCGGCTGGCAACCGATGACCATGGCTGCTGCACTTTCCAGACCATCAAGCCCGGCCGGGTCCCTGGCCCCGAGGGTCGCACCCAGGCGCCGCACATCAACGTCATCGTGTTTGCGCGCGGCTTGCTGAAGCACCTACACACGCGCATTTACTTCGCGGGTGACCCGGCTAACGGCGAGGATGCGGTGCTCGCGCTGGTCCCCGAGGAGCGCCGCGGCACACTGCTGGCGCAGCCTGTCGAGGGACAGCCCGGGAACTGGCAGTTCCGCATCCGGCTGCAAGGCGACGGCGAGACGGTCTTCTTCGACGTGTAAGATCGAAGTGATGTTTACGCGATTGGTAGAAAGTCTGGCGGCCACGGAAGCGATATCAAAGGTGTTCTCGGACGCCTCGGTGCTGCAGGCGATGCTCGACTTCGAAGCCGCTCTGGCGCGCGCCGAAGCGCACTGCGGTGTCATCCCCGCGAGTGCAGTCGCACCGATCGTCAGCGCGGCCATCGCGGAAGGCTTCGACCTGTCCGAACTCACGCGCCTCGCCCTGCGCGCGGGCACTCCCGCCATTCCTTTGGTGAAGATGCTGACCGCGCGAGTTCGTGACATCGACCCGGAGGCCGCCGGCTTCGTCCATTGGGGCGCGACCAGTCAGGACGTGGCAGATACCGCGCTCGTGCTGCTCTTGCGTCAGGCGCTCCCCATTCTGCACGCGGATCACGAGCGCACGGTGGCCGCGCTGCATCGACTCTCGGACCGGCATTCCCGCACAGTGATGTTGGGGCGTACGCTGCTACAGCCGGCGGCTCCCGTCACGTTCGGCCTGAAGGCGGCGGGCTGGTATGCGGCCCTTCGTCGCGGCTGGGCACGCGTTTCGTCGCGTTTTGACGAAGCACTCTGCCTCCAGTTCGGCGGTGCCAGCGGAACCCTCGCATCGCTCGACGATCGAGGCATGGCGGTGAGCGAGGCCCTGGCGTCGGAACTCGCACTGCAACTGCCGGATGCACCGTGGCATGGCTATCGGGATCGTCTGGCCGCGTTGATGGCCGCGCTCACTATTTATGTAGCGACGCTGGGAAAGATCGCGCTCGATGTCGCGCTGCTGATGCAGTTCGAAGTGGGGGAAGCGTTCGAACCGGGCGGCGATGGGCGCGGTGGTTCGTCCAGCATGCCGCATAAGCGCAACCCTACGGCCTGCATGCTGACGCTGGCCGCGGCCAAGCGCGTCCCCGGACTGCTGGCCGATTTCGTGGCGGGAATGGTAGTGGAGCATGAACGCGCCCTCGGCGGATGGCAAGCCGAGTGGCCGCTGGTCTATGGGATCGTGCAATCCGCTGGCATCGCGCTCGAAAGTATGGCGGAGGTGTGCGAAGGCCTCACCATCGACGCGGCGCGGATGCGCGCCAACGTCGAAAGCACGAAGGGCGCGATCTTCGCCGAGCGCGTCGTGCTGCTCCTGACGCCGGAACAGGGGCGCGAAGCGGCGCGTCGCAAGGTGGAAGACGCGATTCGGGACACGGGCGCTCCGCCCGAGTTTCCCGGACTCCGCGATCCGGAGCAATACCTGGGCAACGCCGAAGCATTTCGCAAACGCCAGTTGCAAGGAGACAAGTAAGCATGCCGTTCGCCACCTCGCAGGGCTGCCGGATTTACTATCGCCTGGAGGGCTCGCCTGAAAGGCCGCTGCTCGTGCTGGTGCATGCGCTCGGCGTGGACCACGGCCTTTGGGACCCGCAGATGCCGGCGCTGTTGCGCTATTTCCAGGTGCTGCGGCTCGACCTGCGCGGCCACGGGGCATCCGATGCTCCGGCGGGCGACTACAGCATCGCGCAACTCGCCGAGGACGTTCTCGCGACCGCGACGCGCGAACGCTTCTCCTACTGCGGCCTGTCACTGGGCGGCATGATCGGACAGTGGTTGGGCGCGCATCACTCCGATCGGTTGGAACGTATGATATTGGCCAACACTTCGCCGCGAGCCGCCGATCCCAGCCTGTTCGAGCAGCGACGGAAGACTGTGCTTTCCGAAGGGCTGGCCGCAGTCGAACCGGCTGTCATGGGCCGCTTCTTTTCGTCACCCACCAGCACTGCCGCGGATTCCATTCGCACCACGCTGCTGGCGACCGACCCGGTGGGATACGCCGGCTGCTGCGCCGCCATACGCGACATGGACAACCGGCCGCTGTTGCCGGCGATCCAAGTTCCCACACTCGTCATCGGAGGCGATGCCGACGTGTCGACGCCCTGGGCTGGACATGGCGATGTGCTGGCATCGCAAATCCCCGGCGCGCGTATCGCGAAGATCGAGGCCGCGCACCTTTCCAATCTCGAACGCCCGTCAACGTTCACGAATGCCGTGCTGGAGTTTCTGTTGCCGGAACCGTCCGCCGACCGGCTCGAAGCGGGTCTCGCGGTGCGGCGGAGCGTCCTTGGAGATGCGCACGTCGATCGCGCGATTGCGAACACCACTGAGCTTACGCGCGAATTTCAGGAGTTCATCACGCGTTACGCCTGGGGCACGATTTGGACGCGTCCCGGACTGGATCCGCGGGTTCGGCGATTGCTGGTGCTGGCGGCGACGGCATCGCTCGGGCGTTGGGAGGAGTTTCGTCTCCACGTCCGCACAGGCTTCGCCGCGGAATTGGAAGCGACGGACCTGAAGGAGGTTCTCTTGCAAGTGGCCGTTTACGCCGGCGTACCGGCCGCGAACACCGGATTCCATATCGCGGCCGAGGAACTTTCTCAATGAGGACGGCTGCGGCGTAAGCGTGCGGGGCGGTGGCCGGGACGTTTCCGAGGAACATCAATGAGCCCGGAAAAGCGATTTCTGAATATCAGCTTGGAATTGGGTCGAGATCGTAGGCGTGCCCAATCGGACGTGAGGTAGAAGTGGCTTTCGTATCCGGAGATAGCCATAGACACCGATCGAGACACCTCTGCGCCATTTTGGGAGAATCATAATTATGGCCGTCCCCGGGTGTCGTGCCAATCGAGATAATCGGCGGTGTGTCTGCAAGCCGTAGAGGTCCGGCATCAACTCAACCCGGGAAGCATCCATATATGGAATTGCCGCGTCTACTTACCTGGCAAACATATTGCGCGCTTGCGTCCAACGCTCTCAGCAGAGGAGTGCCGGAAAGCCGATCGATTCTATTTAGAAGAGCACGCGCAAACCTTCATCTGCGCCCACGCGATCCTGCGAACCATTCTGGCGAGCTACATGGGCTCCAGTCCTTCGTCCATCGAATTCGGTAAGTTACCCGGCGGTAAGCCGAACCTCAAAGGTTGCGAGCACCTGCATTTCAGCTTGTCTCATTCTGGCGATATGGTTTTGATCGCGGTTGCACTGGGTCGCGAGGTCGGCATAGACGTAGAAGTCATTCGCCCGCTGCCAGACCTGGAAGATATAGCAAGGTCCTTCTTCGCGCCCGGTGAACGCGACGATCTGTTAGGCTTGGCGCCGGACGAGCGTGTACCGGCGTTCTTCAACTGCTGGACGCGAAAGGAAGCCTTTGTCAAAGCGATCGGGACCGGGCTACTGCATCCCCTCGACAGTTTTCGAGTCACGCTACTGCCGGCCGAACCCGCCGCATTCGTGACCATCGGGGACGCCGCCGCCGGGCACACTCAGTGGTCCTTGCACGACATACGACCTGCTCCGGGTTACGCGGCGGCGCTGGCAGTAGAGGCTCGCGATGTTTCCGTGCACTCTCGCAGTTTTGACAGCATCACTGAGTGTCTCAGCTATTTCTCGCCGCCGGCGTGAGCCTCCTGCGCAATTATTTCCAGATGGCCGAGTCCTTGAAACGTGGCAAGATCGATGCGGGCGATGCATCGCACCGGCACGTAGTTTAACTTAAGATCTCCCACGATCCGAATATTACCTGCCGGGGCGTCGAAGTCAGCCTGGGTAACATCCGAGGCATTCGCGTCGATCCTGACCCCCAGTTCGGTGCCTCCTTTTGTTTCCGTGAACTTGATATGCACGTACCCCCGGTCGAGGCACTCTTTCATCCTTGCGCCTGTCCGATCAGGCCGGATCGTGACTTCGACAGGTTGATCGCGCTCTGACAACCGTTGAACCAGTTCGTCCATTTGAATCGCTCCTCACTTCAATGAATGTGTAGAAATCGGCCGGCGGACCGGCGACCGGTGCGAATCGGTCATAACGGATTCGATCAGGGCCGTCAGGTCCTTGAGTTGACCCTGAATTGCCCCGCGCTCGAACTGATCCGCACGATAACGCAGAACCACCTGAATTCCTTCGGGGCCTTGAGCCGCAGCCAGAACCAGGTCGAATGTGGTGGCTTGGGATACCGCGGTTGCGCCGCCCGCTTCCAGGGCACCAGGGAAGATCTGAACGCCGTTCGCGTCACTCTGCGCATCTTCTGTATTCTCGAACACGAACAACGCGCGCGACAAGGAACTTCGATTGACTCGATGCTCCCGTTCAAGATCCCGCAACATTACCTCGAACGGCAGACTCTGATGGGCGTATGCCGCCAGCGCCGTGGCGCGGACCTTGCGGGCCGCCTCGCGGAAGGAGTTCTCGCCAGAGAGATCGGTACGCAAGATGATGGTGTTCAGGAAAAGGCCAAACACACCCTCCGTTTCCGAGCGCGTTCGATTCGCAGCTAAAGTGCAGAGGGACACCATACCGGTTGCGGAATAGTCTCGCAGCAGCATTTTCCAAGCTGTACAGAGTGCGATGAACGGCGTGGAGTGCTCCGCCTGTGCCCATTGCGACAGTCGATGGGAGGCTTCCGTACTGATCTTGACAGACTCCTGGGCCATCTCGCTCGACGGCTCGAAAGCGGTGCCATTTTCCGCGAAGTGGAGGTCGTGCTGGGCACCGGCCAATTGGCGCCGCCAATAAGTCAAATCGCTTTCAAAGAGTCCGTCGCGGAAGCAGGCTCGTTCCCAATGCGCAAAATCCGCGAATTGGACTGGCAATTCGGGTAAACGCGGCAAAGTGCCGGTTGAGTATGCCGCGTAACAGGCGGCGAGTTCACCCGTCAGGAGGCGCATGGACCAGCCGTCGGCGATGATGTGATGCGTCGACAGTACCAATAAGTGCGCATCTTCATCTAAGCGGAGCAGGACGGCGTGAAACGGTGGCCCGTGGAACAAATCAAACGGCTCACAGACTTCTCTTTGAACGACGGCCTGAGTTTGCTCCGGGAGTTTCTCCGGAGATAGCCGGCTCAAGTCCCAAAGGCCCAGCTCCAGTTCCGACTGTTGCAGGATTCGCTGTCGCAGTGAGCCATCCTCTTCGTAAAATGTAGTCCGCAGTGCCTCGTGACGGCGTACGAGATGCAGCAGCGATTGTTCGAGCGCCTCGGAATTCAGGGCCCCCTGGAAATGAAGTGTCTGCACCACATGATTCAAATAACTGTTTCCAAAGGCACGGTAGGCGCGCCAGATGCTCTCCTGGGCGAAGGTGGCGGGACAACCTTGCTCGCGCGGCTTAGGCTCGATAGCAGGTAGATGTGAGGCCTGCGACGCATTGCTTTGGGCGATGGTTTTTGCAAGGGAGCTAAGCGAGGGAGCTTCAAAAATAGATTGCAGCGAAACCTCAGCGCCGAATACTGTTCGGATTCGTGAAGCGAGCTGAATCGCAAGAAGGGAGTTTCCTCCCATCTCGAAAAAGCTGTCATCGCCATCCACGAGGGTATGGCCGGCCAACTCGCGGCACACGCCGATCAGGATGTCTAAGTAGGGCCCGTTGGACGGTGACGGTGCTGGAGGGAAGGGATCCGGTGAAGCCGAGACCTCAGGCAACTCGCGGTAATTGATCTTGCCACCGATCGTTCGCGGGAGCCTGTCGAGCCGCTCCATTCTTTCGGGGAGCATGTGTTCGGGCAAGCGTAGTATCAGGTAATTCGTAAGATCGACACTTGCGGCGCCGGACTGGAAGGATACATACGCGACCAACCCTGCACCGGACATGACAACCGCGGCTTCCAGAACATCCGGGTGCTGCTGAAGGAGGCTCTCAATCTCATCAAGGTCGACCCGAAAGCCGCGAATTTTGATCTGGCGGTCGGCGCGGCCGAGGAATTCGAACTCTCCCTCAGATGAAAGGCGAGCCCTGTCTCCCGTTCGATAGAGGCGCCCGCCAGGCTCAGCACTGAACGGATCTGGAATGAACTGTTGGGCCGTCAGTTCCGGACGATTCCCGTACCCTCGTGCGACGCCCTGTCCGCCGATTACGAGCTCCCCGCAAGCGCCTGCCGGAATCAGTTCCAAACGCTGATCGAGCAGATACATCGTGGTGCCATGGAGAGGCCGTCCGATGGGCGGATGGCCCGCGAGGGAGGGCCGTAAGTCGCAGGCCGCAGCGGTGATGGTCGCTTCCGTAGGTCCGTAGGCGTTGAAGAGACGTGCGCGGCCCGGATTGAGACGAAACCATCGTAAGACAGCGCCCGGGTCGAGACTCTCGCCGCCGACAATGCATAGGTGGAGCCACTGCGGCAGCATGCGCGCAGCTGTCTCCAGCTCGAGCAGCATACGGCTCCAGTAACTCGCCGGAAGGTGCAGCGTATTCGCGTCCAGTTTTCCACACGCGTCGAGCCATGAGAAGATCGACGCACTTACAGGATCGGGCGGCAGCACCAGGATGCCGCCCGCCGCCAGCGTAGGATAGATCTCTTCCGCGGAAGCGTCGAAACTCAAGGATATAAATAGAGGTACGCGCTGCGTCGCGTCGATGTCATATCGGTCGATCATAGCGGAACAGCGGCTCGCCAGATTGCGATGAGAGAGGAGTACCGCCTTGGGCAACCCGGTGGAGCCCGAG
>JBDTMZ010000034.1:0-7086 GCA_039934035.1 Candidatus Solibacter sp. | reverse complement strand
ATTTCGCCTTCCTCAAGCCCGGCGACAAGATGCTCACGATGGACCTGAGCCACGGCGGGCATTTGACCCACGGCAACAAGGCCAATTTCTCCGGCAAGTTTTTCGAGGGTCGTTCCGCTCGGTCGATGACCAGGACTTCGACCGGACCCCTCCCGGGTTCGAGCCGCAGTCCGAGTTGTTCCTGCAGTGCGGTGAAGAGGGAGACCTCAGCGGGATCGGAGGAGACCGCTGGCTCTGTGCCCGAAACTGGAGTGGACGTGGAAAGCGGCGTCCAGGTGAGTTCGAACGAGTACTTGCCGGTGAGCCCGGTCTGGTTGACGACGCGGCGCCCGAGTTCGTTGGACAGGTTGAGGGCGAGCATCTCCAGCGGAATGGTCTGCCCTTTCAGCCTTCCCCGCCCCATCATGCGAACCAGCCCTCCGGCTTCGGTGGACTCCTGGAGTTTCGTCCCGCCTTTGGCCACGACCAGCGCATAGACGGGTTGCTCTCTGGTCTCGGTGTGGATCGCCAGTTGGAAACGGTCGGCAAGCAGACTCTTCAGGCGTTCGAGGGTGGAGCGTATCTCTTCGCTCCTGGATTGCGGAGCCGCTGAAGGCGCGGGTGCGGTGACCGATTTGGCTTCGATATCGAACGGGTCCGTCTCCATCCACTTGGGGCCGCCGGAGATTTGGAAGCCGCGAACGCCGTATGCCATGGAAATGAGAAATTTCAAAGGAGCGCCATCGATGCGCAATCCGCCGCCCGGGAGATAGCGTGTGAAGGTGCCCTGCCAGTCTGGTCCACTCGGTTTCACCGACGCCACCTCAAAGCCCGATTGCGTTTGAGCGGCAGCACCGGACGCGCAACAGAGATAGCTGGCGACAAGCGCGATCGCTTGGGTGTTGGTCATCTGCTGGAATGACGGGCGAGCGCTCCATCGCGTGGAGAGGTTTTGCGCAAATCGTGCCGCCCCACAAAAAAAAAGCCCGATCCGGGAGAGGCCGGACCGGGCGAGTCGAGGGGCAAAAATGATAGGAAATTAAGAAATTCGTTCCGGCATCGCCGGCTTGGGGGTGGTGCGCTGCTTCTCCAACTCGTCGGAGAGGATCACCGCATCCGCCAGATCGCGCATGGGACGCCGCAGGCGCCGGCTTTCATTACGCAGCTTCAGGTAGGCGTCTTCTTCCGTGATGCCCAGTTTGACCTGCATGATGCCTTTGGCGCGCTCCACCACCTTGCGGGTTTCCAGCGCGCGCTTCGCCTCTAACGTTTCCGACATCAGGCGTGCGTTTTCGATGGCGATGGCGGCCTGTCCGGCCACCACCTTGACGAAATCGACTTCGTCTTCGCCGAACTGGTGCGGCTCCCGCGTATAAATATTGATGGTGCCGATGACCGTTTCGCCCTTGAACATCGGTACGGAAAGCAGGGACGAGAGCCCCGTTTTGCGCGCCAGTTCGGGATAACGGTACTGTTTCTCTTCCAGCACGTTCTGAATCAGAATCGGCTGCCCCTCGCGGATCACGCGGCCGATCAGCGAATCCTCGATCTTCATCGGCATGCGGTGCAGATAGTCTTCGCTTGAGCAGCGCGCGGCGGTAATACTCAGTTCCTTGCGCTCCTCATCCACAAGCATGATCGAGGTCACCGGAGAGTCCAATTTATCGGCGACCATTTCGGCGATCGTCTGCAGAATCCGGTCGAGATAATTCTTCTCGTTCATTTTTCCGGCCAGCCCGGCCAGCGCTTCCATGCGCCGCTGAGCCCGCTCGGAACGTTCCGCGAGTTTCCCCTTGGCGATCGCTCCACCCATCTGCTCGCCGATGAAGGTGACCAGCGCGACCTCGTCCTGGGTGTGCGGGTGTTCGGCTTTGTGGTGGATATTGATGACCCCAATCAATTCCCCGGCCTCGACCAGCGGCACCGAAAGGAAAGCCTGATAAGTGTCCTCCTGGAGTTTCTGGAAGCTCTTGAATCGCGAATCCGCTGCTGCATTCGCGCCGAGAGAGACCACGCTCTTATTCTGCGCCACCCACCCGGTGATCCCTTCGCCCATCTTCAATTTGATGTGGCCGATCTCCTTGGCATGTGGCAATTGGGATGCCCGAAGGACAATCTCCTTGCGCGTCTTGTCCACCAGGTAGACCAGACACGCATCGCAGGCTGTCACTTCGACTGCCAGTCCAATCAATTCCTGCAGCATCTTCTCCAAAGTGAGATTGGAACTGACAATGTTGCTGATTTCATGCAGCAACTCGACTTGGCTTTTGCTTTCCATTACCGGCACGTATTCACCCTTTCTTCTATATCCGAGTGTACGGGCGGAATTCCTAATGCGTCCAATTGAAAGTTTCTATGCTCGGTATCAGTTTGGCTATAAATCCCTGATTACGGGAAAGTTACGTACACCCCTAGCGGGTGTACACCGGATCGGAGCCGGAAACTTGGGGTTACTTTCGAGCCAGTCCGTTCGTCAATCGACGTGGCCGCAATCATGATAATCCGATGCTTGCGAGCAGGTCACGGAGCGGAAATTTGCTGGCGGGCGCAAAGCCGCGCCATCGCCGCCTGCGCACCGCCCGCTGTGTGCGGAACGCTTGCGAGCCTCAAACCCATCTCCACACCGCACAGCGTTCCGCATAGCATCAGCTCATTGAAGTCGCCCAGATGTCCAATACGAAACACGCGCCCTTTGCATTTGCCTAACCCGGCGCCTAGGGACATATTAAAACGCTGCAAAACGAGCTTGCGGAACTCGTCGGCATCATGGCCATCGGGCATTACTACCGCAGTGACGACGTTGCTGCATTCCTCCGGGCAGCGACAAAGGATCTCGAGCCCCCAGGCTTTCACGCACGCACGTGCCGCGTCCGCGAGACGCAAGTGACGTTCAAACACGTTCTCCAGACCTTCCGCACGAAGCATGCTCAGGGCCTCGCGCAAGCCGTAAAGCAGGTTGGTCGCGGGAGTGTACGGAAAGAATCCGTTCTGGTTGAATGCCAGCATCGGCTCCCACGACCAATAGCTCTTCGGAAACCTGGAAGAACGCGACTTTTCGAGCGCCTTCTGGCTGATCGCGTTAAAGCTCAGCCCGGGCGGCATCATAAGGCCCTTCTGCGATCCGGAAATGGTGACGTCAATGCCCCATTCGTCGTGCCGCAGATCGATGGATCCCAAGGACGAGACCGCATCCACCATCAGCAGCGCCGGATGACCCACACGCTCCATGACTCTACGGATTTCGGCCACGCGGCTGGTGACGCCGGTGGAGGTCTCATTGTGAACCACCAGCACGGCTCGAATCATGTGCCCGCGGTCCTCCGACAAACGGGCTTCGAGTACGTCGGGATCGACGCCGCTCTTCCAGTCGCCTGGGACCACGTCGACATCCAGGCCGAGGCGCCGGGCCAACTCGTGCCAGAGCTTCGCAAATTCGCCGATGTCGAACGCGAGGACCTTGTCGCCGGGCGAGAGCGTATTGACCAGCGCGGCCTCCCACGCTCCCGTGCCGGATGCCGGGAAAATCAGTACGTGGCCGGAGGTTTGGAAAACCGCCCGTAGGCCTTCCAGAACCTCGCGTCCCAAGGCCGCGAACTCCGGTCCGCGGTGGTCAATGGTAGGTTGAGCGATGGCCCGAAGAATGCGCTCCGGAACGTTGGTCGGTCCGGGTATTTGAAGGAAATGGCGTCCACTTTGATGCATGTTATGCCCCCATAGTATTCCCCGAATCATCGGGATACAACAAGGCCTCCGCCTGCACCAGCTGCGCCAGGGCCCACCCCCGCTTGGTCTTTGCCGAGAGACCCCGGGCCTGATACAGTGTTCCTTTGGCACGATTCAAACGGAGGCCTGTCCAATGATCCGGTCCGTCTCGCGACGCCAGTGGTTCAGAAACGTCACCGCCGGGATGACCGGTCTGCTGGCGAGCGAGCGACTCGTCCGCGCGCAGGCTCCCGCGCCTGCTTCCCGCGCCCCGGTGGATCCCCGGTCGGCGATCCAGATCACCAAGCTCGAGATCATCCCCGTCAACACTTTGCGCACGATCTTCGTCAAGATGCACACCAACGTCGGCGTCATCGGCATCGGCGAAGGTACGGTCGAGGGCCGCATCGGAACGGTCGTGGCCGCGATCAAGGAGCTCGAGCCGTACTTGATCGGTAAAGACCCGCGGCAACCCGCCCACCACTGGCAGGCCATCTACCGCCAGGCCTTCTACCGCGGTGACATCGTCTTGACGAGCGCACTCTCGGCCGTGGACATCGCGATGTGGGACATCAAAGGCAAGGCGCTCGGCGTGCCCATCTATGAGTTGCTCGGCGGACCGACGCGCGACCGCATACGGGTCTACGGACAGGCGGAGAGCCCCGAAGCTGCACGCAGCGTCATGGCCGAGGGCTACACCTCGATGAAGACCAGCGTGAACAACAGCCGCGGCCGGCCCTCGCGCTACTCCGAGAATCCCGATTTCATCGAAGGCTTCGTGGAGAAGGTCGCAGCGATTCGCGCGGTCGTCGGGCCGAAGTTCGACCTTGGAATAGAGATGCACGCCGACCACCCGCCGCAGGTGGCGATGGTGATCATCAAGGCGCTCGAGAAATTCCAGCCGTGGTTCTTCGAGGAGCCCATCCAGCACCAGAATCTGCCGCTGATGGCGGAGATGGCCAAGAAGACCCACATTCCATTCGCGACCGGCGAGCGGATGGTGACCAAGTGGCAGTTCCGCGACCTGCTCACCCTGGGAGCGGCGCAGTTCCTGCAGCCCGACATCACGCACTGCGGCGGGATCACCGAATTGAAGGCGATCGCGACGCTGGCAGAGGCCTACTATGCAGCGATGCTGCCGCATTCCCGTGAGGGCATCGTCGGCTCGGTGGCGTCGATGCACGTGTGCGCGACCATCCCGAATTTCCTCGCGCACGAACTGCCGAGCCTCCAGGCCGCACCGAACGACGGCGTGTCCCGCAGTTATCTCGGCCAGAGCTACATCAAGAAGCCGCTGACAATGACCGCCGGCCATGTCGTCATCAAGGGCAACTTCGATGGGCCGGGTCTCGGCATCGAGCTCGACGACAACCTGATCGACAACGAACGAAACGTACCCGAGTGGGAATTCCCGACGCGCTCGGACAGCTTCGATGGCTCGGTGCTGGATCACTGACACGGGGATTCGTCACGCGTGACGACAACCTGCCGCCGGAATAGCTGTGGAATGGGCAAGGAACCCAGCCGGAGTCCGCCAAAACCCGTCAGGCCGGGATACTACCGGCACAAGCAAATCACATCGCGGAAAGCATGACCCTCCGCTATTTGCCTACTACGACGGAGAATGCACTCGCTCCAGCAAAAATATTTCAGACGCACCATAACCAAATTCTCCCGTTCAGCGAATATCACGCTGAAATCGACTCTGCTTGAGCTTCCGGCGCCTGACGCGCGGCGCACGGCAGAAGTCTGACATTCCCGAGGAGAGACTATGTCCCTAAGCAGACGAACCGTTAACGCATTGGCAGCTCTGCCTTTGCTATGCACCGCAATTGTTGCCAGCCCGTCCGGCGACGAGGCGACACTCGCGCAGGCCAGGGAAGACAAATCACTGGCGCCGCTCTTTCTGACCGCAACCAACGGCGCCAACAACTATCTGGCCATCATCAACACACGAACCAAGGCCACCACCTATGTCCCAACCGGCGGGTTCGGGGGAGCTGGCGGGAACGCTGGAGGCGTGGCGGTCGATGGCCGGATCGCGGCAGTCGTCAACTTTAATTCGTCAAATGTCACGATCTTCGTCCGGCGCGGTAACTCGATGGAACCCACGCAACTGATCAAGACCGCGTCGCAACCCGTGTCCGTTGCGTTCGGTCACAACCATCTGCTGGTCCTCGGCATCACCACCGCGGAATCGTTTGCGGTCTACGGCGACAACGTCGTCAAAGACAACGACGGCATGACTAATCTGCTCAAAGGCGATAAGAGCGCCGCCCAGATTCTCAGCTACGACGGGGGCGCCGTGTATACGGAGAAAAGCGGAGGCATCGCGCTGCTGAATGTATCCACCAACGGCTTTGGCGGCCTGTCCGGCCCGAACCGCCCGGTGCTGCTGCCCAACGCTCCGAATAACGATACACCCTTCGGCATGATCGCCCGCGGCGCCAACATTTATGCCACGATCGCGCACTCGAATCTGGAGGCTTTGATCGTCAACGGGCAGATCGTTTCTATGGCCGCCGCACAGACTCCCTATAAGGACGCAAACGGCGGTTTCCTGCACGCTCCCTGTTGGAACGCGCTCTCCGGACAGTTCCTCTTCTCCGCCGACAGCCCCGCGCGGCAAATCCTACGCTACTTGGTCAGCGATACCAACGTATTCTTCGACAAGGCGGCGGTTGCCAAGCTATCGGGCCCGCCCACGGACCTGGCAATTGAGGCAGGCATGTTGGGCGTCATCGATGGTGGAGACGGGACGACCTCCAACGTCACCCTGTTCGACCTCGGTGCGGAAGGCGACCTGACCGTTCGCTTCGCCGTGAAGATTGCGGGCCCCATCAACGGCGCAGCCATCATCCGCTAGCGCCCGTGGTAAAAGTCGCGTGAGCCGCGCAGGCGTGGAATTGCGCCCGCGAGCGAGGCGCGCAGAGGAAAGCGATGCGGGACATCGCTGACGAGGCGGAACGAAGCTCCCGGGCGCAAGTTCCGCCTGCCCAAGAGGTTGCAGCGGCGGCATGCCGCATGCCTCGTCCCGGATCGTGACCGATGAACCCCATCGCCGTTCCGCGCCTTCGGCCTGCCGGCGCTCGCAACGCGGCCGCGGAACGTTTACCACGGGCTGCTAGCCTTGAGGCGGTTGCGCCAGACTTGAGACGTCAGTTCGACCGGGCCGCTGACCGGAAATCCGCGGCCCGGCTAATGTTCGCCATAATTGGGTGAGCACTCAACGGAAATGGACTCAGACAACGGGCTGCAATTGTTGATGGCCCGCTATCAGCAGGGAGATTTCTCGGCGGCCACCGCGCTGGTGGACCGCCTGAGTCCACAGTTGCATCGATTTTTTCTGTTCCAGTTCGCCAGCCGGCGCCATGCCGACGACCTGCTGCAAGAGACCTGGCTGCG
>JBDTMZ010000033.1:0-116770 GCA_039934035.1 Candidatus Solibacter sp. | reverse complement strand
TACACCATCACACCTCGCTCCTAAATGCAACACTTATTTCATTACAATCGCTAAGCTTCCGCAGAAATCCGGCGCTCGTTGAGATGTTTCCTGACCACTCCACGACAACCTCAACATATCACATCCCGACGTTCACAGTCTCCGCGTCTCGGTGGCCCCAAGTACTGCCGGAACGTCGCCGCCCGGCTGCCAGCTCCGGCATCAGTTGGAAGCTGCCCAATCAACGCCTCCCTCGCGCCCAGAAATGCTGTCCACAAAACTTCGCCGGCGCTCTCCGTAGACCCTCGCCAGGTGAATCGCGCTCTTTCCCTTGATGTAGCCGATCACTTGCGACAGGGCGTATTTTGGGCGGAATCGCAATCATCATGTGCACGTGATCGCTCATGAGATGTCCCTCGTCTATCCGGCTTTCCTTTTGTTCGGCTAACCGGCGAAACACCTCCCCGAGATGCTTTCGCAATTGTGCGTACAACGTCTTGCGTCGTCATTTCGGGATGAATATCACATGGTATTTGCACTCCCACCTCGTATGGCTTAAACTCTCGCATTCGTCCATCGCGTGAAAGCTCTTTTTCGCGTGCTTGGCGGCTCACGCCTTGGAGTTTCCGCGATGGACTGCAGGAATTGTCAAACTTCTACTGCCTCCCCGGCAGACCCGAGGGCCTCTCATATTGGGCTAGCGACCCGGTCAGCGTGTCCTCGAAGCGTCTGCAGGCAATCCCCGGTCTCCAGGTCCCACACTGGAAGGGTCTTATCTTCACTGCCAGAGACCTCCCGCCGCCCATCCGCCGTCACGGTTACAGGGCCAACACTTGCCACATGCCTCCTGAGTCTAAGCAGAAATTCCCAGAATTTTGGCTTGATCGGTCGAAGCGAGTTACCTGTCTCCATGTCCCATACATACCTGCAGAGTAATTGCCCAAGAGTTCACTGACACCGCCCGCCGCCCGTCCGGCGTCACGCTCACGCTATAGACAGAACCCGCACCCCCAGGGAGCGTACTCCGCCATCACTCCATTGTTGTAGAGTTGCGCTGGAAGATTACCGCCTCAAGGCAGTGGGATTATACCCGGGAGACTGAGCTAAATCGATTTGATGGAGAGAGAAGGGGGGAGAAAAAGTATTGCGTCGGACCACCTTCTCGGGCGATAATTCAACGGTGCTCAGGCTGACTTTACTGCTAGCTGTAGGAATTTGTTCCCATTGCATTCCCTCTTATGCCGGCAATTCCGCTGATGACCCACGTTGGAACCTCGCCGCCTGCCGGACTGGCCTCGCTGCCGCTTGCAACGAGAAACTCCTCACGCCGGAGCAGATCGCGGAGGTACGTCAGGCGGCCCTGCGTCGGAACGCAACAGCGTGTATGGCTCGGCCGGGACTGTCATGCGACGAAAAGCTGTTGACTCCGGGGCAGGTGGAACAAGTCAAAGAAGCCGCGTTGAGGCGCAATGCGGGTGCGTGCATCAGTGGATTGGCAGCGGCGTGTAACCCCACACTGCTGACCGCGGAGCAGGCGGAACAGGTGCACAAGGCGGTGCTTCAACGGAACTACCTCGCCTGCCGCATGGGGCTCACAGCCGGATGTGACCACACTCTGTTGGCGCCGGAACAATCGGCGAATATCGAGGAGACGGCTCGCCAGCGAGCGAGCCGGATGTCGGAATTCCGCTCGCTAATCGGCAGACGTTCCGCTGCGCCGGTCAGTTGGCGGACCACACGGTCATTTGCATTTTTCGCCTCCCCGCCACCGTGCCCTCGAATCTCCGAGGCGGAAATCACTCCCATTATTGACACAGCCTCGCGAGCCAACCAACTCCAGGACAAGCTAATCCGCGGCGTGATGCAAATCGAGTCCGCATTTCATCCGTGCGCGGTCTCGCCGAAGGGAGCAATGGGTTTAATGCAGCTCATGCCCGCCACCGCCGCTCAGTTCGGCGTTACCAATCCCTTTGATGCCCACCAGAGCGTGGAAGCCGGTGCCCGGTTGCTGAAACAGCTAATGGATCGCTACAACGGTAACTTGGCGCTCGTGCTCGCAGCCTACAACGCTGGTCCGGCCAGGGTGGATCAGACAGGCGGAGTCCCTGACATCAAGGAAACGAAGGAGTATGTTGCCGCGTTCATGAGACTTGTCCGCTAGCTGGCCAGTGGGAGAAACACTGGGAATCGTTCCGCATTATTGGGCAAGCCTGACGTCATAATATACCTGGCAAATCTTCGTTTTCTCTTCGATCGCTACGGAACACAAATTGCTCTGTATCCGGCCAAGCCATGCGATCGCAGACCTTGGATATTTCGTTTGTTGTCACCTACCCCAACCTGGATGGAACTCGAATTGGACTGCCGGGGCACTCCTCAAGTCGCGGAAGCACGTTGGCGATTCGGCGCTCTGCTTCCCTTTGCTACCTTGCCGCTTTCTTCGTGGTGACGGCACACGCGCAAGGTGGCGCCATCGGTATTCCAGGACTCGGATTTGCGCACGACGCAAGTTCCCATCTGATCCGTTCGATTAATGGCATTCCCGGGGCTGCGACTATCGGCGAGGCAGCGGACGGCTCCAGGTTTTCTTTTGCGGAGATTTCGCCGGGCCAGGATCTGGCATTGGCCCTTTCCACCGCCGATCGCCGGCTCTATGCGGTGCGCCTGCCTGCCGTTGACGAATACGCTATCGCGGGAGCGACACCCGCACTTTCTCGGATCGTCTTCAGCCCGGCTGGCCGTTCCGCCGTTCTGGTCGGCGAACGCCTGCAAATACTGACCGGCCTTCCGGCATCTCCAACGGTAGTCGATTTGGCCGAGCCTGCGTCGGTCCTCGAAACTGGTATGATCGCGATCACCGACGACGCTCAGCAACTTCTGCTCTCTTCCACGGATGGCGGGACTACCACTCTGTGGCTCGTCGTCCCCGGGTCGGCGCCTCAACCCCTGCCTCTTTCCAGTCCTATGGCCGCTGCCGCCTTCCGGCCGGGCGGCCATGATGCGATTGCCGTCACGCGCTCTGGCGACATCTTTCTGATTCAGAATCCGAGGCAGAGCGTGCACATTCGTCTTATCTTCGCCGGTGACTCACGGACCTCCGACCCCGTCGCCATCCGACTCTCCGCGGATGGCAAGACTGCTTACACGGTCAGTTCCCGAGGTATCGTGACCTCGGTGGATTTACTTGCCGGGTCGGCGGCTTCCGCCCAATGCGATTGCCAACCGACCGGACTCTATCCCATGCGGTCCGACTCGCTTTTTCGGATTACCGAAATTTCCGACTCTCCTATGAAGCTCTTCGACGCCTCAGCGCCCCTTCCCCGCGTCTGGTTTGTGCCGGTCGACATGGCCGTCGCCGCCGCAGGAGGAGGAGAAGGGTAATGGGCGGCCCAGATAATCTAGATAGTATGGCCATCGAACGTTAGATGGCACGCACAACTCTGATCTATCCTCACCCCCAGCATTGCACTTGAGCCTAACTGCAATGTAAATCCGAACTGACTCCTGATGTCTCGGATGTGGCGACGGCACACTTGTCGCCTCCCTCGCTGCCGCCCTCAAAATACAGCCTGCCGAGCCAACTTTTTTCCTGAAAACCCGAAAAATCGTGCTAACTCTCACAAATCGGAAGGGTACTGAACTTACATAGCAGTACTAAAGGCAGCACCATGTTATTGACTAAAATCACTGCTGCCCTTATTCTGTGGCTTGTTGGTTCGATAGATTGGCCCGTTTGGATGCTGGGTGGTAACGAATCCAAATAATCGGGGTCGCCGAGCCAGTTGGAAATGTTATGTACGTAGAACTGGTTTCCGGTGAGAGGACGGATCTTTGCCGGGAGAGCTTTTTTGAAATCCGGGACCACGAATGGAAATTCACAACAGTTTCCATCCAGGAGTGCCACGACGGCTTTGACCTGTGGCCTGTGGGACTGCAGCCCAGGCTTGGCACTGCCGGCCTTCACATCCTCCGAAGCCTTAATTCTGCTCAAGCCGGTTACGCGAGCCGCACTCGGGGCTTTTCTGGGATTCGCCGAGGCGGCCCATGACGATGGCGCCTCGGGAGGCGGTCTCGGCTTGGCCCTCAGCAGGATGATCATCACCCAGCACGATGGCCGTGTCTGGGCCGAGAACACCGAATCGAGCCCCATGTTTTCGATCGTTCTCCCGACGCAGAGACACGAGGGCACTCATACGATGGATGAGACTCAAGAGATGGCAGAACGTTTGGAAAAGGAAGCGTAGATCAATGCTGACTGCTATGAATGGACGATCCATCTTGGTGGGTGACGATGAAATGGAGGTTCGCGGGTACCTCGAGATGGCGATGAAGTGTTCGGGTTATGCAGTCGAGTTGGCGCAGGACGGTGATGAGGTGATTGCATGCCTTAAGGCTGCTAAGTCAGACATAGCCGCGGTACTGCTGGATATCGTAATGCCGAACCACGACGGGATAGACACCCTCCGTGCAATCCGGCGAATCGCGCCAAATCTTCCTGTAATTATGGTTTCGGGAGTTCCTTCGACCCTCAATATTGTCGCTGCGATGAAAGCTGGCGCCACGGACTTCCTCTGCAAACCGATCTCCCACGAGGACTTGGGCAAGGCTGTCACCCGCGCGCTGGAAATCTGCGGAGCGGAAGATACTCCCGCAGAGGCCACCGATGCGCCTGAAGGCAAGACATTCGTGAGCAGGAACGCGCGAATGAAGGAGATCGACGCGCTGGTGGGTCAGGTCGGCTGGTCTGAGACTCCTGTCCTGATTCAGGGAGAAACCGGTACCGGCAAAGAGGTAATCGCCCGTGCGTTGCACGCACACTCCCCCCGCGCTAACAGACTTTTCCTCAAGGTCAATTGCGCTGCGCTGCCTTCCGAACTCGTCGAAAGCGAACTGTTCGGCTATGAGCGCGGCGCGTTTACCGGAGCGTTCCAGAAGAAAGCCGGTCTGTTCGAAATGGCCGACGGTGGCACCATCCTGCTGGACGAGATCGGCGACATGGACGTGCGGCTTCAGGCAAAACTGCTCCAAGTGCTCCAGGACCACGAGTTCCATCGGGTCGGCGGCAAGGAAACGATCAAGGTGGATGTGCGAGTCCTGGCGTCCACTCACCGCAATCTTGAACAGGGGATCGCCGACCGAAGCTTCCGCGAAGACCTGTACTATCGCCTGAACGTCATCAGTCTCGTTCTTCCTGCGCTACGTGAACGCACCGAGGATATCGTGCCGATGGCTGAATACCTACTTAGGAGACATGCCGCTCCCGGTACTCCCCCGCCAACCATCAGCGGGGAGCTCAAACACGCCATGATGACGTATCGGTGGCCCGGTAACGTTCGCGAACTCGAGAACCTGACTCGAAAGTTCATCGTGCTTCGGAATGCGGATCTGCTGGTGCGCGACATACACGCCAGAACACTACGCAAGCCGCTCATGAACGCCGTACCCGGCGAGTCTGGCGCGGCACCTGCGGCCCCGCTAGCCGAGGGGTCAATTCTGGAACAGGTGACTAAGGCCAAGCATATGGCGGAGACGGAGGCTATTCTGGCGGCGATGAACTCCACCCGTTGGAATCGCAAGAGAGCTGCCGCATTGCTGAAAATCGACTATAAGGCCCTGCTCTACAAAATGAAAAAGCTCGGAGTCGAGGACAAGTCGATGACCTACTTAGCGTCGGAGACGCCTAAGAAGGCGTCGATGACCGCAACAGGCGGTTGACGCCAACGCGTCTTTGAGAGCGCATTTGAGCACGAGCCCGCACGCTGGCGCCGGAAACTGTGCCAGTATTCCGTATTTATTCCCGCCTCGCGTCACTTTTCGCCTACCAGCCGGCCGCAACCAGACGCCAAAGTGTCGAAACACAATGCGATGAGCTTCTGGCAGACCGATTGCTCCAGCGAACGCTTCGTAAGTACATCCAGGTGAAAACCGTTCTAATCGTCACAGATGATTTGGGCTTTGCCTACTGGCTTGGCCAAACGCTCGACCAGGCTCGGTATGAAGCATGGCCGGCCCGAAGTGTGGCCGCCGCAGAATTGCTGCTGGCGGAATTGCAGCTGGCGGTTGACCTGCTCGTGGTCGCTGCCTCGATGCCTGGGGCATCCACGTTGATGACCTATCTGGGTGCGTTCAAGAACGATTTCAAAGTTATTGCCGTCTGCGACGAAGAAGCCCATGCCCTGGAGCAGCTTGCAATGGTAAGCGTCGTCCGCCGAAAGCCGAGAACCGTGGATAGCTCGGTGAAACGTGAATGGGTAAGACTTATCACGGGACTCCTGGCAGATGCTCGGTAAGGGCAAGGGCCGAAGAGGATGTACACGGCGATGGACGATCCGGTTCCCGCCGGTTCGATACACATGCGGACGCACTTGCCATTTCCCACGCAGGAGTTGCCCAACCTAATACTGGAACTGCCTTGCTAGGCCACGAAGGCATAGCAAATTTCGGCATTTTTCCCTAAAACGTCGACTCGGCTGCCACGAATCGCCTTCATCCGGCAGCAGCGACCTCGCCGGCAACCAAAGCCGGGTGACGTTCGGCACCACGACCCACCGCGGCGCCGCACTGCGGTCACAATTTGGTCCGGATCAACGGATTCAGCCAGGCCGAAGCATCGGTAAGCTGTTCCATCATGCCGGCGGGCTCATGCAGCGGCAATCCGCCGTGTTCCACCCAGGCATGGCCGACTACTTGATCCGCCCGGTTCGGCTCCTGGGTCGGTACAGCTGGAAACCGCTGCGCCATCTCGCCAGCGGACTCCGCCGCTGACGGCCCGCAGGGGACCCCAAACCCTCCGGCTCTCTATGCTATGGCCAGAGTTCACCTCCTGGAACAGACGAAGTCGGCGTTAGAGCGTCGCCCTCCCCCGCCCCGATGTAGCGGACATCCAGAAAGTGGTGGTCGGATGAAATGGAGATGGAATTGCTTACTAATCGGCCTGGAGATTTTCCCAAATCGGGATTTGCAGGTTGGGCGGGTAACACCTGTGTCCGTCGGCGATAGAGGTCGGGCTGACGGGCAAAGGTTGCTGGCAGGGCACCTCGATACATGCAGTCGAAAGCAGATTATTCGCTTGAGGCTGGGCGCGTCGAACACGCTTGCACAAATCCAACTTTTCGTGAGGTAGACCATTGGCGAGTTCCCCTAGATCGTTGACAAGCGACGAGATTCCCACAGCTTCCCCCCGGAGCTATAACTGGTCCGCGGGATACTCACCCGCCGGAGGAAGCTGCCTGCGAATTCATCCGGCGGAGCTCCAACGCCGCCGGGTTCGCTGCGCGCCGGCAGTCAACGCCCTGCGCCTTCTTCCGAGGAAATTTATGGCCGCTTGCAATCTCTGCGGGTCGGAGCGCAGCGCCGTGATCGCGCAGATCGACCGGTACGGCTTTCCTTCACGCCTCGCAATGTGTCTGGAGTGCGGCCTTTATTATCTGGCGGATCGCTTCACGGACGAGGGGTACGCCGAGTTCTATTCGAAGGGCCACTATCGCACACTTTCACATGCATTTAGCGACGGCGCGGGCCATGACATCGCGGCTATTCACGCCGATCAACTTCAGTACGGCAGGAAGCTGATTCAAGCCCTCGACGGCTATCTGCGATTCCGGCCGGGTGCACGGCTGCTGGATATCGGTGGAAGCGCGGGGCACGTTGCGCTTGAGTTTCAGAAGGCTTTCCAGATGAAGTGTGCAGTGCTGGATCCGGCCGACGAGGAGGTAGCCGCCGCGCGAAAGCTGGGACTTGAGGGATTCACGGGGACGATTGAGGGTTGGGAGAGCACCGAGAAGTACGACATGCTCCTTTTTTGCCGCAGTATCGAACACGTGCAAGATCTAAAGGGCTCCTTGCAGAAGATCCGCCGGCTCCTCAACCCGGGCGGACTCCTGTTCTGTGACATTGTGGATTTCGACCTCAGGTGTCACCTGACAGGAACGCCCGAGGCCGTTTCCAAAATCGACCATTGTTACTGGCTGAGCAGTGAGACGGCAGAGGGAGTTTTCCGAGCGGTTGGACTTCGGACCGTAGCCGTCAGTTTCGCTTTTGAGCAGTCACAGGCGCTCGTCGGCTATCTGCTCGAAGCTTGTGAACCTGCGGAAGTAGCTCTGGTCAGTCCGCAGTTCATCCAGTCGCGACTGCGAACCATTGCGAATGACATGGGGGATTGGGTGGAATCAGGCCGGAAACCCACCGATGCGAAAGATTGGCTCAGGCGCAAAGCGTATCGCATGAAGCGCCGGATCGTGCGGATGTTCTGATTCTTACGAGCGGTTCTCCGCACGTGTCCGAACAACAATAAAGGAGGACTCGCTTCCGAGCCCTCCTTTGTGATGAGAATGAACTCCAAAATCAGGACGGAACTTTAGCGGATAACCCGCTTCCGCAGGCCTAGCCCGAGCGCCAGCATACCCCCGCCGATCAGCATGAACGACGCCGGCTCCGGAGCGGTCTGCTCTGCTGCCGTGATCTTAGCGAACAGTTGGGCAGAATTATCGATATCTTCCGTGGTGTAGAATTTGTCACGGATCGTCACACCACCATTCTGGGAAAAGCCAACCAGGTTCAGAGTGTACAACGTGGATCCGATCAGGAAGTTCGTAGCCGGGATGCTGTTCGCGATAAACACCCGATCGTCACAGCTGGGACCCGCGAAGCCCACCGGGGTGATGTTTGGTGTCGGGTTAGTGTTCTCTGGAGCTACATAGGCGCAGGGAGACGCCCCATTGTTCGTTTCGTCGTGCTGGAAGATGTAATCGAAAGCCAGAGGCCCCACGTTGGTAGGTCCGTCGGGAATCCCCAATTCCAGCAAGATCCTTAGAGTTACCTGGCTGATGGACGTTCCCGGCACGATCGCGTTGTTCTCGTGAATAAACGTCCCAAGCAAAAAGTTTGTGTCCAGATTGATGCCGAGCACAGGTGGCGGAGCAGCCCCGTTGAATTGATACCCGCTCTTCAACCCGAGAGGGTTATCAGCGAGGCTACCAGGCGTGCCCCATTGCACATGGGAGGTGGTTTCACCAGTTAGCCCAGGGGTGGCCGCCGGAATGACCGAGATCCAAGTCCCGGTGCTGGAATTCAGTGAGAGTGTCGCAGCGCTCGCCAAACAGCAAAGTGCTATCGAGAGCGCTGTGGCCTTAAGAAAAACCTTCATAGTCATCGTCCTCCAATTTTCTAGGGAGCCACCGGATCGCGCTTGAATCCCGGTCAACAGCGCAGGTATCTATCAGTCTCGGGAGCGCCGGCACCCTCTATCGGGTACGAAGATTAGCACGTTGAATGCCGAGTTGGATGCAGCCCTTATCGCGAGCCAACCGCTTTGTTTTTACTGTCGTTTAGATCAAGGGCGAACCAATCACCCGGGCGGGTTTCCAAATGCATGAGCTGAAGTCCTAAAGATTGGGTCTAGTCTGGCGCCGTCACAAACTTGGTCGAACTGGTAAAAGCAGCGCAAGGCGGTGCGAACGCGGCTAATGCACCGTTTTATACATTTGCAGCGGGAGTAAGGTCGGTTGGCACCGTAATTGCTCCAACTCGCACCCATTAGACGCCAGACCCAGTTGAGAGCCGTATCCAGTCGGCATAGACAAGGTCAGTCATACCTTAGCCTCGTCAATTTCCGATCGCAGGATAACAAGAGAACATGAGAATGTCTTATTCCCTTAACACCCGCCGGGCGGGCCAGACTGGATCCAGGACTGTCGAGTTGGCACTTTGTTTGTTGGGTTTGTGCTGCTCCATGGCCGCTCCGGCGAGCGCAGCCGATTTCTACGCGTCTCCGGTGGGAAGCGCGTCTGGTAATGGCAGCCTCGCGAGCCCTTGGAACATTGTCACGGCCCTTCAAAACAAAGGGATCGTAAAACCAGGCGACACAGTCTGGCTGCGCGGCGGGATCTATGGCTCGGGCGGGCCGGCGACTGTGAGCAGTTACCTAAGTGGTACCCTCGCGCAACCTGTGTACGTGCGCCAGTATCCGGGCGAGCGCGCCACGATCAACAGCGGTCTAGTAGTAGCGGGCAATTACGTATGGTACTGGGGATTTGAGGTGGCTAACCTCAATTGGCCCTGGCCGCGTTACACCAGCACCAGCGGTTCTTTTCCCGGGGGCAAGCCGGCCGACGGGGTGGCCTTCACTCAGGGATCCGTCGGCTGTAAGCTCATTAACGTGGTGGTTCGCGATTCCGCGGACGGAGTTGCCGACCAGCAGGAGTCCAGCGCCACCGAGATCTACGGCACGCTGACTTACAACAACGGCTGGAGCGCTCCAGACCGGGGCCACGGCCACGGCCTTTACATCCAGAATGCGTCCTCCATCCCCAAACTCCTGACTAACAACATCACCTACAACAGTTTTGATATCGGCATTCAGGCCTACGGCGCCGCCGGCCCAGTGGCCCATATTCACTTGGATGGAAACGTAGCTTTCAATGCCGGCTTGCCCGACGGGAAGCGCGTCGACAATGTCATCTTTGCAGCGGGTGGAGTTAAGCAGGACATCAAGATTGCCAACAGCGTCTTCTATAACCCTCTGGACGCCGCGGCCGACAATACGGGCTTCAATGAGATGGACGCCCTTTGGGCCAGCGGGATGAATCTCGATCTTGATATTCGAGGGAGCTTCTGGGTGGGCGCCACGCCGACTACCCATACGACCTTGCTGCTTCGCAACTGGCAAAGCGTACTGTTTCAGGGAAATACTGTCGTCGGACCACTCGATGTGCAGGGCATTACTACGTACAATTGGAGCGGCAACACATACTACAAGAGCGCTCCGCCGCCCGGCATCGATCAGGCCAGTGCGGTCTTCAACCATAACCCCACAGGAGTGACCACGCTCGTTCAGCCCAATCGGTACGAGCCGGGCCGCGCCCATATCATTGTGATGAACTGGGATAAGACTCCTACGGTGAGTGTGGACGTAACGTCCAGCGGGCTAACGGCCGGCACGCAATACGAGGTCCGCGATTCGCAGAATTTCTATGGCGATCCCATTCTGACGGGCACCTACGATGGCAATCCGATCACCTTGCCGATGGTCCTGACGCAGGTGGCGCCGGTCGTCGGCGCAGCGTCCACGCCTCCGCACACCTCCGCGGAGTTCAACGCATTTATTCTGGCGCCGAAGGGAACCTTGCCGCCAGTGCCTCCCCCTCCGGGCTCGCAGCCGGCGATCAGCCTGAACAAATCCTCCCTGACATTCAACGGAATCAACGGCGGGGCGGCTCCGTCCGGCCAGAGCCTGACCGTGACCAACAGCGGGCCTTCCGGTGCCGTGTTGAACTGGTACGCGGTTGGGAGCCAGCCGTGGCTGTCCACTTTACCACTTAGCGGCCAGCTTGCGGGCGGCGCCAGTAGCGCCTTCACCGTCTCAGTCTCCACTGCGGGGCTGGCCGTTGGGACTTACAACGGGACGCTCACCGTCACCGACCCGTACGCCTCCAACAATCCGCAAACCGTGAACGTGTCGCTGACGGTCTCCCTTCCGCCACCACCCAGCGGGCAATCGTACCTCATCAACATGTTTCCGGGAACAGTGCGCAATGATTTCACCGGCTTCGTAGGCATGCGCCTGGCAGTTGGCCCCACGGCGATGACTGTCTCCTCTCTCGGGCGCCTGATGTCCACCGGTAACACGGATACGCACACGCTAAAATTGGTCAACGCGGCCACTGGCGCCGACGTGCCGGGCGGCGCCGTCGCGGTTTCCATGGCGGGCAAGACACCCGGTACTTTCGTGTACGGCGTCCTGGCCACTCCCGTGATTCTCGCAGCCAATGGCGCCTATTATGTTGGCAGCCAGGAGGCCTCCGGGAAGGATCGCTGGTACGATCTAAACACCACGGTCTTGACTACGTCCGACGCCACCGTCACCTCAGCGGCGTGGGCGGACGCGACGTGGCACACGTTAGGCGGCAATGGCAACGCCTACGTTCCAGTTAATTTTGGCTACACTCTGGGAGGGACCGAACCTCCCCCGCCTCCCCCTCCACCGCCCCCCAGCGGATTGCAGCTCATCACGGGAACCACTGCCGGAAGCTCGCGCAACGATTTTACCGGCTGGGTGGGTTTGCGCCTGGCGGTCGGGCAAGCACCGCTCACCGTATCCGGCCTGGGGCGACTGATGGTGCAGGGCAACTCGCGCACGCATGTGGTCAAGTTGGTAAACGCCGCCACTGGTGTGGATGTGCCCGGAGGCTCGGTATCGGTGTCGATGCTCGGGGGCACCCCGGGTAGCTTTGTGTATGCAGCTCTCGCCAGCCCGGTCGTCCTGACCGCCAACAGCGCGTATTACCTGGCCACTCAGGAGACCGCCAATCAGGACACATGGTACGACGCCAATACGATCGTCCAAACCACGGCCGACGCATCGGTAACGCAAGCCGTGTACTTCGACTCAAGCTGGCATCTGATGGGCAGCGCGAACCGCGCCTACGGGCCGCCCAATCTGACTTACGCCCCAGGCGGAACGACGCCGCCTCCACCTCCACCTCCTCCGCCCCCTGGTGGCACGGCATTCATCACCGGCCAATCCTTAAGCGGCCCGCGCCGGGACTTCTCGGGCTGGGTGGGGATGCAACTCCGGGTGGCTGCGAGCGCCGTGAGCGTGACTGCGCTGGGTCGCATTGTCACGCCGGGAGACTCCGCATCGCACGTCGTAAAACTTGTCAACGCGTCCACCGGCCTGGACGTGCCTGGTGGATCGGCCACGGTGCCAACGGCGTCCGCCACTGCGGGAAGCCTGAGCTATGCCACCCTGACTGCCGCGGTGACGTTGGCGCCTAACACAACGTACTATCTGGTCACACAGGAGGTCTCAGCGGGAGATGGCTGGTACGACCTGAGTACGACCGTGCAAACCACGAATGTGGCGACCGTCCTCTCCGCCGTATACGGGGTGGGCTCAGCGTACATCCCGACAGGTTCCAGCGGCCACACCTATGGGCCGGTGGGTTTCCTGTACCAGCAGGGAGGGACTACTCCGCCGGGTACCGGCGCAAATGCCGCTTCATTTATAAAGATTGACAGCACGACGGGGGGCACCTGGAAAGGCGTTTACGGGGCCGACGGGCAGGCTATCGCCGGTGGTCTCCCACTCTACCCTACATATGCCCAAGTCGCGATCGGCGGCGGCGCTCAGACCTGGACATGGGCTAGCAGTACGCCCGATCTCCGCGCCCTGCAAAAGTCATCCAACCCAAACGACCGCATCGCCTCCGTCTGGTATTCGGCGACCGTCTTCACGATCAACCTGAATCTCACAGACGGCAATACGCACCAGGTCGCGCTTTACGCAATGGATTGGGACAACGGGTCGCGTTCTCAACGAGTCGAAGTATTGGACGCGGTCAGCCAGAGCGTATTGGACAGCCGCACTCTCTCGAATTTCAGCCAGGGCCAGTATATGGTCTGGAATATTCAAGGGAGCGTGATCCTGCGCGTGACTCGACTGGCTGGCGCGAATGCAGTAATCAACGGAATCTTCTTCGGCGGGAATTGATGTCCTGCAGGAGCGGACCGGATATTGCGCGCACTTGGCACTCCACTTGGGCCATGGTGCAGAATTCCACCCGGCCCAGGGCTCGTTCCCGCTCAAGGCGAGTCAGGAACGCGTCCATGACCTCAGCACGCTCGTCGTTCACGCCATTTTCGTCCAGTTCGTCGTGGGCCTTGTTCGGATGTGCGTAAACGGTGAGAACGTGGTCTGAATCGAGGTAACGACGAAGCAGGCTCAATGTGGCTTCGCCGAATCCCGTAGCGTGGAGCGGCATGACGACCATATTTTCGAAGACGAAGGGCTGTGGGGGAAATCGGTCGGCAACAATGATTTTTTCGGTGAGGGACTTAAGCGTGCTCCGAAAGCTGACCCTGCACCAACCGAATCCATGACTGTTGAGCGTTGCCAGCATGGTGTTGACGCTCTGCCGGCCGCGGCCGCGCCCGTGCAACCCCAGGACTTCTGAAAAGCTGAACGCACCGCGGCGCGGAAAATGCGCGGGACGATTGAACGGTGGAATGAAACCCCGAATCGACTGCCCAATGCAGGCTTCCAGCGCCATTTTGCTGAGCTTCACATCTTCGGCCAACTCCCGGTCCGTCATTGGCGGGATAAACCGGTGGTACATGGAATGCGAAGCGACTTCATGTCCAGCGGCGTGAATCTCTCGGATCTGGCCTGGGCAGCACTCCGGCGGAGCGCCATCTAATGCGACGCAGCCAACGATGGCAAAAGTGGCCTGAACGTCGTGTTTAGCCAGCACCTTGAGGAGCGCCTCCGTACCGCGGTAATCCGCATCGCACGGAAGATCCCGCCCGGGCCCAAACGATTCTTTGTAGCCGGCCGGGGAATCATAGTCAAAGGAAATCGCGACTCGCATGGGGTTCAGGGAATGCGCGCAACTACGCAATACTGGCCCCCCAATGGCACGCGAGCGAAGAATCGTTCAGTGCCCCGCAGAAATCCGAGAGCCTTCGGAAAGTAAAAGAGGAAGCGCGTGGGAACGTCGAGTTCAAAGCCCGCGGCCAAAACCAGGCGCTGGGCTTCTATGTACGTGAGAGTTTTCGCATTGCGGTCAAATGGAATTCGGCTCATCACCATGCGTGTACCGGGATTCCATGGATTATTCTCCCAAAGGGTGAAATAGCCACCCGGCATAAGACTATTCCGGATTGCTGTCACAGCCGACAATCGGTCGGCCGGCTCAATATGGTGAAATACGCCGTTGACGTAGCACAGGTTGAACCGCTCCGATTCTGCCAGTCGATCCAGCGTGCCAAACCGGACGCGGGCCGAACCATGGCGGGTCTCGGCCGTCCGCACCGCATTCTCCGACGTGTCGACACCAAAGACTTCGGCTCCACTGAAGACCTTTGCCAAATGGGCCGAGGTTTCGCCCGTGCCGCAGCCGAAGTCGAGTATGCGACGCACACTGCAAGCGGACGGCATCCGGCGTTTGACCTCGGCGACGCGTCCCCGCAGGAAATAAGAAGGGTCCTCGCCGGTCAGGTCGACACCCTTCCGAAGCATGTGCTCATACTCAGCGCTCAGATCGAACAACTCTTCCGTCATCTCGCGAGACCAGAGGCGGAAGGCCGAATTCGCGAACGCAGGAATTCGAGTCTATCGCCCAATAGGTTAAGTACATGATCACAAACCCGGGTCGTCAGGGCAACAATGGCAACCGAGAACAGGAACGACATCGCGATAAATCGCGACCAGTGCTCGTAGGTGGCTCCGGTGCGGACCAGTTGGAAGAAGCTGGGCAAGACCAGCCATCCTCCCGCGACCATAAGCAGGAACGGGAAGAGCCAGAAAGCCGGCGAATGCAGGATCCGCTTCGTAAAGGCAGTGGTCGATTGTTCGTTCGAATCTTCGAAGAGAGTCATTTCGATGGTCCTTGAAGCCAGGTAGCTGGTTGAGAAAAACAGACAAGCGGCCAACCCGGTTAAATGGCCCACGACAAACCGATAGATCATCCATTCCGCGACTGAATGATTGGCCAAATAGTAGAGCGTGGGCTGAGCCATCAGGAGGAGGGTGACCGCCAGACAAATGAGGCCCATTATGCTCAGTGGGCGTTCCGGCCGGTACAATAGCGCTGCTTCCACGATTACCTTCAAAAACCGGAAGCCGTCCCGGACGACGTTCAGTTTGGAACGCCCTTCACGCTCAGCGTAAGGCATGTCAACCTCACGCATCTTCAGGCGCCGATCCAGCAGTCCCCGGGCGCTCATTGCAGGCGTAAAATGCATACCGGTTGGCAGCGGCTCGAGCCGGTCGAGACTCTTCCGGCGCACCACTCGCATGCCGCTCGCCGTGTCCCGAACGCGGGTGGAAGAGAACAGCCCCAGCAGCAGTGCGAAGATCATGTTCCCGACCCGCCGCAGCAATGGCATCCGACTGTTCTTGTTCATGCGACAGCCCAGGACAACGTCCGCCTGCTCGTCCTCGATCGTATTGCAGAGGGTAGAAAAGAAGTTGGGATCGCAGGTGCCATCCGCGTCCAGGAACCCCAGTAGATCGGCGTCGGACTGTCGCCACGCCTCCTGGATTGCGGCTCCATAGCCGCGATTCGTGACGAAGTTGATTACGTTGACCTCGTGTTCATGGGTGCGCGCAATCTCCAGGGTACGGTCCGTTGAACCATCGCTGACCACCGCGATATCTACCAGGTCAACCGGAGAGGTGGAGATTATGTGCGCCCGAGCCGCCAGCGAACGAACGATGATGGGATCAATACTCTGTTCTTCGTTGTAGGCAGGTATCGCGATCAGCAGTTTCATGAAGGTGTCACTCCGTTTTGCTTGTGAATAGTGGTGGCCAATAGCGATTGCCACTCAGGCAGAATGCTTCCCCAATCGAAAGATTCCGCTTTACTGCGTGCGTTCCTCGAGAGGGCAAGCGCCATGTCGGGGCGCCGCAGCAGCATGGCCACGGAATTCGCCATGGCCTCGGTATCGCCGGGAGGGACGAGCAGAGCGTCAACCCCATGTTCCGCCGTGTAAGGAATTCCACCCACGTTCGTGCTGACTACGCAGGCGCCGCAGGCCATGGCCTCGAGTAGCGTGACGGGATTGTTGTCGATGGTGGAAGTGTTGAGGAAGATGTCGCCCCGATCGATCCATTGGCCGACTTCGGTTTTGGCGACCCGTCCGACATGCTGGATTCGGGTCGTTACGTTCAGGGTTTCGGCCAGTGCGCTAGCGGCCTCCAGGCTGCCATCCTTTTTGTCCGGACCGACCATGGCCAACTCGACGCCGGGAAACTCAGGGAGCAAGCGAGCAATGACGCGAACCGCTTGAGATGGATCGTAAATCCGATGAAACGCACGGACCCAAACCAGGCGAGGGCGGAGCGATTCGCGGAGTCGAAACGGATAATTTGAAATGTCCACCGCGTTGGGCAGCAACCGGAGGTCCGCACGGAAACGGCGCATCCGCTCGAGAAGGTAGCCCGAAGGCACTGTGACGGTGGCGGCGGAGGCCAGCAGACTGCCGACCATGCCCGGCCAGCGCTCGCTGAAAGCCGGCAGGTTGCCACCGTGCAACGTAAGAATGTAGGGCTTCCCAAGGCATCGCAAGAACAGGCACACGATACCAGCCCAAAAGAAGGCGGGACCGCTATAGACATCAACCTGTGCCACGTCGTAACTGTGTCGCCGAGCCCACACCGTTCGCAACATATCGGCGAGTCGCGCAAAACGGCCGGTCCGTTCCGAAGTCATCGTAACCTGCCACCCCGCCGCAGCCAGACGCTCAGCCAGGTCCTCGCACACTCCGCGATTCCCGACGGAGGCCGAGAGGAAATTTCCCACCACGAGGACGGATCCGACCGAACTGGGCCGCACGGCAGGCGCGGACTCAACACTGGGAGCGGTCATGGTCTCTGGCCCTTTGGCGGTTCAGGACGAAGTGCAGCACTTCGTCCGCTGACGGTTTCCACGGCGCCTGGATACGGCACGATCAACGGATTCGGCTGGTCCGCGTCGAGGAGCCAAACGTTGCGGTCACGATAGTATTCGAGTAACCGTTGGTTTTCGTCGTGAGACATTTCCCGCGCCCAGACTACCTTGGAGCGATCGATGTCGGAATGGTTGTACACCCACTCGTGGGTGGGCACGTGATCGTTTGAGTAGCGGACCATCACGACATGAGAACCGGCAGTGGATTCCAACTCTTTCTCAATGGCTGCTCGTTGAAACTGAAATGGAGCGGTAGACGGACGATCCGCGGCGACTTTTTGGATGAGGCCATTTGCGCTGAAGGCGATGACCGCGGTGACGCTCGCCAAGCCCACCCGCCGCCCCCACAGCCGAAAAGTGGACAGATAACGCAGGGATGTTAATTTGAGTGCAGCTGCAGCCACGAGTACCGGGCCCAAATAGTGAGGTTGGCACCAACTTTCGACCGACAGGGCAATAATAGCGGCAGACAGAACGGCTAGCAGGATACGAGTCTCACTTCTTCGAAGCAGGACCAGCAACAGACTAGCGCACAGAAGAAGAAAGACGTTCCCGAACAGGATATCCTTGATCATCCGCAAGCGCTTCTTTTCCACGGCGAGCCACCCAGTGAAGGTGTTCAGAGTGTTCGCGTCCTGATAGGCAGGCTCCACGTCCAGGTAAAAGCGCTTCATTACCGCATGCCGGAATTCGGGGGCCGGCGTTCTGGTCTCCCATAAGAACAACGGCGCAACCGAATAAGTCGCATGGCACAGCCGATAGGGCAGCACCAGCGCATTTCCCGTTATCCGCCGGTTGTACTCCAACATAGCCGCTCCCATAACCATCAGTAACACGCAGATGGGTACGACGACCTGGATGATCTTCCGGGAAAAAGGCGGGAAGCCCGGCTTGAACACCCAATACGCCAGCCCGAGGCCGACCGGCACCATCAGGATCGCGCCTTCCCAAGGGCGGCTGTTCAACAGCAGCCCGGCACCGAGGGCGAGAAAAACGGCGTTGCGTATCGGTTTCTGAGGCAGCGGCCGATACTGCTTCAAGCTCCCGAATGCGCCGAGCAGTAGGGCGCCACCGATCGCTGCCGGCGCGCCCCCCCAATATGAGTTCATCCAGTAATTGGTCACTCCAAATTGAATGGCGATCGCGAGACCGCCAAGCAACGCCCAATTAGGCGGCACCCAAGCTCTCAAGGCCCAGACCGCCGCTCCGCACATAACGCCGACGCTGAGGAAGACCCCCCACCAGGGGTGCCCGAAGACCACTTGCCCGATCGCCAGAAACATAGCCTGTGCCGGGGGGTATTTGGACATATAAGTGGGAGTTGGCAAGACATGAAAGGTCTCGAAAAACTGCCACAACGGATGGGGAGGATTCGTGATCCGTCCGCTGGCGAAGGTGTCGGCCGCCAAAAGATAGCTAAACTCGTCGTGAATCCGGGGCACCGGCACTGGCAGTACGGGAAGAAGCAGGAGGCGGAGTGCGAGCGGGAGAGCCGCCACGGCCAGAATCGATACCGCCGCGCGGCGGGCGATTGCACTCCAAGCGCTGTGGATCGCTCCAAGCCCGCGACGGAACACGGCTGGCAAAAACCAGAACGTGCCCGCGACTACAGCGGTGATACAGATATTCTGTATGACTATGTTGGAGGCGAGTGGAATCATGGGGTTCGAGTCAACCGCAGCATGAAATAGCCGGTTTTGCCAATCCGGTGCCAACCCGGCGGTATGGGTTGATCCGGGGGAACTCCCGTGGAAACCACAATTTCCGCCCCGGCGCGCAAGAATGTTTCCAGTACTCGTGCACGCGTTACCTCGTCCGCCGACCAAAACTCCCGCTCCGAGGGATCGAAGGTGGTGGTATAGATTTCGGCGACTGCTTTCGCGCGCGCCAGTCGCATCCACTTCACGTTGGCATGATTGGCGTACTCGAGCGTGGCAACCTTGATGCCGGGCGCGATGCCCGCCTGCCGCAGACCTTCGACTACTTGCCAGTCGCCAACTTGCGGCGATCCATCAGCCGCGATGCGGCCAATCGACACGACCACTGTAAGCACGAAGACCGCAATCATCACCGCCGCCGCCCGGCCTGCCACGCGCCGGGAGGCGGCGCTGTCCGGAATCTGCAATGCGAGTACGCCTCCAAGGTATAAAAGGAGGACGAACGGCGCCAGGTGCCTGGGTTCCGCGTAGACCAGCGCGTATATTGCGATCGCCGCGGCCGATGGCGCCATCAGTATCCATGAATTGACCCCGCCTCCCCACCCGGCCCCGGCGCGGATTGACCAATAGGAGAGAAACGCCAGAATGCCAAGAAAGAGCGGCGAGAAAAAGCGGGAGAGGCGTTTTTCCTGGTAGAGCTGAATCAGATGGGGATTCGCCAGGACGGAATAAAGGAATTTGCCATTGATGACAATCTTCCGAAGCTGCTGTCGCAGGTCAAATCGCGGGCGGATGCCTTCGTTCCAATAAGACGGATCGAACCAGACGGGGTATGTGCCGCCAACCGGGCCGTTGAACTCATAGACTGGTGGCGCCTCCAGCGTCATCCGCGTGGGATGAGCCGGAACACCAGACGACACCGGGCCCGCCGTCCACTTCGGAGCCGGTCCCAACTCTGGCCCCAACGGCTGCCCCTGCCAATGGCGATACGCTGCCCCATCCACATACCAGCAGTAGTTCAACTTGCCGGTGTCGCCGAAAGTGAACCGTCCTTTTTGGAGCGAGAGAGGAATGACGAACGCAGAGCAGACCACAACGAACGCAGCTGCCGCGACCGCCAGGCCGGTCATCCTTTCGCGCAGCCGCCATACCGCGATCGCCGCCACGGCAAGAAAGAGGAAAGCGATAGGAAACACCACTGCCTTCGAAAGGTAGCCGAGTCCAAGCGCCAGGCCCAATCCAAAGAAGGTCGTCCAGCGTGCCGAACCAGCCGCAATCCGCACCAGGCAAGCGGCGGCCAGAAAAACAAAGGCGGCTACAGCCATGTCCGGCGAGCTGACGCCCACAGTGATCAGATCGAGCGAAGTCCAGCAGAACAGGCAGTAGCCGGCGATCAGCAACAGCCAGTCAGGCAGTTTCCGAAACCTGCCGCGGCAGGCAAGGATGCTACGCAGGAGGAATTCAAAAGCGGTGAGCGCAAACAGATAGATCGCGAAGTTCACCAAATGAAGAACGGCAAACTCCGATTGGGGGGCAGGCGTGATAATCGAGCGGCCGACAGCCAGCAAGAGCGGATATAACGGACTCCAATAGCCGTTGACGGCGCCGCTCCAATCGCCCCGCATCACCGCATCGCTGATATCGAGGTAGGAGATTCCGTCAGTCTGAATCGTGTGACGCAGCACCCAGCCTTGCAAGGCTCCCGCTAGGATCGCGAACGCCCAGAACGCGATCCGGATCGATCCCCGGCCGCGCCTATTATTCCCCGGGTATTCCCACGGAGCCATCCCGGATTGAATTTCGCGAACTGCTTGCATGCCTATACCATTTCGTCGCGCCGAGTCACAGACGGACGCCCACCCGTTCCGCTTCGCGTTTGGGCAGTAAACTGATCACCGCCTGGAACTTCCCCGACTTCGATCGCGGAATCGACTCAACGCGCTCCACTTTCACATTCACTCCGGGTCCGAGGCGCTGCTGGACCCTGCGCACGACGTCCGTGACGTCCGGACCACCGAAGCCATCCGTCGCGACGACTTTCACGCGAATCAGATTCAACCCCTCCTGGATAATCTGACCTTCGCGAATGTGCGGCTGGTCGACGAAGATGCCATGAAAACGGACCAGTTGCCGTCCATCGGGACCGACCACGACATCCTCGACCCGACCCAGCACTTCCTGGATCACGGGCATCGCAAGGCCGCATGGACAAGGGTCTGGAGACCAGGACGCGACATCTCCAAGGCGGTAACGAATGAAGATCTGGTACCAGCGGAGCAGGCAGGTGGCGACCACCTCGCCAGCTTCGCCCGGTTCACAAGGCGTTCCGTCCGGACGCACAATCTCGACGATGCCGGCGTCGGGACTGACATGAAGGCGCCCGTGTGAGCATGCGCTCGCAAACAGCGCGCTCTCCACGGTGCTGTATTCCTCATAGACCTTCGCCTGATAGGCGTCCTCCATCACTTGCCGCATCGCTGAAGTGACTTTTTCGCTGGTAGTTACGATTGCTCGTAAGGGCGGGACCTTGAGGCGCTGCTCCTGAATCATCCTGGCCAGGAGGTAGTAAGAGACCGCATACCCGGTGAGCCACTGAATTCCGTGCCTGCGAAGCGCTTCCACGTACGAGCGGGCCGTGTCGGGCCGCAAGTGGAAGGGGGACAGGTATACCTGCCGCTCGGCAAGATTGTAGCGATAGAAGGGTCCCCTGCTGTTCGGATCGGGTTCCACCATGCGGCCCGAAAAGGTGGCGCGTGGAAGCGAAAACGAGACTCCAGCCCAGCGGGCCGACCTCGCTTCCCGCAAGGCTAGCGAACTACGGATCTCCTGAAGACTCCATTCGCTTCGAATCGGAGTACCAGTCGAACCGCTGGTGTGATAGCCGAACCGGGGCCGCGGGGCCCAATCGTCACGCAGGAACTCCGACGGAGCGGCGCGAATCGGTTCCTTGTCAAGCAGGGGGAGTTCCCGTAACTCTCCCGCGAATGCCGCCTTCACCTGCCCGGCAGTCCACGTGCGCCGATAGTACGGTATGTTCGTGGCCGCCAACTGCAGCAGTTTGGAAACGCGGGCATGTTGCCACCGTGCCCAGTCGGAAGGCTCAAAGCGCTCGCGTTCCAAATACCCTTCCAGCTCCTGGCGGTACCCTCCGCCGAAGCGCAGCCAATGCCAATACGCGCCATAGGCGCTGACGGCGCCGTGCTGCACCCAAACCGGCAATCGTTTGTACAGATCTGTTCCGAGACTCATAGGCGTAACGGGCCCATCACATCAGATGGTACCCAGCATCCCAATAAACGACCGTTGAGCGACTTTAACCCGTCAGGCAGGTCCGACACAAGAGCACTGCGTCCATTGGACCGGTAGCGAGTACCAGCGCCGGAGGCGAACAGTCCTATTACTGAATGCCGCCGACGGTATCCGTGACCCCTGTAAAGCCCGGACCGCCTGCCGCAACGTAGCCATTGCTTGCGCCTTGAGCACTCGGTGTTACCCAGAACGAGTACAGCCGGCCATTGGTCAAATAGAACTTGAATTTGACGCTTTGTCCCGCCAGCGCCGCGAGATTGGCGCCGTTCCAAGTCACTTCCTGAAGCGTCTTATTCGTCGCGACCGGATTCGAGCTGCTCTTTGAGAACGGCACGAGCACGTTTCCGTTGGCATCCAGTACTTCTACTCGCAGCTGACCGCTTGGGTCATCGACATTCACGAAAAGGTGATTGCCTGTAAACCGGACTGGGCGTGTGGTCAGAGTCGCCTCGGTGGAACCTGCGTCCATCGAATAGAAACCATCGCGGCGCAGAGTTGCGAGTCCCGTGGCAAAGTCCCCGTTCTCCGGCTTCTTTCCCGACCGGGCGGAGAAATAGAACCAGAGCTCGTCTCCAACCACCAGTAACCCGCCGCCAACGGACTGCGTATTGTACGCATTCCACGTTCCGGCCACGTTGCTGGCCGGGATGAATGCACCGGAAGGGCCCGTTCCCCGGTTTGGACGAATCCAGCTAAAGCCGTCGCGGCTGAAGCCAGCTCCAATTTCCACCAAGACCGGACCGGGGCGTACATAGTCTTTGTACCCGGCCCCTGGCTGGAACCAACTGAACAGGCCGAGCAGAACGCTTTCGTAGGCAACGCAATCCAGGTTGTACAACTCCGGGAACTCGCCGCCCGCGCCGTAGTATGGAAGGTCCTGGTCATCAGGTCCTGTCCAGAAGGTTTTGGCCGGATCGGCGGGATTCCAGTTCAGGAGGTCGGCGCTCTCCGAATAGAACCTCACTCGCGGGCTATACCCGGGACGGTTCAACGTCGCGCCCACACCGGCCGCACCACGATCGCTGTTCACCCAAACACGACGGAACGGGTTCCAGAACACCGAGGTCCTGTCCGATATGGACTTGATGTTGTAGTCCTGTCGCGGGCCCCAGTGAATGCCGTCAGGCGAGAAATATACATAGATCTTGGCGGCTCCCGGATCCACTTGGAAGGACTTGTAGCGGCGAGCCGGGTTGGGCTCCTGAAGGTCCTGCCAAATTGTGTCTCCGCCGGCAACTACTTCATTGGTGTTCGGCACCAATACATCCGGGAAGGTGGGGCGTGTCCAGTTGATACCGTCGATCGAAACAGCATACCGGTAGTCTGGTGTGGTGTCGTAATACCACATTTTGTATCGATTAATTGTTGGGTCGTACCACGCACCAGCGCTAATCGGCGAGCCCGGCGCCAGTACCGGACTGGACCGCATGACCGGCTGGTGCACGGTGCGTTGCAAGGTAGTCTGTTCGACCAGAAAGTCGTCGACAAATAGTTGGCGTCCCACGTCAATCGGGATGACTCTCGGGGGACTCTTGAGGTAGTAGGGCGTCCGTGGCACCTGAGTCGGCAGCGTCGGGGGCGGAAAGTTCAAGGGCAGCGCGATGCCGTTGTACAAACGTTCGCCGCCGGCTGAGGTAGTGATCGTATCACCGTAGAGTTGTCCGATATCCTGGGAACTCAACGCGCGGCCATAGACTCGAAGCTCGTCCATCGAGCCGGTGAACAGGTTGCCGAGGAATGAGGCCGGCCCCCCGATCCCGATCGGCCCGGATATTCCGCCACCAAACGTGGTGAAGTAGAAGATGGAGCTCAAACCCCCGTCCACATAAAAACTGATGTCCTGGCCGAGTCGCATGACACAGGCCACATGGTGCCAGTTCCCATCGTTAATCGCGTTCGTGTTGTCGGCCATATCCCGATAGTTCGGGTTGTTGCTGCCGCCGAAGTGAAGGGCCAGATACCCTGCCGCGGTCACTTGGAAGACATATCCGTCCTCGCTACCGGAGTAATCGTATTTACCGAAGATGATCTCCTGGCGCGTGTGATTGGTGGTGCGAATCCACGTCGCCAAAGTAAGGTCACCTTTCATAGCCAGTCTGACGTCGGATCCGGCAGTCAGATAGGTGGAGGCGCCGTCAAAGTTCAGGGCTTGGCCCACTTTGCCGGGGCCTGTGGAAACGGTGCCTAATATGTTGGCCGTGATGTTGTCCCCAGAAGTATCGAGGACGGTGCGGTTGGAAATAGTCGCAGTATCAAAGGTCCAGTTTGCTACGGGCAGGGAGGGTGGCGCCATTGTCAGGGTCACGCCTACTGTCTGCGGCGAATTGACGGCGCCTGTCCCCTGAATGGTGATGACGTCCGTGTAGGTACCGGCGGCGAGGGCGGTGGTATTAAACGATACCACGAGAGTCGCTGGGGCGGTCCCTAACCCGGGGGACAAACTCAGCCACGATTGCGACTTGCTGGCCGTCCAGTTCAACGTCCCGCCGCCTGCATTCGAGATACTTATGTTCTGCGCGGTCGGGCTGGGGGCAAGCACAGCTCCCGAGGGGTTCAGACCAGTCGTTGAGAGGCTGATAATCGGCGGCGGAATCATGGTGAGAGTAACTGTGATGCTCTGCGGCGATGCCTCGGCGCCCGGCGCCGAGATGGTGACAGTATCCGTATAGGTGCCCGCGTTCAGAGTAACGGTATTCAGAGTAATGCCAAGGGACGAGGGCGCGGTGCCACCGGATGATGACACAGTTAGCCAGGGCTGAGTCTTGACCGCTGTCCAACTGAGGGTTCCGCCACCGGTGTTCGTAATGGTCACGTTTTGGCCGGCCGGGCTAGCGGCTCCCACCGTGGCGGAGTAGGTGAGGTTCTGGCTGCTCAGTGTCAGATGGGGGGGCGGGATCAAGGTAAGCGTGATCGCTACCGTCTGCGGCGAAGAGACCGCGCCAGGGGCTGTGATCGTGAGCGTATCGTGGTACGTTCCCGCCGCCAAGCCGGTAGTGTCAATTGAAACGCCAAGGCTTGAAGGTGCCGTCCCTGCCACATCTGAAAGCGACACCCACGACTGCGTCTTCGCCGCAGTCCAACTTAGTGTTCCTCCTCCTGTATTGGAGATGCTGACACTCTGTGCCGGCGGTGACGCCGCGCCAGCAGTGCCGTTGCTAGAGAGGCTTGTGCTCGAGAGCGTGAGTTTTGGAGGCGGGATAAGAGTCAGCGTGACGCTAATGGTCTGAGGCGAGCCGGTCGAGCCGGTTCCGGTCACGGTGATTGTATCGTTGTACGTGCCAGCAGCACGGCCCGTCGTGTCCACGGTGATGCCAAGGCTGGAAGGCGCCGTGCCTCCGGAGGGGGAAAGCCCCAGCCAGGATTGCGTCTTCGCCGCTGTCCAGACGAGGCTTGCGCCACCCGAATTCGTAATGTTCACGCTCTGCCCGGCTGGATTTGCCGCGCCTGCGGTTCCGTTGAAGGAGAGGGCAGTTGCGCTGAGCGTCAAATTCGGTGCCACTCCAAGATTCAGAGTGATCGTCACCGTTTTTGGCGAGCCCGTGGCGCCTGCCGCAGCGATCGTTACAGTATCGGTGTAGGTTCCCGCGGCGAGGCCTGCAACATTCACCGACAGGCCTAAGCTAGCCGGGCCTGTTCCCGCCGCGGCGGAAAGAATCACCCAACTCTGCGACTTGCTCGCGGTCCAATTAAGAGTGCCGCCGCCGGTGTTCAAAATCGACACATTCTGGCCCGTCGGATTGGACCCCAGCGCCACAGCGGAAAAAGTCACATTCGCGTTCGATACGTCCAGTGCCGGCCCCTGGTTGAAGACGTTGACCTGGACTGCCGCGGAGGTGCCCTGTTGTGACAGCTTATCAGTCGCAACTGCACCCAGGGTGTGAGCGCCGTTCATCTGCGGCGTCGTGACCCACTGGGTAGAGAATGACGGTCCCGTGCCCAGGACCGGGGCGCCCAAGTTCGCGCCATCTACCTTGAATTGTACGGACGTCAAGCCCCCGGGAGCGGAGGCGGTAGCGGACAGATTCACGATGCCGGAAACTGTCCCCGCCGCGGGGCTGGTCAGGTTGATAGTCGGAGGCCCCGGCTGAAAGCCGAAGAAGATACCGCTGATGACAGCATTCAGGCCGGCCTTGTACGCAACTTTTACGAGGACATGTCCCTGCAGGTTCCACACTGCGTACTGACCACCGTTAAAACCCGACATGGGTTGCATACTTAAGACCGCATTGGTGTCCGCACTCAGAATCGAGATCGTCTCCGACCGGCTGGTGGTCTCCAGGTCCATGCAGTAGAATCCCACCTGGTGAACGTTCCCGTCCGTGAGGTTGATATCGAAGGTTAGGGTGGTGCCCGTGTAGTATGCCGATGCGATGCGGTCCGTTGAGGACGCGCCTTTCAACAGTGCCCTGGGGTCCGTGCTGGAAGGCCACCATGTGTAGGGTTGGGCCCCAGTTATGGTAACAGTAGCGTAGGCCGGAGGAACATTCGAGTCGTTAGGAATGATATAGCCATCCTGGCCATACGATCCCTTCCAGGTGCCCTGGGTCGTTGTGTCGACTCCTACAAAGACGGCGGACGGCGTTACGACGGTTCCGTTCGAGACCGTGACTGCGACTCCCGCCGAGGTCGTTTGCAGACCCAGTGTGTCCGTTGCCAGCGCGGTCAAGGTGTGGGAGCCAGGCAGGGCAAGGAGTGTGTTCCATGGGCTCGAGAATGTCGGACCGACCCCGGGAACGGCAGCGCCAAGATTCACCCCATCGACCTTGAACTGGACCGAGGCCATCCCCTGCGGTGAGCTGGCGTTGGCACTCAGGGTGGTCGTTCCGGAGACCGCCCCGGCTCCTGGAGAGACTATGCTGACAGTCGGCGGCAGTGTTGGGTTGGCGACGGTAACCACAACCGAGGCCGAGGTGGTCTTCTGCCCCAGCGCGTCGGCGGCCACCGCGGTAAGCGTGTGCGCGCCATTCGTGGACTGTGTGGAAGTCCAAGAGCTTGAGAAGGACGGCCCGACGCCGGCAATAGCCGGGCCAAGGTTGGTTCCATCCAGCTGGAATTGGACGGAGGCCATCCCTGCCGCAGCCGATGCCGAAGCTGCCAAGGGGACGTTTCCCGAAAGCGCTCCCGGAGGCGGACTGGTCATGCTCACGGTTGGGGGCGGCGGTGGGGCGCTACCGTTTCCTCCAAACAGCAGACCGCTCAATACTGCGTTCAATCCCCCAGTGTAAGTTATCCGAATGATAACGTGCCCCTGAAGGTTCCAGATGGCGTAGACACCGCCATTGAAGTTGGCCATGGGCTGGCTGCCCAGCACAGCGTTGGTGGCTGCATTGAGAATTGAAATTGTCTCGCCTCGTGACGTGCTGTCGAAATCGAGGAGGTACAGAGCGACGCGATGCAATTGACCGTCACTCAGGTCCAGGTCGAAGCTAAAGCTACCGCCGGAGTAATAAGTGGACGCGATACGATCAGTGGCGGAACCCCCTTTGAGCAGCCCACGCGGGTCGGTAGTTGAGGCTACCCAGGTATACTGTGCGGCACCAGCGGGAACGATCCGGGCATAGGATGGGGGCAGGTTGGAGTCGTTGGGGATGAGGTAGCCGTCTTGACCGTAGCTTCCTTTCCAATTGCCTTTTGTTGTCGTGTCAAGACCAACAAACGTTGCCGAAGGCTGAGTTGTCGAACCATTGGCAACGTTGACGGCGACACTGGAGGATGTCGACTGCTGCCCCAATGTGTCTGTGGCGACCGCGGTCAGGGCGTGCGGTCCGTCAGCTGTGCCAGCGGTTGCCCACTGCGAGGAATAGGTAGGTCCGACGCCTGTCACCGGCTGCCCGAGATTGGCGCCGTCCAACCGGAATTGCACAGACGCGATGCCAGAGGGCGAGAAGGCATTGGCTGTGACCGATATCTGGCCGGATACCGGACCGCTAGGAGGACTAGTGATGCTCACCGTGGGCAGTACTACGGAGTTCGCGACCACGACATTCACGCTGGCGGAGGGCGTGCTCTGTCCCTGGGTATCGGTGGCGACGGCTCTTAGTGTGTGCGCGCCGGCGGTAGCGGTGGATGTGTTCCACTGCATCGTGAAATTCGGTCCGCCTCCGCCAACTGGGGCGCCGAGGGTAGTCCCATCCAATTGGAACTGCACCGACGCCAGGCCAACCGCAGAAGCGGCAGTCGCTGCCACCGAGACGGTTCCGGAGACGGTGCCGCCCGAAGGGGCGGTCATACTTACTGTCGGGGGGGGAGGAGGAGCCGCGCTGCCGCCGAAGAAAAGACCGCTGACCACGGCGTTCAGGCCCCCCGTGAAAGTTATTCGAATCAGGACGTGGCCCTGGAGGTTCCAAACCCCATAGACGCCACCGTTGAAACCGCTCATGGGGCGGCTGTCTAGCACGGCGTTTGTGCTCGCGTTGAGGATAGAGATGGTTTGAGCGCGGGTGGTGGTCTCCAAATCGAGACAGTACAGTGCCACCTGATGAGGCGACCCGTCCGTCAGCGTGACGTCGAAGGTCATATTGGTTGACGTGTAGAACGCACTCGCGATGCGATCGGTGGCCGATGCGCCCTTCAACAACACTCGCGGATCGGTGCTCGATGGCGTCCATGTGTATGGCGGAGCTCCGCTCGAGGTCACGGTCGCATACGCCGGAGGGATGTTGGAATCATTGGCGATGATGTAGCCGTCCGCGCCATAAGTTCCCTTCCAAGTGCCCTTCGTCACGCCGTCGGTCTTTACGAAAGTGGCCGCCGCCGTACTGCCTGTGTTCGATACCGAGACCGTCACAGTGGCCGACGTGGTTTGCTGTCCAAGAGTATCCGTGGCGAGCGCAGTCAGTGTGTGCGCTCCATTGGCCGCGCCCGCGGAGTTCCAGGACATCGAATACACAGGGCCGGAGCCCGTTACGGGACTGCCAACAGCGACTCCGTCCAGACGGAACTGAACCGAGGCGATGCCCACCGAGGAACTTGCATTCGCACTCAGCGTGACCAACCCCGACGCCGCTCCCGGCGACGGCGCCGTGATGTTGACAACGGGTGGCGACACTGCGTTCGCGACCGAGACGGTCACGCCGGCAGACGTCGTCTGCTGGCTCAGAGTATCTACGGCAATCGCCTTCAATGTGTGCGAACCATTTGTGGAGGCAGTGGTATCCCATGGGGCGGAAAAGAGCGGGCCGGACCCGGTTACGGGGGAACCCAGATTGGCTCCATCCAACTGGAATTGCACCGACGCCAGTCCCACGGTGGAGGCGGCATTGGCGGTTAGCGTAACTGTTCCCGACACGGTACCTGCAACTGGGCTCGTCAGGTTGACGGTGGGAGCGGGCGGACCAGGCGGCGCACCACCACCAAAAAAGATGCCGCTGAGCACTCCATTGAGGCCGCTGACGTAGGTTACTTTCAGGATGATATGCCCTTGAACATTCCAGACGGCGTATACGCCGTTGTGGAAGCCGGAGAGTTGCTGGCTGTTCAAGACGGCGTTGGTGCCGGCGTCGAGGATCGACACCGTCTGCTTTCGCTCATTGGTTTCCAGATCCAGAGAGTAGACCGCTAGACGGTGAGGGAGACCGTCAGTCAGGTTGATGTCGAAGCTGAAGCTTGAGCTGGAGTAAAAGGTCGAGGCGATCCGATCGGTAGCCGAACTACCCTTGAGAAGAGCGCGAGGGTCGGTACTGGACGCAATCCAGGTATAAGGGGTTGTGCCGGTTGAGTTGGCCGTTGCGTATTGCGGCAGGACGTTGGAGTCGTTAGCAATGACGTAGCCATCCTGGCCATACGCACCTTTCCAATTGCCCTTGGTGGTTGTGTCGAGACCTTGAAAGGCGGCCGAATTTCCGGCAAGCGCGCCGTTTTGCACCGAGATACCGGTAATACAAAGGAGAATGAGCTTTCGCAGCATAGTTAACCAGCTTTGGTTGTTTGTCGGCGTTCTTTGCGTCTGGTTCAGTTTGGCAAATCACTTCCGAGTCAATCGGATCAGTCGCGCATTCGGGCTAGAGTTGGCTCAGAGATAACTCTTAAAACGAAGGTTCCAAATCTCGGGGCGGTGTGCGCCGGGGGCGTGGGAATTGTGCCATTGGGCTTCGAGAGGGTTAGTCCCGTGAAGGGAATAGCGACCGGCTTCCCGTCGTAAGTTCCCGTCACGAGGGCTCCGCCGAAGAAGTTCTGGGCGTCCCGGATCTCGTAGGCGACGCCCGGCGCAATCGCACTGCTGACGTCGACGCTGACCGAGGGCGAGGCGTCCCAGTTATAGACCACAATATTGGCGCGGCCCGGCTCATATCGATTCGGCAGAACGAACGTCCACAGGCCGGTTGGATCACCCGACCGAAACGTGCTGTTCGCATCCACTCCACTCTTGGCAGACCAGCCCCCGAAGAAGGTACCTCCGCCATTAAATTGGAACAGTCCGGATCCATAGTATGTATTGTTGTCCCACTTGAAAGACGATGTGGGATTCTGGCTGGACAGCGACATCAAGTATTTTTCACTCGAATAGACTGTGTTTTCCTGGAAAGTGACGGACTGCCAGTTGCCGATCGCAACCGCCTGAAATCCTCCGATGAAGTAGTTCTTCCGCGCCACAAGATCCAGATTCGGAGAGGCCCACCCAAGTTCGTTGTAGCCCAAGTTCATCTGAGGAGGCGTGTAAAAGTGGTTGCCTGTCAGTTGCACCCCGGAAACACCATTCGAATTGCTGAAGATCACGTTATCGCCGGGTTGGGGACCGGCAGAGATGAAGCCATTGTTGAACGATACGTTGTTCTGAACCGCGATGTTCTTCACACTCGCCGCCTCGGTGCCATAGAACTGCATTCCATTATCGAATTGGTCAAACACGATGTTGTTCGAAATCTCCATCTGGCCTGTCTTGTTCTGAACGTAGAAGCCATGCCCATGCCCACGGTCGCTGGCTTGGAACCCATTAAAGTAAATGATGTTGCCGTGGGCTTCGGCTCCGACAGCTTCCTCCCACATCGAAATACCGGTTCGCGTATCGTGAATGATGTTGTTGATCAACTTCGTGCCCGGCGCCCAAGTATCGATTGCGTCAAGGATCACCGAGGAGCCGTAAGACGGCGGGCCAGCCGGAGTTCCGGTGCGGTCGACAATGGAACTGGCAAATTCCAGGCCCCAGACCCAGACAAATGCCCCTTGGTCCGGATGTGGGTCTTTATCGCAACACCCGATCTGCAACCAACCATTGATGGTGGCGCGCTCGCCCGGGTACTGTCGGATAATTATAGGGGCGGTTGCTCTGCCGACCAGACGGCTATAAAAGATACTTAGGCCGTTGCCATAGACGCCCTGACGCACCCAAATCGTATCCCCTGGTTGCACCGATGCGGGCTGTGACAGCGCTGTCTGCAGATCCCACGGGCGACCCCTGGTGCCGTCGCCGCTCGGCGACCCGGTTGGGGCTACGAAATGTTGGCGGATCCTGCCAGGTAGCCTTTGCGGGCGGCTTTCGGACTCATGCGGCGGCATCGTCTGCGCCAAATTGCGCCCCGGTGAGATCAGGCCATAAGCGAGCAGAACGACCAATAAACTAGTGGGAATTTGTAACTTACACATATACCGTCCCTACCCGGCCTGCTGAGTCATCGCGCCGTTCAACGAGTTAGCTCCGTCGCGGCTTTCGCCGGCGCCGGGCGGCCATCTCGTATGCGCCAATACCACATGCCATGCAGAAATCCCAGCCCATAGCCGAAGTGAAAGCAGGGAAAGATGCATAGCAAGATCGGAAACAGAGCGGCGCCCGCGCGCATTCCCGCGAATATCGCTCCTCCAATGAGCGCCAGTGTGTATAGAGACAGCGTCGTGGCAAGCACGGTCAACGAAATCCAACCGATCACCGTGAGACCGAGGGTGTAGCCTGCGATAGCGGCTAACAACAACCCCGATAGTCCCATAAGGAACAGCCCCGGCACGAGGTGTCGCCACGACGCGGGCCGACGATGCTTGCGGATCACTGCGACCTTCCAGAAGCCATACTGGTAATACTGGTGAAGCAGCGCACGCAGGCTGGATCGTGGACAATACCAGGAAACGATATCCGGCGTCTGCCACAACTTGCCGCCACGCAGATGGATACGGAGGCTCAGTTCGTCGTCCTGATTGCGCACCAGGTCCTCGTCGAAACCGCCGAGCGCTTGCAGTGTAGACCTTCTCCAGCAACCGAGATAGACGGTGTCAACGAAACCCTCGAACGAAGGATTGTGAGAACGCGCGCCCCCCGCGGATAACGGGGACTGGAACGCCGCGGCGATAGCCCTGCTGGTATATGTGGACCCGCGGGCCTGCCACGGACCTCCGACACAGTCGGCCTCCGTCTTCTTCAACCAGAAGACGCATTTGCGCACGTAGTCGGGCGCATACACGGTATGCGCGTCCATCCGCACGACAATCTCGCCGGTGGCCGCGAGGATGGCAAGGTTCAGGCCGCTAGACACAATCCGTCCCGGATTGTCGACCATGCGAATCCGAGGTTCTCGCGCCATGTATTCCGAGACGATCTCCCGGGTACCGTCCCTGCTCATGCCGTCCGCGATCAGGGCTTCCCAAGTCAGGCCGCCAAAATCCTGGGACAGAATACCATCCAGGAGGAGCCGGACATGGCCCTTCTCGTTACGGCACGGTATGACGATGCTGACCGAAGTCATGGAGGAGTCAATCAGCTATTCTGGTCGCGTCCGCAATCCAGTACGCGCTCGTAAACGCCACAAACGCGAGCGATCACGCGTTCCGACGAATGCACAGCTCTTACGTGCTCGGCCAACCGGTTGGCGTATCGCCTGCGGCGCGCCTCGGAGACGAGAAGAGAGTGGAGCGCTTCGCACATTGCCTCCGGGGCCGAAGGTGGCACCAGCAACCCACCATCTCCACCGTCCAGGACTTCAGCGCATTGACCAACGTCGGTGGCAACCGTGGCCAGTCCAGAGATGCCGTATTCCAGGAGCGCCAGCGGGAGTCCTTCCGACTGCGACCCGAGGACTCCCACATCGCACGCACGAAGTATCGCGCCGACGTCGTTCCGGGGTCCGAGATAAGTCACATTCTGCTCCAGGCCGCGGGCTGGAATCTGGCGCAGTATGGAATCGCGGTAAGCAGGGTCGGCCGTGTCGCCAACCAACAGCAGATGAGCTCGGGGCAACTTCGCCGTCAGGAGCGACATCGCAACGAGGAGGTTGGCGTGATCTTTCTGCGGACGAATATTCGCGAGACACACAATCCGCATCCCCGGTTCGCCGGGTAACCCGGACGCAAGGTCTTGCGTCCGTGACTCACGGATCGGGTTTGGCAAATACCAGACCCGATGAGTCGGTACGCGTAAGGCCTGCCTGGACCAATCAGCGAGTGGTTGATTGACGGTGATGACCCCCGCCACACGCCTGGTGGCGGCCCGGTACAGCCAAACCGGGCGGTCGTTATAGGCGTGGCGCCCATAGTGATCGTGCCATATCACCCTGGGATATGGCGGAAACATTGAAGCCAGGCTGGCGAAGAACAGGGAGGAACCATGTGCGTGCAGGATGCGGATATCATTTTGCCGAATGAACCGGACAAGGTGGCGCAACGCGGCGCTATCGAAGCGGCCCGTTCGTTGTAACATCAGACGTGTCACATCGCCATCAAGGAGTTGTGAAAAGGGTCCTTCGGTGCGGGTGGTGCATAGGTACGCCGCATAGTGCGCCCTTGGGAGAAGGTTGGCGAAATCAACCGCGACGCGCTCCGCGCCTCCGATTTTCAGCGCATCGATCACTTGCATCACGCCAATGCGGCTCATGTTTGCCTGCTCGAACACGGCACTTCAGACGGGGCGGAGGGCAGGTCGATGGCCCAGTGTTTCACAAGGAGTTGATGGATCGCCTCGCGGAGTCCTTCGAGCGAGAAACGCTGCGCCCACGCCGCGGCTTTCGTGCGCATCTCGCCGTACGTTTCGGGATGTTGGGCGATATCGACTAACAGTGCCGACAATGCTTGCCGATTTCCCGGTTCTACCACCAACCCCCGGCCCTCGGCCAGCATTTCGGGCACGAATCCCCTGTTGGCGCCAATGCACACGAGACCGAATGCCATGCCTTCCGCGATTGATTTTGGCCAGCCTTCCGTTTCGGATGTCAGTACGAGAACATCGGCCTGTTCCAAGCGATCGATCACGGAAGCGAAGGTAATTCCTCCGGTGAAGTCGACCAGGCCGGACAGTCCGGACTCGCGCACCAGCGACTCCAGGTGCGGCCGCTCGGGCCCCGTGCCGACAATTGTCAGCGCCAACTCGCAGCCTTTGCTTTTGGCCTCGGCCACGGAATGAATCACGCTGTCCACATTCTTGGACGTCGACAGTCTCCCAGTGTATAGAATGCGCAGTGGCCTCCCATTGCGAGGCCGGAGAGACGCCTGGCGAGCGCGCTGCAGATGTTCGCCGGAGAGCAGCGAGGTGAAAAACGGGACGACGTGCCGTGGCTGTCCGGGCCATTCGCCATAGACCGTTACGGGACCGCGCCACCATCGGGAGCGCAGGACAAACTTCTGGAAGCGTGCGGACCATGGCTCGTTCACGGCCGGATTCCACTGTGCAGCGTACTTGGCCACCAGGCGACGCGACAGCAGGGGCGCAAGACAGCATCCAAGGAGTCCAAGGTTGCCGGGGCAGCGCACGTGAATTGCATCCGCCCGCCAAAGCGCGCGGGCCAAACCGACGATCATGACCGGCATCGAGAGCGCGAGCCATAGTTTTGCCCGTAGCGTCTCGCCTCCGGCCATCCGCTGAGGGCTAATCGATATGTTGGGCCGCGAGAAGGCGAGACAGTCGCCCGGGGGCTCCGATTCGATATACGGGGAGGCAATCACCACCTCCTTGAAGAGATCGGCCCAGAGATCGATTTCGCGAGCATAGGGGCCGTAGGCGAACAGCGCACCGCGATTTCCGTAGTGTACGACATGCGACGTAATCACCAGACGCATGCTTTTGAGAGAGTCGCGCATTGAGGGAGTTCAGGCTTGCGGCCGTGCGGTGGCCAGGCGACTGCCGTGCATGTGCTTGCCGTCCATGCTGCGGCGCGTCCCGGACGAAACGAAATGGAACACTCGAAACAAAAGGCGGAACTGCCAGATCGACCCGATCCGACTCAGCCCCAGCGCGTCGTGGGCATGGATGGACGCGCGATTGCGCACTTCCACCCAAGTCACTGCCCTAACATATCCCATAGGGAGAAGGGTCTCGGCAACATAAGCATAGTAGCCGCCGAACAGCCCTCGACGGCGCTGTGCTTCGGCAGTGAAGACGCGGTAGCTGTAAACCGTGTCCCGGCCCAGGCTGTAGTGTCGTCGCATTCCCAGGTCCATCCGCCCGAGCATCAACCAGCTGTAATAGACCAATTCGTCTCCCAGTTCGGCCAACACCAACCGATCGCCGGCTTCCAGGCGCTCCCGGGCAAACGCGAGCGCAGCCTGATCAAAGGTAGGGTCGATGCGAAGCCGCGGCAGGTCGTCGGCGTTGCCGAAGCTGTACTCTACGGGAATCTTCGCCGCGAGGCCTCGAACCTGAGTCAGATCGACCGAAAACACAATCTTGCGTCTCACGCTCAGAATCGCAGCAGCCAGGCGCAGCATGCGTCGGGCGATCGCAACCAGGTTCATGCCTCGTTACCCGCCGGCACCGTCACTCCGGTCCGCTTTCCCGATTTCCACTTGCGATACAACGCCAGACCATCAATCGCGGCACGCCGGGCCAGTCTCTCGATGCGGAACTTGAGCTTTGGCTTCTGTACTCGTGCCCAGATCATGGAACGTTGGTGTGTCGCCAGCCTCTGCTTATACTCGTCAGAACCCGCCATGAAGTCGTACGCGTCAGCACCCGTTTCCGCACTGAGACGGATCGCCTCTGCGTGGCAGACGTAGCCGGGCTTCACACGGTTGTCGTCACTGTAAGCTAGACCGCTTTGGTAGAAATACACCGTGCCCCGGAACACGAAATTGTATAAACACCCTATGGTCTTTCCGGCGCAGCGGACACGCAGCAATTGAATCTCCCCACTGTGGATTCGCTTCTCGATGAGCTTCCGATGAAACTCCCGGAAGTACTCAGTAGCAAAGGCTCCGTCCTTCTTCCGCGTGGTCCACGAAGCCTGGTGCAGGTCAATCAACTCCCGATAGATATCCATCGCAGAGGCGACGTCATGGGCCATCTCCGTGACGATGGGAGCCTGCGTTTCATAGATCCGAACCGTCCGGCGGATTTGAGCCCTGATATTCGAGCGGAGGACCGCCGGATAGTTGCCGCCCTTATCGCGGACGAGTTGGAGATCCACATAGGGACACGGGAGCACTCGCGCGATCATCAGTTCATTGCGTCCAGTCAGGCTGGAAAGCGCGTTGCCCGGGAATGAAGAGGGGTCGAGGGCGCTCAGATAAAACTCCTCCCAGTCGCCAGGCAGCGCGTCGACAATCTGCTGCAACGAGCACGCCGGCGTTCCCTTGCAGACGACGGAGTTTCCCTCGATATACAGCCGGTCGTACGCCCAACATCCAGTCTGGTTGAGCAGAAGAGCCCGACTGCGAAATACTTTCTGGTTTGCGACCTTGGCGCGGCCCAGGAAGAATGCGCAAACCGGTTCGTCTCCCTCCTTCAATACCGCCAGCTTAATCGGGACCTGCCGGGGCAGGCTGGCAAGCCAGTTTTCGATCCAACCCCACGAGAGAAAGTATGAGCGCGCGCCTTCTGTCGCCAGGCTCTTCCAGATGTTCTCGACGCGCGAGGGTTCGTCGAAAATGTCGATCAATTCGAGGTTCATGACGGTTGACCTCACCGCATCAGCGCCAGTGCGGGAGCGAGTTTCGTAGCACCCACCGAATAAGCGGCCTCTTCCCGGCGCAGGTTCAATGTGCCGGAACCGTCCACTCTGGCGGCGCCCCCTTGCGTGACGAAGCCATACTTGGTACCCAACCCGTGCAATCGCTGAGCGGTTTCGCGAGTCGCGTCCACTTTGCGGCCGTACGGATAACAGAATACGCGCGCGCGCCACGGAAGCCGGGCCTCGATCATTTGGTATCCCTCTTCTACGTCGGCGGCAAACTGATCGATGCCGTCCGCATCGACCGTCGAGTGATACATCGTGTGATTGCCGACCAGCATGCCAGCCTGGTGGAGGAGCGACAATTCCTCCCAGTCGGCCAATCTAACACATTCGGGCAGCGGCGCCTTCACGCCGAACTCATGCCGGATCGAATGGAGCATTTCCGTCTGCAGCCGGCTTGGGCACTTGACAAGGGAAGGCCAAAGCGCCCGGAATGCGGCGCCTTTGGATGGGACCCCGTCGATGACGATCCCGCCGGTTTGTTGCAAACCGGGGATACAGTAGGCGCCTTCTGGAGCGGCCCCGCACAGTTCCATCAATTCGAGGGAGGGAAGTGTGCGATCGGTGTCCATGAGGCCCGGATTGGCAAAGAAGCACGCCTTCAAACCGCGTTTGGTCAGTTCGGGCAGCGCGAGTCTCACCGTTTGGGCGACACAGTCGTCAAAAGTCAGCAGCGTCGCAGCGGGCGGAAGACTTCCGCTTTTCAGCCGAGAGAGAAACTCGTCCGGCTCCAGAGGACAGAGTTTCGAACGAACGAAATCAAGAATTCGCCTGAACTCGTCTAAGGAGAGAAACAAATCCGTTGACACCCCGGCAATTATCGGCGCGCCAATGTAATGAAACATGAGGATCAGGCCCTGATCCCTGCCGATGTAGTGCCGCACCATCTGACGGGTAACGAAGGGCCAAAGGGCGTTGCCCAGGAGCTGTTTGGCAACGGTCCGGCTTTTCTGTGTGATGTCCATCATCATGGCGCCGTCACCAGTTCGGGCTCGATAGGCTCATACACCACGACCGCCCGAATCAAATGCGTTCCGACGACTTCGCCCGCGGCCAGACTTAGCCCGAGAAAGAGACCCGACACACCGTCAATCGCCGGCACCGACGTCGCCACGACGGCGAATCCGATTACTCCGAGCAATGGGGCGACTTCGCCTCGCAGACGCCGGTGTTTGAAACCACGGCCCACCAAGGTGCCGAGCAGTCCCATCAAGGGAATCAAGCCCAAGAGACCGCATTCGATGCCCAAGTGCAGGTAGAGCGAATGCCAGATCAGGCTGTGGCCCGAGTAAGTAATCGATACCTGCTTGCCGCGACCCGGGCCAAAGCCCCAAATCGGGGAATCGGCGAAGGCGGTGGGGAAGGTGTTCCATTGCGCTACGCGGGCATTGTATTCGACCGACCATTCCTCTTTGGATGAAAACGTTTTATCCACGTACTTAGTAACGACCGATGAATCACTGTAATACATCCAGAGGGCAAGAGGAATTGCGCCCACAACCATAGCCTGCAGGATGTGGCGCCTATGCCGGCTGACCAGTAACATCGCCAGCACGCAAGCAGTAACCACGGCCCAACTGCCTCTCGATGTCGATAGCAAGAGGAAGACGCCCGTCCCGAAACCGGCCACGGCGCGCATGATTGGCTTCCCTTCCAGCAACAGCCACCGCCCATGTTCAGCCAGTATGAGCACCAGGATGAGTGCCATCGGGATGCCAAACGTAATCGGGTTGCCCAGCCTGATTTCCGAGTTGCGAACCATGCCCAACCGCTCACCCTGCCCGATTAAAGCAATGCCGATAGCAAAGCCGGTGATACCCACACTCCACAACGCCGTCGCCAGATATGCCCTGCGTCTCGCGAGCAGGCGGACCCCGACGGCTGAAAACACGAGTTCAAAAATGCGCAGGTTGGCGGAATAATCTCCCGTCAGCAGGTAGGAGAGCACCCAATAAATGGCGGCAAACCAGACCAGGGCTTTTACCAGCCCATCGTCAAAGAGCCGGTCAAACTCAGAGCGCTCGAATATCATCCACGAGCCGACGGCAACAGCGAGTATTACCTCCACGGAACTGTAGTAGAAAAAATCCCGCAAGAGCATAATTCCGGGCAGGCATCCCAGCGTCACGGCGGTCAACTTTCGGGCATCTCCAATCGCCAGCGAATACGAGAACATCAGGCCATATAGCCCAAAGTACACGTATGCCGCGGCAGAAAAGGCTCCGAGACGCAGCAAGAACATTGCCGGCAACGCGCACATTGTAACGTGCCAAACAATCGTCCGATCAATGGATTCGCGTGTGGGGAACATGGTAATGTCCGCCTTAAGAACTGGTGTCCGGGACCGCCGCCGGCGAGGATATCCGGTAGGATCGCACTCCGATAATCAGGCCCGCTGCCCGCGCGAACGGTAACCGCGATCGCTCCCACGAAGGGTGGCTGAAGAACGACAGACAGTCAATAAGGAACTCACATAGCAACGAACGAAGAAGGAGTACATAGTCGAAGTAGCGGGAGCGATGTTTGGCGAACGTGCGACCGGCGCCGAACCCCGTCTGATAAGTACGCCGTACCAGCGAGTCACGCGATTGCGGCGTCTGAAGATGACGGACTCTTAAGTCGCCGCAGAGCAACAAACGCCAGCGCTGGGCCACCCGAAAGGAAAAATCCCGATCCTCTCCGCCATAAGTCGGCAGTTCCTCGTCAAAGTAGGTGCCCGAAATCGCCGTCGCGCGAAAGATCATGCAAAAGCCATAGAAAAAGCCGACAGGCCGGCAGCCCGAGAAAGGCGGACAGAAACTCACCGGTGCGGAATTCCCCAAGCGGTCGATGGCGCCAGGCTCAAGGCTTGGGACGGTGCCGAGGAATCGGCGAAGGCGCCAGCGAGCATTGATGGACTGCGGATAGTTCAGCACGTCGTAGCCGGAAAGTCCCCCGACATCCTGCATATCTGGCTGCGCGAATAGAGAGACGATCTTCTGTAGAAAATCCTCTTCCACCTCGACATCGTCATCGATCAGACAGAGAATCCCGCCTCTCGCCGCACGCAGCCCGGCATTCCTTTGGCGGGTCAGACCCTTCGGCGAAACAACCACCCCGACTTCCATCGCGTCCGACATGCTTCTGGCGATACTTCGGGAAGGTTCGCATTCATTGTCCCCATCCACCACGAGGACTTCAAAGTCCCGGTAGGTTTGCGCGGCCAACGAGCGCAGCACCGTCCTGAGATGGTCGGGGCGGCGATACGTGCAGATGATAATCGATACGAACATCGGATGGCTCACCGGAAAGAATCGATACATTCCTGGTAGTATCGCCGGTTGCGCTCCACCACCGGGCCCGGCGAAAAACGCGCCTCTGCTCGCTCGCGGCCGCGCCGCCCAAGCCGGCACGCTAATTCGTCATCGTTTAGCAGACCCAAAATGTCATCCGATAGAGCCCGCAGATCGTCCGGATCGACCAGAAACCCGTCGTGCCCGTGCGTGATCAACTCCGGACCGGAATGCAGTTTCGAATAGATCACCGGACACGCCTCAGCCATGGCTTCAATCGGTGCCAGCGCGAAGGCCTCGGTATAGGACGGGAATACGGCGAGCCGCGCGGTTCTGTACACGTTACGCAGTTCCTCCGTTCGGATGTGCCCGTAAAAATGCACGGAGTTGGAGTCGCGTTCGCTCAGCATTTTCCGCAATTGTCGTTCGTCGGTCCCGCCGTCCTTGCCATAGACGTGCAGTTCCGCATCGGGCCTTTGCTCTAACACCAGGGGCCAAGCCTTAATCAGTTGAAGGATGCCCTTCTTACGAGTGAGGGTGCCCGCAAATACCACTCTGGTAGGGCTTCGCTCGCTGGTTTCGATTTTGGGAGGAATGTTCACGAGGGTGTATAACACCCGAATGTCATCGGGCCGCGCGCCAAGTAGTTCGTTTGTCCGCCTGGCGGTGTAGGCGCTTGTAGAACAGCAGAAGTCGGCACGATGAAAGGCACGCGACTCCAGCCAGAGAGCGCGTTTTCCGATCGGCTCGGACATCTCAGATGCAAAGTATGTGATCGATCCATGGAGACGCACGACCAGCGGGACGTCAAGACGGGGCCAACCCGCCGCATATCCCTGCCAGTCCGGAACCTCGAGGATGTCGATCTCCCCCCGCTTGGCCCAATTCTGGATCGTCCGGAAGAGACGATACCTAGCTGGCACCCACGCCAGTCGCCGGTCGGGGCACGGAAAGCGCCAAACTTCGACTCCCTGGTCCTCTTCGAACTCGCCAAACTTTCCGCCATTGCTGTATAGCCCCAGGACGCGCACCTTGTCCCCCTGCTTCACGAAACCGCGCCCTAGCGTTTGCACAAATGAGCCGATTCCGCCGTGAGGCAGCGGAGGATATTCGCAACATATATAACAGATCGTCAAGGTACCCTCAGATTCCAGCGATTTGCTCAAACGCTTCCACCGTGCGTATGGCGGACTGCCCCGGGGGGACATCAACGTGTAGGTTTACCAGCCGCCGCCTGCCTTCCCGATCGAGCGATGGGTCCGCCAGGTAGGCGTTGATGTGGGCCGGGAGTTCACTTGCCTGTCGGGCAATGCGAGATGCTTTGAACTCCACGACCGGCCGGAAGTGTTCGTATTTGTAGTAGTGGTCGTACACCGGCATACCGAATAGCGGAGGATCGGCGACGTCGAAAGCGACGTTGACCACGGGCTTGTCGTGGAGGCTGAAATCGAGGGTCATGGTCGATCCCAGGTTCACGTTGATATCCGAGTATTGCGTGATATTGGCCAGCAGTTGCACATCTTCCGCCGTCGGGATTACGCGAGTCCAGTCATTCAGTTCGGTGAAAGACCAATTCGGTTGGGAGAAGAGTAGTTCGGGAAACATCCGCCGGACGGCATCGTATCGCTTGCCATCATCCACCGGCGCAGGCCGGACCAACACCTGGGGATTGCCCTGGATTCTGCCGTCTCGGATAGCCTCCATCAGCACACGCACATGCTCCTGGTCTTCCGGACAGGTTCCCTGATCCCCACCGGAGAAACAGATCAGTGGCCGCGCCGGATCGCCGCCGATGCGCCTGAAAAACTCTTCCCGGCTCCAGAGAAGATTTTGATCGGCGTACGTATCGAACTGCGGGGTGCCGATCACGTGAATCTTCTTGGCGTCGGCCTGCGGATAGTAACGCAGCACCTCGTCCCGCATGTTGCTGCTCCAGACGAAGAAGTGCTCGAAGGGCGCGACAATGCGCCCTTTGCTGCTGAGATTGTCCCAACTGACGATGAATGTTCCGGTCGGGATCCCCAACTCGCGCGCCGCAAGCACCGCCGGCAGGATTGAGTGCGGCCTCTGACTGGCGCTGAATAAAAGCGACGGCCGCGTCCGCCGAAACAACTCCTTATACTGCTCGACTTCCTGAAGCCTCTTGGCTAGCCCCAGGTGAACGACATCCATGAGCCGGATGCGATCGGGATGCGCTCCGATATGGCCAATCAGCCGCGATGAGCGGACGTACATCTTCCGCTTGAACGATCCTCCGATCGGGCGATTCACAGCGCGCTGCATGGATTGCGTATTCGCCCAGTACATATGTGCGTATCCAAGTGAGGTTTGCAGCAGATAGATCAACCGATTCTGGTGATACTCCATGATTGGCTGCCATCTAACTCCCTCCGGTGTCCCAGCGGCAAAGTTGCGAGCGAGGTTGTCGGGAAGGACGTGGTAGATGTCAACTTCCGCGCGCTCGACCAGACGATTCAGAAACCCGCCTAATACGAAATTGCGGATGCCCACACCATCGGGTATGAACATTGCGACTCGAAACTTCGACATCAGGTGTCCTGCCCCCGTCTCATAGTGCTCGTCCCATTTCATCAGTTTCCGAAAGTACAAGGAGAAGACTCATTGCTCGCTCGAACCAGCTGCGAGTAGATCCAGCGATGGTTCGACGTCGAGTTCCTGCACGCGCCAATCCCCGCTGGGGCTCAGGATCGATCCGCATCCCGCCGACTGTCCGCCAACGTCGAGATGGAACACGTCCGAGACATGCCGGGCGGACTGACTGGATGTGCGGATAAAGACCTTAAAGTACAGTGCGTACAGCCCTGGTTCAAGCCACAACGTCGGCAGTTGAATGCGGAATTCGTAGCTCCCTCGCCAATTCTTGCTCCGGCTAAACTCTGTGCTGTCCTGCTGCTTCTGGAACAGCTTGCGCTGGTGCATATCGTGCACGATGCAATAAATGCTAAAGCCCGGCACCTCTTCGGGTATATTCAGGACCGTAGCCACTTCGATCGGATCTGACTGCTCGATGGTGGAACCCGCATGGCTGGTCAACCTGACCGGTCCGAATCCCCAGCGATTCGCGGAAATGCCTTTCTGTGCACTCTCGGCGTCGTTGGTGGCAGCTAGGCGGAAGTAGGTCTCGATGCTCGCGGAGATTCCGCCGGCATAAGCGACCCGGCCTTGATGAAGCACCAGACCCTTCTGGCAGAGAGAGCGGATCGCGCCCATGTTGTGGCTAATGAACAGCACGGTGCGGCCGCACTTGGCCGCCTCTCCCATTTTCCCCATGCACTTGTTCTGGAACGCTATGTCGCCTACCGCGAGCACTTCGTCCACCATGAGGATCTCGGTTTCCATGTGGGCTGCCACCGCGAAGGCAAGACGCAGGTACATGCCCGAGGAATAGAACTTTACCGGGGTATCCACAAATCGCTCGACTTCGGCAAACGCAACGATTTCATCGAATCGGGCGCTGATTTCGTGCCGATCCATGCCGAGAATGGCGCCGTTCAGATAGATATTCTCGCGGCCAGTCAATTCCGGATGAAATCCGGTACCAACCTCCAGTAGCGTTCCAATCCTTCCGTAAAGGTCCGCTTCGCCTCTCGTGGGTTCGGTGATTCGCGCCAGGACTTTGAGCAGGGTGCTCTTACCAGCGCCATTGCGTCCGATAATCCCGATGACTTCTCCTTTCTTGATCTCAAAGGAGACGTCGTCCAGCGCCCAAAGAGCAGTGTCCTCAGCTACTGCTGCTGGTTTTGGGCTTCGTCTTTTTCCTCGCAATGCCTGAAGCGGAGCCTTGACCGAGTCCATGACTGCTTCGCGCAAAGTTCTGTAAGCCTTTTGATTGGCGCCGATCGTATACTGCTTCGAAAGGCCACGGGTGACGATTGCGATATCACTCATTATTTTTTGTCGTCTTAACGGCCGGTTACCGCGGCTTCGACGTCCGCGAACCCTGCCATGAATTGTAAAAGTCTCTTTGCGAGAAAACGCTCTGCCTTGGGTAGCGACTCGTGAGTGCACCCGCCAAGGTGGGGAGTGATAATTACGTTGTCGTGTTGGCGTGCGTACTCGACCACCGGATGGTCCCTCATGCCTGCGCTGTCTTCATTGCACAAAACATCGAGGGCGGCCCCTGCAAGCCTCCCGGACTTCAGGCTGGCCAACAGCGCACCTTCGTCGATTAGCTCACCGCGGGCCGTGTTGATGAAGCAACTCCCCGCCTTCATCTGCCCGAAATGCAGAGCGGTGAAAAATCTCCGGGTATCCGCGCGCAGATCGACGTGCAGAGAAACGACATCCGATTCAGCCAGAAGGTATCCGAGTCCGACGCTCGTAATGCCGTCGTCGATCGGGCCCGGTTCAGACTTTGGATCGGCAACCAGAACACGCACCGAGAAGGCGCGCAGGTACTGTGCGACGATGCGCCCCAGCCGGCCGTATCCTACGATCCCCACCGTCTTGCCGAACAATTCCCGCCCCTTGAAGGCATCGCGCCGCCATCCACCCGACAGAACATCTCGGGAGGCCTGTGGAATGTGCCTCAGCAGGCCCAACATCAAGCCGATGGTGTGCTCGGCTGTTGCCCGGACGTCGCGCAGAAACTCCGTCTCGCCGCGCAGTGAAAGCAACTCGATACCTCGCCGCGCGAGTGCTTCCGTATCGATGTGATCAAGCCCCGTGGTCGGACTGACAACAACCCGAAGGCGGGATCCACGTTCGATGAGTCTTTCATCGATTCGGTGGCGAAGCCGGACCCACAGCACGTCTGCGCTGGAAATGCTGGCACACAAGCCTTCCCGATCCAGGTCGGCAAGCGTGACCGAGCCGGCTCCCTGCAGCAGCGTCACGGCGTCCCGTGGAAAATCGGTCGACTCAACGATCAGAATTTGCTGCCCGGGCACTCGGGAACCTCAATAACTGCTCAACCACGAACGCATCAAAGGGACTGTCAATATTACGAGATCGCTCTTCCGGGATGACCCAGGCCCGGCAGTCCGAGCCTTTTAGGGAATTCTGGAGCATTAGGACATCACGCCGCGTAAGGTACACGGATCCGTCCCGAAGGTAGAACTTCTGGAGTTGCTGGCGCGGCTGACCCTCGAACGGTTCCGCAAACGGCGGATCGGTAACCCTGCCTTCCCCGTCGATGATCTTCATTCGCGCCGGATGCCGCTCCCCCACATCCGAGAATGCAATAACCGAATCGGCCCCGCTCCGTTCCAACAGGTCGATTGCTCCATTAATGTCGCCGATGGTTCGGAGGGGGTTCGTGGGCTGCAGGAGAAAGATCGCGTCGGCGCGCTCGCCCGACGCCTCCAGTTTGCGCACAACGTCCTGGAGCACCGGAATTGTTGGTGTCGTGTCCAACGCCAATTCCGGAGGCCGCGGGAACGGCACTTCGAGGCCGCAGGCCCGCCCGATGGACGCGATTTCCTCGTCGTCCGTGGACAGGACCACCCGGTCCAATCGGGATGCAAGCGCGACCTCAGCCGTGTAAGCCAGCAACGGCTTTCCGTTCAGATTCATGATGTTCTTGCGAGGTATCCCCTTGGAGCCCCCCCGCGCCGTTACGATGCCAAGTACTCGCATTGCCATTCCCCCGCCCAGTCGCGGCGATATCGTTAATATAGTGTAGGCTCTTCTGCGTGTATGGGGTCAGTTTGGCCAGAGCATCGGCGATTCGTTGCGCCACGTGGCCGTCCCCATAGAGAGTACTCGGCGGATACCGCCCCTGTCGCAACTGGAACTCGATCGCCTGCGCGATCTCTTCTTCTACCGGGTTCACAGCCGTAACATGAGAGTCGGTTTCCCTCCCGGTCTGGCGCGCCCCAACCAGCACCACAGGGGTTCCGAAGTAACCCGCGTCCCGAACAAAACTACTCGAATTACCGATCGCGCAACTTGTTCGCGCTAGGATTTTCAGATAGTTCTCGGGCGTCACGTTGGTCAGAGTGCGAAGCCAGTTCGGTGCTGTCCGGTCTCGGAAGACCCTTATGGTCTTACTGATATGGTCGGCGCCCGCATCGATATTCGGCCAAAGCAGCACAGTTGGCGCCTGGAAGCGGTCCAGCGCCTGCAGCAACTGCCACATCTGTTCCTGCTCACTGCCATAAGCCGTCGTTATCGGATGGAAGATTACCAAATTGAATGGGCTATTCGGATCGATGGTAGCGCCGCTGCCCGAACTGAGAATGACGTCGTCCGTCAGCGTTCGGTCCAGCGTGCGTGCCAGGTCGCTGCTGGGGCAGCCGATACCGAGCACTGTCTCCGGAGCTTCGCCCATCCTGACTAAATACTCGCGCGAGCGCTTAGTCGCCGGAAAATGGAACTGAGCGAACTTACTAATTGCGTGTCGCGCGCTCTCGTCAATCGACCCCGAGACTTCGCCGCCTTGAACGTGCACGATGCAGAGGTTCATGTACGCCGCGCTGATCGCCGCTGCAAGCGCCTCATACCGGTCGCCAATGAGCAGCACGAGATCGGGCCGCAAACGCTGGTATTCGCTGGCAAATTCTACTGTCGCAAACCCGACGGATTTCGCCATGGAACTCGGCGTGGACCCCTCTAACTCTGTATAGATCTCTCCATCCACCGGTAGACCGGCGGCGCGGACCAGTTCCACGGGCCGGCCAAAGCGCTCCAAAACCATCGTGCCCGCGGCGATGCATTGAAGTTGTAGCGCTGGATGTTCGTCAATCGCCGTCATCACCGGTTTAAGCCGCCCGAAATTGGCGCGATCCACCAGCACCACACAGACCTTCCGCTTTTGGATCTCACTCATGCCGCACCTCCTGAACTCGCCGCCTTGCTGCCGGTTGTAACCGGAGCCTTTTTGCAATCGAATCGCCGAATGGTAAATACATCCGCTCCGGGTTTCATTCCCCCACTCTCGGTGGTGAAGCCACATTGAAAGCCCAACTTCTTCAACATTTCGATCGACGCCGGGGGGAAGGAGTCGCTCTTACCGTACGGATAACAGAACGGCCACACCGCTTGAGGAAGGAGGTTAGAGCGAAGCAACGAATCGCAAGTCCTCAGGTCCCGCTGAAGTTCCGCTCCCGAGAGAGCGGCTAGCGGCCGGTGCTCGTGGGTGTGCCCGCCAATCACCATTCCGACCCGCTGCATCTGCCGCGCTTCTTCCCAATTGAAGTAGAGTTCCTTGGAGAACTCGCGCTCCGGCCCGATGACCTCCCGGAACATTTGACGGACGATGGCGTCGCGCGCGTCCGCATTGAAGTCAAAATTGAAGAGGTATTTGAATGCGCCTACGTCCGGCGGATCCCACGGATAGGTCTTCTTCACCAAATCGGGATTGCTCGGAACCTGGGCTATTGCCGGATCGTAATCCGCCATTCTGCTCAGGAACTGGCTGCGGTAATCCTGAAACTCCATGGACGCCATGAGGAAATGATTCATGTGCACGGGGGCGACCGCCCCCTCCCCGGAGCAACCAGTGATTACGTGAAAGATGCCCTGAATGCCCCGCTCTTGCAGGACGGGAGTCACCTCGGCAAAGTGCTCCCTCAAGCCATCGTCGAACGTAAGCAAGCACAGTTCCCGCTTCGGAGCATATTCCCCCTTCAAGTATGCCAGGCATGCCTCGAGGGACGCCATCTCATAGCATTCCGAAAGTACCTCCACCTGCTCGCGAAAGTCATCCAGTAACATTCCCTTGATTCGGGGAAACCTGGACCGCGGAAGATCGCGGACGTAGTGGTACATGATCACGTTAAGCATCAATTTGGCCGTTCCTGGTCCGAGTCCGCCTTGGTCCAGTACCACGCGCAATTGGCGTCTTCAAACCCGCGCGTGGCCTCCTGAAGAAACATGGCGCTCAGGATGCCTCCGCCTTTGCCGTCCAGCGGCTGAAAGCGCGAAGGGATGCCGGCTCCGTCCTGAACATTTCGGGTATCGACCAGTCCGGCTTCTTCGAGGCTTGCGTTGACGCCTCCGTGAAAACCATAGAAGTCCACCCCGAAAGCTCCGGCGACGCAGATCTGCCGGAGAGCGGCACCGAGCAATCCGCGCGCGTTATCCCGTGATACCGGCATCAGTTCCAGGATCCGGCCCACCTTCTCTACATCCTCGCGGCCGTTCGGCGTGTCCCGCCGGATCGTTTCCAACCTCCAAATCAAAAGCCCCGTGCGCTCTCCTTCCCGGACAGTCACGATCTGATATTTGAACCGCGGATGGTCGCGATATCGCCAATTGAGGAACTCAAGGTTGCGGGACGCCCCGATCGTCTCGGCTGCGAAGGCCGGCCAATCCACCTCGTCCCACTGCGCAGGGATCGCGTCGCCCACTTGCGCCGGCGCCTCGGGCAGAGCAGCAAGGCAGAGCGGAGCGGCTACCGCTTGCGCCTTTTCCAAAGTCCAGTCCGGGTTGGCGATGCGCATCAAATTCACCGCTCTCTCCGCCGCGCCCGGGAACACGCCGACGTGCCGGGGAATGTAGGGTAGAACCTCACCGCGCAGCACGCGATAGATCGTGGATGTGGCGGGATTGATGCCATACGCGACAACGGCGTGCATGGAAGGGCGCCGGAACATACTGAGGAGTTGGAGGGCAGCCGAGCCGCGACGATGGTCGGGGCGGACGACATAGTTGGCGATCCACACTCCTCGCGACGCTTTGCCAAAAGAGTTGAATGCGAACGGTATTCCGCCCAGAATGCCGACCAGGTCGCCCTCGTCCTCGGCGAGCGCGAAACTGTAGCCGGGTTCGTCCCAAAGACCTGGTTTGTGAAACGTCCAGTCAAAGAGCGGTTTGTCTCGCACGTAGACATGATTATTCGCCCAATAGTCGTTCAAAAAGCCGGCGATCCGAGGGTACTCGTCAAGATTCGCGTAACGGAAGGTGACTGCCATTGCTAGGCTCTCCAGCCTGAAGTTTTTCAGCCAAAAGTGCGACCATCAGTTCTACCGATAGAAGCTGCTCAATCTCCTCAGGGCTGAACTGGACCCCGAATTCCTGCTCCAGAGCCAGGACCATCTCAAGGTGTTTCAGCGAGTCCCAGCTTTCGATGGTATCCGGAGAGGACTCCGGCACGATCTGGTCTATGGGCACGCTGAAAACGTCGGAGACGATACTGCGGGTACGATCAAGCACGGGCGCTCATTTCCACCAGAGTCGGCTTCGGGCAGCTCAATTCGATCCACTCGGGACACTTCACTGTCGCGGTCCTTAAGTCAAGCGACCAAATACTGCCCGACTCAGTCCGTTCTTTCAGATCGAACCCATGGTTCGGAAAGAAACTCTCCGAGACGCGATTCTTCGCCGTCGGAAGAAAACGCCCTTCGAGAACAACAAGGCCCCGCCCGCGATTCTCCGCCACCAGGTACGACAGAATCGCCGTCTCCACGGTCCGTCCGATGACTCGGCAACTTAGCAATAAGGTGTCGATCTCGCAGGCTTCGCCACACCGCCGGGCAATACAGACGCCGACAATCCCGTTGTCTCCGAATCGATCGCGCACACTGGCTGTGAGGACATCGTAGTTCGCATCGGCGATAAATTCGGAGATGCGCGCTTCGCTGTGGCGGTGCGTGGTCATGTTGAACTGGTTCGTCTTCTGGATCAGCTGTGCGGCCCTCTTCAGGTTCTCCTTGGTCACACGCTCGATCGTCACCTTCTGGCCCAGTGAGTTATAGAAATCTTCGAGGGATGAGACCGCGCCTCTCAAGGTCTCGCGCTGTCGCTGGTCGGCGTAATATTCACTTCGGCTCCGGTCCTCCGCGGACAAAGAGAGGCGCTCAAACATTGGGCATTCGCGAACCGACCGCGCGCAAGCGGCTGTTCCGCCCTTCACCTCGATGACGGTCACCTCCGGCAGCTCCATCAGGATGCTTTGCCGTTCCACCGGATTGTCGTCAACGAAAACCAGACTGTTGAGCCCGACATTGAGTTCCTCGGCAATTCTGCGTAGGCTCTCCGCCTTCGTGCCCCAACCGATCTGAATCGAAGAAAAGTCCTCCGGTCGCAGCAGCATGCCCGGGTGGCGGCGCACGGCATCGATTGCGATCTCGTGGTCATTTTTGCTTGCGATCGCGAGCAGAACACCCCGGCTGCGCAGATCAAGGAGTGCGCGCTGCATCGCCCGGTAAGGCGCACCCTGATATTCACTGCCCACCTGAATTCCCTCAATACCAGCATCTCCCACCACGCCGCCCCACAACGTGTTATCCAGGTCCGTCACCAGTACTTTGCCGATTCGCCCGCTCAGAGGATGGAGGAATCGAAGCCACTCCTCCGCCATTGCAGCCACGCAGTTCGCCGCTATCGGCATGCGCATGGTCAGCCATTTTTGCTGATCGAACCAGTGCTCCCGCCCATGGCGGCTAACCAGACCGTCGTAGTTGAGAATGTATACTCCGGAGTATTGCGATGCCGCCCTCTGAATGGCCTGATTGATTCTTAGAACCGTCCCCGTCTCTCCATCGCCGTGCTGCGCGTCGAGGATTCCCAAAGCTGAGTGCGCCGGAGTTTCGAAATTGTGCACGATCAGGCTGGCGCTGCTGCGTTCCCGGAATATGCGGATCCATTCCGCCATGGTGTCGGTCAACTCGGCGATTGCAGTTCGATTCTCTGGAGCCTGTTGGTGGGTGTATCCCTCCCACAGCCACGGCGCAAGATCACGGGTCTGCACCGCCAGAATCGCCACGTCTGGCCGGAACGAATATAGGGTACTCGCATTGTCCAAAATCTGCTGAGCATAGTTGCCGAAATCGGTTACCTGAACATTGACATCGATTCCGCCCAGAAAAGCTCCGGCGCGCAGGAAGGCGATCACCGGTTCCACCACAAACGACCTTAGAATGGCGAGCCGGCATGGCGTCAGATTCAAGTGCGTGCGCATCCGCTCGAAACTGGCGTTTACGAAAGAGGCGGTCGCCAAATTGCGCTCGGAGTTCCATAACTGATGCAACTCCGCCCGCGCCGCCGTCCATTCGCCGGCCGCAAGGTATCTTTCGACGCCGGCTCGGATCTCAAGTCGCGAATTCTGGTTCATGTTAGAGGGTCATCCCGCCGCACACCGGGAGATCGATGCCCGTGACAAACCCGCTCTCGGGCGAACAGAGAAAAGCCACAGCCTGAGCGATATCCTGCGGTCTCGCAAGGCGTCGCAGCGGGGTCTGCATGGCCTGAACCTTCCGCAACCGCTCCGGGATCACGCTCGTGGATTCGGTTTCCGTGGTTCCGGGCGACACCATGTTGACTCGGATTCCCTGTGGGCCAAACTCTGCCGCCAATGACCGCGTGAGCCCTAATAGCGCGGACTTGGACATAACGAACGCCGACCACTGCTCCGGCGGAACATCCCGCGTCAGCACCGATCCGATATTCACGATGCAACCGGACCGTCGCTCGATCATCGACGGAAGCACGGCCTGGCAAGCGTTGAACGCTCCACGAACCTGAACGTCCAGCAGATCCTGCACGTCCTGCCAGCCCAGTTCCAGGAACTTGCGAGGCACAAATGGTAGCGACGCGTTGTTGACCAGCACATCCACCTGCCGGTGAAACTCCGATTGCGCGAGATCGAGTACGCCTCGGATGCCGGCTACATCCATCACGTCTGCTTGCGCGGCGATCGCCCGCCCGCCGCCCGCCCGTAGTTCGTCGACCAGAGCGACGGCGCTCGCCGCATCGCGGCGATAGTTGACCACGATGGTGGCGCCCAAACGAGCCAGTACTTTCGCCACGGCCGCTCCGATGCCTCTTCCGCCTCCCGTGACCAGGACAACCCGCTCGCTGAGCGCCTGTTCCTGGCGTTGCTCGCGGCGCTCCAGTAATTTTACGGCCCCCTCGCCATTCATAACTACTTTTCCGTCCTGGTTCACAGCTTCCACCTCAAGGGTCACAATATTAGTGCCCACTGATTTGTGAGTTACCTTTAATCGCAACTCAACGGTATCGCCCGCAAAGACGGGATTTGACCACTGAAACGATTGCTTCATCCACAGCGCGCCCGGACCCGGCAGCTGCATGCCAATCATGGTCGACACGTAACTGGCCAATAACATTCCATGAGCTACAGGCCGCTGGAAGCTCGTTTTTGCGGCGAACACACGATCGACGTGAAGAGGATTGTAGTCTCCGGACAATCGGGCGAAGGACTGGATGTCTTCATCGGTTATTTTCTTGGTCAGATTTGCCGTGGCGCCAACCTCGACGCCCGCCAGATCCATCGTCGGCGCGGTGGTCACGATGCAACCGCCGAGACTCCTGGTTCTACCAGGTCCGACTCCATCAACACTTGATCCGCTTCGACCGACCGCGTGAGCCGCCGTCCGACGAGTTCCTGAAGGCGTTCACCGGGAATTCCGACCCCAGGCTTCTTCGCGGCCAAATCCGATGCCTTCAGAACAACGCCAGCCGAGAGCGGAACACGGGCGACCACACTCTTCATAAAAATCGAACGGAGGGGTTGGACTTGCGCGGCAAACTCATCCTTCTCCACCGGGCTGGCCGCCATTCGTTCGATGAAGCGCACGCCCTCGACCAGGCTAGTCAACTCGGCCGGAGTCAGGGAAGCCGGGACATCCGGTCCAAAACACTCGCGGCTGAACGTGAGGTGGACCTCCACTACGTCGGCGCCCAAAGCTGCGGCAGCCAACCCAGCGTAAATGGTGCCCGAGTGGTCCGACAATCCAACCTTGCAACCATACCGCTCCCGGAAGACCTGCAGCAAATTGAGACCGACTTTCTCCGGAGGACATGGATATGCCGACGTGCACTGCATCACCGTGAGTGGCACGTTGTGCGCCTGAAACCGGGCGACGGCCGCATCCACTTCACTCGTTGGGCTCATCCCGCTGGACAACAGAACCGGGAGACCGGTCGACGTCATGTAGTCCAACAGAGGCGCGTTAGTCACTTCACCGGAAGCCACTTTCCACGCCGCCACGCCGACCCGGCGAAGCAATTCCGCAGCCTCCATAGAAAACGGCGAACTGAGGAAGAGAAGCCCGCGCTCGTCCGCATGCCGCCGCAACCCGGCCCATTGCTCTTCGGTAAAACCCGTCCGGACCCAGTAATCGAATCGCGTCTCGTCCTGCGGGCTGAACTTCACCCGCCATGGCTCCGACGGCGTGCTCTCCGCCGCGGCGATGTGGGTCTGGAACTTGATTGCGTCGGCACCCGCCTTCGCGGCTGTGTCGATGTATGCGTGCGCCGCCCCCAGACTTCCGTCGTGCGCCTGCGCGATCTCGCCGATGATCATGCAGCTCGATCCGCTGCGGAAATCCTTGCTCATACCGTGTCCGCGAAAGTCTTTTCCATGCGCCGGAAATAGTAGGCGCCGCCGAATAGAATGATCAGCGTTACCGCGGCGGAGACAACCACCATCGGTCCCGGGGCCGTCTTGGTACCCAACAATGCCCAGCGGAATCCTTCGACTACGCCAGCCATCGGGTTCAGCCCGTAAATCGTCCGCCACGGCTCCTTGAGCAGGCTACTCGGGTAGGCGATCGGCGTGGCGAACATCCACGCCTGTGTAAGGAAAGGCAGTGCGTATTTGACATCGCGGAACTTCACGTTGAATGCGCTGAGCCATAAGCCTACACCCATCGAGGTCGCCAGGGCGAGCAAGACCAGCGGGATCACCATGAACGGATGCGGAGGCCGGATCCCATAAAACAGGATCATCGCCACAAGCATCACGAAGGCTACCGAGAGATCCACGACGCCCGCAATTACCGTCCCGGCTGGGATCAGCAGCCGGGGGAAGTATACTTTCCGGATCAGATTGGCGCTGCCCACGAGGCTGTCCGAGCCTTGCGTCAGTCCGTGAGCGAAGAAGGTCCAGGGCACCAGTGCCGCGTAGCTGAATACAGGATAGGGGATACCGTCAGAAGGAATCTTGGCGAGTCTGCCGAAAAACAGACTGAAAATCAGCATGGTGAACAGCGGTTGCATTACCGCCCAGGCCGCACCCAGCGCGGTCTGCCGGTAGCGCACCTTGAGATCGCGCCAGATCAGGAAGTAGAGGAGCTCCCGGTATTCCCAAAGTTCATGAAGTTTAAGCGACACCCAACCGGTGCTTGGGCGAATGTACAACGCGCGATCAGCCGCACGCACCTTCGCAGCCCTCGGTACTTCGGGGTTGGCGGTCTGATTTTGTTGACTGGCGACTTCTTGGGACGGCGTGGCCAAAACTGGTTCTCCTTGCTGGGATTTGCTTTTAATGGATCAGGAAGCCTCGGCAGCCTGCGCTTTCATCGGCTCGTCCACTTCTCGCCAGACTCCCATTGGCTGGTATTCAGGAACGAGTCTCTTCAGATGGCTAACGACCGCGCGCTCGTCTTCACGGGACACCAGGACTTCCAACTCCGCCAGCCACGACTCCATATCACTGCGGGTCTCAAGTGGCCCACGAAAGATCTTGATCTTTTCGTGGTACGTGTCCAGCGTGTCCTCGGAATCGAGCACCAATTCCTCAAACAGCTTTTCACCAGGCCGGCAACCGGTAAATCGAATCTCGATGTCTACGTCGGGGTCGTGCCCGGAGAGTCGTATCATGTCTCTCGCGAGGTCAACGATACGAACACTCTGGCCCATGTCCAGAACGAATATCTCGGAGCCCTTGCCCATGGTAGATGCCTGCAGGACCAGCTGAACAGCCTCTGAGATCGTCATGAAGTAACGCTGCATCTCCGGATGGGTGACCGTCACGGGTCCGCCGGCAGCGATCTGCTGGCGAAAAATCGGCACCACGCTGCCATTGCTGCCCAACACATTACCGAATCGAACGGAGACAAACCTAACCGCCGAACTCTCGTCCGGATTCTGCATCGCCGAGACGATCAACTCCGCGACGCGCTTTGTCAGTCCCATGATGTTCGTCGGATTTACCGCCTTATCCGAAGAAATCATCAGAAAGCTGTCGACCCCGCCGCGGATCGCCGCACCCACCAGCGTCCACGTCCCAAGGATGTTGTTCTTGACCGCCTCCAGGACATGCGATTCCATCACTGGCACGTGCTTGTAGGCTGCGGCATGGAATATCGAGTTTACCTGGTGGTGGCGAATGGCATGCTCCACGCTGGAGCACTCCCGAATATCGCCAATGACAGGAATAATGGTGTCCTGGGGGAACTTGTTCGAGATCTCCAGGTGAATCCGGAAGAGGTCGCTTTCAGACCGCTCAAAGATCACGAGTTTCCGGGGCTGGAAGGAGGCCAATTGACGGCACAGCTCGGAGCCGATAGAGCCGCCGCCGCCTGTCACCATAACCACTCGACCCTCGACCGCCCGGCGCACGAGTTCCTCGTCCATTCGAACGGGCGGCCGCCCCAGCAGGTCTTCGAGCGACACCGCCTGAATTTGAGAAAGCAGGACTTTGCCGGTCAATAGCGCAGCTACGCTCGGAATCTTCTTGCACTGAACTCCCGCGGCCTTGCAATTGGCCAGCGCTTCCTGTATCTTCCGTCCCGGCGCGGAGGGCATGGCTACAACGATCTCATCTACGGCCACCCCCTTCATCCGGTAGCGCTCGACGATGGCCGCGAGTTGTCGTCCGCGCCCGATCACCGGTACTCCCATCAGCGTTTGGCCGAGTTTGATCGGGTCGTCATCCACCAGCCCGAGCACGTGCCATCCTAAACTGGGGTTCGAGCGGATTTCCCGAAGCAGGGCCATGCCCGCGGCGCCGGCGCCGTAAACCAGGACGTTACGTTCCACGGCGATCCTCGCCGCCCGCAGGCTCTCGTGATAAAGGCGGACGGTTATCCGAGATCCGGCCGTCCCAAGGAAACACACGAGCAGATCGATAACGTACACTGACCTGGGGAATGCCTGACGGTAGATCACCAGCATCGCCAACGTGAACACAAAGGAGCTCACAAGATTGGAAACCAACAACATGTAGATGTCGGCGATTCCCGTGTGCCTCCATCCCCCCCGGTCGCATCGTGCCAGCCGGAACACCGTCATTTTAGCTATGAGGGCAACCCAGATACCGGTGGACAATCGTGCCAGTTCCACCGGTGGGATGGCAAACTCAAAACGCAGCAGAAACGCAGCCACAAGCGACGTGACAACGATAGCGGCAACTGCTACCGGGAAGAGTGCTCTGCGAAGGTAATCGCTGGCATCGGTCATAGGTTTAGAAGTGCGATGCTGTGTAGGTGGAGTCCGACAAGACTCAAGTGGCGCCTAAGCCGAGGCCGCGGCGACGTTCCGCGCCGCCCGGTTCGCGGCCACGATGTTCTTTACTGTCGTCGCGACACGCTTCACTTGCCTCAAGGTCAAGTCGGGATACAAGGGAAGCGATATAGACCTCAAATACAGATCCATAGCCTTGGGGCATTGGTTTCGAGGCAGGCCGGCATACTTCTTGAAGTAAGGATGCAACGGGATCGGAATAAAGTGAACGCTGGCACCGATGCCGCACTGCTGTAACTTCTCCATAAACTCGTCGCGATCGATGGTCAGCGCCTCGAGATTGAGCCGGATTGCATAAAGGTGCCAGGCATGACGACCGTCGGCGCTTGGCGGAGGCGTCTCGATCTCATCGACACCCGCAAACTCTGCGTTGTACGCTGTCACCAGCCTCCTGCGCTTTCGCGCCAGCTTCTCAATTTTCCGTAGCTGGTGAATGCCGATCCCGGACTGAATGTCGCTGAGGTTGTACTTGAAACCGTTTTCCAAGACCTGGTATTGCCACTTTCCTTTGCGCCCGTAGCGGTTCCAAGCGTCCTTTGAAATCCCATGCAGACACAGGCAACGCATCCGCTCGGCCAGTGCCATGTCGTTGGTCACGACCATGCCACCCTCGCCAGTGGTTATATTCTTGGTTGCATAAAAGCTGAACGCCACGGCATCGCTCTGGTGCGGAGCGGCCGCCGACCCTAGCGGGAGACCGTGGTAGTGCGCCTCCGTGGCGTGGGCGGCGTCTTCGATGACTTTCAGGCCATGCCGGCGAGCCAGCGCCCATAGCGCGTCCATGTCACACGGTTTGCCCGCCAGGTGAACCGGTATGATGGCTTTCGTACGGCTGCTGATTCGCGCTGCAACCGACGCCGGATCGATATTTCCATCCGGCAGGACGTCCGCCAGCACCGGTTCGGCGCCTACGTGAAGTATGACGTTCACCGTGGCGCAGAAGGTCATCGGAGTCGTAATCACCTCATCGCCGGGACCGATGCCTGAAGCAGCCAGAGCTAGATGCAATCCGGCAGTTGCCGAATTCACAGCCAGAGCGCTTCGGCACCCGAGGTATTCCCGGAACTCCGCTTCGAAGGTGGCTGTTCGCGGCCCTGTCGTGAGCCAGCCGGAGCGAAGCACCGCTACTACCTCGTTGATCTCCTCCTCGCCGATGGAGGGTACGTGAAATGGAATTGGCCTTGTCATCTAGTCCTCGAAGAGAATCAGTCTTCTGGCTCTGCTCGGATTAAACATTCCGGGTAAGAGGCTGTATACCACTGTTAGAGCCAGTAATCTCAAATCCCGCGCGAATGAACGCTTCGCCAGGTATTCCAAATTCAGTCCGAGCTTCGCGGGGAGGATTGCTTCGCGATATGCACGTTCCGGGTCGGCGTATCCGGCCAGTATGAGTTCCTCATCGCGATAGAGCAGCGTCGCCAGATCCGTTAGCCCAGGTCTGACACGGAGTATTGCTTTCCACAAAGCATTACTCATCTCGACGTATGCCGGAACTTCAGGTCTCGGGCCCACCAGATTCATGTCGCCAACCAGAACGTTCCAGAGCTGCGGAACTTCATCCAACTTGTATCTCCGAAGAAAACGGCCGATCCGAGTTATCCGCCGGTCTCCGCTTGACGTCACGTCCGGTCCGCCGCGATGGTTGTACATGGACCGAAATTTCACCAGCCTGAAAGGGCGCCCTCCCCGTCCAATCCGCGTTTGCCGGAACAGAATCGGGCGGCCATCCTCCAACCAAATCGCGATTCCAATCGCGGCCGAGACAGGAAGCCAAAGCAGTAGCGCCAAGACCGCCACTCCACGGTCGAAGCAGAGCCGCGGGAACGACTCCACCGTCGTGCCTCCCGTACTCAAAACGCATCCCGGTTCCGCGCCCGAGGCTTCCCTGAGAATACTCATGGTTTCGTTTCCACGCTACTTCAACGTATTCGTCAGTAGTACCCTGTAGGACCGTACCTGGTCTTGGCTTTCAGGTCCCATCCATTCAGGATCGTTCCGATCACGGGGATCCCGTCGTCCACCAGTCGTTGCTTAACGGTTCGCGCGGCCTCACGAGTGGTTCGACTCGCTCTCAGAATAAGGATTGCGCCATCGGCAAGACGCCCCAGGATGCGAGCGTCCGAGATATGCAGCATGGGCGGCGTATCAATGATAACCACGTCGAATTCCTTCCGCAATCTCTGAATGAGGCTCGACATGCGGTTCGAATAGAGGAGGTTCGAAATGCTGAGCGTCCCAGGGCCGCTCGGAAGAATGTAGAGATCCGCGATTTCCGTCTTCCGCGCCAAGGCGGCAAGTGGACACGTTTCCAGCGGCGATCGTTCACGCAGTAGGTCGCTCAGTCCCCAACTGTTGGGCACATCGAAGATCTCGTGCAGATGCGGCTTGCGCATGTCGGCATCAATCAGCAGCACCCTCTGGTTGATCTCGGCCAAGGCAAGGCCAAGGTTGCTAACCGATGAACTCTTTCCCTCTCTTCGCGAACCGCTGGTCACCATCAAGACTCGACCTTGGGCTGAGCCATTTCCGCTGGCCATGATGGATGCCAGCGCGCTGCGGTACGACTCGGCGACCGCCGAAGGCCGGTCTTGCCACGTCATCAGTTCCAACGAGGGACTTCCTGTTGCCTCGGGAGTTGTGGAGGGTGCGGCGTTGATCTCCTTCAGGTGGGAGACGCCTTGGTACTCAGGAATCACGCCCAGCTCTGGCACCCTTAGATGGAACTCAGACTCACCGGGCGCCCGCAGACTGCGGTCGATAAACTCCCGTCCAATCACGAGTCCGACCGCCATGGCCAGCCCGCAAATAGCGCCGATCAGAATGTTGTGGACCGGATCGGGCTTCGTCGGCTTCGTCGGCGCTTCCGCTGGATCGAGCACTCGAAGATTGTTCGTCTGCGACGCGGAACTAACTCCGATCGCCTTCGTCTTCTGCAACAACTGATCGTACAGCCGGCTCTCACTATCGACTTCCCGCTTCAGAATGCCGTAGTAGATCTCCGTTCGGTTGGTCTGTGAGAGTTTCGCCAATTGGTCGGCATACACCGTCGTGAGCAGGCGCTCTCGACGTACGGCGCCCTGGTATTCACTGTCGATCCGGGACAGGATATTCTGCTTCTCGCGCCGGTACGTGGCTTCAAGCTCGGTCAGTTGAGCCTGGATGCGCACGACCTTGCTGTACTGCGGTGTATAAATCGAGCTAAGGTCCGCGAGTTCCAATCGCAGATCGGCAATCTTCCTCTGCTGCTCGCTGAGACGCCCATTGTCGAGCACCTGGGGAATGGCGTCCGCTGATGTTGAAGTTGACATCTCAAACGCTGCCTGCTTCGCAATACGATCGGCTTGCGCGCCGGAGAGTTCCGTTTGCACCTGTTTCAACTTCTCGTCGTCGACTGTCTGCGCTCCGCTGTAGTACAGCCCGAACTGCTGGCTGTAGGCCTGAAGCTCCGCCTCAGAACGCTCCAGGTCTTCCTTGATCTGGCTCAGTTGCTTGGTGAGCCAGGTCTCTGTGCGCTTGGCCGAGTCCCAAAGTGCCTCGATATTGTAGTCGATGTATTCGTTTGCCATCGTGTTGGCAAATAACATGGCAAATTGCGGGTCGGGTGAGTCGCAAACAATCTCGATTACTCGGCTGCCATCAACCACCTTCGCGTGCGCCTCCACAGGCGGGGTTGCGGCCTTAGCGCGACTGCCGGCGAACAAACCAAGCGGTCTTGCCAATTGAGCCAGTCTGTTACGCGGTATGTACCGAACGTTCGGGTGATCTTTCATCAGACGATCATGAACCCGCTTTGCGAGTGAGCGGCTTTGCAGAACCTTGATCTGCGTCTGCAAGTAGCTTTCGGGCGAAAGATCCAGGCCGGAATCCTTGATGCCAAGCGCCTCGTCGCTGGTCTTGATACTTTGAAACTCCAGATAACTCTTGGCTTCGTAGACCGGTGTCTGGAGATAGGTGACAGCAGCGGCGATCAAAAGACCTGCGGCAATGCACATCGCCGACAGCAGTTTGCTGGAACGCAGCAGCTGCAGGTACTCAATCAGGCCGTTGGAGTGAGCCTCAGCGCCCGCCGGGGCATGAGAGGGCTCGATGTACACCACCCTTTGACCTGGAAGACCAGTCCCCGGACCAATCTCTCTACGGGAACCATCGGGTGAGTGAAAATGACCAGCCATGAGTGAACCTTCTATGCCTTCCTACAATCGTCCGAGGATCATTGCGCTCGAGCTAATCGCGACTGAGGACATCGCAGAGAAATAACTGGCAAGCTGATTTGAGGGCACCACCACAATATCTCCGTCGGTTAAAAACAAGTCTTTGGCTTTGCCATCCAAGACCTTCTTGAGGTCAATCAGTTGAAAGGCGGTTTCAGCCCCGGACTCGCCGATGTGTCGGATCACGGTTTTGCTGGGACGCGCAATGCGGCTGAACCCGCCCGCCATGGATAGAAGCTGGGTCATCGAGACTTCCGAACGGTGAACGAGCTCGATTGCTCCCGGCTTGTTCACTTCTCCCGTGATATACACAAGCCTTGGGGGCCTTTGCGGTGAAACTGTCACCAGGTCGTTCGGCTTCAACAACAGCGTGCCCGCCTCACTGTCGCCTCGAATCGCCTCATCCAACGCCAACTCTGCTACGCTGTAATTCCCATCCGCGGTCGTCGAGGCTTCTGGAAATGGAATCGGACCATACCGCTGGTCTCGAGTCAGCGTCACGGTCGGGCCGGCATCCTTGGGCCCGCCCGCCTGGACAATGATCGAATACAGCGGGGTCGAACCCTGAAGCTGCAAAATCCCTGGCTTTGCGACGGCGCCCGATACCGTAACCGGCTGGCTGCGATACTCCGAAACGTACACCGTTACCTGAGGTTCCCGGACAAACTGCTTCAATCGCTCGCTAATCTCAGCTTCAAGGGCCTCTACGGTTTTGCCCGCCGCCATCACCCGGCCCACCAAGGGAAGGCTCAACTCTCCAGACGAGCCCACTCGGAACGGCTTGCTGATCTCGTCGAGATTGAGCGCGACAAGGGTGATCGTATCGTCTGGTCCGATAAGGGTTCCCGGATCGCGATGCTGTTGCGCCCCTGGCGCAACACAGTACGGCGCTAGTAAAACCGCGATCGCCGTTACCGCGACTTGTAGTGTCGCTTTCATATTCTCAGCTCTATTGCACCGTTACGGTGCCGGTGTTGGATGTCCCCACAGAATTCTGGGCCGTCACAGAAATCGAGCGAACCGCACTGATTGGGCCGGAAACGATGATGGGAATTGACGCCATGAACTGGCTGCCAAATGCGATTCCGGATGCGCTTTGGTACCAGCTACTAAACGCGGCCGTTACGTTCACCGTAAGGACGGTCGTCTGAAGAGAGCCGGTACCGGCAGGTGTGACCTGGAGATTCAATTGCGATACGGATCGATTCGTGGAGTATCCCGTCATTAACAATTCCAACGTGTTCGGACTTACGGTCCCCAGGGTCAGATTGGTGATCTGCGGCGGAGCCGGCATCACGATCACGGCACTGCTCGGAGGCACGGCGGGAGTGACATCGGCCGTGCCGATTGCAAAGCTCGCGGCTACTGTGATTGTTCCCGCTATCGAACCGGTCTGAAACTGAACCTGCTGCGCGTTATTGCTTCCGAACACGGCGGTGCGGGTGTTCGCCGGAATTCGAAATGCTACCGTCCGGCCACCGGTCGCGAATTGCACGCTGGGATCGATGACGAACGAGTCCGAGGAAACGCTCAGCGTGAGTTGGCCATTAAGGTCATACGGGTACGGCGTATCCAGCGACAAGCCGACTGCAGGCTGCTGTAAGGGCAGGACTGTCGCCGCGAGACCAGCAAAAGTGACGGGACTCAGCGCAGGCGGCGCGTCGCCGATTCCGCGGAGCGCGATATTGGTGTTATTAATCGACAGCAAGCCGGCGACTGGAGCTACGACATTGGGAGCGAACACCACGGTAAACTGCAACGAATCACCCGCTTTCACCACGGCTGGGAGCGCAGGCAAAGTTGGAATCGTAAAGCCGTTGCCAGTTACGCTGATCCCGTTCACGTCCCCCGACAGGTTTCCGGCATTGGTTATCACCATCACGACCGAGGTCTTCAACCCCAACTGAGTGTTGGCGAAAACCACCGTACCACCATCCGCAACCGGAGTCAGGCCGGAGCCCGCCTGGCTGGCGAATGTGAATTGCGCTCCGCTACCAGTGCCGGCAATCGTTATCCGGACGGCATCGATTGACAGCGTAGCCGTGGCGGGACCGACTGCCTTCGGCGAAAACGACACCGTGAACGCGTAAGACCCGCCCGGCGACAAAACCTCCGGCAAAGTCGGCAGGTCGCTCACCGCAAACGAGGTTCCGGTAACCGATATCACGCTCGTGGTAGTGGGCGCGTCGCCACTGTTTCTCACTTGGATCTTTACCGTTGCGACCGACCCTATGTTGGTGTCGGCCATCTGAATGGTTCCGCCCGGGCTGATCGGCCGGGTTTCCGCCCCAGTCACGTATTCGTAGCTCAACAGCGGCGCTATTCCCCGGCCGTCGAGCCTGATACTTACGGTGGTACTGTCAGCAAACTGTATCTGCAGACTTCCCGGAGCATCGCCTCTCGCAGCGGGAGTAAAGTTGATTCCAAAGGTAAAGGTCGCGCTCGGGGTCAGGGTTGCCGGCAGCAAGGCGAGGTTTGTCGTACGAAACGCCGCGCCGCTCAGCGTGATTGAAACGATCTGCGCGGGACCGTTTCCCTGGTTGCTGATGACGAAGGTGGCGTTGGCTGGTGAGCCGACGAGAGTCGCTGGAAACGTAATTGTGTCGTTGTTCTTGACTACAGTCTGGTTGCCATTCGGAGCCAGGATGTAACTGGTCACCAGCAATGGAGCAAGGCCGATTCCATTCAGTAGGAAAGTGTATGAAACTGCCCGGGAGTCGGAATCCCTGAAGGCGAGGGTCACACTCCCCGATACCGGCGCGCCGCTCGTCGGTGTGAATCCGACTAACAACGCGAAAGAACTGTTCGGTGGAATGTCAACCGGCTGCGTCGCAGGAACGTTGAATCCGCTGCCCGCTATAGCGACGGTCATCAGCGTCACCGTGCCTACACCCGCATTCTGAGCGATGAGTGTGATCGTGCTGCTCGAACCGACTGGGGTAGGCGCAGTGCTGATTTGTCCCAGACTGGCAATCGACGTTGGAGGCTGCCCAGCAGCATTCCGGTACGAGAACACAATCTCCGCTTTGGCCAGGGTAGCGAGCCCAAACAACATAACCAATACCCTGGCAACCTTTCCGCAGCCCTTCATTTGATTTTGATTTCTCCCTGCTGATCCCTGGCGGAGGACGCCACGACAAGGTGTCAGCGGGGACCTCCGACCGACACACTGCCTATGGTCAAGAACGTGGGAGTCGGCGCCGCGACCACCGTTGAACTCGAGCCGCCCAGTCCGACGGTTAAGCCGGCAGCCAGCCCGCCCGCGACAATAGCTAAAGCCACCCATTTCACGTTTCCGCCACTTTTTGTCTTTACTACCGCCTTACCACCAGCCAAGCTGTTGCTTAGGTTAATCGTTCCCCTGCCCACATGCCCGGCCGATGACGCGGTCACCTGAATTGCAAAACGCCCTTCTATGGGAGTGGGCTTCAGCCCGCGCACTGATGCTCTGCCTTGTCCATCGGTGGTCGCAATGTATGTCTTGCTCCCATCCGCAAAGGTCACGCTCGCGCCGGTGGACGGCGCCGAGAATACGACCTTCGCGTCGCCAACGAGTTGATTCGCGTCGTCCCTCACTTCGACTACGAGATCATGTGCAGTTCCGAGCCTGACGTCATTGAATCCGCCCTCGCCCTCAAGGGTGATAAGTTTCAGAGGCTTGATCCCCTGAGCGGAGCCGCCCGGCGCAATTGTGAGCACACAGATGGCTGCAATACACCGCGTCAATCCATTGAAACTCATCATCTTCCCCTGTTCCCTCAACCCGCCGCCCGCAACTGACGAAGTGGCTGCTGGGCGATCAGTTCGACAGCCGATTGGTCGACTTCAACGTAAATCGAGCGCTGCAACAGAGTTACCGACAACACTACTCTCCAGGAACTCTTCAGCCGCACCAATAGTCCCTCCGCACCGCAAAGGGAGCCTTCGGTGATCCTGACCTTCTCGCCTACACTCAGGAAAGTGCACGTCGTCGCCGGTACTCCTGAACTAACGACCTTGCGGATAGCATCTATCTCTCGATCCTCAATTGATACCAGTTGCTTGCCGTATCCCACCACGAACTGCACGCCGGGAGTTGTCAATACCGGAAGTCGAAAACGCGGATCGAATGAGCAAAAAACGTAACCGGGAAAGTAGGGCAGGTTGACCGTTTTATAGCGATCAGACCATTTCTTGCGGAGTTGATAAAGAGGCAGGAACGCCTCGAACCCCTTGAACGACAGTAAGTCATTCACGGACTGCTCATCTCCGACCCTGGTCTTAAGGGCGAACCAGAGATGACTGTCAGACTGTCTTCCTACGCTCGATCCGGGCCCCGGCGCCATCATTCCATTCCCCTCGGTGAGTATCTGTACGTCTGCGGCTTCTTGCCATTCCACGAAACGAAATCGGGCAAGCGACTGCCAGAAAAGTCACATGTGAACTAATTCCATGACCTTTTTTTCTTACGCTGATCCTACTTATTATTGGGCCGAGACCAGCCCAAGTCAAGGCTACTTCGCTCTACTGGGAGGCTGGTACCGTCCTGGTACGATCGTAAGCACCAAACGCACGTCACAAGAGTTACACAATTGAATTGTCAAACCGACCACATCAATATCAATAGTGCTACTGACCAAGAAATACTCCACTCAAGACGGCGCTCGGAACGGCCGTCTTGCTCACTTGGATCAGGACGTGACCCGTAATGTTCCAGACCAGGTATCTCCCCGACTGGAAACTCGCGACGGAGCGTGTATCCAGTACCTGTAGTGTATTTGCGTCGAGAACCGTTACACTCTGCGAGCGTCCACTTCCGTCCCAGTCAAGAAAATATAGTGCTAATCGATGCGACTGCGAATCGCTCAGGTACAGGTCGAGAGAGAAGCCCGGCGATGCATAGAACACGGACGCAATCCGGCTGGTCGTCGAATTCGCCTGTAGCAGTGCCCGTGGATCCGTTGTCAGCGACCAGACCAGTTGCGAAGTGCCGGAGAAAGTTAACGACGCATAGGAAGGCAAGCTCGTCGAGTCGCTCGCGATAACATACCCCTGCTGTCCATAGACCCCCTTCCAGGAGCCCTTGGTGGTGTCATCGGTACCCACGAAGGTCGCCGAGGTGCTCGGCAGCGGATTGCTAAGCAGAAACGTCACTGGTGCGGCCGTGGTCCTCTGGCGATACGGGCTATCCGTAGCGACCGCCGTCAGAATATGCGGGCCATTGCCGAGGCCTGCGGTGTTCCACTGATATGAGTACGTTGGGCCTGGACCTGTTTGGGGCGGTCCCAGATTCGCTCCGTCCGCTTGAAACTGCACCGAGCCTATGGCGGCCTGCGACTGGGCATTCGCCGTGACCGTGAAAATCCCCGAAACCGATTGATTTGTGGTCGGAGCCGTGATGGAAATCGTCGGCGGCGGCACCGGCGGTGTCACTGGTGCGTCATTGAAAAAGAGCCCGCTGACCACGACGCTGTCCGGAGCGCCAGTCGCCGAGGGCCAATCAGGCCAACTTATCACGGTGATCCGAAACCGTATACGTCCGGTCACGTTCCAAGTTAGGTAGATACCGTTATAGAAAGCGGAAATAGTCCGGGTATCCAGAACTACCAGCGAATTCGGATCCAACGCCTCAATTAGCTGGGTGCGGATTGGATGATGCCAGTCCACGAAATACATGGAGAACTGATGAGTTTGGTTGTCTACGAAGTTGACGTCGATAAGTAGAGGCGGGTTCGAAGAGCTGTTTCCATTGAATGGCTGCATGAACGCCGCACCAATCCGCTCCGAGCTGGTCGGGCTCTTCTGGAGCCCGGGAAGGTCGGTTGTCGGATCGGCCGCGTGCCACGTCCAGGTGGTGGCTCCGTTGAAATTCACCGTCGCATAGAACGGCGGTTTCGTAATATCGTTTGCAATAATGAAGCCATTCTGGCCGTATGTGCCTACCCAGCTTCCCGAGGTCGCGGTGTCGAGCCCGGCAAAAGCGATGTTGGGCGTTGGCGGTGGGCCGTTCGAAACGGTGACCGTAACCGGCGAGGAGGTCGTCTTCAAACCCAGCGGGTCGGCAGCGATTGCCCTTAATGTGTGCGTCCCGTCGGTGGTAGTCGGGCTCGCCCATTGGAGTGTGAACGGTGCAGTGGTGACCGGCTGCCCCAGGTTGGAGCCATCCAATTGGAACTGCACCGAGGCGATCCCTTGTGCGGAAGCCGCGTTCGCCGTTATGTTCACGGGACCGGAGATGGTGGGCGATCCCGTCGGGCTGGTAATGCTAACGGATGGCGGGGCGACTCCGGCAAGCGTTCGGAAGAAGATTCCGCTGACCACGCCGTTTAGGGAACTCGTGTTGGCGACTTTGATCAGAAGGTGGCCGCTCAAATTGTAGACAAGGTACAACCCGCCGTGGAATGCGGTTACCCCCCGGGTATCCAGGACGGCGTTGTTCCGCGCGTCCAAAATCGTGACTGTCTGATTGCGACTCGACGTGTCCCAATCGAGACAATAAAACACAACCTGGTGACTTGCGCCATCGGTCAGGTTCAAGTCGATCGTAAAAGTGTTACTCGAGTAAAAGGCGGACGCGATGCGGTCGACCGTCGAGTTCCCCTTGATGAGAGCCCGCACGTCCGACGTCGTGTTCAACCAGGTATACGGGTTGGATCCGCTGAAAATCGTAGTGGCGTAAGCGGGCGGCAGGTTCGCGTCGTTTGCGATCATGGCTCCGTCCTGCCCGTAAACACCCTTCCAGTTACCTTGCGTAGTGGTATCCAGCTTCACGAAAGATGCCGTGGGAGTCACGGCGCCGCCGCTGTTGGAGACTGTGATCTGGATCGAGGCCGAAGTAGTTTGCCGGTTAAGTGAATCGGTCGCGATTGCGGTCAGGGTATGGAGCCCGTTCGGGGTTGCGGTCGAATCCCAAGTGCTGGAAAACAATGGTCCGGCGCCGGGAACCGGGGATCCCAGGTTATTTCCGTCCAACTGGAATTGCACCGACGACATCGTGGCGCCGGTCGCCGTGGCGTTCGCCGAGAGGATCACTGAGTTCTGTACTGTGCCTCCAGCGACGGGGCTTGTGATGGAGACAGCGGGCGGAGTGACGTTGTTGACCGTGATTGTGACGCCCGCCGAAGTGGCTTGCCGGTTGAGGGAGTCTGTCGCGATCGCGGTTAGGGTGTGGCTACCGTTCGAGGCACTGATCGTGTTCCAGGATGTCGAATACGTCGGCCCGGCGCCGGGAACCGTGGACCCCAGGTTATTTCCGTCCAGCTGGAATTGCACGGACGACATCGTGGCGCCGGTCGTCGTGGCATTCGCCGAGACGGTAACTGAGTTCTGCACTGTGCCTCCAGCGGCGGGGCTGGTGATGGAGACAGCAGGCGTAGTGACGTTGTTGACCGTGATTGTGACGCCCGCCGAAGTGGTTTGCCGGTTGAGGGCGTCTGTCGCGATCGCGGTCAGGGTGTGGCTACCGTTCGAGGCAGCGGTCGTGTTCCAGGATGTCGAATACGTCGGCCCGGCGCCCGTCACCGCGGCCCCGAGGTTCGAGCCGTCCAGTTTGATCTGCACTGAACTGATCGTGCTGCCTGAGGAGGTTGCGGTCGCTGTCACGCTCACCGAATTCTGCAGCGCGGCGCCCGCAGCCGGACTGCTGATGGATACTGTCGGCGGCCCCGAGTTGTTCACAGTTACGGCAATGCCGGCCGAAGTCGAATGCCGGTTCAGCGAATCTGTCGCGATGGCGGTAATCGTGTGGCTTCCATTCGACGCCGAGGTGGAATTCCAGGACGTCGAGAATGACGGCCCGGCGCCGGGCACCGGCGCGCCCAGATTCACCCCATCCACCAGGAACTGCACTGAAGTCAGGGTCGCACCCGAGGCGCCCGCCATTGCCGCTATGGTGATCGTATCCTGCACCGTGCTCCCAGCCCCCGGACCGGTCACGGACACGGTCGGCGGAGTTCCATTCGCCACCGTGACCTGAATTAGCGCCGAGGTGGTCTGCCGGTTCAGCGAGTCCACGGCGACCGCTGTGAGGCTGTGGTTGCCGTCGGCCGCGGTAGTCGTGTTCCAAGTGGTGGAGAAGGTCGGCCCGGCGCCGGGCACGGTGGCCAGCGTTGTGCCATCCACGACGAATTTCACCGAGGTTAGCGTTGCTCCCGTCGCCGCCGCCGCCGCGACTACGGAAATGGAGCTCTGCACTGTGTTGCCTTGCCCCGGACTGGTAATCGACACGGTTGGAGGTGCGCCGCTCGCCGTCGCCCCGCCAAAGAATAAACCGCTCAGCACGGCATTCAGGCCCGCCGAGTACGTGACTTGAACAATTACGTGCCCCTGAACCATCCAGACCTTGTATACGCCGCCCTGAAAGCCTGACACGGCACGCTGATCCAGAATCGCGTTGGTGCCGGCGTCCCGAATCGTAATCGTCTCTACCCGGGCGTTGGTTTCCAGATCGAGGCAATAGAGAGCCAGTTGATGCGCCTGTCCGTCCGTCAGGTTAACGTCGAAGGAGAAAGAGCTGTTGGTATAGAACGCGGATGCGATCCGATCTGTAGTCGAAGCCGGTTTGAGAAGGGCTCGCGGATCCGAACTTGATGGCGTCCAAACGTACGACGTTGCGCCCGTTGCTACCACGGTCGCATAGGCGGGGATCAGCTTGGAATCGCTTGGAGTGTTTGGAATGATGTAGCCATCCTGCCCGAACACGCCCTTCCAGTTGCCCACCGTCACTGTGTCGGATTTGACGAAAGTCGCCCCTGGAGCCGCCGTTCCGCCGCTATTGAAGACGGTGACCGCCAAGTCGGAAGACGTTGTGGACTGGCCCAGAGAGTCTGTCGCGATGGCCCTCAAGGTGTGGCTGCCGTTAGTGGCGGCCAAGGTATTCCACGAGATCGAGTACGGACTCGCACCCGAGGCCGCAGTGCCCAGATTGGACCCGTCCAATTGAAACTGAACCGATGCTAAGGTCGCCGGCGTAGTTGCACTCGCGACCGCCGAAACAGTCGCCGTTGCTGAGACGGTCGCCCCCGCAATCGGAGAAGTAAGGCTGACTGTCGGGGTCGGCGTTCCCCCACCGGGTGTCTTGAAAAAGATTCCACTAACGACTGGGTTCAGGCCTGCGTTCAGAGTTACTCGAACCAAGACGTGACCCTGGATGTTCCAGACAGCGTAGACGCCATCGTGGAAACCCGAGATCAGGCGCGTGTCCAGAACCGTGTTACTGCCGGCATCCAGAATCGAAATCGTCTGGCTCCTGGCATTGGTGTCCAGGTCGAGGCAATAGAGCGCCAGTTGATGCACTTGGCCGTCCGTGAAGTCGACGTCGAAGGTGAATGTCGTATTGGCATAGAACGCGGATGCGATCCGATCTGTAGCTGAACCGCCTTTTTGTAGTGCGCGAGGATCGGTGCTTGACGGCCACCAGGTATACGGAGTGGCTCCGGTGGTCTTGACGATGGCGTAGGCCGGTATGCTGGTGAGATCGCCTGCAATGGAAAATCCGTCCTGGCCATAGACGCCTTTCCAATTGCCCTTTGTAGTGGAATCAATAGTTTGGAAGACCGAAGAGGCGGCCGGCATAAGGCTGGCCGAGAAAAACAGAAGTCCAATCGGTCGGATCCAGTGTCGTAGCATATAGTGACGGCGAGCCTTCCTTGATCCCCGAGTGGTCCCAAATTACCCTCAGGCGATCTCGTGCCGGCAGAACTCTCCGGCTCGACCGTTACGAATACTGTCTTCCGGTCGTGGACCTAAGTATGGCATGTACCGGGCCAATCGATTGCACCGTCGGTGGGCATCGATAACCGTTTAGATCGTTATGGATACGGAACCCCCTCGCAAAACACAGGGTCCCAAATACTCGCCGAGTTTCCGAAATAGTTGGAATAGACAGGCAAAGGGTCCAATGCTCATCACCAGCGAGACGACCCTGGCCCTCGGGTCCATTCGATCAAGTCTGCAAGCCGCTCGAGTGGATCGTCGGGTGGAGCCAGTCCAAGGACCTCTTTGAGCTGCCTGGTAGACGCGACAAATCGGGTTACTTCCACCTCGCGAGGCGGCTCGATTCGTATCTCGGAGGTCGAACCGGTGTCCACGACTACCCTTTTCGCCAGCTCCATCACGGTGATCGCCCTACCGCTCCCTACGTTGATCGGTCCCGGTAAAGCCAAGCCTTCGCCCGCCCGAATCAGCGCCGCAATCACGAGTTGGACGGGCACGAAATCAATCGTCTGGTTCCCCCCGAACAGCGTCAGGGGGAGGTTCGAGAGCGCTTTGCCTAGGAAAATAGGGATCACCCGATCGAAGTCGCGAGGACCGTATACGTTCGCCAGTCGCAGGATAGCCACATCGATCTCGCGCCCGGAGAACACGCGGCAGTACATTTCCGCCGCCGCCTTGCTAGCGCCATATGCATTCTTCGGCATCGGCGTGCAGTCCTCCATAACCGGCAGACGCTCGGGATCGCCATACACCTCCCTCGAAGAGGTGAAGACAACTCGGCGAACCCCGCTCTTGGCCGCCGCGCGCAGAACCTCCACAGTGCCTGTCACATTCGTGCTGAAGGAATAGTCAAGGTCCTCGACGGCGCCAAGCACGTTCGATTGTGCCGCCAGGTGATATACCACGGTCACGGATCGCATCACATCCTCCATCAGCGTGCGATCGCGGATATCGCCTTGGACGAAGTTCACGGGGACGCCGGACACTTGCAGGTTCTCAAGCTTGCCGCGCCGCAAATTGTCCACCACCGTGATCCGGTCGGTTCCGCTGCGGGCCAGCCAATCCACCAGGTGGCTGCCGATGAAACCGGCACCGCCGGTAATGAGTACGTTCTTCACTTTCTTCCTCCTGGTGTCAATCCGACCCTGGTACTGAGCTCAGTCAAATGGCCCATGTCAGTCAAATGTCCCATTGCAGCCTCCGCGGATTTCCGTTTATAGTGTAAGCCATGGCTTCGGGCCCTTCACCATCGCCGGACAGCGGCGACGAGTCCTCGGCTCTGGTGCTCAGGCGCCCGACCGAGGAGCCTGCCGTACCCCAGGATGCGGGCTACGATGCGGGGTACTATGACGCAGGCGTTGCCGCGGGTATCTTTCCTGTAGCGATCAAGTACTCTGCGATCCGCGAATTGCGCGCGGGCAATACCGCGGACTCCGATGGCGCCATCGGAGTGATTTTTGGCGCCTACGCGACGGGCGCCCGCATTGAAAGCTGCGTGCGGTTGCCGGTGCAAGCGGAGTTCCGCGCCAGTCAGGTTCAGAATGAAGAAGCCGTCATCCGCTTCATGGAGGCTGTCAGGCTTACATCGCCTGAGGCCACACTTGAGCCGATCGGACTGTTTCGTATCCAATCGGGCTCGTGGCCTTCGATGACCGAGGCAGACTGCGAGTTAGTCAGACGTTGCATGTCCGTAGCGCCTCCCCGACGGCCCATTTTTGTACTTATTCGTACCTTTCTTCACCGGCCTTGGACGTCGGGAGTGTTTCTCCCGGATCACAATCGGCCGGCGAGTTGGAAAGTGCCCGCCCTCGAATTTCCATTCGATGAATATCTGCTGAAGAATGGCTTCCTGGACACATTCAGCGCGGCTCCGTTATCGCCATCCGAAGCTGTTCCCGATAGCGAGCCAAAGCCGTTCCGCAAATACGCTATCCCCGCGGGTGTGGTTGGCGGAGTCGTGCTCCTCGGCGCAGCTTTGATCAGCTGGTTCCAACCCTCCTGGATCCCGTATCCCGCACCGTCGACACATTCCGCCGCTCCGGCCGACGCTGCAGGCTCCACCGCCTTGGACCTTCGGGCCGTCCGCATCGGAGACTACTTCGACGTGACTTGGAATCGCCGCACAACGATGATCGAGCAGTCGGTGGAGGGCGTCCTGAGGATTCAGGAGGGCGGCGTGGATAGATCGATCCAGTTAACCCCGTCCCAGCTGCGCGAGGGACATATTCTCTACCAGTCCTCCAGCGGCGACCTCAACTTTCGTTTGGCCGTAACTGACGGTGTGCGCAGCGAAGCCCAATCCGTGCGCGTCCTCGAATCGACGCGGATCGATCCATCGGGCCAGGCCGGCCGTGCCGGCGGCATCTCGGGCAACCCGCTGTCGGCAACCGACATTCACTCGACGCAACCCTTGCCTGCTGCCTCCATGGCAACCGTGCCGCCGGTTCCCGTCAAACAGACGAATCCTCAGCTCAGCGCGGAAGCCGCGAATTCCTTAAAGGGAGAGGCGGCAGTCTCCGTTCTTATGTCGGTAAGCGAACTGGGGGAAGTCACTTTGGCCCGTGTCTCGGCGTCTACCGGAAGTCCCTCGGACCGGAACGATCTGGCAGTGGCATCCGTCATTGCAGCCAAACAGTGGAAGTTCCGGCCGGGTACTTTGAATGGCAAGGCGGCGCCCTCCGAATACACCGCGCACTTCACTTTCGGACCGGGCGCTCCGTCTCGCCTTGCGGACCCGAAGGCAGCGTCACCGTCAGGCGTACCGGCTAAGCCTCCGGCTCCCCGCGAGACCGTGAAGGTGACTCCACAGGAAGGCAATTTCGAGGCGCCGTTGCTGGTCGCCAGGAAGGCGGTTTCGTACCCGGAGTGGGCTCGCCAGCAGGGCATTAAGGGCGTTGCTAAAGTGAGCGCGACCATCGGCACCGATGGTCACACCAAAGATCTGGTCACCATCGCTAACAACGCTCTACTGGGGAACGCGGCGTCAAACGCCGTCCGCCAGTGGGTATATAAGCCGGCAAAACTGGACGGCGTGACGGTAGAGAGCAAGATCGAAATCAGCATCGACTTCGGCGGAGAGAATTAGCCGGAACGCCCCCGCCTTGCCGCCTCGTCAGAATCACTCGCCCTCGGATTCAAAGTAATCTTCCGCCAGGTCGGGGCGAAGCGAAATCGCTTTGCGCCAGCAGGCAGTCGCTTCTTCATGCGCACCGATGTATTGCAGTGCATGGCCGAGGTTAAGCAGAGCTTCCGGAAACTCAGGATCCTCCTTGAGCGCCTCCCGGTAGAAAACGATGGCGTCGCGCACTTCGCCCCGCTTCTGACAGATGAGTCCGGAGTTGTAAAACACTTCAGGGCCGCGCTGACCGATTTCGATCAGTTTCTTATGGAGCTGAAAAGCCTGCTTGTAGTCCTGCTCCTCCAATGCCAGGGCAGCCAGTCCGCGCAGTGCGTCCACCGATCCCGGCCGGGCCGCCAGCACGCTCTGGAACGCCGTCCGGGCCGCTGCCAACTCGCCCGATCTCCAATATGCGATCGCGGCGTTCAACTGCGCTTCCGGCCAGTCGGACCGCTTTTTCAAGCAGGCCGCGAATGCTTCCGTGCTGCCGCGAAAATCACCGCGGATCAATCGCAGATATCCGAGGCGGAAAGAGGCCTCGGCAGACTCCGGATTGTCCTCGGGCAGCATGGCGTACAGCGCTTCCGCCTGCTTCTGCTCACCCTGCTGTTCGAGCACCAGCGCGAGGTTCCACAGCACACCCGGAAGTTTGGGGCTCAATTCCAGCGCGCGCTCGTACGAGGCCCTCGCTCCGGAAAAGTCACCCAGCTTGTGCAGCGCTATGCCGAGGTCCAGGTGCGCTTCAATGGAATTCGGCCGAATCGCGCTCGCAGTGGAATATGCCTCCGCCGCCCGTTTAAAGTCGCCAATCTTCTGGTTGGCAACGCCCAGATTGAACCAGCTTTCGAAGTGGTCTGGTACGCTCTGGGTCAACCGCTCGCAATGGCGGGCCGCGCCCGCAAAATCGCTGCCGGCAAAGGCAGCCGTCGCCAGTGCTTCCAGCGCCTGCTGGGAGTCTGGATGCAGCGCCAACAGCCCTTCCGCGTAGCGTCGTACACGGTCGTAGTCCTTTTCGGCAAGGGCAATTTCCATCACGTTGATCAGCGATTCGTCCGAGCCCGGATTCCGCTCCAGAATCTTCAGATAAATCTCTCTTGCATCCGCCAGGCGGCCCATCTGCTGGAGTGCCACTGCACGCCCGAAAAGCGCTTCCTCGTTATCCGGCCGCACAGCCAGGAAATGGCCAAAAGCCCGATGCGCGTCGGTCGCCCGATTCAAATGCAGGAGGCACGTTCCGTATCCAAGTTGGGCTTCCAGCCTCCCGGGATCGATCCTCAGCGCCTTTTCAAAGCCGGCGGCGGCCTCATCCCAGCGGCTCAATTTCGCCAGACATACCGCCCGGTTGAAGTGCGCGGCTCGGTGTTCCGGCTCCATTTCCAGCAGCTTGCCGTAACTCTCCGCGGCTCGCCCGAAGTCGTGTAGTTCGTAGTGAATGTGGCCCAGGGCCGAGTAGATCGGGGGCCTGCTTTCGCCCGACTCGGTCAGTTCCTTGAGCGCATTCTCCAACTTACCGTCCAGATGCAACGAAACAGCGCGGGCTAACACGCCGCTGTTGGATGTTGGCGACATTCCTCTTGTGCCTTCGGACGCGACATCAGGGGTTTTCTCGAGCTTCTTGACTTTCATGTTTGACCAATCTTTATGCGAAACTGACGCGACCGCAGCGGGCTCTCACGGCATTATACGTCCTGCGCCCTCGCATGGAAACCGCGTCCATAGCTATAACGCTCCTCAAGTACTTGGGTCCAGTACTGCAGGCTCTATTACTTTTATACTAAGTGATGGTACGGTGACGGCATGATCGACGGGATATTTCCATCGACCTCCGCGATCCCACAGCTTACGTTTTCTCTGCATTCGGAGGTCGAGTGGCAATGGGTCTGCCTCTTGTCGCAGAGCAGGCACGATGCCATGCAACATGATCTCGCGGAGCCGTTGCCCGGAGGACACAAACGGTCGAAGTTCGCACAGATTGACCAGCGATTCGTTCGCCTGGGTATCGGCAACTCCCACCCGTGGCACCGGTAGTTCGGCCCACCCTCCCAGCGCCTTTATCAGTTCCATGTGGCGCGAAGTCGGTGCCACCGGCGCACATTCCATGCGTACCGGTTGGTTGCCGCCGGGGACCGGCCATGTTGCCATGCTCCACTGTGGACCCGGCTCGCGAATCGCGCATCTGGTCGCACTGACGCCTGCCGAAGGCCACATCGCGCTTCTCGCCGGTTGCCTCGTCGGTACCGCGGCGCTCGGGCGCGGTACGGCCGTTCCGGCGCAGCCATTCACGGTAGCTGCCGCGAACGGTGCAAGTTGATTGATCAGATCCAGGTGGCGCGAGGTCGGTGCCACCGGCCTACATTCCATGCGTACCGGCTGGTTGCCGCCGGGGACCTCCCACGTTTCCCTGCCCCACTGTGGACCCGGCTCGCGAATCGCGCATCTGGTCGCACCGACGCCTGCCGAAGGCCACATCGCGCTTCTCGCCGGTTGCCTCATCGGCATCGCGCCGCTTGGGCGCGGTACAGCCGTCCCGGCCCAGCCATTCACGGTAGCTGCCGCGAACTGCGCAAGTTGACCGGTGCGCACGTCAAATACCCGCTCCGGCCCGGGATGGGGAGTTCGGCCGCCGACCAGCCATACCGCGCTCCCCGGAACGGGCCCCGCATCCGGGTAGTCGCCGGCCGGGACACATGGTGGCAGTGCAACCATCCTGATGCACGACATCCTCGGACCCAGCGACGCCACGATCGGCCTGATCCCTAGGGCAACCCTGAACGCCGCGTGGCCGGCGCTGCTGTCCGGAGGAGATGGACGTATTGCCAGGTCGCGCGCGAGTCCAATCCGGAAGCTGCGGGAGGAATCGACTTTGAGTGTGGCGGTCACATAGCAAAGGCGGCTCAGGCCCCCGGAGTTTCCCTGCGGAGTCTCCCCAGCCAGCCTAAGACGCGAAATACCGCTTTCCGCGGGCCACGGCAGTGCGAAATCCCCCGACGTCTTGAATGGACCCCGGGGAGCTCGCGCCTTCATCGCCAGACGCGAAACGACGGGAGAAACCCGGATGCACGCCGTCATATCCAGCCATCCCGGATCGGGGGGAAGGGTCACTCGCAGCTTAGCCGGCTCGGGAGATCCGGTTATCGACCCGCCAAACCGCAAGGCGGATCCATGCTGGTGGAACCGATTAGGCTTGCGGCGGTGATGGGTAGCCGGCAACGGTTCCGGTTCGATGCTGGAGGGCCCCCGTACGTCGGGAACAACTGCCGGCGGCGGCTGCAAGGGCTGGCATGCCTGTGCCGTGAGGCCCGCGCTCCGCTGTCGAAAATTCGAAGGCGCCGGCAGCCGGCCTGCCTGGGCGGGCTGGAACCAGAATGCACGCGATTGCGGCTCGATCGCCAACCATACACACGACGGCTCCAGCCGCCTTTCCACTGGAGCCGGCAATCGCGAACCCAAACTTGGGAACTCCAGGCTCGCCGGCCAGAAGTCGTGTTTGTATTCGGTGTGGCTCGGCGTCATCGATCGAAGGACTCCAACAGCCGTCGCCGTGAAATCCACCGGGCAAACCACCAGCGCTACTTCCGGCTTGATGCGAGATCGGTACAAACGCCAGTCGCGCTCCATTCCCGGCCGGAGCGGGATCGGGATCGGCGCCGCCGTGGCGACCACCGCCGGCTCCCGCCACCTCCCCCCGCGGTCACCTTCAAACACGACAGATGGGAGTTCCTGAAACCTGTTCGATTCGGTAACCAGCCGTTCGATACGGTGGGCGGGAATCAGAGTCCCGGCGAACCCGGGCAGCCGTGCATCCTCGTTCCGCCACCAAAATGCCTCTCGCGGGCCGGACCGGAAATCCGGCGCCAAAGCGATTGTTAGCGGCGTTGCCCCGCGTAGCAATGCGGAGCGTATGGGGATTCCCCTCGGTACGCCTGGCAATCCCGGACCATCGAGTTCGGTGCCCTCGAGGTGCTTCAGAGGTGCCTGCGCCGGCCTCGCGGGTTCTATCGGTGCCAGGGATGGAAGTGGCAACAGTAACAGGTCGGAATCGACGCGAACCCTCGGATCGGCCGGGAACTTCCAGGTGGCTCCCGTAGCCAGTGCACCGGCCGTCTGCGGTGCGACTAACCCAGTGAAGGAATACCAGAACGCTTCAGGCCTTACGTTGCGGCGGGCCGGCCCGGCTGGTTCCGTGGACAATTCGATTGCCTCCGGAGCGCTGCACGAGGCGCGCTGCCGGTAATGAAAACGCGGCAGTCTCATGCTCGCTTGCGGACGCAGCGGCCGCCAATCCGTTGCCCTTGGCTGTGCAGCCGGAAGGTTCCCCTTGGGTTCGATCTGCAATTCGTATAAGCACTCCGGCTGGTCCAGACTCCGAACCGGTTGCCGCGCCTTGTGCAACGGCCACGCCCTTCCCACCGGATAGCGTCGCCATCCCGAACCGCGTCTAGGCTCCGGATGGGTTGTTGCGGGCGTCGGCGAAACTTCCCGCTCGGCTCCGTGCGTCAGTACCGGCAAACCCAGGTCGGCCTGTATACCCGCCGGGAAACAGCCCTTCGCCGGTTCGAGATTGGCAGCCAGGAACTGAACTGGTTTCAGCCTGGGCGGGAAGTAGCGGTCCGCCGGGTGTTCCAGCAGCCAATGGCCGCGCCGCAGGCGTGGCTGACCGCGTTCGGCAGACCGCCAACCGGACGGAATATCGAGCCGCACGGGCTCCATTCGCCGAGTGGTCGACCATTCAAGATTGCCGGCTGTCTCCAAGACAGACGCAGGTTCTGGAACCGGCTCCCGGCAGAACGGCGCCACGATGGCGCGACGTTCGTCTGGAGCCATGAACCACGCGCCGGGCAGAACCGAACTCCGCCGGAAATCGATTACGCCGGGAGACCCTTCGGCGATCCGGCCCTGCGGTAGGGATGGCAAGGCAACCGAAAGAACCCTGTCGGCATTGCCTGGGGCGCCCTTTAGTGCACGCTGATAGAGGTCCTGGTGCGCCGCACTGCAGAACTCGTCGCCAGGGTTCGCCCACCGGCGCCAGATCCGTTTTCCGCAATAACGACAGTCCACCGCGATGCCCCGTTGCGACTCATTATAGTGCGCCCAGCTTGGATCCGAGCATATTTTAGTACTTTAGATGGTAATAGACGAGTTTGAGATACTCGTTCTGGCATCCGATTACTCCGTCCTCGACGGTCCACCAGTTGCTCGCTCCGTATTTCAAATCCGGCACGGGCGCCATCATAATCCGGACGGGGGATCCGGAAAATACCCGGCGGAAAATGAAGGCTGCTCGCCGCGAGTGCAAATCCGAGGTCACCACGATTACCTTGCTCAAGGAATGTTCGCGGGCGTAGCTTAGCAGTGCCTTTGCTTCATCGAACGTGTGACTTACACCATCCGGGGGAGTTAACCGGATGATCTTCGCCTCGGGCACCCCTAAGCTGCGCAGCATGAACACATTCGTGTCGGTGGGGTTGGGATAGGCCCCTGCCTTCACCCCCGGTGAATCCTGTTGCCGGGCGATGGCGATATAGGGAGCCAAACCCTTGCCCCACAGGCTGGCCGCAAGTTGCGGCCGCACATTGGGATCCCCGTTGAGTAGTAACACGAGGTCTGCCGGTTCCAGGGTATCGCGGATGACCAGAAAGTTACCCACCGCGGCGGCGGCATTCGCCCGAAAGAAATACAGCAGGCCGCAAAGAAATATCGGCACCGCGAATAGTATTAGAAGTCGCCTGCGCACAACCGTTCGCGCCATGAGGATAGACCCTGCCAGTATTGCACACTGAGCCATCCCATCCAATCTCAGCCCATGGGGCGCATGGGGACATTTCTACTTTGCCTTGACAGGGCGCATGGGGCGCTTGACGATACTCCGCCCAACGTCGAAAATGGCTTAGCTTCTCCCTCGTTATGTGGAATCATCTGCGTTCCCTGGCAATCTCAAGGCTCCGGCGCGCTCCTGTGCAGGCGCCGTGGGCGGGCGTGCCCGATGCATACCGCCAACTGCCCGTCGGGCGCTTCAGCCTGCCGGGCAACGCGGCCGACTGGATACGCGAACGCGAAAGCGTAAGTTCGATCGTGATCGGCAGCCTGGGCGACCGGCCGCCAAGGCCGCCCATTCCGGCCGTCCGTACCGTGTGGAGAAAGCAGGCCCGTGGGTTCACGATCGAGAAATTCACGTTTCAGAACTGCGTCGATTCGGTTGTCCCAGGGTATATCGCCATCCCTTTGGGAATCACAAAGCCCGGTCCCGCCGTCCTGGCGATACATGGCCACGGCGGCAGCAAGGAAGGCATTTTCGGTCGAATCTCCTCACAGCAGAATGTAGCGGAGCGCCTCGCTGCCAGGGGATTTGTCGTCATGGCAATTGACAACTACTTCTCCGGCGAACGCAGGGGTAGCGGTCCGGACGGCCCGAACGCCTCACCGTCCACTGAGGAGAGTTCGCTGTTCAAGCTCAATTTGTGGCTCGGCCGGACGCTCTGGGGCATGATGCTCCGAGATCAGCAGATGGCGCTGGACTATCTTGTATCGCGCCCGGAAGTCGACCCGGCGCGGATCGGGACACAAGGCATGAGTATGGGCAGCACAGCAGCCTGGTGGCTTGCGGCCATTGATGAACGCGTCAAGGCCGTCGTCGGCGCGGCATGTTTCACGCGCTACCAGGACCTGATTGCCACAAGGGGTCTGCCTCAGCACGGCATCTATTACTACGTGCCTGGCTTGCTTCGCGCTTTCGACACCGAAGGCGTTATGTCGTTGATCGCCCCCCGCCCTTTTCTCGCGATGACGGGTGATCGGGATGCCGGATCTCCGCCCAAGGGAGTCCGGACGCTCGAGGAGGTCTTGAGTCGATGCTATGCCCTGTATGGCAAACCGGACCGATTCAATAGCGTCATTCTTCCGAACACCGGCCATGTGTACTCGGAACTCATGAAACAAAAGATGCTCGCGTGGTTCGAGCTGTTTCTGTAGTGGGGGACGAACCCTGGCGGGTTCGTCCCTTGAGTTGCTACTGTGCCGGCTGGAAGAAGACCCCCGACAGGATCACACTGTTCGAGGCATCTGTTGGTCCGCCGGTTTCGGAAATCTGCACCAGGACATGTCCCTGCAATGTCCACGTCAGATAGAAACCTGTCATGGGGAACGTCACGTTTTGTGTGCTCAGCACCGTGCTGGGGTTATTCGCATCCAGAATCGTGACGGTCTGATGTTGGCTTGATCCGTGGTCAAGGAAATACAGCGAGAGTTGATGCTGACCGTAATCCTGCAGATTAATATCCAACAGGATGGGGACATTGCACCCGGCGCTGGTCCCGACCGCGCAGGTATTCAAGTTCTTGTCGAACAGTTGGTAGAAGACCGACTCGTTCTGTTGCGTCGAGTTCGGAGTGTAGAGCACCTTGGGAGAGGTCGAACCCGCCGGCCCCAACCCGTATGTGTACTGGAGGGCGCCCTTCGTGTCCACTGCCGCATAGAATGGATTGACGGTCAGACCATTCGGGCAGTTGACCTGGAGGGAGTTGCAGGGCAGCACATAGCCCTCTGCGCCATACTTCACCTTCCAGTTTCCTTGCGTGGCGGCATCGCTGCCGACGAAGGTTGCCGATGCCGCCGGCGCCGGTCCGTTATTCACCGTCACCTGGACGCCCGGCGATACGGACGCCTGCAACAGGCCATCGACTGCGATTGCCGTCAAGGTATGTGCTCCATTGGCTACCGTTGGCGTAACCCACTGTGCGGTGAAGGTAGACCCGGCCGCGTTTACCGGCGAATTGAGGTCCGCTCCATCGAGTTGGAAGCGGACGGAGCCAATTCCGGAAGGCGAGGTAGTGGTTGCCGAAGCGATCACTGGAACCGCTTTCTGCACGCTGGCATTCGCTGACGGACTGGTAACCGAGACCAACGGCGCATTGCCGGAGAAACTCCTGAAGAACACTCCGCTGATCACCGCGTTTTGTCCGGGGTTTGTGTTCTTCACCTTCAGAACAATATGCCCCTGGACGTTCCAGACCACGTAGATGCCACCGTAAAAGTTCGATATCGGGCGGCTGTCCAGAACATTGCCAAAGGCGTCGGCGATCTCCAGAATCTCCGTGCGGTGGGCGTTCGGTTCGGGATCGAAAGCATAAACCGCCATCAGGTGCGACCGACCGTCATTGATGTCCAGGTCGACCTGGAATTGGCTCGCCGAATAGTAAACCGCGAACACCCGGTCCTGCCCGGCGGTAACCGCCTCCATCGCACGCGAATCGGTGAGTTCGCAGGAGGAGTCGGTATAGGTAAAGCCGTTCCCGCCACTGATATTGGTCGTCACATATCCCGTGCCGCCGGTGAAACCCGGGGCCAGGGACTGTCCGTCCAACGTGCCGAAAGGTGCTTTCCAACTGCCGATGAAAGATCCGTTCGAGTGTGCGTAGATAGGTCTCGGAGTACCACCGGCCGGACAGGCGGTGGTGCCGGCTCCCAGGATGCCTGCGGCCGACTGGACATAGATCGCCTTGGGAGTCGCCACGGCTGTGTTGTGGACCGTGATCGAGACTCCCGCGGATGTGCCTGCCTGCCCCTGCGCGTCGGTCGCAACCGCAGTCAGGGTGTGACTCCCATTCAGCGTCCCGGTGCTGTTCCACGAGGTGGAGAAGGTTGGCCCCGCTCCAGGAACAGTTGCCAGGGTGCTCCCATCTTCCAGCTTGAACTGCAAGGAAGCCAAGCCTACTCCCGACGCTGCCGTAGCTGTCAGGGTCACGTTTGTTCCCGTGACAGTCGCTCCCCCCGCCGGCGCCGTGATCGAGACCGTGGGCGGAGGATTGGCCACGGTTACGGTCGCCACGGGAGAGGTCGCCGCTTGGTTCAATGTATCGGTCGCAATCGCAGTCAAAGCATGCGATCCATTCTGGGATTTCGTCGTGTCCCACGAAACCGCGTAAGGACCGGCGCCGTTAACCACCGCACCCAGATTCGCTCCGTCCAGTTGGAATTGCACCGAAGCCATACCGATCGACGACGTGGCCAAGGCGGTGACCGACACCGTGCCCTGCACGCCGCCGCTGGGGCCGGTGATGTTGACTGTAGGTGCGGCCACGGTCGATACCGTCACGGTGACGGATCCCGAGGAGGTCTGCCCTTGAAGGTCAGTGGCCGTGGCAGTTAGGGTATGTGGGCCGTTCATGGCGGGCGTGGTCTGCCATTGCTTGGAGAAGTTCGGTCCTGCCCCCGAGATGGCCGTGCCCAAAGCAACGCCGTCCACCGCGAATTGCAGTGACGCAACTCCGATCGCCGAAGTAGCGTTGGCGTTAATGGTTACCGCTCCGCCAACCGTGCTCGCATTGGCCGGGTTGGTGATGCTCACCGTGGGTGGCGGGTTGGAAACCGTCACCGTCACCGGCGCCGAAGTCTTTTGCTGACCTAAGAGGTCCGTGGCTACCGCCGTCAGCGTGCGCGATCCGTTCAGCGCGGTGGAGCTGCTCCACTGGAACGAGTAGTTTGGACCGCCTGCGATGACCGCCGCTCCGATATTCGCGTTGTCCAATTTGAATTGCACGGACGCGATTCCCGATGCGGAAGTTGCATTCGCCGTTATTGTGACGGTGCCGGCCACCGGGCCTGCCGCCGGGGCGGTGATGCTGATCACGGGCGCCGGGTTTGTAACCGTCACTGCGACCGCAGCCGAAGTAGCGTGCTGTCCGAATGTGTCGGTCGCAATAGCCGTCACCGAGTGCGCACCGTTGGCGATCTTCGTGCTGTCCCACTGGGCCTGGAAGGTCGGGCCGGCGCCTTGCACCGCGGAACCGAGATTCGCGCCGTCCACCTGGAATTGGACCGACGCCAGCCCAACCGTGGAACTGGCCGTAGCGGAAAGAGCAACCTGCCCCAGCACGGCTCCCGGTGCCGGCGCTGTAACGCTCACTGTCGGCGGCGGACCGTTTCCAACCAGGATCGCCACGCTGGCCGATGGCACGGTCTGGCCCAGGAGGTCTGTCACGATTGCCGTTAAGGTGTGCGCTCCATTCGTCGTTGTGGTGCTGTTCCACTGCATCGTGAACAGCGGGCCGGCGCCGGTCAATACCGGCCCGACATTCGTCGTTCCGTCCAGTTGGAACTGAACCGATGCGACGCCGATGGTTGAAGTTGCATTGGCGCTTAAAGTAACCAGGCCGGAGACACTGCCGGCGGCCGGTGAGGTCACGCTGACCGTGGGTAGCGGTGGCGGCGGCGTGGCTGGTCCAAAGAACAGACCGCTCACCACTCCATTTCCGGCGCCGGTGGAGGTCACCTTCAGGATCACGTGGCCGGCGATGTTGTAGACCGCCCACACACCGGTGTGGTAATTCGCGATCGAAGTGGTGGCCAGCACCGCGTTGGTGTTCGCGTTTAGTACCTGGATCGTCTGCGCACGCGCGTTGGTGTCGAAGTCCAGGCAATACAGGGCCACCTGGTGGGTTAGCGAATCGCTGATGTTCACATCCCAACTCATGCTCGTGCCGGCTCCGCCATTTGTGGGGAAAACGGAGACAATCCGGTCCGTGGCGGGATCCGGCTTCAGCAAGCCGTAGGCGTACGTCGTCGAGGCGAACCCCGAATAGACGTAGTGCGTGCTGCCGGTACCGGTGATGGTCGCCCATGACGGCGTTGCGCTGAAATCGTTCGGCGTATTGGGAATGATGTAACCCTCTTGACCGTACAGGCCTTTCCAACTGCCCGCTGTAGTTCGATCCAGATTCACAATCTGGCCCGAGGGCGCCGGCGGACCCACGTTCGCCACCGTGACCTGCACTGCGGACGATGTGCCCGTCTGGCCGATCGAATCGGTGACCAGCGCGGTCAGGCTAAAGGGCCCATTGCCGCTGGCGAATGTGTTCCATGTCATGGAGAAAGTCGGCCCGGCGCCCGTGACGGGCGGTCCCAGGTTGGTGCCACCCAGCTTGAACTGCACCGAGGCGATGGCCAGCGTAGTGGTCGTATTCGCCGTTATCGCAACGTTACCGGAAACGTTCCCGGGCGCCGGAGCCGTGATGCTCACAGTGGGCGCAGGCCCGGAATTCGAAACCGAGACCGTGACTCCTGCCGAGGGGGTCGTCTGACCCACTGTATCGGTGGCGATGGCGGTGAGGCTGTGCGAGCCATTACCCGCCGTCAGCGTGTTCCACGTCGTCGAGTAGTTCGGCCCTCCAACGGTGACAGGCGCTCCCAGGTTGGCTCCATCGAGTCGGAATTGCACCGATGCGACTCCAACCGTCGAGGTGGCGTTCGCCGTCAGGGTTACCGTGTTCGCTACCGGCCCGGCTGCGGGGCTCGTCATGCTGACCGTGGGAGCCGGCGGCGGTGGCGCGTTGGCGCCCAGGAAAATGCCGCTGATCACCGCGTTGTTGCCGGAGTTGGTGGTTGCGACCTTGATGATCACGTGGCCTTTCAGGCTCCACACCACCCAGGCGCCGCCGTTGAACGCCGATACCTGGCGCGTATCCAGCACCGCGTTGGTGACGGCGTCCAGAATCGAAATGCTTTGGGCGCGTGCGTTGGAATCGTAGTCCACGCAGTATACCGCCACCTGGTGTGCCTGGCCGTCGGACAGGTTCATATCAAAGCTAAATGGCGTACTGCTTGGGTTGCTGTAGACCACGGAACCGGTCCGGTCGGTTGCGGGGTCGGGTTTTTGCGGAGCGCGCAAGTCCGCGTTGTAGCCGGGGTAGTTGTACGAGCTCCCTTGCGTGCGCGGCAGGCTCGTCAGGTAACCGGGGAACTTGGTGATGTCCGCCGCGCCGGTGGGAATCACGTAGCCGTCCTGGCCATAGGTCCCCTTCCAGGTTCCTTTCGTCGTGGTGTCGGTGTTGACAAACGTGGCCGAGGCCGCAGTCCCGGTGTTGGACGCATTGACCGTGACACCTGCGGAAGTCGCGCTGTGGGCGGCGGTATCGGTCGCGATCGCCGTCAAAGTATGCGATCCGTTGCTGGCGGTAGCGCTATTCCACGAGGTGGAATAGGTGGGCCCGCTCCCCGCCACCGCTGCGCCAAGATTCGCTCCATCCAACTGGAATTGCACGGAAGCCATACCCGCCGTGGACGTGGCATTCGCCGTGACCGTGACTGTCCCGGACACGGCGCCACTCGCCGGAGCGGTGATGCTGACTGTGGGCAGGGCGCCGCTTCCCGTTACCGTAACCGCAACGCCGCTTGATGTCGCGGACTGGGCTTGCGTGTCGGTGGCAATCGCTCTGAGCGTATGCGACCCGTTGGACGCCGTGTTGGAGGCCCACGACATCGAGTAGTTCGGCCCGCTCCCCGTAACCGGCGCGCCCAGGTTCGCACCATCGAGTTGGAACTGCACGGAGGCGATCCCGACGGTAGAGGTGGCGTTGGCTGTCAAGGTGACCGACCCCGAAACGGAGCCTGCGCTGGGGCTCGTCATACTTACTGTCGGCGGCGGAGCGGCTGCTCCCACGGGCCCGAAGTAGAGCCCGCTGATTACCGCATTCTGCCCTGCCGTGTAGGCTACCTTGATGATCACGTGGCCTTGCACGTTCCAGATTGCCCACAGGCCGCCATTGAAGACCGATATCGGGCGGCTGTCCAGCACCGTATTGTCGTTGGCATTCAAAATCGAAATCGTCTGCGCCCGCGTGCTGGTATCGAAATCCACGCAGTACACAGCCAGTTGATGTGCCAGCCCGTCGGTCAAGTTCACATCAAAGCTGAACGCTGTGCCGGTGGGATTGCTGTAGATCAGGGAAGCTGTCCGGTCGGTTGCGGGGTCGGGCTTCTGTGGCGCGCGCACGTCGCTGTTGAAGGAGGGGTAGTTATATACGGCCCCGCTGGTGCGCGGCAGGGCCGCCAGGTACGCCGGGAACTTGGTGAGATCTGTGGTTCCGGTGGGAATCAGGTAGCCATCCTGGCCGTACACACCCTTCCATGTACCCTTCGTGGTGGAGTCGGTTCTGACAAACGTGGCAGCGGGCGCTGTCCCCGGAGCCGACACCGTGACCGTGACTCCGGCCGACGTGGCGCTGTGGGCGCCGGTGTCCGTGGCGATTGCCGTCAGGGTATGCGATCCGTTGGTGGCGGTAGCGGTATTCCATGACGTGGTGTAGGTGGGTCCGCTCCCCGTAACCGCCGCACCGAGGTTTGCTCCGTCCAACTGAAACTGCACCGACGCCATGCCCACCGTGGAGCTGGCATTGGCGGTGACCGACACGCTGCCGGTCACGGCCCCCGGGGCCGGAGCGGTGATGCTGACGGTGGGCAACAATGCGTTGTTCGACACCGTCACGGTAACACTGGCCGAGGTCGTGGACTGCGCCTGCGTATCCGTCGCGACGGCCCTCAGCGTATGGACCCCGTCGGCTACCGTGTTGGAAGCCCACTGCATCGTATAGCTCGGCCCGCTGCCGGTTACCGGCGCGCCGAGGTTGGCGCCATCCAGTTGGAACTGCACCGAGGCCACGCCCGCCGTGGAGGTGGCGTTGGCCGCCAATCCGACTGCTCCCGAGACGGTGCCCGCGTTGGGGCTCGTCATGCTGACCGTGGGCGCTGCAGCGGCCGACCCGACCGGGGCGAAGAACAGTCCGCTGGTAACCGCATTATTCCCGGAACTGGTGGAGGTCACTTTGATGATCACGTGGCCTTGCAGGTTCCAGACCAGCCAAACTCCGCCGTTCATGGCCGAAATCGGGCGGCTGTCCAGCACTGTGTTGTCTGCGGCGTTTAGAATAGAAACCGTCTGCAGCCGCGCGTTGGAATCGAAGTCCACGCAGTACATCGCAAGTTGATGGGCCTGACCGTCGGTCAGGTTCACATCGAAGCTGAACGGCGTGGCGCTGGGGGAAGTGTAGACTACCGATGCGGTCCGGTCGGTCGCCGGGTCTGGTTTCTGGGGCGCGCGCACGTCCGCATTGAGGTTTGCATAGGTATACACTGCCCCGCCCGTACGGGGCATTGAGGACAGATAGGCCGGGAACTTGGTAATGTCGGTGCCTCCGGTGGGAATCAGATAGCCGTCCTGCCCGTATGCTCCCTTCCAGGTACCCTTGGTGGTCGTATCGGTTCTGACAAAAGTGGCCGTGGGCGCTGTCCCGGAACCCGGGACCGTGACCGTGACTCCAGCGGAAGTGGCGTTGTGAGCGGCTGTGTCCGTCGCGATCGCCGTCAAGACATGAGATCCAGGGGTCGCCGCGGCGCTGTTCCACTGGATCGAGTAAAGTGGACCCACCCCGCTAACCGCAGCACCAAGGTTTGCGCCGTCCAACTGGAACTGAACCGACGCCATTGTTACCGTCGACGTGGCATTGGCAGTCACGGCGACCGTGCCGGACACTGCTCCGGGCGCCGGAGCGGTGATGCTGACCGTGGGAACCGATCCGCTGCCCACCGTCACCGTGACGCCGGCCGATGTCGTGGATTGGGCCTGTGTGTCGGTGGCAATGGCTCTCACGGTATGGGATCCGTTTGACGCCGTGCTCGATGCCCACTGCATCGAATAGGTCGGACCGCCCGTGGTGACCGGAGCGCCGAGGTTGGCTCCATCGAGTTGGAACTGCACCGAGGCGATGCCCGCAGTGGCGGTGGCGTTAGCCGTCAACGTGACCGTACCCGACACGGCGCCCGCGGCGGGACTCGTCATGCTGACGGTAGGCGGTGGAACCGCAACTCCCACCGGCCCGAAGAAGAGTCCGTTGAGCACCGCATTCTGCCCGCCCGTGAAGGTAACCTTGACGATCACGTGGCCTTGCAGGTTCCAGATCGCCCACACCCCGCCGTTGAGGGCCGACATGGCGCGGCTATCGAGCACAGTGTTGTCGGCCGCATTCAGAATTGAAATCGTCTCGGCCCGTGCATTCGTGTCCAGATCCCAGACGTACAACGCCACCTGGTGCGGCTGTCCATCGGTCATGTTCAGGTCAAAGCTGAACGGCGTCGTCGTCGGGTTGCTGTAGAAGACTGAGGCGATCCGGTCCGTCGCCGATTCGCCCTTTTGCAGCGAGCGAGGGTCCGTGTTCGAGGCTCCGGGATAGTTATAAGCAGACCCTCCTGTGCGCGGTACAGACGTCAGATAGCTGGGGAACTTCGCGATGTCCGGCGTGAGGTTGGGAATCACGTACCCGTCCTGCCCGTACACGCCCTTCCAAGTCCCTTTCGTTGTGGTGTCGAGTTTCACGAAGGTGGCCGCCGGCGGCGGCGGTCCAGCGTTGGACACGGTCACCGACACTGGAGTCGAAGTGCCCTGCTGCCCCTGCGAATCCGTTGCCACGGCTGTCAGCACATGCGTTCCATTAGCCGCGCTGGTACTGCTCCATTGGCTGGAGAAGGACGGTCCGGTGCCCCCCACCGGGGCTCCCAGATTGGCCCCATCCAGTTGGAACTGGACCGAAGCCAGCCCGACGCCGGAGGACGCATTGGCCGAAAGAGCCACTTGGCCGGAAACTGTCCCGGCAGCCGGGCTCGTCAAGCTTACGGTGGGCGGCGGTCCGCTGACGAAAGTGCGGAAGAAGACCCCGCTAACCACCGCGTTCAGGCCCCCCTGATTCGTTACCTGGAACAGCACGTGCCCCTGCACGTTCCAGATTGCATAAACTCCATTGTGGAAATTCGAGATGGTTCGGACATCGAGCGCGGCATTCGTCGCAGCATCGATAACGGTGATCTTTTGGTTTCGGGCGGTTGTGTCGAGGTCCAGGCAGTACAGGGCAATCTGGTGCGGTTGCCCGTCGGTGAGGTTGACGTCCAGGGTGAACGACGAGCCTGAATTATATGCGGACGCGATGCGATCTGTGGCCGACGCGCCTTTCAAGAGGGCGCGCGGATCTACGCTCGAAGGCCACCATGTCCAGGTCGGGGCCGTCGTCGTCAATGTGGCGTAGGCCGGAAGCACAGTCGAGTCATTGACGATGACACGGCCATCTTGCCCATAGATTCCCTTCCAGTTGCCCTGCGTGGTCGTGTCGAGCGGCTGAAATACCGCCGTGGCAGCGAAGGCATGCGCGTAGAAGAATACAAAACTACCGAGTAACCGCGAGATCGTTCGAGTCATTTCCTGGTCTCCAAAATCAGAGCCCTGGCTCAGTGCGTCAACTTCGCCGGGGCACCTGACGACAAGTTCCCCCCCGGACGCGGTCTTCACAGCTGGTCAGGCACCGCCCTGAAACCGCTCCTCCACGTGGGAGTCGGCCGCTAATTGAATGCACTGCGGGTGCAAGTTGTGTGCCAATACCCGGTTCGCGCCATTTTTGGCCGATAAGTCTTTTCTAAGGCACGTGCGTGCATTAGCACTATCCAATGCCGGCGTGATTTTTGGGAAAGGTCGCCATTTTTTCGATATCGGAGCCACTGGTGGGTAAGCGAGCGCCCAATACTCGCTTGCGCCTTCCAACCCTTTGCCTTGCAGTCACCTACAGGGCGCTGAAGGCAACAACTCGCTCGAACGTACGCCCCGGGTTAACCGACGATCCTAGACCAAAGCGAATCTTGGGTGATTCTGCGCCACGTGCGAGATTCATGTTCTACAATGAGTGTTGTAAATTCGCTCCAGCCGAGAGTCTTCGTCTTCCCCTACACTGTACTCACCAGGCTCCCCTTTTCTACTCAGATCCAGAGCGATACTTGATTTAACTGTAAGAGAAAGAAAGGTTTATACTGCATGGGAAAAACGCTTTTCGGAACATGTTTGGTCGCTGCGTGGTCGGTCGGCTGTGCGGCGGCGAGCCAGTGGTACGTGGCAACAAATGGATCCGCGGCCGGTTCCGGCGCGATCACGAGTCCGTGGGATGTCGTGACGGGCTTAAAGGGCGGTGCCGGACGGGTCCACCCGGGCGATACGGTGTGGATGCGGGGTGGAATCTATGGAGACTCCCGCGGCGTTTTCTACAACACGACGGTCGGCACAGCCACCGCCCCGATCATTTTCCGGGCATTTCCCGGAGAACGGGCCACCATCAACAACTGGTTGCAGGTTGGTTGCTGCGACCAAAGCGCCCAGCCCAACAAAGGCTCGTATACCTGGTTCTGGGGGCTGGAATTTGCCAACAACATCACGGATCGCACCGGCGGGCTAGCCGGTCCTCCCGATTGGAGCGCCGCTGCCGTCAGTTGGCTGGCCGATACCTGGGGCCCGGGCACGAAGTTCATCAACAACGTGTTTCACGACGGTAAACAGGGCCCGGCGCTATGGCGGGAAGCGACCGATAGCGAGGCGTACGGAAATCTGGTTTATAACAACGGGTACAAAGGGCCCGATCGCGGCCACGGTCACGGAATCTATGCGCAAGGCCGGGAGGGTGTGAAGAAACTCCATGACAACTTCATTTTCAATCAATGGGGATATGGAATTCACGCCTACGGCTCGGGAAGTGCCTACGTTCAGAACTTCGACCTGCAGGAGAACGTGGTTTTTAATAACGGCTTGCCCGGCGGCTCGCGAGGCGACAATCTGCTGATTACCGGCGGGCAGGGCCAGTCGGGAATCAAGGTAAATGGCAATCATTTCTACAACCCGGTCAGCGCAACCGATGGTTACAACGAGTTGTCCTGGGGAACTGGAAATCAAGACCTGACGGTCACCAATAATTTCTTCGTTGGCGGTCGCGACGCGCTGGATATTGGGGGATATTCGAGTGTAGTTTTCACTGGAAATACCGTCTATGGCAACATCCAGGGGGTCAACCTCAAGTTCGGACTGCCCTCGTCGCTGACTTTGAATAATAATTCATATTTTGGAACGGGAGCCTTCGGCTTTGGCGGAAGCAATACCAATTTCACGGGCTGGAAGAACGCCACGCACGGCGATGTGAACAGTCTGGCGACCTCGGGAGCGCCCGCGGGTTTACAGTACTTCGTCTATCCCAATCGCTACGAACCGGGTCGCGCTAACCTCGTCGTTTACAACTGGGATTCTCTCAGTCTGGTGACCATCGATCTTAGCCGGGCAGGCTTGGCGGCGGGCCAGACCTTTGAGATCCGTGACGCCCAAAACTTCTACGGAGCACCAGTTTTCAGCGGAACTTTCACCGGCGGTCCGGTCGCCCTTCGCATGGCGGGATTGGTGGCCGCTCCTCCCAACGGAATTCTCGGCCAGAGGGGCCTGGTGGTGATTCCACCGCACACCGGACCGCAATTCGGCACCTTCGTAGTTCTCCCAACCTCTTCGACCCCTTCGGGTGGCGGTGGTGGCACTCCGCCCACGGTCTCCGTCACGGCTCCGACCGCGAATACGGAGCTCATAGGGACGGTCACGCTCTCGGCAAATGCCGCTGCAAGTGGTGGCGCGGTGGTTGCATGGGTCCAATTCCAGTTAGACGGCGTTAATATCGGTCCCGCTATCAGTTCCCCACCCTACAGCTTTCCGTGGAACTCCAGCCTGGCGGCCAATGGGGCTCACCAGATCAAGGTCATCGCCGGCGACACTTTCGGTCAGCAGTCCACCTCCGCCAGCATACCCGTAACCGTCAATAACCCGGTCCTCCCGGTTTCGGCCATATTCGTCGGCTTGGATAAGACCACTACGGGCACATGGAAAGGCGTTTATGGCCAGGATGGGTACGTCATTGCGAATAACTCCAACTCCCCGCCCTCCTACGCCTCGGTAACGGTATCAGGCGCTGCCACCTATAGCTGGGACGGCTCCAGCTCGCAGATTCGTGCCCTGCAAAAGGGTGGCTCCGCTTCGGACCGCATCGCCTCCACCTTCTATTCAAACTCCACGTTCGACATCAACGTGAACATCTCGGACAATGCGACGCACCAGATGGCCCTCTATCTTCTCGATTGGGATACCACCAGCAGGAGCGAAACGATCACCATACTGAGGGCCTCGGATCAAAGCGTTCTCAGCTCCCAGCCGATGTCGGACTTCAATGGCGGCGTCTATGCTATCTGGAACATCCGCGGCGCCGTGATCGTTCGCGTGGCCTACAAGGTCGGCTGGAACGCGGTGGTCTCGGCCGTATTCTTCGGCGGCGGTGCAACCGCGCCGGGCACACCCAACCCACCCTCGGTTAGCCTGACAGCACCGGGTGCGGGAACCGTCTCAGGTTCGATCTCATTGACCGCCACCGCCGCGTCCACGATTGGCTTGAGTTCGGTTCAGTTCCAACTGGACGGCGTCAATCTGGGCGCTGCCGTATCCGGCGGCGGCCCGACTTTTACCAGTAGCTGGAACACCACCACGGTCGGCAACGGCGCTCACGTCCTGACCGCTATCGCCACCGACACGCAAGGGCAGAAGACCACCTCGGCCAGCGTCGCGGTCACGGTCTCCAATGTCGTTACGCCTCCACCTCCACCTCCACCTCCACCTCCGGGGCAGTCCTCGGCGTCCTTTGTCGGCTTTGATGCCTCGACCCAGGGCGCATGGAAGAGCAAGTACGGCCAGGACGGGTGGATTATCGCCAACGATACGGCTAAGGCCCCGCCGTATGGCACGATCAATCTGCTCGGCGCGGCGCCGTTTACGTGGGCGTACACGCCCGACCTCAAGACACTGGAGCCGGCGGGTACGAACGCCCGATCCGCCTCGACTTTCTACGCGGTAACGAGCCTCACGCTTGACGCGAATCTAACAGACACCGGCGTCCACCAATTGGCCATCTATTGCCTCGACTGGGACTTCGCCAACCGGGTCGAAACGATGGTCATCCGCGATGCCGCTACCCAGCAGGTATTGGACACGCGAATTGTCTCCGGTTTCCGCTACGGCACATACGTCGTCTGGAATATCAAAGGGCACGTCACCGTGCAAGTCACCAACTCGTCGGGCCCCAACGCCGTCATCAGCGGTGTGTTTCTAGGGCCGGCGGCCAATTAAATAATCCCCCGGCAGAGCCGGGGGCCTTTATTAACCTTGGGCCGCTCAAAGCGGCTCATGCGGCTATGGCGGGGTCGCGGACGCGGCCCCGCTCACCAAGTCCGGTCGTCCGGAATGGGCGGCGCAAGCCAGCCGCAGGCTGGTCAGATGTACGGCCACACGTGCCGCTTCATACGAAGCGCCCGCATCCTCCCGTTTCTTTGTGCGGTCCTTTGTCCGGGCTTCGGCCCAACGATGTTTAACTGCCGTCGTCAAGGGATCGAGTACTGGAAATTCGGCGGCACATAAGATGTGTTGGCAACGCCGATCGGATACCAACCGCCGTTGTAAGAATAAACAGCGCTGTTCACCGCCCCGGCCGCGGTCGGCGAGACCCCGCCCTGGTCATACCAGCGATCTCCGTTCTGCGTTTCCTGGCTGACCAGATAGTAACTCGCGCCCGCCGGCAGGGCGACCGGGCTGATCGTCGAGTACACGAACCCGCCCGCGGTGCATCCCGCCATATTCACTGACACCGCTGCGCCCGCAACGTCGCTGCCGTTACTCGCGTTCACGAATTTCACCATATGGGCCAATGTGTTATTCGTCACGCACGCGCGCCCCAGAGAAGTCACCGTAAGCGCGCTTGCGCCCACCGTGAGCTTCATACCCACCCAACCCGTGAAGTCATTCCGCAGGGTTTTACCGCTTAACCCATATCCGGTGAGGAACGCCGTCGGTGCCGGCGGCACGCTGCTGCACTGGAAGTTGGCTGTCACCGTCTGTGGACCCGGCATGGTCACCGTCTGCGGGTTCGCCGTCCCCGTAAGGTCCCCTGTCCAGTTGACAAACGTGCAGCCCGCGGCCGGCGTCGCAGTGAGCTGTACCGGCATGCCGCTGGCGTAGGAACCTCCCGCCGCCGATGGGCTCGCCACGATGCTGCCACTCCCTGCCGGCGAGACGCTCCTGGTCAGAAGGTACTGCGCCGGCGCCCCCCCGGTCGAGTACTGGAAATTCGGCGGCACGTAAGATGTGTTGGCAACGCCGATCGGATACCAACCGCCGTTGTAAGAATAAACAGCGCTGTTCACCGCCCCGGCCGCGGTCGGCGAGACCCCGCCCTGGTCATACCAGCGATCTCCGTTCTGCGTTTCCTGGCTGACCAGATAGTAACTCGCGCCCGCCGGCAGGGCGACCGGGCTGATCGGCGAGTACACGAACCCGCCCGCCGTGCATCCCGCCATATTCACTGACACCGCTGCCCCCGCAACGTCGCTGCCGTTACCCGCGTTCACGAATTTCACAACATGGGCCAACGTGTTATTCGCCACGCAGGCGCGCCCCAGAGAAGTCGCCGTAAGCGCGCTTGAGCCCACCGTGAACTTCATACCCACCCAACCCGTGAAGTCATTCCGCGAGGTTTTACCGCCTAAGCCATATCCGGTGAGGAACGCCGTCGGTGTCGGCGGCTCGCCGCTGCTGCACTGGAAGTTGGCTGTCACCGTCTGCGGACCCGCCATGGTCACCGTCTGTGGGTTCGCCGTCCCCGCAAGATCGCCTGTCCAATTGACGAACGTGCAGCCCACGGCCGGCGTCGCAGTGAGTTGTACCGGCAAGCCACTGGCGTAGAAACCTCCCGCCGCCGATGGGCTCGCCGCGATGCCGCCGCTGCCTGCCGGCGAGACGGTGTTGGTCAAAAGGTACTGCGTCGTAAAACTGGCCGTATACGTGAGGCTGCCGGTCGGCGCCACGGTGTGCGAGATTGGGCCGTTGTCGCTCCAGGAACTCCACACATTCTGCGTTCCCGTTCCGGCCGTCTGCGGGCTGGTAGCGGCGATCGTATGCGACGATCCCGCCGTCCAGGTGAAGACGTGAGCGGTCGTGTACGCGGTGCCATCGACGCTGAAGGAAGCGCCCGCGAGGCTGGTACCCACGCTCACCGTGATCGGCGATGGTGTCGCCAGTGAATACTGGAAATTCGGCGGGACATAAGACGTGTTCGCCGAATTGATGGGAATCCAGTTGCCCCCATAGAAGTACACCGAACTGTTGACGGCCGCCACCGTCGTCGACGACACCCCGCTATGGTCGTACCACCGATCTCCGTTCTGCGTCTCCTGGCTGACCAGATAGTAGCTCGTGCCCGCGGGCAGGCTAACCGGACTGATCGCCGAATACACGAACTGGCCCGCGGCGCATCCGGCCATGTTGACCGATACTGAGCCGCCTGTCACATCCCCGCCGCTCGCAGCGCTTACGAACTTCACTTGATGGATGCCGCCATTCCCGCTCACGCAGAAGCGCCCAATGGAGGTCACAGTCACCGGAGCGGCCCCTATTGTTAACCTCATACCGACCCACCCGCTAAAATCGTTGCGTAGGGTCCCCTGGCCGGACGCGATCCCTGTCAAAAACGGAACCGCCGCCGGTGACCCGCCGCCTCCTACCGGAGTGATCGTGAACGTTTGCCCGTCCGACAGGCCTCCGCCCGTGTCGGGATTAAAGACAGTCACCACAGCACTGCCTGGAGCCGTCAAGTCCGTTGACGGAATGGTTGTGCTGAGCATCGAACTATTCACAAAATTGGTCACTCTGCCTGCGCCGTTCCAGCGGACCACCGAACTGGGATTGAAGTTGCTGCCGCTGACCGACAACACCAGATCCCCATCGCCGGCTGTGGCCGAGTTCGGGATGAGGGAACTGATTGCCGGAGCGGGGTTTGCCGGGCCGCCGATCGGATCGATGCGGAAGTTGTCAAACTGAGCGGTGGTCCAGGAGCGGACGCCTAACCCCGCCATGCCTCGCCCGTAGGTACCGTCCGTGGCCCGGCTCCCAACCGTTATGCCGTCGATCGCAATCCGAATCGTGGCGCCATCGAGAATCATCTTCACGTTGTGCCACGTGCCGGCCCCAAAGGGGACCGCCCCATAGGCGAGAGTGACGAAGTTCCCCTGCCTCAGACTCCAGTTTCCGGGTTGATCCACGTATAGCTCGTATCCGTAGGTATCTCCGTTGTCGACATTGATGCGGGCGACCCGGCCCATGAGCTTGACTGACCCGGGCTGTTCAAAAAAAACATCGGCGCTAATTTGGTAGTTGTCCCAGCTTGTCGAACCCATCAAACTGGAAGGTTCGATTGGACCAATCGTAGTCCATGGGATGGGGGGCGCCGGAGCGGCTTGGCGGAGGCACAATCCGGTTCGCCCGCCCGCGCAGTTCGCAATCTCAAAAGACCCGTTCAAATCGAAAAGATACTTTGCTTGCCCGCTTAACGAATAGCTCTCGAATGTGTCGCTATACGGGAAAGGGAAGGGTGCGGGGGGCGGAGGACTTGCGTTCCCCTTGGCTTGACCCGTTGTCGTGGTGAGCGAGTAAATGGCACCGGCGGCGAGCGTGAAAGAGAATGAGCCGTTGACCGGAACTATGTCTGCCTGCTGGACAAACTGCGCCGTCGGGTCGCTCTTCCAAACGTGCACTGGGCCCGTGGACAACCCGTTGACGATGTTAAACGTCACAGAAGCATCGACCCCATCGACATTCTCGATAATCACGCTGAAATCGCTTCCCTTTTTCAGGGTGACGTAACTCGCGTACCCTAGAAGGCCGCACGAGTTATCGATGTATTGCCATCCCGGCCCCGCGAATTGGTTAGTGTGCGCGGTGGCCCAAATGGCGGGCTGCACGCTGTAGTTGCCGGACCAGGGCGTGTTCGCGTACATCTGGCCTGAACCCGGGAACATCAGGATATCGTAATAGGACGTGATCAGGCTCCAAACCTGGTGCCTGGTGATTCTGGAGCTGATGTACCCGCGGTTGTAGGCTTTGGCAAGATAGGCGCCGCCAGGCCAATTCCCGTTCCAATACCAGGCCTGACCCTCCTCGCTTGCCCAGATGGGCTTGTTCACCCCAATAAAGCCGCCGTCAAATCTGGGATAGTGAAATCCCAACACGTCCACCGCGTCCATCAGCGCTGGAATCGCCAGCATATCCTGTACGATTTGGGCACTACTCTCGTCGGCCGCGACGATCTTTGTGGTCAAGCCCTGCGTTCGTAGAGCGGCCTTTAGGTTGATGATCCAGTAGGGGTCGTAAGGGCGTTCATCCAAGATCCCCACATAATCGATCGTGAGGTTGTGATAGGTCTTGGCGCCCTTGATGAAATTGATAATGTAGTTGATGGCGTCCTGGCTGAAGAAGTGGCCGTTCCCGATCCAGCCTGGCGCGCCCCAAGCCAATATCCCGAGCGAGATGTTTGGATTTCGCAGCTTCGCCTGCTCCATCAGCCACCATTCAAAACCGCGGTAGTAATTCTGATCCGAGGGACTGTGCATGTGGCTCGGCTCGGATCCGTCGGTTGAATTCACGTCACCGCCGATCTCAATCTTGAGGTCCTGCAGGCTCGCGCCATAGTTCGGTTTAAAAAGGTAGTCCAGGATCTGACCGCGGTAGGGTTCGGGATAGTCGATAAGCAAACGCGACGAGCCGCCGGAACTCATCGCGCCCTCACCCTCAAACGGCCGGCCACTGCCCGCGCCGTCGAGCGTGATCACTGGGCCAGCAGCCCGGAGCAAGCCGCACGCGAGGACAAAAAACATCAGTTTGCCAGCGCGCCCCAAACCTGCGCCTCTGCCACCCGCTACGAATGTGGAAACGCGGAGACATCTCGGCACCTGCAGGAGTTGGCTGAGCCGCATCGTCATACTCTATCATTGCCCTCATCGCATTCTACTGCCGAACGACGTTGGGCGGACACGGGGGAGACTCCTGGTGCCGTTCAGCAGGAAATACTTTTCATGTGGAAGACGGACTCCTCACCCTCATGGCAAGGGCAAATCAAAAGAACGTCCTCCCTGCAAGAGGAGCCCGGCGTTCGTCAGAACCTTCCGCCCCTCCCGCAGTCTTACCCCCAAAAATCAAAAGGCCGGCTTCCCTCCCCTTTAGGAGAGAAGCCGGCCCGTTTCCGCATCAGGCCCGCAGGCAGCCTGACAGTTTCGAACTAGAAGTGAACGCGCACTTCGAGGGAGATGATGCGCGGTCCGCGCTCGCCCGTGAGAGCCCCGATGTTCGCATTGCTGTTCACTCCGGCAGCATTAAAGGTGAAGCTGCTGTTGACGCCCGTGAACTGCGGGTGGTTCAGCACGTTGAAGGCTTCCACCTTCAGCTGAAGTTCGCGACGCTCACTCTTGCCCAGCGGAATCCTGCGATTCAGGGTGACGTCGTGGTTGATGTAAGCGGGACCGTACATGATGTTGTTGCCCGCGCTGCCGATGCTGCCCACTGCCGGACGGGCAAATGCCGCCGGATTGAAGAACACGCGGCCGTGCGGAAGGGATGGATTGCTGGCCGGAAGATTCTGGTACGGATCGCCCACCACATCGATGCGCGGATTGATGTTGGGGCTGCCCGTGAAGTCCAGGTTGTTGGTGGTCGAGAAGCTCGGCGTGAACGGCGAGCCGGTCGAGAAGCCGGTGATCCCGGAGAAATTCCAGCCATCGGTCACGATACCCAGTGGCCTGGAGTTGAGTTTCTTACCGAGTTTCGGGATGTCGTACGCGTAGTAGAACGAACCAACATGGCGGCGATCGGAGTTCTGCGGACCCCAGTTGCGCTGGTAGTTGTCCGCCACCAGCGGATCGAACGACGTCACCGAGAACGAATGCGACCACGCATACGAGAAGCCGAAGATCAGCCCGTGCGTCGGAGCCTTCTTCATTGAAATCTGAAGGCCGTCGTACCGCGACTTCGCGCCGAACTGCTGCTGGTTGACATCGCCGTACCCCGGATAGTTCACTCGCGACAGCGACGAAGGCAGGCGCGCCGGCTGATTATTGCTGGTCGGCGGCTGGGTCAGATCCTGATACGTGCCCCAGCCGGAGTACAGCGGAACCGGGTTCAGGTTGACGCGGAAGGGACGGTTGACGCCGAACGTGCCCTGGTAGGCCACGTCGACCACGGTGCCCCAGCCCAGATTACGCTGCACGCTCAAGCTGGCCGAGCGGTTCTGCGGAATCGGCGTATGGCCGTTCCACTGATTGATCGTCTGCGGTCCGAACAATCCGCCCAGGGTCGCCAGGTTCGAGATGTTGCCATAGTACGCTGTCGGCTGGTACCCGACCGGCGGCTGGCCAGACATGTTGTACACCTGGTTGCCGTCGAGACGATCGTAGAACATACCCCAGCCGCCGCGCAGCGCGGTCTTGCCATCGCCGAAAATGTCCCACGCGAAACCGATGCGCGGAGCCGGAGCGATGTAACGGTTGGTATAGGTATCGAGCGGAGCGCCGCCGACACCGTCCACCACCATGCCGTTGGCCGTGTTGCCCGTGCCGGGAACGAAGAGGCCGATGTAGGCCGCCGGAACCTGCGTGCCGGTGCCCGGATCGATGCCGATGCGGTTCGTGCCCGTGCAGGGGTTCGTGCCGTTCTTGCAGAACGGAGCGTAGATTCGCGGAACGGCCTTGCGGTCGTACCGGGAAACATCCAGATAAGAGAACTCGTTGTTCAAATCGATCTGCGGCGACACGTGATAAAAGCGCACGCCAAAGTTGAGGGTCACGCGTTTACCGATGCGCCAGTCGTCCTGAACGTAGAATTCCGTGTTCCAGTAACGCACGTCGTACACGAAGTGCCCGGAATTCTCGGAATAGGTGTTGAAGTTGCCGAGCAGGGCGTTGGCATAGCCGTTACCGGAATCCAACGGGTTGCTCGAATTGGTACCGAAGTCATAGTTGCCCAGGTAGCTCGTGTTGCCGGGCTGCAGTTTGCGGTTGTACTCGGCGTAGATACCGGCCTTAATCGTGTGGCGGCCCTTGATCCACGTCAGGTTGTCCGAAAACTGCTTAATGCGGTTCGTGTTCGCGTAGTCGATATCGCTGGCGTTGAAGCTCGCCGTGTTCGGGGGAATGTTGCCGAAGTTCATCTGCGGCAGGAAGCGCGCGTAACCGTTCGAGCATTTGCACGGGCCCTGCAGCATCTCGCCGCCCGGTCCGGGACCCGGCGTGTGCAGCGGCAGCAGGCTCGGCAGAGCTTGCCCCGCCTGCGGCGTTCCCGTTGCGCCGTCGGCCAGCGAACGCGCGATTTCCGCGGGGTTCGCTGCGAGGTAAGCGAAGAAGTTGTAGCTAAAGTTATACGTCGCCTGGTTCACCAGCGTAGGGGTGAACGTATAGTTGATCGTGGTGACATAACCGGCGCCCGGTGTCGGATGCAACTGCACGCTCTTCAGGAACTGAATGCCCTTGTAGATCGTGTCCAGATCGTCCTTGTCGTGACCGTAGCGGAAGTATCCGCTCAGTTTCGGCGTGGCGTTGACGTCCACGCGGAAAATGTCATTTCTGCGCGGATGCTTGCTCGCTCCGGCGGACTGGAAATTATTCGCCTGGAATTGCGCTGTACCCGGAGCGAACGACGCGTTCGGCAGCGGGAAGAAGTTCAACATGGAAAGTCCCCAGCCGTTGATTCGGTCCTTCGGAATCACATTGTTGGGGAACTGCACGCCATTGTTCAACGGGTCCTTCACGATGATCTTTGCGCCGCTCTGCAAAATGCTCTGCGAGAAGTCGCCGTCGCGTTCCAACTGCGTCGGCATCGAGCGGTACTGATTGGCGCCGTTCACCAGTTGCCGGGTGTATTCCTGTGAAGCAAAGAAGAAGACTTTCGTCTTGTCCTGGTTGAACAGCTTCGGAATGAACACGGGGCCGCCGACGCTGAAGCCGGCGATGTTGTAACGATAGCGAGACACGGGCAGGCCGGTCTGGTTATTGAAGAAAGCGTTCGAATTCAGGCCTTCATGACGGTGCGTCCACCAGCCGCTGCCATGGAATTCCTGAGTGCCGCTCTTCGTGGTCACGCTGATCGTGGCGCCCGAGTTGCGGCCGAATTCCGCCGCGAAGTTCGATACCATCACCTTGATTTCCGCAATCGAATCGATGTTCGGCTCGAAGTGCGTGAAGCAATTCGAGCAACCGGTGTCCATGTCGGTCGCGCCGTCCACCGAGAAGCCGATGATGCCCGTGTTGCCGCTAAAGGTCAGTCCGCCCAGAGGCGTTCCGCCCGCGGCATCGCGGCCCGTGGTCGTATCGATCACGCCCGGGAGCAGTTTCATGTAGCTCATCATGTCGCGGCCCTTGATGGCCATGGTATTGAACTGAGTGGCATCCACCAATGCCGAGCGATCGCTGGTTGCAGTCTGGACCGCCGCGATTTCGCCCGTCACGCTGATCGAATCCGTGACGTTCCCAAGCGCCAGCACCAGCTTGCCCAGGTCGCGAACTTCGCTCGCGCCGAGTTCAATTTCCGTGATGGTGAGCGCCTTAAATCCAGTTGCCTCTACCTTGACCGCGTACGAACCCTGGAGAATGTTCGCAACCCGGAAGAATCCCGAATTATCAGTCAAAGTGTTGTTGATGTTTGCAGTGCCCGTATTCGTCACTACGATACGAGCATCCGGAACGATGCTTCCCGCAGGGTCGACTACCGTACCCAGGATTGAGCTGCTGACTGCCTGTCCAAACAGGGCAGATGCACTGCTCAATGCCAATAAACACACGGCTAGCCTGAAGCTTCGTGGCGTCATGCTGATGTCCCCTCCACCAATTTCTCGTCACCCATCGGATGGGTGCTGTCTTCGACCGCGTACACTGCGGACGTTGACAATGCGTAGAAGCTTATCCCAATGGTTAAACCTTTGCAAGAAAAAACTGAATGTAGGGTGTAACCTTTGGCGGGGGAGATGTAAATAGTGACTTTGACCGACTTATACACGCCCGCCGAAACGATTCGTGCGGACAATTCCCTCACCTTCGCGGATCACGACTAACTGGTCAGCGCTTACATCGTTGACTTTTTCCTCGCCCCCGCTGGGCCAGCGAATCTGCACTTCCGCCTTCGTCTCCGCTCCTAATCCGTAGTGCAGCCGGCGGTCGCTCGCCGAAAGAAACGAGGACTGCGCCATCACCGCCTGCGCCTGCTTCCTCTCGCCATACCGCACCGTCACCGTCGCGCCAATCGCGCTACGGTTGGATTTCGTCCCCTCCAGCAGCACCTTCAACCAGTGATCGTTTCCTGTAACGTCGTTGCGCAGCAGCGAAGGCGGTTCGTTCATGTTCATGATCAGGATATCTATGTCCCCGTCGTTGTCGAAATCGCCGAAGGCCACCCCGCGGCTCGAGTGCGTCTCGTTCATTGCCGGACCCGCCTGGTCCAGCAGCTCTTCAAATTTGCCGCCACCCAGGTTGCGGAACAGCACGCACGGCGTGCGGTACGGCGAATCGGGAAGCGCCTTTTCCAATTCAGGCGACACCATTCCCGTGACATAGAACAGGTCCGCCAACCCGTCGTTGTCCAAATCGACCATCGCCGCGCCCCACCCCACGAAACGCGTTTCCACGCCTAAACCGGCGCGCAGCGTGATATCGCGAAACGCCCCTTTGCCGTTGTTCTGATACAGCACATTGGTGTCGGCGGCAAAATGCGTCTTGAACACATCCAGCGCGCCGTCGCTGTCGAAATCGCCGACGCCGATCCCCATGCCCGCCTGCTCGCGTCCGTCCTCATTCAGCGACACTCCGTTGATCAGCCCCCGCTCCGTGAATGTGCCGTCCCGATTGTTTCGGAAATACAGGCTCGGCGAACTGTCGCACGCCACGTAAATGTCCTGCCAGCCATCGCCGTCGAAATCCGCCGCCACGGCCGTCAACCCATAGCCCGGCTTTGCCGCCTGTATGCCCGCGCGCTCGCTCACATCGGTGAACGTGCCGTCCCCGTTGTTGCGATACAATCGGCATCGCTCCATGGGCAATCCGGTGGGCCCGCAGTACGTGGCCGCCCCCCGCCAATTGCATGCCACGTTCTTTCCGCGCGGCTGGATCTTCCGCGTGTCGAAGCCCACGTAGCTCGAAACGAACAGATCGAGTTTGCCGTCGCGGTCGTAATCCACCCACGTGCATCCACTGCCGTATCGGTTCCCCTCGTGCAGCAGCCCCGCCTTCTCGGTGACCTCCTGGAACGTGCCGTCGCCCTGATTGTGAAACAGCAGGTTCTGCCCCCAGCACGTGATGAACAGATCGTCGAAGCCGTCGTTGTCGTAGTCGCCCACCGTGATGCCGGCCGCCCACACGCTCCGCCCCAGGCCGCTCTTGGCCGTCACGTCCTGGAACGTGCCGTCGCGATTGTTCTTATACAGGCGGATGGTCGCTTCCTCGGGCGTAGGCCCGCTCAGGCGCATTCCCGTCAGCATCACGATGTCGAGCCAGCCATCGTTGTCGTAGTCGAGGAAGGCGACGCCGCAGCCAATCGATTCCAGAATGTAATCGGCACGGCCGGGCGTGCCATAGATCACCGGCGCTTTCAATCCCGCCGCTCCGGCAACATTGGTGAATTTCGCGTGGAACGGCCGGCCGGAAGGCTTACCGCGCGGCAGCGCACTGACTCCGCGCGATGCCATCTGCGCACGCGCCCCGCCGCGTGAAGCGGCCAGCATAGTGCCCCCCCATGCAAGCAGTTCCCGCCGGGTCATAGACGAAAGGCCTCCTGGCCTGTTGCGGATGGCCGTTGCGCCAAAGGATCTTTGATGAGATACCGAGCCCCGTCACGCGACCGAGACCCAATCCGAGCCGCGACCGTAAGGGAGCGACCGTTTTTCGACCCTGTCCCCATCGCGAATCGCGCGCAAGTGTGGGACACCCACTCGTGCCTGCCGCCGCCTTTCCAGGCGGCGCGTACCCGCGTAGGGCAGGCCTCCTGGCCTGTCCACTTCGCGCGGCCTTTCAATCCACACTCAACCCACGCCTGAATGATAAATACGCCCGTCATCCCTTACCATTCCTGCGGCGGCCTGGTGCGGAACAACTTCCCGGGGTCCGGCGATTTCACCTCGCCTGTGCCCTTGGCAATCCGTGCAGCCAGCGCCTTAATCGCTTCATCGTCAGGCGCCATCTGCTGCGCCTTCCGGATCGCATCCTCGGCGTCCTTCCTGCGCTTGGGAGCGGAACGCAGCGTGCTGTCCGCCAGGTAGTAATACGCTTCTGGCGACCGCGCACCCAGTGCGCTCGCCGTCTCCAGCGACTTGCGCGCCTCGTCGAAGCGTTGATGCGCATGCGCCAGAATGCCGCGCGCCACCCACACCGGAGCGGCCTCCGGCCAGCGCTTCTGCGCCCCGTCGAGCACCTTGTCTGCCTCGGCGCTCTTGCCATCCGCCTCCAGCAGCGTCGCCTTCACCAGCAAAATCTGCGGGTCGTTCGCGAACAACTTCTCCGCCCGGTCGAGCAGGCTGAGCGCGCCATCAGTCCGGCCATTGCGGCTCAACAGCACCGAAAGCTGCCAGTAGAACTCGGCACGCCGCGGCGACAGTTGAATCGCCTGCGCCGACGCCGCGATCGCTTCCCCGCCCTGCCCCGCCGCGTCCAACATTTGCGCGCGCGCGAAATAAAAGCCGGCATCGCGCCGCGTCTCCGGCACCGCATCGAGCGACCGCAATCCTTCTTCCGCGCCCGCCGTGCGAAATGCCGCGATCGCCAGCTCAAACTGCACACCGCCCGTTGCGTCCGAGGCCGCCGCCTTCGCCAGCAACTCTTTCGCCGGACCGAACTGCTGCGCCTCTAGCAGCGCCCTGCCCGCGTCGGCCAGCGTACCCGCGCTCGCACTCAGGCCAGCCATAGCGCGCGCAGTCTTAGCCGCCTGCGCCATCTGATTCTCTTCCAGCAGCAGCCGCAAATAATGCAACTGCGCGGTGGCGTCTTCCGGCGCGTCCTGCACCGCCTTCTCCACCCGCTTGCGATAATCGGCGCGCTGCTGCTCGGGCGTGAGACTGAGATAGGTCATCAGTTCGCGCGGCGCCTGCGACGTCCGCGTATTGCGGTACTTCTCGATCAGCACCTCTGCCTCGCGCTCCTTCCCTGCCTCGGATAGCGCGCTGCCCAGGTGGAGTTGAATCGTCGGCTCCCCGGGCGAAAGCTCCGCCGCTTTGCGCAGTGCGGTCACCGCGTCGTTGAGCCGATCCATCGCCCGGTAGGCCTGTCCCAGGCGATCCAGAATCAGGCCGTTCGAAGGCTCCGCCGCCGACGCCGCTTCCAGATCGGGCACCGCGGCTTCCGGCTTGCCTTGCAAATAGTAAAGCGCCCCGCGTGCTGCCCGCGCCGCCACAAAATCCGGCTTCAACTCGAGCGCCTTATCGAGGCTCGCCATCCCCTTTGTCGGATCGTTCGTGCTCAGCGCCAACCCCATTTGGTAGTGCGCCACCGGGTCGTTCGGATGCCGCGCCAAATACCACTCCAGATCGGCAATCCCCGCGTCCACATCGCGCAAATGCACGCGCGCAAAGCCGCGCTCCCTGCGCCCGGTATCGTCATCCGGCGCCAGCAGCACGTACTTGTCCCAGGCCGCGGCCGAATCTTCGTTGGCCTTCAGTTCCCCCGCCGATACTGCGATCAATCGCTGTACGTCCGCGCGATTCGGCGCCAGCCGCGCCGCCGCTGCCGCCGTGCGCAGAGTCGGCTCCGGCTGCTTCAGCGCGTTGTAGGTGAAGGCCAGGCTGTAGAGCGCGTCCACGCTGTCCGGCTTCTGCCGCGCCGCCTTCTCCAACACGTCGCGCGCCCGTTCGAAATGGCCGGCATACAGCGACGCCACGCCCGAGTTGTAGAGCATTTTGAAATTCGCCGGATCCAGCGCCAGTGCCCGCGTCAGAAACGTTTCCGCCCGCTCGTACTGCCCGTCCAGCGCCAGCGTCCACCCGATTGAAGCGCTCTGCTCCGCGTCTTTCGACACCGCCGTCAACAGCTTCTCCGCGAGGGCCTGCCCGCCCGCCGCATCGCCCGAACGGTCCAGCGCGGTGAGCCGCAGCACCGCCGCTTCCGGACCTTCCTGCTCCGCGGCAGGCAGCCGTTCCAGAAACTCCAGCGCCCCCCTGGCGTGCTCCGCATCCCTCGTGCGCAAAAGCAGGTGCGCCATTTGCAGGTTGGAATAGCGGTCCTGGGGATCGAGGCGCAGCACCTTTTCAAACGCCGCGCGCGCCGCCGGGTCGTCGCCTTTCAACGCCAGATGATTGCCGTAATTCCCCAGTACGCCCGCCGAATTCGGCGCCAGAGCGACCGCTTCGTCGTGCACCTTGCCCGCTTCGTCGAGCTTGTTCTGGCCATCCAGCGCCAGCCCGAGCATGCTCAGCCGCTCGGCGTCCTTCGGGTGGAGTTTCAACTCCGCCCGAAGTTTCTGCTCCGCTGCGACGAAGTCACGCCGCTGCAATGCCGCCACCGCATCGTCGGCGGCTCCCGGGCACGGCACGCAAATCAACCCACAAACCAATGCGAACTTGGCACGCCGCAGCACAGGACCCGATCTCCTCTCCAGAGATTGTATCCTTTCCGCCCGCCGTTGCCAGCTTTCCACCCTTGCTGGTATGCTCCAAAGGCGTGATCACCCGGCGACAACTCCTGGCGCTTCCTACCCTGCTGCTCCCCGCCCTTCGCCAACCCGCGGAGGCGGAACAGTATCGCGGCATGGCCTCGCGCGGCGTCACCGGGCTGCCCCGCGGCAAGCCTTCCGGACTGCCTTTCCACGCCAGGTTCGTCAACGTCGCCCGGGAAGCCGGCCTGCGCGACCCCATCATCTATGGTGACGATCGCAGGGCTGACTACATCCTCGAAACCATGGGCTGCGGCGTCGCCTTCATCGATTACGATAACGATGGCTGGCAGGACATCGTGCTGCTCACCGGACGCCGCCGCCACGAGCCTACACCCGCCGGCGCTACCCTGCGTCTCTATCACAACAATCGCGACGGCACCTTCAAAGACATCACCGAAAAAGCGGGACTCGGCCGCAGTGTCTGGGCCGCCGGCATCACCGTCGCCGACTACGATAACGACGGCTTCGACGACATCTTCATCTCCTGCTGGGGCCAGAACCTTCTCTTCCACAACGAGGGCAACGGCGCCTTCAAGGACGTCACCGAAAAAGCTGGCCTGCTGCACGAAGGCGTGCGTTACGGCACCGGCTGCACCTGGCTCGATTACGACCGCGACGGCAAGCTCGATCTCTTCGTCAACCACTACGTGGCTTTCGATCCCGATAAGGTCCCGATCCGCGGTAAGAACGCCTCCTGCGTGCGCAACGGCGTGCCCGTCTTCTGCGGCCCCGGCGGCCTGCCCCAGGAACGCTGCCGCCTCTATCGCAACAATGGCGACGGCACTTTCACCGACGTCAGCAAGGAATCGGGCGTCTTGAACGTCAAGCCGAACTATCCGCTCACCGCGGTGTCCGCCGATTTCGATGGCGATGGCTGGCCCGACATCTACGTCGCCTGCGACACCACGCCCAGCCTGTTCCTTCGCAACAATCGCAACGGCACCTTCACCGAACGCGGGCTCGAAGCCGGTGTGGCGCTCAACGAAGACGGCAAAGAGCAGGGCGGCATGGGCCTCGGTGTCGGCGATTTCGATAACGACGGCTTCCTCGATATCTTCAAAACCCACTTCAGCGGCGACACCAACATCCTGCTGCGCAACAACGGTAGCGGCTCATTCCGCGACGTCACCACGCGCGCCGGATTCGCCGTCGAAACGCGTTTCGTCGGTTGGGGCGCCGCCATACAGGATCTGGATAACGATGGCCTTCCCGAAGTTTTCTTCACCACGGGAATGGTCTACCCCGAAATTGAAAAGAACGAGCCCGATCAGCCTTATAAAAGCGTGCCGGTGCTCTTCCGCAATCTGGGCGGCGGCCGCTTCGAAGAAATACTCGATCAGGCCGGACCGGCGATGAACGAAGCCCACTCCAGCCGCGGCGCGGCCTTCGGCGATTTCGATAACGATGGCGATATGGACGTGCTCGTCATGAACATCAACGAGCCGCCCAGCCTGCTTCGCAATGACCTGAGCGGCACCGGCCACTGGCTCAAGGTCCTGCTGGAAGGCGTGGAATCGAATCGCAGCGCCATCGGCGCCAAAGTGGTCGCGACCTACGGCGAGCGCAAGCAGGCACAAGCCGTGATGGCGCAATCGTCGTATCTATCGGTCAACGATCGCCGCCTCCATTTCGGTTTGGGAGCGGAGACCAAAGCGGCGCTCGAAATCCGCTGGCCGAACGGGAAGACCGAAAAGCTTACCGACATCGACGCCGATCAACTCGTCGTCATCCGTGAAGGCGCTGGCATCGTTCGCCGCCAGCGCTTTAAAGCGTAGGACAAGCCCCGGCCTGCCCCCGCGCCGCCCAAAGGGCGCGGCCTACTTGCAGTTGCTGGTAGTGCAGAGATTCTTGCCGAAGAACGGCATCACATAGTTCTGGAAGCGATCGGCAACGGCGCTGGTATGGGTACCCTTGTAGATCTCGAACGAATTCGCGATGCCGTAGGTATCCATGATTTCGTGCAGTTTGCCCGAGTCCGTGAGCAAACCATCCTGGTCGCCCACATCCATCGCGATGGCCTTGTACTGCTTCAGGTTGCCGATGTACTGGTGTACGAAGGCCAGCGGCGCATTGGCCGCCCAGCGGTTCAGCACATCCTGCTGCACCTGACCATCCTTGTAGGGCCAGTCGGCGTAAAGCGGAGGATTCTTAGGATTGGGCGACCAGGCGGCCGCGGTGGCCAGCGAGGTGCGAATCTGACCCGGCAGTTTCGCGATATCTTCCGGCGTCTTCAAATCGGCAAGCGCCTTTTCGGTGGCGGGGTTCGGCTGACCGGCGGCGCGCGGAGACATACAGCAGGGGCTCATGATGTAGAGGCTGCCGAAGACATCGGGATGCCGCATGCCGATGCGGCTGGCACCGTAGCCGCCCATGGAATGCCCCACCAGCCCGCGACTGGCGCGATTCGGCAGGGTGCGGTAGTGCGAGTCCATATAGGCGACCACGTCGTGCCAGATGTACTTTTCGAAATCGCCGGTGGTCACGGAACTGGAATACATCGATCCGTTGTGCAGCGTCTTGGAATCGGGCAGCACGACGATCATTTCGACAGCGCCTTGCGCGAAGGCGCCTTCAATGGTCTGCGGCACGTGGATTTCCTTGGACCACTGATCGGCGCCGATCGAATACCCGTGCAATGCGTAGACCACGGGGTAGCGCTTATTCCTGTTGGAGGCATAGCTGGGGGGCAGAAACACGATGGCATCGCGGTCCACCGCGTCGCCTTCCAGGTTGCCTTCCAGCGCCGCGCCGTGAATCTTGATGCGCTCCACCGTCACCGGCTTCGCATTGGGGACTACCGGTGGCACGATCGTGGTGACCTGTCCCGACACGGAGAAGGTCATCGCCATCGTAAGGGCCAGCGTGCTGGCCAGCTTGGTTGTCATCATTCTTTCCTTTCCCTTACTTCAGATCGATTGCCAGCACTTGGATCGAGTATGCGGGCAGATTGTGCGGAATTTTCTCGCCGCTGATTTTGAGACTGGAAGCCACCGGAACAATGCGCTTGGGTTCCTGCATAGAGTTGGTGGACCCGGTGGTATTCGCATGCAGCGTGCTGACCTGCGCGGTGTGCCCGCCGGCTCCCAGCCCGGTCAGGTTGATAGTCATCTGCTGCGGCGTCGAACTCGCGTTCACCAGCTTCAGGCAGACTTTGTTCGGCGACGCGGTGGCCGAGTAAAAGAACTTTTCGCCGGCCCCGTCGACAGACGAGGTCATGGTCTGCGTGCCGAGGCAAGAGGCGAACATCACCTGCGCGTAATAGCTGGGAGACCCGTAGCTGTTGAGAGCGTCGTAGCCGATGAGGTCGCTCCACCACTGCATGCCGCCCGGGTTCACGTTGACCAGCAGCGGTGCGTAAGCCGACATTACCACCACGTCGCTATTGCGTTCCATGCCGGTCATGAAGGCTGCATCGCCCAGGGCGGCGCCGAAGTTCGGGGTAGGCGAGCCTTCGCGCGTGGCCCATTCCCCGACGAAGATTTTCGGGCCCTTGCGGTCGGTCTTGTCGTAGTGCTTGGCTTCGTCGTACATACCCTGCTGGCGCTTGTAGTAGTGGTCGTCGACGATATCCGGAGTAATGCCTGTGACGGGTATGGTCGCGATGATCTGCAGGTTCGGATACTTCGCCTTGATGGCTTTGTGGAACTGAGCGTAGCGGCCGTCATAAGTCTCCTGGCGGTCGAAGTTATCCTCGTTGCCCACTTCGACGAAGCGCAGCGCGAATGGCGCGGGATGCCCCTGGCTGGCGCGCACGGCTCCCCACTTGGTTTCGGGGCCGCCTGTCACGTACTCAATTTCCTCCAAGGCTTCCTGCACGAAGGGCTCGAGGTCGGGACCGGGCTTCGCCACTTGACCGCTCAGGGAGTAGCCGGCGAAGACGCCCAGCACCGGCTCCATCTTCAGGTCTTCGCACCAGAGCAGGAACTCGAGCAGCCCCATGCCGTCGCTGGAGTGATAGCTCCAGGTGGTCGGGTGCGTAGGCCGGTCGACCGAGGGACCGATCATCTTCTTCCAATCGAAGCGATCCGTGAAGCGATTGCCTTCGAGGTAGTTGCCGCCGGGGAAGCGGAGGAAGGCGGGACGCATGGCAGCCAGTTTCTCCATCAGGTCGGGGCGGTTGCCGTTCGGACGGTTCTTGTAGGTAGGCGGGAAGACGGAGACCAGTTGCAGCCAGAGCGTGGCCGGACGGTCCACTGTCATTTCGAAATGGTTGTCGGCGGAGGCGGTGATGTTGCCGGCCGTCTGCAGCTCGAACTTATATTCTTTCCAGGCCGCGCCGGCGACCGTGACGGAAGCCTTGGCCAGGACTTTGCCCGATTCATCCGACACCAGCGCGACGGTCACCGGAAGCGGCGCGTCGGAACCGCCCTTCACCCACATCGACCCGGGGTATTTGGCGTTAGGCCGGACGGCCATTCCCCAGTAGCCTTCGTTGAGCACGCCCGCTGGGTTGCTGGCATCCGCGCGGGTGACTTCCAGCTTGCCGCTGTTGGTGAGCGCGGTCGAGGGACCTTCTTTGGCGTCGGCCGTGATCTTCGCGGTGCCGGTGCCTTTTTCCACGACGAACCAGTTGTTCACACCGGTCCAGTCCGAGCGGAAGGTCCGGTTGCGAATCAACTCGGCGTAGAGCCCGCCATCGTAGGAAAAGTTGATTTCTTCGGTCATGAGCCCGTATAACGTGGGGCTGACCGGCGACTTCGGCTGCTTCAGATCGATGTTCAGGGTGGCTGCGCTTTGGCCCTGCAACAAGGAGGCGAAACACGCGCTCAGGAGGAGTAGGCTCAGAGGCCCAAATGGACGCAATTTCATGGGTGCCCTCAATTGTATCCGGTTGCGAGGCCGACCGAAACAGTACTGTCAGGCATTAGCCCGCAATGATTCAGGCCGCCGCCCGCCACCGCAGGTGCCTGCCAAGGGCCGGCCGCGCAACCTGGAAGTTCTCCGGGAGAAGCGTCATGCAGGTTCGTTGTACTATGGCATCGTGGAACTCGACAGAAGGAATCGCCGCGCTGCCAACCGGTACCACTTGGAACTGCCTTTCGAGTACCGCCTTTTCGGCAGGGACCAGTCCGTTCGTGAAGGGCGTGGACGCACGCTCAACATGAGCAGCCGTGGGCTCTTGTTGTCTCCCGATGAGCGAATCACCAAGGGATTGCCGATCGAACTATCCATCCAAATGCCGCATCCCGCCCAAGGGGGCACGGGCGCACGCTTAGTGGTCTTGGGACACGTGCTCCGCTCCGGCCCCGATGGGGCGGCCATCCGCATCGTTCGCCACGGCTTCATGCGCATGTTCCCGCCACCGCTGGCCTCGGACGAATTCCTGCGAACCCTCTGACCCAACGAACAGAGAGCTTTTCTCACGCTTTACCCGTTCTCAGGGACAGATTCGGACTAATTCTCCCCAGACTTCGGGCGGGGGGTGCCTGCCCGGCCGCTCTTTCCTGCCGCATCCCGCCGGATTTAAATCCCCGATTTCCCTGAGCTTCCCACCCAGTCTCCGGCTGTATAATGTCAGCACTATGATCGAGCTGACTGTGAATGGGCAAGCCCGAAAATTCGACGGGGACGGGGACCTCCCGTTACTCTGGTATCTACGCGATGAATTGGATCTCACCGGAGCCAAATACGGCTGCGGCATGGGACTGTGCGGCGCCTGCACCGTACACGTCAATGGAGAAGCGATTCGCAGCTGCGTCACTCCGCTCAGCGGAGTGGCCGGCAAGCGCATCACCACCATCGAAGGCCTCAGCGCTACCGGCACGCATCCCGTCCAGGTCGCCTGGGAAAAGCACAACGTGGCGCAGTGCGGCTACTGCCAGTGCGGCCAGATCATGCAGGCGGCCGCGCTCTTGCGCAAGACGCCCAAACCCACGGACGCGCAGATCGATAGCGCCATGGACGGCAACATCTGCCGCTGCGGCACCTACACGCGAATTCGCGCCGCCATCAAGACCGCCGCGGGGGTGAAATAGCCATGAAGAATCTCTACGGCACCAGTTTCCCGGCACCCGAAAACACGTCCACCATCGCGCGCCTCACACGCGATGCCTATCGCAGCCATCCCGGCGCCTACGCCGAAGTCGAAACTCCGCGGGCTGTCACCACCGAGGTCCTTGCCGTCGACCGCCGCGGTTTCCTCGGCACCATCTTCAGCGCCGGAGCCTTTGTGCTCGGCGCCAATTTCGCGGCGGACTCCGCAGCCGCCGCCACCGCCTGGCAGCCCGCCGTGTATCTCGGCTTCGAACCCAACGGCCAAATCGTCATCACCGCCCATCGTTCGGAAATGGGCACCGGCAGCCGCACTTCCCTGCCCCTCGTCGTGGCCGACGAACTCGATGTCGATTGGAAAACCGTCCGCGTCGAACAGGCCATCGGCGACACCAAATACGGCTCGCAAAATACCGACGGCTCCTGCTCCGTCCGCGACTTCGTGCTGGCCATGCACGAAGCCGGCGCCACCGCGCGCCTCATGCTCGAACGCGCCGCCGCGCAAAAATGGAGCGTCCCTGCCGGCGAAGTGACGCTCAAAATGGGCAAGGTCACGCACGCCGCCTCCAAGCGCTCGGCCAATATAGGCGAACTCGTCGCCGTGGCCGCGACCCTCCCCGTTCCCGCCAAGAGCGATCTGCGCTTCAAGAATCCCGCGGAATACCGTTACATCGGCAAGGATATTCCCATCCTCGATCAGCACCAGATCGTCACCGGCAAGGCCACTTTCGGCATGGACGCCAAGCGTCCCGGCATGCTCTATGCGTCGATCGAACGCCCGCCCGTCTACGATTCCAAGGTCAAGAGCTGCGATGATGCCGACGCGCTCAAAGTGAAGGGGGTGTTGAAGACCGTGCAGTTGCCCGGCTTCAAGCAGCCGCACCTCTTCCAGCAGGTGGGCGGCGTCGCCGTGCTGGCCGATTCCACCTGGGCCGCCATGCAGGGACGCAAGAAGCTCAAGATTGCCTGGGACAACAATCCCGATCATGCCGGCTTCAACTCCGCCTCCTACAAACAGGAACTGCTCAGCAGCGTTCACAAAGCGGGCAAGGTCGTCCGCAATCGCGGCGATTTCGATGGCGCGTTCAACGGCGCCGCCAAAAAGCTCGAGGCCGATTACTACGTGCCCATGCTCGCGCACGCGCCCATGGAACCGCCCGTCGCCGTGGCCGAATTCCGCGACGGCAAAGTGGAAGCCTGGTGCCCCACGCAGAACCCGCAGGCTGTACAGGACGCGGTTGCCGCGGCCCTCGGCATCACGCCTAAAGATGTCGTCTGCAACGTCACCCTGCTCGGCGGCGGCTTCGGCCGCAAGTCCAAGCCGGATTACGTGGTGGAAGCGGCGCTTCTTTCCAAAGCGTCCGGCAAACCCGTTAAGGTGGTCTGGACGCGCGAAGACGACCTGCAGTTCGACTACTACCACTCCGTCGCCGCCATGCACATGAAGGGCGGCCTCGATTCTAGCGGCAAACTCCAGTCGTGGCTTTTCCGCAGCGCCTTTCCCCCCATCGCCTCTACCTTCGCGACCGGCGAACAGTACGGCGCCGATTTCGAAGTCGGCATGGCCCTCAACGAACTCCTCTTCGACGTACCCAACATTCGCGCCGAAAACTGCCCCGCGAAAAATCACGTCCGCCAGGGCTGGTTGCGCGCCGTCTGCCACCTCTTCCACGCTTTTGCCATCCACAGCTTCATCGACGAGCTCGCCCATCTCAACAACTCCAACTACGTCGACTACTTCCTGAAAACCATCGGACCCGATCGCCAGGTGGACCTCACCAAAGACGGCGTCAAACCGTGGAACAACGGGCAACCCACCGACACCTTCCCGATGGATACCGGACGCCTGCGCCGCGTGCTCGAACAGTGCGCCGCAAAGTCTGGCTACGGCAAATTCACAAATACCAAGAATCGCGCCATCGGGATCGCGGCTCACCGCAGTTTCGTCAGCTATGTCGCCACCGCCGTGGAAATCGCCATCGAGGGCGACACGATCACCATTCCTAACGTGTGGACGGTAGCAGACGTCGGACAGGTCGTCATGCCCGATCGCGTCCGCTCGCAGTTCGAAGGCGCTGCCGTGTTCGGCGTCTCGCTCGCCATGATGGGTGAAATCACGGGCGATGCCGGACGCATCACTCAATCCAACTTCCACAATTATCCGGTCGCCCGCTCCAAGCAGGCGCCGCAGAAGATCGACGTGACGATTGTGGATTCCAAAGCGCCGCATGCCGGCGTCGGCGAGCCCGGAGCGCCCGTAATCGCGCCCGCCCTCACGGCGGCAATTTTCGCAGCCACCGGCAAGCGCATCCGCGAGTTGCCCATCAAAAAGGCAATGGCCGGCTAGTCGGCTCGTACCCGCTGAGTGATGTTTTGGTGGGACAGGTCATCGTTTTTTGTGACCTGTCCGCCTTTCGCAAACCAGTCTCTTGGTGGCAAGGTCATCGCTTTTTGTGACCCCTGTCCGCCAAGCCTCACCGCCGAGTCAGCCACCCATACACCGAAATCACGCTGCCCACAGTGCACACCACAATCAATCCAATCAGCACCCCCTGCAGCACGGGACTCTTCGACCACTGCAAAATGCTCTTGCCGAATCGCAGCGCCAGTATTCCGACGACCACAAACCGCACGCCGCGGCAAACGCCCACCAGCGTGAGCAACCGCCGCCGCGAATATTGCAGCGCCGACGCCGCCATCACCACCGCCGTGAACGGGAACGGCGGAGGCGCAAGCGACGCCACTGCCACCGCACGTCCGGCGTTCTTCCCCACCTTCCGCTGGACACTCTGAAATCGCCTGCGCGAGAGATGCTTCTCCAGACCCTTCTCTCCCAGCGGACGGCATACGAGGTCCAACAACAGGCATCCGCCCACACTGCCGGCCGTCGACATCAGCGCGTAATACAACATGCGCCCCACGCTGGGATGCTGCGCCACCAGGGCGATCGTCATCAGGTCGTTACCCCACGGAGCGAAAAGAAAGGACGAATCCAGAATGCCGAGCACCAGCAGCCCGATTCCCCCTGTCTTCATGACCAGCGAATAAATCGCCGCTGCCAGCCGCATCCCTTGCCATGCTGCAACTGTAGGGCCGACCACTCGGTATATCATCTTAGGGATGGGGTCGCGGCTTACAGTTGACCCCGTGTCCGGGAGAGGGGTCACCCAGGTTGATTCGCCAACTAACTATCAGTGCACGGCTTCACACGTTCCTACTGTTCGTGCTCGTACTCTGTGCCGCCGCCCAAGCGCCTACCGCTGCCATCGTAGGCCGCGTCGAGGACAGTTCCGGAGCCGGCGTCAGTGGCGCCACCGTCAAGGTCCGCAGCCTCGAAACCGGCGCGGCCCGCGAAGTCACTACCGGCGAGAGCGGCAACTATCGCCTGCTTTCCCTGGCGGTCGGCGCCCAGGAACTGACGGTGGAAAAAACCGGCTTCCGGACCTTGAAGGAAACCGGCATTCGGCTCGTGGTCGGCCAGCAGGCCGTAGTCAACCTCAAATTGGAGGTCGGCGAATTCATCCAGCAGACCGACGTCACCGCCAACATCCCCCTCGTCAACCTCACCACCCAGCCGGTCTCCGGCCTGGTGGGCGAGCGCGAAGTCAAGGAACTTCCCCTCAATGGACGTAGCTTCGATTACCTCATCACGCTCAACCCCGGCACCGTAAACTTCACCCTCAAGAGCCCGCAAACCAGCACCAGTAACGGCAATACGTTCTCGGTGGCCGGACGACGTCCGGCGGACAACGTGGTGCTGCTCAATGGCGTCGAATACGCGGGCGCCAGCCAGTTGTCCGTCACGCCCGGCGGCGTCAGCGGCGACCTGCTCGGCATCGATGCCGTGCGCGAATTCAACGTCCTCACCGATGCCTACGACGCCGCGTACGGCAAA
>JBDTMZ010000032.1:0-14606 GCA_039934035.1 Candidatus Solibacter sp. | reverse complement strand
ACGATGGGTCAAGCTTCAACCCGCTGGGAATGAATTCGTGAGACTGGTGATGGGCACCGCTTCCGTGCCAGTCGTGGAACGAAACTGCGTCGGTCCAGCGAGTGATCAGATAGAACACGGCCCGATCTTTCGTGTCGGTGAACGTCTCCATGCCGAGGTAGCCTCGGGTACCCTCGACCAGACGTGGGCGATCGAGAAAGGCTTGCGCAACTTTGGCCTCCATACCGTTGGCGACCCGGAAGCACGACATTGCGACGATCATTCGCCCTTCTCTTTGATCATTCAGTCTACCCCGTCCTCACGATGCCTTGCCAGGCAAGACAGCAGTGCGTGTTTGATTTCGTCAACGTCGCCGCGCTTCAAGACGTAATCGGTACAGCCTACTTTGAGTCCCCGGGTCCGGTCTTCCTCGCAATCGCTGGCTGAGAACATAATGATGGGCGCCTCGCAGCCAAAGGCCCGCAGTTTCTCTGTCGCTTGAAAGCCGTCGAGACGTGGCATCCGCGCATCCATCAGGACCAGATCTGCAGCCTCGCGACCGTACGCTTCGACGGCAGTCATGCCATCGCCCACAATTTCGATATTGTTGTGGCCAAGGTCTCGAAGGGCAATCTCTGTCAGCATCGCGCTTGCGGGATCGTCGTCCGCTAAGATTACCCGAAGCTGGCGAACCGCTCCTGTCGTTATGGTTGCCAAGGCGCGAATTTGTGGAGGGTTCTCCGGAACGGCGCCGGAAGGAGAGTTGCTGGGGTCGTGCGGTAGCCATTTCTCGATCATGGAGGCCAAAGCCGTGCGTTGTACAGGCTTCGAGATGTAGTCGTTCATGCCCGCAGCCAGACATTCTTCCCGGGCGCCCTTCATGGCGTTCGCGGTCATGGCAATGATCGGGATTCTGGGGTTCAATAGGCCGTCTTGCGGGCTGCGGATGCGCGCTGTGGCCTCGTAGCCGTTCATCTCGGGCATCTGACAATCCATGAGAACCAGATCGTACGGGATGCTCCGTAGCGCTTCCAGCGCCTCTCTACCATCGGCCACTGTATCGGCTTGGTAACCGAGCGTCTTCAGAATGGCGAGAGCCACCTTCTGGTTAACGATGTTGTCCTCGGCTACCAGGATACGAGTCGAGCGATCCCGTGCGCCCATGCCGGGCCGGCGGGCTTTGTGATCGTCAGCCATGTGCGCATTCTCAACATCCGCAATCGCATCCGGCCGGCACGGCGTTACGTCGGGCGCTTTCTCGCAGCGGGCCGTAAAGCAAAAGGTCGAGCCCCGTCCCGGTTCGCTGTCTAATCCGATTTGGCCGCCCATCAGTTCCACTAATTGCTTGGATATGGCCAGCCCCAGCCCGGTCCCGCCGTATTTGCGGGAGGTGCTGCCGTCCAACTGCGTGAAGGGGGAAAACATCTGAGCCTGGTGATCGGCGGGGATACCGACACCCGTATCCTCCACCGAAAAGCGGATTATGGCGAAGCGTTCATCCTCCCCCTCGAGTCCCACCCGGATGACCACCGAGCCCTCGTGTGTGAACTTCAAGGCGTTTCCGGCCAGATTAAGCAGGACCTGCCGCAAGCGTCCGACGTCGCCCCGCACAGGCGAAGGCACCTCGGGGGCGATCACACAGGCCAGTTTCAGGCCTTTCTCCTGCGCCTTGAACGCCAATAGCTGGATCGTATCCTCCACCGGCAGCCTCGGGTCGAAATCCAGAATCTCCAATTCAAGCTTACCCGCCTCAATTTTGGAGAAATCCAGGATGTCGTTGATCAAGGTCAGGAGCGAGTCCCCGCTCGATCGCACCATCTCCGCGTAGCGGCGCTGTTTGTCTGTCAGTTCGGTGTCCAGCAGTAGACCGGTCATCCCGATCACGCCGTTCATCGGCGTGCGGATCTCGTGACTCATATTGGCGAGGAATTCGCTCTTGGACCGGGTGGCGGCCTCGGCGGCTCGCTTCGCAGTCAGCAGTTCGTCCTGCTCCTGCTTGCGCTGCGTGAGATCCCGGCAGATGGTTGCAAGCGCGGTTCCGCTGTTCGTTTGCGGGTCGATAATGAAGAACGCAGATTGCCACATGGGGACCGGCGCCCCGGTTCGGAAGTGTTTGAACCGCGACTCTCCTTCCCAATGACCATCGCGCATTATTATTGGCAAAATGTCACTGGCGTAACCGGCCCGATCTTCTTCCACCAGGAAGTCCAGCATTGACGTGCCAACGATAGTGGCCTCCTCATCGAGTCCAACCATCTTGCGGCCCGCCCGGTTGACGAACAGAGCCTCGCCGTCCAAGGTCGCTAAACCAATAAAATCGGTACTGGCCTCCACCACCGAAGCGATCTTCCGGAGTTCACTCTCCATCCGCTTGCGCTCCGTCAAGTCCCGAATCGCTATGTAGAGGCGATTGCCGTCACTGAGCACCACGTGCCTGCAACGAAGCTCGACTGGAATAGCGTCGCCGTTCTTTCGCTTGGCGACCCGCTCCATTCCCCGCTCCGAGTCGACTGGACCAGCTAGCCGCGAGGGAAGCGCAGTGTCCGGTACGAAGTCAGGCACAAGCAAGGCGAAGCACTGCCCGACTAGCTCTTCGCGCCGGTAGCCAGACAACTGCTCGGTTTGGCGGTTCACAAGCACAATGCGGTTCGCAGGGTTTAAAACCACGAGTCCATCGGGGGTAGCCTCCAAGAGTCCGAGAACCTCCGCCTCCCGTGCGGCCAGCCAAACGGCTCTAACGCTGCGCCGGTGAGCGACGTACCAGCCACAAATTGCCAGGAGCACCAGGGCCGCCGTTCCCGCCTCAATCCATGCACTACGAATGAATTCGCCCAGTGCCTCGTCGTAATCGATTTTGGCGACCAGGCCCATATCAGAACCAGGAATGGCGCGAACAGCTGCCAGTACCGTAACCCCTCGATAGTCGGTAAACGTGCCAACCATTATCCGGCCGTCCAGCGCTGCATGGGCAGCTAACGTCGGAAGGTCGGGAATAGTGTGGAGTCCCATGGGACCGCCGCGGAGCGGGGACAGGTAGAGGATTTTGTCCCCTGCTCGCCTCACAAGTATGGTCTCGCCGGTTTTCGTTAAGACTGATTTGGGCAGAAGGGAAAACAGCGTTTCGTACGGGTTCACCAACAGTGCGACCGAACCCATTGGATTCTTGATGGGTTGTCCGGCGGCGATCTTCCCTAACTTGTTGGGGACGGGCGATGTGAAGCAAAGGGTCGAGCGGCTCCGTACGTCAGGGAACCAATCGATCTGAAGCCGGCCGGTTTCGACTGCCCTGCGGCCGGCGGCTTTCAGCACCGGGGGTGGGTCTTGAGAGGCGGCTGCCTGGGTCACTACGCTACCTTCGCGGTCCAGCACATAGGTGCCCAGATAGCCGTAAGTGCTCTTGGTCAGGTTCAACAGTGCGAGATGCGCACGGAGGCTACCGGTCGAGCGTTCGCTGATATTCTTTTGTGAGGAGGTTTGGGAGAGGTAAGCAACCACCTCGGGCGCCCGCGCGTCCGACTGTGCGTCCCACTCCCGTTCCTGGAACCAATTGGCTACCAGTTGGGCACGGTCCTCGGCGACGCGACTCTGGCGATCCTCCCAGACCTCCAACACCCGGCGATGTTGGGCAGTCAGAAGCAAAATCAGCAATCCAACGACACACGTGACAGCTGGCCCTACCGTCAATAGCGGATTGATTGGGGATAGCGACCGAACAGGCAAGTGTAGGGCTGTCAGCATTTTGGGTCGGACGGAGTGTCGATTCCATGAGGCCATGATAATTATGGACGCCGTTAGAGGGTCCGACCGCGCGTGTCAACAGCAAATACGCCGTACGCATCTGTCCCCCAACTCCTTCATTGACAATGGACGGCGCATTCAACGGCTGTCCAAGGAACTGCTTAGGCGCACTCCTTATCCTATGTTCCCAGTATGGTGGCAGGAGCGACGGAAGCCTATACACAAAATCCCGCGATTAGCATGGGGCAACACCGTAGGCATAAACGCTCCGCGCGAGCTCGCCGGGCGTGGCGTTCGCGCAGGACACGGACCTGTAGCGGGATCGTCAGCTGATCGTTGGAGGAAACCCGACCATACAGCCCCGTCCTGAAACATTTTCCGCAAGCTTTCGGTGGCTGGCCCAAAAAGCTTATTGGATTCTGCCTTCGGAGAGACCCGTTTGACGGCCATTTCGGAGTGTCGCCCCCGCAGCTCCCTGTTGGGGACACGCGTCCATGTTCCCGTGGGCGCGAATTCGGCTGGCGAGATGGGCTCCGCTTGCACAGGGCAGCGCCGAGGGCTGCTAGGCGAAGGCGGCGGCCTGGGCGGCGGTATCTTCGAAGAGACGCATTTCGCTCACCTTGCCGTGCTTCAAGGTATAGGCGTGCGCCCAGTGCTGGGTGTACGAGCGGCCGTTGGCGTGGACCGTGCAGCGTTCGCGTCCGAGCGCGACGACCTGATCGCCATCGCCGGTTATGGCGTCGACTTGAAAATCTTCAATCCTGACCGCGGTCAGCAGGAGGGTGAAGAACTGCTCGACGCCCGCGTGCCCGACGTGCTTTCCGGCGAAGGGCGCGGGGCCGGGCATTTCCCAGACCACGTCATCGGCCAGAGCGCCGATCACGGCCGCCAGATCGCCGCGGCCGAAGGCTTCATAGATTCCGGAAACAAGCTGCTGATTCGTCGCCATAGGTGCTCCCGATTTTATTACGGAATTTTCCGGGGCGCGGATTTGGCGTATCGTATTTTCATGGCGACTCAGCAGTTCAAGGACGCGGAACGCAAACAGCTCAGCATGCTCGCCGCGGTGGAAAAGAAGACACTGATCTGGCTGGCGCACCGGATGCCCGCCTGGGTCAATTCCGATCATCTGACCGGACTGGGGTTCGTGGCGATGATCGCCGCGGGGTTGTGTTACTGGGCTGCGAGTTGGGACCGCCGGTATCTGCTGGTGGTGATCGCCGCGCTGGTGGTGAACTGGTTCGGCGACAGCCTGGACGGCACGCTGGCGCGGGTGCGCAACCGGCTGCGTCCGCGGTATGGGTTTTATGTGGATCACATTACGGACGCGATCGGCACGTTCTGCCTGATTGGCGGACTGGGGCTGAGCGGGTATATGACGGCGACGGTGGCGATGGGCCTATTGATCGCGTATTTCCTGCTGTCGATCGAGGTGTATCTGACGACTTACACGATCGGGACGTTTCATTTGTCGTTCTGGAGCTTCGGACCTACCGAACTGCGCATTCTGCTGTGCATCGGAAATATCGCGTTGTTCTGGCGCACGCACGTGAAACTGTTCGGCAATTCGTATCTGCTGTTCGACGTGGGCGGAGTGATCGGGATGATTGGAATGGGGGCCATGCTGTTGTGGTCCGCGATTCGTCATACGCGCCAACTTTACGATCTCGAGCGCCTGCCGTGACGCCGCTGGCGCAACGCTGGCTCAAATTCAATCTGGTCGGCCTGATCGGTATTTTCGTGCAGATGGGCGCGTTCGCGCTGCTGTTCACGGTGTGGAAGATGTATTACATCGCGGCCACGGCGCTGGCGGTGGAGACGGCGGTGCTGCACAACTTCGTGTGGCACGAGTTGTACACGTGGAGGCATTTGCCAAGAGGCGGGGCGAAGGACGTGGCGGGACGTTTGCTGCGATTTCATGCGGGCAACGGGCTGATTTCGATCGTAGGGAATGTAGCCTTGATGCGGGTGTTTGTGGGCGGGCTGCATTGGAATCACTATGTGGCGACCGGGACGGCGATCGCGGTGTGCTCGCTGGCAAATTTCGCGGCGAGTGAGTGGTTCGTGTTCCGGAGGTGAGGGCGGAGGAGAGAGGCGAGTTGGAGGGAATTGTTTACAATTATTCCTGATCGCCACTGAATGCAGGAACTACTCGCCATGTTGCCCGCCGGCGCGCGGGTGCTCGACCTGGGCTGCCAGTACGGCAGTTTCGCCGCCGACGTCACCCCCGCCACAGTGGTCCGCCTCGACCGCGATGCGCCCTCTGCTCCCGGCGGGCGCCTGCCGCAGGGGGAGGCCGCCTCGCCGCAGGCGGTGATCCGCGATCACAGTCTGGAAGATTTCGACCGCCTCGATCGCGATGCGCCCTCTGCTCCCGGCGCGCGCTTCGTGCAGGCGGACGCCGCGCACTTGCCGTTTGCCGCCGCCTCGTTCCAGGCGGTGATCAGCAATCACAGCCTGGAACATTTCGACCGGCTCGACGAGGTGCTGCACGAAATCGGCCGCGTCCTCCACCCCGATGGCGCGCTCTTCGTTGCCGTTCCCGATGCCTCGACCCTCACCGACAAAATCTACCGCTGGCTGGGAAAGGGCGGCGGCCACGTCAACCCGTTCACCGACGCCGCGGCGCTGGCGCAACGCATCGAGCGCGCCACCGGCTTGCGCCACCGTTCGACACAGCCGCTGTGGTCCTCCCTCTCCTTCCTGAATCGACGCCGCGCGCCGAGGCCTTTGCCGAGGCGCTTATGGCTGCTCGGCGGCGGTGGCGAATGGTCGCTCTTCCTCTACGTCTGGCTCTCCCGCCGCATCGACCGCTGGTTCGGCACGCGCACCGGAATCTATGGCTGGGCCTTCACCTTCGGCGCTGCCCCGGCACCGCGCGATCCCGAAGGCTGGCCCAACGTCTGCCTGCGCTGCGGCAGCGGTTGCGCTGTCAATGAACTCTCACCCAGCCGGACGTTCCCCGGAATGGACACCTACCGCTGCCCCCACTGCGGCGCGCAAAATCCCTTCTGCCGGGCGTGAGCCCTGGTGGGTTTCATGCCAGACTGAGAAAGCATGCGCGTTGTCATTGACGCCACGCCGCTGCTGGTGCGCAGCGCCGGCGTCAAGAATTACCTCTATCACTGGATTGAACACCTGCGCCTGGCTGCCGGACCCGACGCCGTCGACGCCATCGACACTTTCCCCGCAATTCCCCGGATGCGCCCGCTCACCCACGAAGCTTCCGTGGCCGGCCCGCTGCGCACATTCGGAGGACTCGGCGCTCTGGCCGCGTCCAACTATACGCCGCTCCCGGTGCTGGACTGGCTGACGCGCGGCGCCGATGTATTCCACTCCAGCGTGCTGGTGCGCAAACCTCCGGCTCGCGCGGCGCTCACCGCCACGGTCCACGATATGACCGGCTTCCTCATGCCGGAACTCCATCCGAAAGCCAATCTGACGGCGGAAACCAGCTTCTCGCACCTCGCGCGGCAGGCCGATGGCCTGATCGCCGTTTCCGAGTGCACGCGGCAGGACGCCATACGAACCCTGCGGATCGACCCCGGCAAAATTCACACCATCTATTCGGGCATTGCGCCGCACTTCTTCAACCCCTCCGTGGAACGGGTGGAAGAGGTGCGCCGCGCCTACCGCCTGGGGCGGCCCTTCGTCCTTTTCGTGGGCACCATTGAGCCGCGCAAGAATGTGGACCTGCTGCTCGACGTCTGGGAATCGCTGCCGCTGAGCGTGCGCGAGCATTACGAACTGGTGATCGCGGGGCCCCTGGGATGGGCAGCGGGCGCCACTATCGAGCGCCTGACCAGCATTCGTTATCTGGGCTACATTCCGGAGCACGATCTGGCACCGCTCACCGCCGCGGCCGAGGTCTTCGTCTATCCTTCGCTTTACGAAGGATTCGGTTTCCCGGTGGCCCAGGCCATGGCTGCCGGGGCACCGGTGATCACCTCGAACGTCTCTTCCCTGCCCGAGATTGCGGGGGACGCCGCCCTGCTGGTGGACCCGCGAAGCCAGAGCGAACTGCGCGCTGCCATCCTCCGCCTGCTGTGTGCACCCGACCTCCGCCTGGCCCTCTCCGCCGCCGGGCGCGAGCGTGCGCACAACTTCCGGTGGGAGCTTTGTGCCACTAAGTCTCTTGCTTTCTTTCGAAATGTGACAGGTATTTGAAGTTAAACTATAAGTATTAGATACTTTAGTACCGTTCTAGAACCAGTTAGCCTTTGGACGACTTGTCCGCCTTCCCTGCTTTTGGTGTACTACGACCGAGGGAAAAGTGTGATGATACTTACAGAGGAACTCGTGTTAAACGATACCACCACCCTGGCGCAGGTCTTAGCACCGGCGCGGTTGCCGGTTGCCGAGGCGCTTCGTTATGCCATGCAGTTGGCCGAATGCCTGCGCCAACTTCACGAGAAAGGGGGGTGGCACGGCGTACTCAGTCCCTCGAACATCGCGGTGGAAGCCACCGGCCTGCAACTGCTGCCTCCGCCTGAAGGCTCGACCCGCATGGTCACGCCCTACACGGCGCCGGAAGTGGTACTCGGGCAACCGGCCGACGAACGCAGCGACGTTTTCTCTTTCGGCGCCATCATTTTCGAGATGCTGACCGGCAGGCGCGCTTTCGAAGGCGACAGCCGCGCCGCACTGGCCGCGCAGATTACGAAAGCGCCGACCCCGGCTTCCGGCAGCCCCGCAGTCGACCGGATGGTGGGACCGTGCCTGGCCAAGGCCGCGGAAGGGCGTCCGCCGCGCATGCAGAAGATCATGATGGATCTGAAACTGCTGAGTGGGGCCGCGCGACGCTCGGGGCAGAGTGCGCCGCCTTCACTGCGGCGTGAGCCGGCGGCGGAGCCCGGGATGGGTCGCGCCGAAATTCAGCAGATGGAAGCCCGCATGGCGGCGCGGCTGCAACTGCACGAGCGCACGATGGCCGAAATGCATCGCTCCGCTTCGGAAGCGGTGAGCACGGTGAAACTGCAGTTGGCGGGGATGGGCAGCGAGGTGGCGAGCAGCCGCAATCTGCCATCCATCAGCTTCGGCAATTCCATGGACGAAGGCGCCACGACCGCGATTCAGGCGCGCATCGACCGCGGCTTCGAAGCGCTGAATGCGCGGATGTCGCAACTGGAGAGAAGCGTCGAGGAAATGCGGCGCAAGTTCACCCAGTTCGAGCACAATATCGCCGCCGACCTGGTGGATATCGAACACGGCTTGAAGACGCAGGGCGCAGCCATCGAATCGGGACGCACGGCCATGTCACAGACAGACGATCTGGTGGAGCGCGTGGTGGAAGCATTGGAATCGCCTCAAACCGCGGTACTCGATTCCGACGTACCCGCTCCCGAAAGCGCTTCGTTCGCCATCAACTAACGGCGGCCAAGCCGGAGCGCTACCCTGGCAGCCCGTGGTAAAAGTCCCGCGGCCGCGTTGCGAGCGCCGGCAGGCCGAAGGCGCGGAACGGCGATGCGGGTTCATCGGTCAGGAGCCGGGACGAGGCATGCGGCATGCCGCCGCTGCAACCCCTTGGGCAGGCGGAACTTGCGCCCGGGAGCTTGGTTCCGCCTCGTCAGCGATGTCCCGCATCGCTTTCCTCTGCGCGCCTCGCTCGCGGGCGCAATTCCACGCCTGGGCGGCTCACGCGACTTTTACCACGGGCTGCTGGCAGTACCAATGTTCCTTGTCACTGCCGCCAGGGCCATGTAGAGTAAAGCGTTGCCAGGATTCCCCCCACCTTCCGACAGGCTCGCTCCCCGCTCCCTGGCGGACGCAATCGCGCAGGGCCCTCTGCCACTGCAGTTGGCGCTGCACGTGGCGTACGATCTTGCCGGAGAGTTGCGCGACCTGCACGAACAGGCTCGGGCGTATGGCAAATTGACGCCGCACAGCGTGGCCCTTACCGATGCCGGGGCCCGTTTGTTGCCGCAGCGTACCTATTGGGAGAAGGCCGTGCCGGAACGCGACATCCAGGCATTCGGCAACGTGCTCTACCAGATGTTGCACGGCGTGCCGGCGCCCTCGACGCTGACGGCGAGCGACATACGGCTTCCGGCAGGGCAGACGGGTCCTGCCAGATTGCAGGCGACGGGAACGAAACTGGCTCTGCGCTGCCTGAATCCCCGGGGGTCGCGGCTGTCCATGCAGCAGGTGGCCACGGAACTCCGGCTGCTGAGCGTGATGCAGAGACAGGAGGATGCGCACGCACGTCCGCCCGAAGAATCGCCGGCGCCTCATCCGGGTGTAAAGGCGCCCGCCACATGGACCCCGCCGATCGGGATGCTGATCGACACGCCGGGCGCGATTCCCCTGCCGCCGCCGGCGCCGATATCGCAGGCTGAGGATTCCGCCCCGGCGGTCAGCGGCGGAGCGGATGAGGACGGGGCTGTCATACCGGTGGTACAGTTGGGGCCTACCAGTTTCGGCCAGCCGAAACCCCAACCTCCCTCCGTGGAAGCGACGCGCGGCGGCCCGTGTCCGAAGTGCGATGCGGCAGTAGTCTTCGTATCGCGCGCGCGCTCCCGTTTTGAGATGTTGCTGGAACGGCTCAAGGTGCCGATCGTGCGCTGCCACCGCTGCTACCATCGATACTTCATGTTCGGCAGCCTGAAGATCCCCAAAGATATGCCGTTTGGCGGCGACCGCCGCTTCCGTCCCCACCAGCGCCACAGGTAGGTTCATCCCTGCCGATATTTTCGCTTGACTGCCTTGCTTGGCCACGAGTGAGTGCACGAGTGAGTGCCGCGACTGAGCGGTGTTGCGGCGCGCAATTTGCTACGATACGCGCGAGGGTGCCTCGCATGTCATATCGTCTCAGTCGACGTCATTTCTTCTATGGTTCGCTGCTCGCCGGCGCGGTCCCGCTGGGAGGCTTCGGCAGCACGCCTTCGCTGAAAGCGCTGGGCTACAAATCGCCCAATGAAAAGCTCAATGTGGCGTCCATCGGAGCGGGTGGCAAGGCCACGAGCGACATTCGCGGCTGCTCGCCCACGGAAAACATCGTGGCGCTTTGCGACGTGGACGACGTGCGCGCGGCCGATATCTACAAGCAGTTCGACAAGACGCCGAAGTACAAAGACTTCCGTAAAATGTTGGACAAGGAAGGCAACGGCATCGATGCCGTGATTGTCGCCATCCCCGATCACATGCATGCCACAGCGGCGCTGCAAGCGATGGAGCGCGGCAAACACGTGTACGTGCAAAAGCCGCTGGTGCGCACCATCAAGGAAGCCCGCATGATGATGGAGGCGGCCAACAAATACAAAGTGGCCACTCAGATGGGCAACCAGGGATATTCCAACGAGGGCACGCGGCAGTGCGCGGAAATGATTTGGGCCGGCGAGATCGGCAACGTCACCGAAGTCCACGCCTGGACCGACCGCCCCATCTGGCCGCAAGGCCTCACCAAAATCCCTGGCGCCACGCCCGTCCCGTCCACGCTCGATTGGGATTTGTGGCTCGGCATCGCCGGTGCGCGCGACTATACGCAGGGCGGCGAAGGCTATCCCGAAAAGCGCTTCGGCGGCAACTTCTACCAGCCGTTCAACTGGCGCGGCTTCTACGATTTCGGCTGCGGCGCGCTGGGCGACATGGCGTGCCACATTTTAGGCGCGCCGAATCTGGCGCTGCGGCTGGGCACGCCCTCCTCCGTGGAGTGCATCAAGAAGGAAGGCGTGAGCGACTTCATGTTCCCCAAGGCTTCCACCACCCGGTTCGAGTTCCCTGCCCGCGGCAATATGCCTCCGGTGACGCTCTACTGGTACGACGGCCTCGCCGAACAGCCCAGGATCAAAGATGTGCCGGAAGGCGAATACCTCGGCGACCTGCCCTCGCTTCGCCGTCCGGGACAGGCTGCGCCGCCCGCGCCGACGCGTCCCACTGGCTTCGTTGGCAACGTCTTCGAGTGGAACGACGCGTACCTGCCCGCTTCCCAGCGCCGCACGGTCACGCCCGACGGCAGTCTTTTCGTCGGCGACAAGGGGATGATCACCACGGGCACCTATGGCGAGCAGACGCGCCTGCTGCCGGTGGAGAAGATGCGCGACTATAAGTTCCCTGCGCCGCTGTTGACGCGCTCGCCGGGCCACTATCGCGATTGGATCCGGGCCTGCAAAGGGGGCGACGCGGCGTGCTCTAACTTCAACGTGTCGGCGCCGTTTGTCGAGTGGATGCTGCTGGGCGTGATCGCGCTCCGGGTGGAAGGCAAACTGGAGTACGACGCGGCCAAAATGCGCTTCACCAATAATGCCGAGGCCAACAAATACCTCGCACCTTCGGTACGCAAAGGCTGGAACTTAGGCTAGAACAGGCTGGGACGGGCTGGAACCCGCCCCTACGCCGGTTTGCGCGCGCGAATGAAGCCGCTGAAGAATTTGCCGTCGATCTGGGGCGCGATTGCATCGGCGTCCAGGCCCTTGCCGGCTAGAAATTCGCGTGCGTCCGCGGCACGGTAGACGCGTGTTTCCTCGATATCCGTATCCACAAAGCCGGCGGCGGCGAGTTTGGCGCGATAGTCATGTTCGTCCAGCGCGCCCGCCAGGCAACCCACCCACAAGAGCACATGCTCCCGAATCTCCGCCGGAATTTCGCCGCGCGTCACTACGTCTGAGACCGCAAACCGGCCGCCCGGCTTCAGCACGCGAAACGCCTCGCGCAATACCTTGTTCTTGTCGGCCGAAAGGTTGATCACGCAGTTGGAAATGATGACGTCCACGGTGTTGTCGGGCAGCGGGATACTTTCGATCTGCCCCTTCAGGAATTCCACATTCTGCGCGCCGGCCTTGGCCTTATTGGAGTTGGCGAGCGCGAGCATTTCGTCGGTCATATCGAGGCCGTAGGCCTTGCCCGTGGGACCGACACGCGAGGCTGAAAGCAGCACATCGATGCCGCCGCCAGAGCCGAGGTCGAGGACGATTTCCCCGGGATGCAACTGCGCCAGCGCTGTCGGATTACCGCAGCCCAGGCTGGCCAGCACGGCGGTGTCGGGCAGCTCGCTGAGTTCACTGCCGTAGAGATTGCCCGTGATGGGGTCCGCACAGTGCGCATCGGCGGGCGCACCGCCGCAACAGGAACTTTTGGCGCCCGCGACGACGCGCAGGGCAGCCTGTCCGTACTTCTCTTTCACAACGTCGGTAATATTCTGCGTAGACATAATGACTCCTCACTTGCTGATGTTGATGATGGCTTCGGGCTTCACCGCGGAACTCCGGGTGCAGCACTCGGCGTAAAGAAATCCCAGTAATTGCTGCAGCGCGGCGGTATCCGCCGTGCAGCGCAGAAAGGTTCCCTCGCGGGCTACTTTGACAAGCCCCTCATTCTTCAACTTGTCGAGATGATGCGACAGGTTCGAGGCGGAGAGTTCCAACTCGTCCTGAATCTCGCCGACAAACATTCCGTCCGGATGGGCGGACAAGAGCAATTGCATGATGCGCAGGCGCGATTCCGTGCCCATGGCAGCGAACATATCGGCGTAGCGTGCGACCTGCTCTACCTTCTTTTTCATTCGTCGTCCCAAGCCTCCAACTGGCATATCAGGCAGCCCTGGCTGGCGTGATTCTGAACACGTCGGACAGTCTCCTCATCGATCGACCAACCGATCGCCCAATCATCGTCATCCCACTGGCTGGCTGGAGGCCGCGCTATTGCTTCCATATTTCAATAATAATGGAATTATGGAATCTGTCAAGGGAGATTTAGCGCCACGGCTCGCGCCGGGCCGGGTGTACCCGGATCTCGTAACCTGCGCGCGAGGCCATCACCGGCATCTCGCGAATGACGTATTGTGCAAGCGGCGAGTGTTCCACGACGCCGGTGGGAGCCTGCCAGAAGTCCAGAATTTCGCGACTGTAAACCGCGCAGGATGAGGGATCCTGCTGCAGCGCGTTCAACACCCTCTGCTGCCGCTCGGGCGTGTAGAGTTGGAACGAGAGCGGCGATTCGCTGCCCGCGGGCGGCGGAACGCCGGACCACCGGTTCAAGCTATTCAGTCGCGGCAGCGTGTACAGCACGCGGCAATTGCCGCGGATGCTGCCGGCCAGAAAGCGATACGTGGCCGCCTGTCCCGGTTCCAGATGCAAACGTGATGACCCGGCCAATTGCGAAGGTGGATACGGCAGGCCAAACTGCTTCAGTCCCGACACCCACATCCCCGCCGTCACCGCGACGGTGACCAGCGCCCCAACCGGCGACGCCAGGCGTGTGAGAGCTAACTCCTCGAAGCCGTCCCAGACGCACACAAACGCCCACAGCATCACGGGCAGGGCGGCGATCCCAGACTGTCCGCCGGCCACCGGATAGGTCTGGAGAAATTCCGTCACGGCCAAATCCGCCACGAAGATTCGGGTGAACCACTCGGCGGGAGACCACTCGCGCCGAGTCAGCGGGATTACGCCCAGGGGCACCAACGGCAGCACCCACGTCAAATCGGTACGTACCAGCAGGAAGATGGTGGCGACGCCCGCGGCCACGCGCAGCCATCCCAGCCACTCGCGCCTGTAGCGGCCGGCCCACCACACTGCCACGACTACGGCCACGGTCGCCGCGCATTCCACCCATCCTAAACGGAACCCGAGGAAGAGGCCGCCCGCCGGATTGCGTGCCGGCTCCAACACAATGCCGTCCCACAACGCGCCGATGCCGACGCCCGCCAACTGTGCATACACGATGTTGGCTACGACGATCAGCCCGAAGCCTGACAACAAGAATCCGGGCTTCAGCCAGCGTTCGCCCGATGGCGCGCGCATTCCATACGCGAAGGTTGCCATCGCGCCCAGGCTCGCCACCAGTGCGAATCCGGCGGCGCCGTCAAACAGATGGCCGCGCGCCAGCAGAGGCGCCGCCCCTAAGTAATTGTTAGAAAATAAGTGTCGCAAAAACCCATTTCTGGCCTAGAATGT
>JBDTMZ010000031.1:0-26876 GCA_039934035.1 Candidatus Solibacter sp. | reverse complement strand
GGAATTTTCTCACGCGAAAGCCGAAAATGAGCTTTAAGTGCGAAAGTCGGGCTAGAACACCGAGCAGGTTAGGGTGCCGCTCCTGAGGGCATGCCCGTCCGTCTCGCTATCGTCCGACCAGAAGACCGGCTTGGTGTTGCCGACACACTGGGAGGCGGGCCCGATCGCGAAGCCTTCGTTATTCAGGTTCGGCATCCCAACCGGACGCTCGAAGCGGCGGGCAACGGTGAACTTGCCGGTCGAATCGATTCGCAGCACGACCGATCGTCCCTGGCAGGTATCGTCGCAGACGGCCCACAGATCGTTGAGGTCGCGGTCGAATTGGAGGTCCATGACGCCCGCGAGCCCGCTGGTGATGGTGGCGATCCGAACGTAGCCGTTGCTCACATGGTCGAGCGCAAACGCGTAAATGATTCCGTTGGTTTCGAGTCCGAAGAAGAACAGGCCGGATCCGTGGTTTGCGTACTCGGCCGGATTGTAAGTGTGATTTTTGTTTTCATCGTAGAAGCCCTTAGAAACCAGGAAGGTGTCCGGAATCCAGGTGATGGCTTCCATGCCGAGATTGGCGCCCACCACAGGGAGATCGGCGGTGAGATTCCACTCATTGGTCGCGGTCAAGGTGGCGCCCGCCGCGGCCGGGTCGAAACGGAGGATGCTGTTGCGGCTGACCGTGTTGGCGCTGTTGTTGCGCTCCGTGGAGATGTAGATTCCGCCGCCCGACGCCGCGCCGGCAAAGGTCACGCCTTCCGCATCAGGGTCGCCGGCGCCGCCAGGATAACGCAGCGCCTTCCCGGCGCTCCAGTCATTTGCGGTATCGGGCACCCAATTCGTGCCATTGAACGTCAGGCGGAAAAGCGTTCCCGGCCCGTTTCGCGCGCCCCAGAGCACGCCTGGCGCATTACTGCCCGAGCCTTCATAGACCAGGCCGCTCAAGTTGCCGTGGAAGGTGGCAGCTACGTCTACTGTCTGGACCGCGGCGCTGCCTGGCCACACCAGGAATGTGACATCCGCCGGGCAGGTATTCGCGGCCCCTTTCGTCGAAGCGGTGGTCGTCGCAAATGCGCCGGCTCCGTTGGGGCAACGGCCGTACGTGGTGGCTGCGTGGGAGGTCCAGGTGTAGGAATCGACCAATGCGCCTGAAGGATCGAACAGCCGCGTGGAGTCGGCACTGCCCAGGCCAAAGCCCAGCGCCGCTTCTTCAACAACCAGGTAACCGCTTGACGCGATGGTCGTCCCAGCCGGGAGCGCATAGACGTGAGTATCGTCGTTGTCCTTGACGACGAAGCCGGAAAGGTCGATCGCGGCAGTACTCGGATTGTGCAACTCGACCCAGTCTCCCGGTGTGCCGCCATCGGACTCCACCTCGTTGATCTTCACGGGAGAGCCGCAATCGTTGGCGCTACCCTTAGTCGAACTGGTCGTGGTTGCGAACGCTCCCGTGATGTTGGGGCAGCGCCCATATGTGGTGGCGGCGTGGGGCGTCCAGTTGTAGGAATCGGCCAGCATGCCGTCTAGCCGGAACAGCCGGGCAGCATCGGGAGTCCCCAATCCGAATCCGAAGTCTGCTTCTTCCAGCAGGTAGTAGCCGCCTGCAGGCACCACCGCCGTGGCGGGAAGGGTGTAGTTATGGGTGTCGTCGTTGTCCTTGAAGACGAACCCGCTCAGGTTCGCGGAGCTTGGCCCTGGATTGAAGAGTTCGACCCAGTCGCCAGGCGTCCCGCCGTTGGACTCAACTTCGTTGATGCGAATCGCGGGTGTCGCAGGACATGCGTCACCGGGAGAGGTTGCGATAGTCACCGCGTTGCTCAGCACTCCCGCGGCGCGTACCTGAAGCGTGACAAAACAACTGATGGCTGTGTTGGCGGGCAGTGTGAAGACAATCTGGTCGAGGCCGGGGAAGCCTTGCGACCGCCCCGCATATATCGGGGTCAATTCGACACCGTTCACCAGAACACGGATCTGAGCGGCCGTTGTCTGATCGCCGGACGTCCCGCCGGTATCCGATGCGAGGTCGGGGCCAAGACCGGTGCCCCACAAATCGATGCGTTCGCCGGGGTGCGCTGGGCGGGTGTCGAAATCCCCCACCCTTCCTATGTTCGATGTCCGCTGGAGAATGAGTTTGCCGTCCAAGGTCGCCTGGGCGGGTCCGACGCCATCGGCACTCGCGGTCACGATGCCGGGTTTGCGGGCCACCACGGAGGTGCGAAACGCGGAAGAGGCGGTTCCGCCGTTCTCGACCCTAAGATCATAGGCTCCCGTGACCGCGTTGGAAGGGAGCACGGCGGCCAGTTGATTCACACCGTTGACATTGTATGTGTAGGCCATGAGTGGAGTAACTACAACTCCACCGGCGACCGCCGTCAGCGTGATTTTGACGCCGTTTAGCGTCGTGGGGTAGGCCGGGGCGATGGCGGCCACGTAGCCAGCCGCGCTCAGGCCGGTGCCCTTCACGACGAAGACCGAGCCCTGCGCGATGTTATTGGTGTATGCCGCGCCGTCCACAACCGCCGTAACCACGGGCTGTGCGATCGCCACACCTGTCGATAGTGCGAATAAGGCAAGAATGCACTTCATCTTTCCACCCCTCATAGTTGATGTCCTGCAGTTCGCGCGCCGCGGAGACTTCAGAATCGCTCGCATGTGTTAACAAGACATTACGAGCCGATGAATGTTCGGTCGCAAGGCGGGCTCAAGCTTGAGGGGCACTTTCCAACGCAAGAGAAGAGATCGACACATTCGCGAACAGTTCTCCCCTCCGGAACATCGCCCGGCTGCATTTTGATTTCAGCCTCGGAGCGTATGGCTGCGAACGAGGCGGTAAAGTGGCCAGCAGAACAGCCACAACAGCATGAATGCCGCGGAGAAGATCATGCTAAAGACAACTCCCGTCAGTTCGCGTGTTTGTACTCGCAACATGGTTGTAGTCCTCCCACGGTCAGCTTGCACCCCATCACGTCAACATTTCGTGAAGATCAGTGGACAATCCGGCGAACGCGCGCCACTCTCTATGGGGGAGATCGATTCTTCGCATCGTAACCAGGCGGTCATTGCCCGGAGACAGAGCGAGTGTATAAACGATCATGTGACTATCACCACGTCCCGTGAGGAAATCTTCCGCTGCCCCTGCAGTCTCTGCTCAGTCGCGCCAGTCCAACGCGAAATTACGCCGCCGGCCTCGATTGACGGGCGCTCTGGCGACGAGGTGCCAGGTGCTTCGTTGCCGTGCGCACCACCGGCGCGCAAACCAGTCAGGCGGATTCCCCGCCTGGTAGCCGCCAGTGCCTGACAGGTTGCGCACGCTACATTAAGTGCCGGAAGGCCCAAAACAGGCCGCCGGAGAGGATGACCGAAACCGGCAGCGTCATCAGCCACGCAGCAGCCTGCGGTTCCGCAGTTTCCCGCCTGCCACACGCAGGCGCGATCTCTCGAAGAGGTCACGGAACGCATACTCGAAGCCATCGAACTGTGCCTGGAAGTAGAAGGTACGCCGGAACAAGATCTGGAGTTTGTTGGCCTCCGGCGCGTGACTGTCGCGGCATAGCCGGGCGCCACGCGAAATTCCGGGGACCGCCGAACCTCAAGCTCTCCAGCGCACGCCCACACCTAATTTCTTCCTGGCGTATTCGAAGCTGCGCTCCAGATCCACGCGCTGCTGTTCTTTCAGCGCCTCATCCATCACCGCCGCGCGCGTACCCGGGACATCTTCGATCACCATGGCGCCCATAAACGGCCGTCCATTCTTCGCCAACTGCACGAAGCGGGCGAACTCCCAGGCGGGCATTTTCGGATACGCCTTCCAGAACTCGGCCTCCAGGTAGGGATGTACCTGAGGCGGGCGCCCGGTGATGATCTCCAACTGCATCGAAGATTGCGGGCAGAGGCGACGGAAATCGCTGACAAAGTGCGCCATGTCGAGGTTGCCGTCCCCCAGCGCCACCCACTGCCAGCAGGCGCCGCGGGGATGCTCGAAAACCACCGAATCGCGCACGTGGCTGGTCACCACGTAGGGCGCCAGGGTTTCCAGCGTCAGGAACGGGTCCTCCAGGCACCAAACCGGATTGCCGATATCCAGGCACGACCCCACAAAATCCTTGCCGGCTTCCTCGATCACCGTCCTGGCCTCGCGCGCCTGCAGGTCCGCATGGTTCTCTATGGCGATCTTGACGTTGAGATCCTGGGCCTCGGCGCGAACGGAACGGAACACTTTGATGGTGGCCTCCATGTGCGCTTCCATGGGCACGGGACCCAGCCGGTCTTCGTTCCGGCCCATCCAGCAGCGCATGCAGGTGGCGCCCACCGCCTTCGCCACCCTCAAGCCATCGAGCAGTTGCTGGCGGGCGGGAGGGCCGCTCTTATTGAAGCCCTTCGACGTCTCGCAGATACAGCCCATGCCGCTATCGATCGCGATCCCGAGTTGGCGTGCGCGGTCCCCTATCTTCTGCAGGTTGGCGGCATCGAGGGGGCCGTAATCGGCCAGGGAGGAGAACTGGATGGTGTCCAGTTTCAGGCTGGCGGCGTAATCCAGCAATTGGGTTCCTTTCCACTGGAACGCGCGCAGGGAATAGGTGTCGAAGCCCAATTTCACAGGCACCTCGTCCGCCGCCGCTCCGGTCACCCCCATCGCCGCCGCGGGCAAAGTCTGGAGAAACGTTCGGCGCCGCATTCTGCTACTTTACACCAGGAGCGTGGCAGCCACCGTGCAGTAAGCATGGTGTGGATCTCCAAAGTGCTGTTTCCTTAGGGCAGTAGCGCCGGTGGGCCGTGCCGTTTGGGCACACCGGTGTGACACCCCGGCATCACACAGAGGTGACCCTAAGTCTTGCTATAATTTAGGATTAAAGATCGCTACATCAGGTCGAACCACATTGCGCATGAAGTGCATTTCTCTATTTTTGTGTCTGGCGGCTACGGTTTCCGCCGCTGACTTCACCACCGGACAGGCTGCCCGTCTGGTTATCGGACAGCGCACGTTCACCGCCCAGGACTCCAACTCCAGCGACACCATTCTGGGTGCCGCCAGCGGGCTTGCCTACGCGGCCGATACCCTGTTCGTTGCCGACGCCAATCGCGTCGGGGCGGCGCCCAGCAACCACCGTGTCCTGCTGTTCCAGAATCTCTCCGGCATGCTGCCGCGGCCCACGGACCCGTTGTTCTACACCACCAAATGCCCGGCGTGCGTCGGTCAGGCGACGTTGGTGCTTGGCCAGCCCGATTTCACCACGACCACGGAGAATGTGTCGGCAACCCGCACGACCCTGCGCCTGCCCACCGCCGTCGCTTCCGACGGTGTCCACCTGGTGGTGGCCGATACCAACCACAACCGCATTCTCATCTGGAACCGCATTCCTAGTTCGAACAATGCCCCCGCCGATGTCGTCGTCGGCCAGGCGAACTTCACCACCGCCTCCGTTCCTGGCAATACGCCGAGCGCCAAGTCCATGCGCGGGCCGCAAGGCGTTTGGATTCAGAACGGCAAGCTGTACGTGGCGGACACGCAGAACAATCGCGTCCTGATCTACAATTCGATTCCCACCGCCAACGGCGCGGCTGCCGACGTCGTCCTGGGCCAACCCGATTTCACCACCTATATCGAGCCTGACCTCACCCAGCAGAAGAACGAAGTGGCCGCCAACAAACTGCTGAACCCGGTGGCCGTGAGTTCGGATGGCGTGCACCTTTTCGTGACGGATCTCGGCTACAACCGCATTCTGATCTGGAATTCGATTCCCACCGGCAATGCCGCTCCGGCCGACGTCGCCATTGGCCAGCCCGACCTGGTGAGTTCGATTTCCAACAACGCCTTCACGTTCGATGCCAACGATGGCCTCATCCCCCACAAGCAGTCGCCGCTGCTATGTACCGAGTCGAACGGCAAGGATGAGAACGACAATCTTACCTATCCGTTTGTCTGCAATTCGACCATCAGTTTCCCCCGTTTTGCGCTCGCCGGCGGCAACCGGTTGTTCGTCGCCGATGGCGGCAATGACCGCGTTTTGGTCTATAACAAGATTCCGACCATCAGTGGCGCCGCAGCCGACCTGATCATCGGCCAGATCGGCGGTTCGGTGAATCAGGCGACCGATGCCGCCGATTCGCTGCGTACTCCGATGTCCCTGGCCTGGGACGGCATCAATCTCTACGTGAGCGATTCCTACAATCGCCGCATTACGGTCTATTCGATCGGCGAGAACACGGTGCCTTATGCCGGCGTGCGCAACGCAGCCAGCCTCGATATCAAATCTCGCGGACGCATCAGCCTGGCCGGCGCCATTCAGGCCGGCGATATCCTGGCGATCAACATCGGGGGTACCCAGAGCACGGACACTTCCGGCGTGACCACCACCACCGGCGGCTCCGATTACAAACACACCGTCGTCTCGGATGACACCATCAGCAGCATCGTAACCAGCGTCGCCACAATGATTAACGCCTCCAACGACAATGCCGGCGATCCTTTGGTCTACGCCACGCCAAACCTCCCGACCGGCGAAGTGCTGCTAACCTCCAAGAAACCCGGGTTGGAAGGCAATAGCACCACTCTCTACGTCACGGTGACGGCAGCCACTAGCGCCACCACGGCGCAACTGATCGCAACCGCGAGCGGCAGCACGCTGATCGGAGGGGGCGACGCTGCCTCGATTGCCCCCGGCAGTATCGTGTCCCTGCTGGGTACCAATCTCTCCGCGCAGACCGCAGTGGTCGATCCTACGGTTACGAATCTGCCGACGAAATTGGGCGGCACGCAGGTTTATTTCAACGGCATCCCCGCGCCGCTCATGCTGGTTTCTCCGGATAAGATCAACGCGCAGCTTCCCTGGGAATTGGGCGATACCACCAGCATCAGCGCGTACGTCCGTTCCGAGCTGGCCGACGGCTCGGTCATGGTGACCACTCCGGTGGCGGTGACCGTCGTGACTGCCAATCCCGGAATTTTCGCCCAGCCCAATACCATTCCTTCCGTGGGACTGGTTTACCACGCTTCCAGCAACGCCACCGGTCTAATTTCGGTGGACGGCACGGCCACGGCTGGTGATACTGCTACCGTTACCATCGAAGATCGCGATTACACCTACACGGTGCAGAGCGGCGATACCCTGATCAGTGTCCGCGATGCGCTCGTCAACCTGGTCAATCAGGATGCCAAGGTAACGGCGTCGTCTTCAGGCGAGTTCCAGCGCATCATCCTGACGGCCCGCGTGCAGGGGCCCGAAGGAAACGGCATTGCTTATTCGGCGTCCGCCGGTGGCTCGGCGACCGTGATTATGACGGCCATCGGCGCCCAGTTGTGCTGTGCGGCGATTGCGGGTACCCCGGTCACCGCGCAGAACCCGGCCATTCCCGGCGAGTTTATTTACATCTATGCCACGGGGCTCGGCGTACCGGTGCTGAACGAGGCCAATAAAGACCTGATCGCGACGGGCGCCGTCTATCCCGAAGGCGGCCCGGTGACGAGTCCTGCGAGCTTCGTCAACTCGCTCGCCGGCGGCAAGACGGCCGACGTGATTACGGCTACGCTGCTGCCCGGCACCGTCGGAGTTTACCGGGTGTTGCTCCACCTGAACCCGGATCTGCCGTACGACCCGTATTCGCAACTCACCATCGCGCAGGAAGTGTACGTCAGCAACATCGTCACTCTGCCGATTGGCGGGCAGTAGGCGCGTAGATTTCCTGCACCATGCCATGTATGGCGGGCGGCACCAGATGGTGCCACGGCAACCCTAGCGCAATCCGGCCGCGTACTTCGCTGGCCGAAACCCAGTCGTAGGCGCCGGCCAACTCCAGAGGGTGGAACGCGTCGCGTTCACGCTCTGGCGGGGCGTATTCGCCGGTGCGTGCGGCGACAAGAAAATCGAACCGCGCCAACATTTCGTCGAGGACGCCCGGCTTGCCGTAATCCCAGCTTACGATGCGTTCGGCAGCATCTCGCCCGCACAGAAAGCTCTGCCGCACGTCGCTGCCGTAGGCGTCGCTGCATTCCGAGGAGATGTCGAGAAACAACCCACCGTCGGAGGCAGCCACCGAAAACCGAGGGTTTTCCCCTGCCGCCTCACCCAAAATTGCCAGACGCTGAGCAAAAGATGCACCGGAAAAATCTTTGTGAGGAAACTCCCGTGGCAATACGAACACGACCTCGTCCACCAGGTTCAGCGCTGCCCCGGCAAGCGCTACGTGTGCCACAGTGATGGGGTTAAAACTACCCGGAAACACGCCAAGGCGAAACGGGATGGCTTGGCTCCGCCGGTAGAATTCCATGTCTATTCCAGATTAAAAGTAACATAGGAAAATTTCAAAACGGGGTACTAGATCTGAAAAGCGCCAAAACACCCAAATGCTACCCACATGCGAGGGGAAAGACTTGCGAAGTATTGCGCAACCCAACACCTATGTCCAGGACGGGGGGGAAGCCGGCTCCAAATACACAACGGGCGCAGGATGTGAAATCCCGCGCCCGTCGATTGCAAATGAAAGCTAGCTTAGGCTGCGTTGGCCAGCAGTTCGAGGCTGTCACCGGTCTCGGTTTCGAATTCGTGACGGTCCGCCGCCTCCTGGCACTTGATGCAGTACTTGGTCCACGGTACCGCGTCCAAACGCTTGATTTTAATGTCCTCTTCGCAGTGCATGCAGATGCCGTAGCTGCCGTCGGCGACGCGCACCAACGCACCCTTCACATTGCGAAGCAGGTTGGATTCACGGTCAAGGTTACGGATCGCGAGTTCACGCTCGCCGGCCAATTGCACTTCGTCAATCGCGTCCGGGGTCTTTTCGATGGCGATGTCTTCCCGGTTACGAAGACCAGCGGACAATTCCGCCTGTTTGTCTTCCAGCATCGCTTTGTATTTGTTGAGTTCGGTCTGAGTCATGGTTTCCATCTCCTTCTGAGCCGGAGTTTTTTCTTTTTATTTGTTGTCTTTAGCTCGATTTGTCACCGTATCCATATAGACGGTAAAACTGTCCAAAGGTTTCAAGCTCACTGCCCCCCCGTTGGGGCTATCTTCCCGCCGATCTTGTGTCAGTGACACCAGCACGGTTCTAGATCCTAGCAATCGACTTGCCAAAGTTCCGGCGTCCCGAAAAACGACTTTGCGGTACGCCTTGCAGCTCACTACAATACCCCGTATCGGCCAAATGCTAAACTTTCACTTTAGAGAACGCACGAAAGATTCTGAATTCCGTTGCGCTTTACCTGATACGCGCATTCTATAAGTGATTCGGCTCACCAGAACTCTCAAATTTCGATTGCTTGCGTTGCTCGCCTGCCTGCTCTTTTTCGGCACAGGCTGCGCCTTTGTGTCCCTTTTAGGGCTACAGAACGACGAAGCATTGTTCGCCAACGGCATTTTTAAGCCATACGCGGTCGCCTACAGCTTCCGGTTGGGCCATTCCACCCTGCCTTTGATGCTGATGACATACCTCGGCACCCTGAAATCCTGGATCTACCGCCCGATATTCCAGATATTTGGCAGCGGCGTACTCGCCATGCGCCTGCCCATGTTGCTGGCGGGAGCGATCAGCATCTGGATCTTCTACCTCCTGTTGCGCCGCCTCGTCGGCGAGCGCGCCGCCCTGTTCGGCTGCGGTCTGCTGGCGGTGGACACGATGTATCTGCTCACCAGTTGTTTCGATTGGGGTCCGGTGGCGCTGCAGCATTTCCTCCTGTTGTACGCAATGCTGCTGCTCTTTGGATTTTTCCGCGAGCGCCGCCGGAAACTGCTCTTTTGGGGCTGCTTCCTGCTGGGCCTGGCAATGTGGGACAAGGCTTTAGCCGTCTGGATGATCAGCGGCATGGGGGTGGCGCTCCTGGTGGTGGCGCCGCGGCAGCTATTCTCGCTGATCACGGTGCGCCGCATCGGAATTGCGGCGTTCGCCTTCGCTCTGGGAGCGCTGCCCCTGATTGTTTACAATGTGCACTCCAACCTGGCGACGTTTCGCGGCAACACTTCCTGGGATACCAGCGATTTCGCCGGCAAGGGCCGTCTTCTGGCCGGCACGGCCGACGGCCGCGCCTTGCTCGGCTGGTTGAACAATGAAGACTGGCAGACCGACAAGCCGCACCTGCCAAACAGTGTCATGGAATCGGCATCTGCCAAGATTTCGGCACTTTTCGGGCACCCGAGGCAATCGCTGTTCCTATACGCCTTCCTGCTGGCGGTCCTGCTGGCTCCTTTGGCCCGGGGGAACGCCCTGCGCGCGATTCTGTTCGCCCTGGCCGCCCTGACGGTGGCCTGGGTCCAAATGGCAATTACGGCGAACGCCGGAGGCAGTGTGCACCATGCCATCCTGCTCTGGCCCCTGCCGCAGATGGTGGTGGCGATCTCGTTCGCCGCCGCCTCCCGCCGGCTGGGCGCGGCCGGAATTCCGGCGCTCGCCTGCCTGCTCGCCATTCTGATGATTTCCGGACTGCTGGTGAGCAACGAATACCGGGTGCTGATGGTCCGCAACGGCGGCAGCCAGAACTGGACCAATGCCATTTTCGGACTCTCCGGCTACCTGCAATCCGGGCAGCCGAGCGAGCCGGCCAGCAACATCTTCTGCGTGGACTGGGGCATCATGGACAGCATGCGCCTGCTCAGCCGGGGCAAGCTGCCGCTGCGCGTGGGAACAGACCCGATCTCCAAACCCCAGTTGGACGATGCCGATCGCGAATTCCTGGAGCGTACCATCTCCGGCCAGGGGCACCTGTTCATCAATCACACCAAGGACTTCGAATTTTTCGCGGGAGTGAATGACAAACTCGTGAAGTATGCCGCCGGCGCGGGTTACCGCCGGGAAATCCTGAAGGTGGTCTACGATGGCAACAGCCGCCCGGTCTACGAAGTCTACCGGTTCGTCGCACCTTAGCCGGGTCTGGACTGGCACCCGCAAAAAATCGGCGGGGTCGAGGAGTCCCCGACCCCGCCATTCGCCGAGGTATTTGCAGTCGATCGTGTCTGACAATCAGTGTGACGCGCGACGAAGCTTCCACAGGTACGCGGCGCCCGCAATCATCATGCTGGTGGTGGCGGACTCCGGCGGGCCGGTAAAACGGCCTGTCAGAGGCCGCGAACTCGTAAACCTTGAGTTGGTTGAATCCGGGGCTGATGAATACGAGTGATGTTTCGCGGTTTCCGGGAAATCACCGGCCCGCTTGATCCGCGGTCTACAGCGGCATTTCGAAGTAGAAGATTTCCTTGCCGCTCGCCGCTTCGTACAGGCCGTTCAAATAGATAGCCGCCCCGGTCTGCATGATGGTCTGGAAGTAGAAAAATCCGCTTGCCGATTCCCCGGGCGGCAGCATCTTGGCCGACATGGCGCGCCCTTCGATTTCCCACGCCTCCAGGGGATTCTTTTTGCCCTTCAGCACCTTTACCTTGCCCACGGGACCATCGATGGACGATGGCCGCTGCGGCGGTTTCAGGTAGCGGATGTCTTTCGCCGGCGTAGCCTCCACCCGTTCGCGATTCGGTCCGACGTATTCCACCTTGATCCGGTCCAGGCGGATGGCCTGAGTGCTGTCGTTCTGAATCACCACCAGCACCGGTAGAACTCCCCACTGGCTCGGCTCCAGTTTGCCGAAGGCGACCTTCACCTTGTCGTTGGTGACGTAGGGGTCCACACCGATGGTAATCTGTGCGTTGTTCTGGTGGCTGGGGTAACTGGCTGCGGGACCCGCCTTGAAGGGCGTCTCCTTGTCGGCGGCGAACACCGCGGATATACTCAAAAGAAGAGCCAAGTTTTTGAAAACAAAAGGCATCTATTTACTCTACCGGTTTCTGCTGGCGTTGGCGTTTCCCGCGCTTCTATTCTATTTCGTTGTGCGCGGTTTGCGGAACCGCCGCTATTGGCGCACGCTTCCCGAGCGGTTTGGTTTTCTTCCCCACTCTTATCGTCAGACTGGCCCCGGAGCAATCTGGTTGCATGCCGTTTCCATGGGAGAGGTGCTGGCCTGTCTCGAATTCGCTCGTGGCTTGCGTGCGGAGTTTCCCCGCGCCAAACTCTTCGTTTCCACCTCTACCGTGGCCGGACACGCCACCGCCACGCAGAAGTTCGGAACTTTGGCAGACGGCATTTTCTTCGCGCCGGTGGACTACGTCTGGGTAGTCCGTCGGGTGTTGCGGACGCTGAAGCCTTCGCTCGTGGTCGTGGCGGAAACCGAAATCTGGCCCAACCTCTTCCGGGAAGTGCATCGCACCGGCGCAGGACTCGCAATGGTCAATGCCCGCGTCTCCGATGTGGCGCTTCCGAAGTACCTGCGGCTGCGCTCGATCTTCCCTGTGGTGCTTGCCGCGGTGGACACAGTGCTGGCGCAGACGGAGGAGATGCGTCGCCGCTTTCTGTCGCTGGGCGCTCTGCGCGTGGAAGTCGGCGGCAATCTGAAGTACGATTTCACCGCCCGTCCGGTGGACCCCGCATCGCCCGTCACACAACTCATCGAACGGGTCCGCCCCGCGAAGGTCTGGATTGCCGCCAGCACCATGTGGGATGACGTCATCGATGAAGATGACGCCGTGATCGCCGCGTACCGGGAGATGCCGGAACTGTTTCTGATGCTGGTGCCGCGCAAGCCGGAGCGCTTCGATCTCGCTGCCGCCAAGCTCGACGCCGCGGGGATTGCGTACCTGCGTCGCTCCCGCCTGGCAGCCGAACCCTTGCCAGCCAAGCCGCCGCGCGTCCTGCTGCTGGATTCCATCGGCGAACTCTCGTCCCTCTTCGGCCTTGCCGATTGCGTCTTCATGGGAGGCACGCTGGCGGCGCGCGGCGGGCACAACATTCTGGAGCCCGCCTTTTTTGGCAAGCCCGTGATTATCGGTCCGCACATGGAGAACTTCCAGGCCATCGCCGATGATTTCCGCGCGGCCGGCGCCTTGGTGGAGATCGCGCAGCCGAACCAGCTCACCGGTGCGGTGCGGGCCGTGCTCAATGACGGGCGTGGGACGGGCGAGGGTGGGACTGGCGAGGGTGGGACTGGCGAGCGTGCACGCGCCTGTGCCGAAGCGCGCCGGGGCGCCACCGCGCGAGCCGTTGCCGCGATGCGTCCGCTCTACCGGGTTCCCCGTTATCGTCCCGCCATGCCGTGGTTCCTGGCGGCATGGGCGCTGGCTCGCATCTGGAGGTGGGAATCGCGCCGCCGCCAGGTGCGCGATTACGCGCGCCGTCGCCGCTTGCCGGTGCCGGTGATCAGCGTAGGGAACCTCACCATGGGCGGCACCGGAAAAACGCCTTGCGTGTTGCGTCTGGCCCAACTGCTGCGCGAGCGCGGGCGGCAGCCTGGAATTCTGACGCGAGGTTACGGCCGCAAATCGCCGGTTTCGGTGCTTGCGCTGCCGATCGGCGCTACCGTTCGCACCATCGATTCCGGTGACGAGCCGCAACTGATGCTGCGCGCACGCGTGGCCCCCCTGGGCATCGGCGCGGACCGTTACCGCACCGGCACGCTCCTGCTCGAGAAATGCTCGCCGGGCATCCTGCTGCTCGACGACGGCTTCCAGCATGTGAAGTTGGCGCGTGATTTCGATTTGCTGCTGGTGGACGCGCTGAATCCCTTCGGCGGCGGCGAAGTCTTTCCCGTGGGACGTCTGCGCGAGCCGCTACCCGGGCTGGCCCGCGCCGACGCCATCGTGATCACGCGCAGCGAAGCGGGCGATCTGGCGCCGGCGATCGAGCGCGAAATCCGCCGCTGGAATGCCCGCGCTCCCATCCTGCGCGCCCACATAGAGCCCGAATACTGGGTGGAGCATCGCACCGGACGTACCCTTTCGCTGGACGAATTTCAGCCGCGCGCTGCCGGCGCGTTCTGCGGACTCGGCAATCCGCGCAGTTTCTATCGCACCCTCGAACAGGCGGGAGTCTCGGTGGTGGATTGTGTGGAGTTCGAAGACCATCACCGCTACCTGCCGAACGAACTGCGGCACACCGCCGGCCAACTGCGGGCCAAGGGCGCCACCCTGCTGGTCACCACCGAGAAGGACTCGGTCAATCTGTGCGAGGATTGCGACAGCCTGGTGGACCCGCTCTCCATCTACTGGCTCAAGATCCGCATGCGCATCGACGGCGAAGACGAACTGCTGAAGTTGCTCGTAGGATAGGCCTCCTGGCATGTCCAGACTCGCTAAGGAATGTCGAGGAGCGAACAGGCCACATAAAACGATGGCCTATTCCACCAACACAAGGAGCGAACCGGCCAGAGCGCTGGCCTTCCCCACAACTCGAGCGGACAGGCCGGGAGGCCTACGCGCTCCGCCTACGCCTACGGCTGCGGCGTCGTTTTGATCGCCGCGCGCAACTTCGCGATGGTCGCTTCCACTTCTTCCAGTCGCGACGGAATGCCCGCCGACATCACCTTCGGCTCGCCCGCCGTGATCAGTACGTCGTCTTCGATGCGAATCCCGATGCCTTTATACTTCTCAAAGGCAGGCCGTACCGCCTCGGCAAACTTTTCCATCTCCGCTGTCTTGGGCAGATTCTCCAGCGCATCGGGCCGGAAGTAGAGCCCCGGCTCCACGGTCACCACCATGCCGGGCTGAAGTTCGCGCCCATCGGGATCGTGCACGTTCAATCCGATGCCGTGGCTGATGCCGTGATTGAACCAGATCTTCATCTGCGCATCGCTCGCCGGGTCGGTCATCAGGCCGAGTTTGTACAACCCGGCCTTGAACACTTCGTTGGCCGCGCCCTGAATCGATTCGGCGCCGGTCGAAGGCGAGTGCCCCGGTCTGGCTTTGGCGATTCCCGCTTGCTGCGCGTCCCAAACCAGCCGGTAGATCTCCGCCTGTTCCTTCGAGAACTTGCCGCTCACCGGAATCGTGCGTGTGACATCGACGCTGTACTGATCGAACTCCGCCGCGTCGTCCATCAGCACCAGGTCGCCGGCCTTCATCGTGTCGCGGTTGGCTTCGTAATGCAGCGTAGTGGCGTTGTTGCCCGAACCCACGATGCACGGATAGCCCCAGTGGCCGTTGCGCCGCAGAAAGGTGAATTCAAACTGTGCTTGAATTTCGTATTCCGGCGTATTGGGCACCGCCACCGCGTAGACTCGCTGGAAAGCTTCCGCCGTAATCTCGACGGCGTGCTGCAGAATGTCGATTTCGCGCTGCGATTTCACGCGGCGCAATTCTCCGAAAATGGCGGTGGCGTCCTTCAGCGTGACGCCCGCACCCACCGCTGCGAGTTTGCCGGCGAATTCCTGCTCGCGGCGATATTCCACCGCGCCTGGCCGCGCGGGCAGAATCATGTAGACCTGCAATTCCTGCAGCGCCCCATCGCCCATCGGTCCCGCGAATTCGGCATCCCAGGACGGCGTATTCGCCGGTTCCGCCGGTCGGGTGCCGCCGCGCCCAACCCGTCCACCACGTCCGCCATCCTGCCCGCCGGCGCCATTCAGGACCGCGCCGGCGCGCGGAATCAATGTGCCCACAAATCCGCTGAGTTGCGTGGCTTCGAAGACGTTCTGTATGCCCGAGGTGGCAGTAGCTTCAGATGGTGTCATCATGTGGCCGGTCCAGGTCTCCTGCGAGGGCACGGGACGGGGGATAAAGACCAGTTCGCGCATTTTGGCCGCGCCGGGCGCCAATACGAGCGTCGCCCCCGGCTGCGTCAACCCGGTGAGATAGAAGAAATCGTTCTCCTGGCGGTACGGCCAATCGACATCGTTGGCATAGTTGCGCGGTTCCGCCGCATACAGAATCAACAGGGCGTGCGGCCCGAGGCGGTCCATCACTGCCTTGCGCCGGGCGGAGAGGTCCGACAAACGGTCGCGTTGCCACGAGGGTGGCGGCGGGGGCGCTACTTTCCAGATTCCGGTATCGGCGGCGGCAGCGGTGCCTGCCAATGCAAGGGCAAAGAAAAGGAGTTTCGGGAATCGCATCAGGCCTCCGAAAACGATTTCCCATTATAGGCACGCCACTCTTTATGCCAGCGGGATGCTGCCTTTTGGCGTAGTCTTCCGAGGTAAAACAGCAGTGGCTCGCCGACTACCGGCAGCCTCACCACAGGAAATGGCGCTGCGATCAACCAGCCATCGGGAATTTACCTTTTACCTTTGCTATCCTCTACCAATCAAGACCTATGAGGAAACCACTCCTAGTCTCGTCGCTTCTTATCCTTTCCTCGACGCTAGCCCTCGCGCAGCAGACGGAAAAGGTCGACCTCAATGTCATCCATCGCATCAAGGCCGAAGTCATGGGACGCGGCTCCAAGGTGATGGACCACCTGTTCTACCTCACGGACGTGAACGGTCCGCGTCTCACCAACTCCCGCGGATTCCGCGCGTCCGGAGATTGGGCCGTCAAGCGCCTCAAAGAGTATGGTCTCTCCAACGTTCGCCTGGAGAAATGGGGACCCTTCGCTAAAGGCTGGAACCTCGACCATTATTCCGGGCACATGCTGGAACCGCAATACCAGCCGATCATCGCCATGCCGGTGGCGTGGACCAACGGCACCAATGGCGTGGTCACCGGCAATCCCGTCCTGGTGATGCCGCAGACGCAGGCGGAACTGGATGCTTTCAAGGGAAAACTGGCCGGCAAGATCGTCATGATCTCACCCAAGCGCGACCTCGAAATGGTCACCACCCCGCTCGGCACACGCTATAGCGAAAACGAACTGGCGGAGTTGCAGACCGCGCAGATCCAGATTCCCGGTTTCGGCCGCGGTGGGCGCGGTGGCAACGCGGGCGGCGGCGGACGCGGCGGGGCCAACGCCGGCGGACCGCCCAACGCGCAGGCCATCCAAGCCTTCCTCAAGAGCGAAAGGGTCGCGCTGGTGATTCAAAATTCTGTGCGCGGCGATGGGGGCACCGTATTCGGCGGCGGCGCGCAGAATCGCGAGGCTACCGACAACCTGCCCACGCTCGTGATGGCGACGGAGCACTACAACCGCATCGTCCGCCTGCTCGAACACGAGATCCCCGTCAAGCTGCAGTTCGAAATTAAGACTTCGATCGAAGACGGCGACTCCTTCAACGTGATCGCGGAAATTCCCGGCAACGCGAAGAAGGACGAGATCGTCATGGTGGGCGGCCACTTCGATAGCTGGCATTACGGCACGGGCGCAACGGACAACGCCGCCGGCAGCGCCGTCGCCATGGAAGTGATGCGCACGCTCAAAGCCCTCAATCTCCCGATGGATCGCACGGTCCGCATGGCGCTCTGGGGCGGGGAAGAGACAGGACTGAACGGGTCGCGCGCTTACGTGAAAGAGCATTTTGCCGACCCCACGACGATGAAGATCACCGCCGAGCACGAGAAGTTCGCCGGCTACTGGAACATCGATAACGGCACCGGCAGGATTCGCGGCATTTACCTGCAGGGCAATGAAATGGCGCGGCCGATTTTCGAGAAGTGGCTGGAGCCGTTTAAAGACCTCGGCGCCAGCGTCATCACCATCCGCAACACCGGCGGCACCGACCATCAGGCGTTCGACGCTGTCGGCCTGCCGGGCTTCCAGTTCATTCAGGACACGATGGATTACAACACGCGCACGCACCACTCCACCATGGACGTTTACGATCGCGTCCAGGCCACCGACATGCTGCAGATGAGCACCATCGAAGCTGCCATGGTCTATCTGACGGCGACGCGGCCTGAGAAACTTCCCCGGAAACCGCTGCCTCCTCCGACTCCCGCAGCGGGGCGGGGCGGACGCGGCGGCAACTAAGCGTACCAGGGCGGGGTGGGCTTCGCGCCTACCTCGCCAGTTTTCTGTCGATCGCTACCACCCCGTGATCCACCAATACCCCCTCCCCCGGATTCAGCTTGCCGTAGGCCTTACCATTCACTGTCAGTTCTTCCGCTTTGATCCATACGTCGGCGTCCTTGCAGGGCATGTAGTGGTAGTCCGTTGATGAGAGTTGCTGGGGCGCAGGTGAGCTCGTGCGGTAGCAATCGGTGACGACCACAGTGTGTGTACCAACGGCGTGTTCGACGCGTCCGAGGAGGACGTTGTTTTCCTTGCCGCAGGCGGTGCTCAGGAGCGCGAGCAGTACCAGCAGGTTCTTCATGCTGCCACTATAAATTACTTTGCATTGCAAAGTCAACCGGCAATGTGGTATGATTTTACGAGTAACTCTACCATCTTGAGATAGGAGGCACATCTTTGAGCAATCATCTGACTGACACAACCCGAGAGTGCCTGCTTTCTAATTTCCCCACTCTCTTCTAATTCCCAATTCAGTTAGTCTTTGAACTTCCAATTGTCTCTCCCGTGCAACCGGGACGCGTTATCCCTATGAATCTTGAAATCGTTCTCACATCGCTACAACAGGAGGCTGCTCACGGCCTGCTGGAGAGCCTCGCCGTGAGTCCGGTGGTGGTTCTTCAGGGCGTGCCGGGCAGCGGAAAAACCACGGTGCTGCAGGCGATCCACGCGGCAGAGGGCGGTATTCTGCTGGGCGCGCAGCACTTGCCCGGCATCCGGCAGGCACACGGCCCTGCCGCGATTGAAGAGGCGTTCTTCCGTATGATTGAGGACGCCCTGCTCGATCACGACCTGGTGCTGATTGACGACCTGTCACTGGTCACCAGTGCGGCGCTCGGCGGCGGACATGGGCGGGTCCACTTACTGGATGCCGCGCTCACGGCGATTCTGGCCGAAGCGCGGGCGCTCGGTAAGAAACTGGTTTTCGCCGCCGGGGAAGAAATCCCCTGGCCGGTTCGCCGCCGCGCGCTGGTGGTTGCCCTGGCTTCCGAAGACTAACTGCTCAGAGACCGAACTCAACAGGCTACCCGCCGGGGTAGCCTGTTGCACGCTTACTTCAACAACGCATCGACTGCCGTTTGCGAAATGGCTTCATCCACTTCGCTGGCGGCGCCGCTGCACGCAATCGAGCCGATCACCTGGCCATCGACTCGAATCGGCACGCCGCCCCGGTTGGGGAACGCATCGGGGTACGCCAGTTGCGCCATGTTGCCGGCCTTCAGATTGTCCTCAGCGGTGCCGGACGGGCGTCCATAGATGGCCGCGTGCCGCGCTTTGCGTTGCGCGAATTGCAGGGTATTCAGCGAGGCGCCGTCGGCCTTCTGCAGGAACAGCACGTTGGCGCTTTCGTCCATGATGCAGATGGTCACCTGTACATTACGCTTTTGCGCTTCGGCTTCCGCCGCGGCCACCATCTTCTTAATTGTCGCAAGATTCAGATACTTTTTCGATGGCAAATCCGCGGCCATGGCCAGCAGTGCCACACTAAGTCCCAGCACGACGAGGTTGAGCATGGCGATCATAATATCACCATGCCTCAGGCCGGAGTCGCCAGCAGGCTGTCGTTGGGATAGAAGTGATCGACGTTCTCCGGCGTGATCAGTTGATGGGAAGTAAACACCGCCGGAGGCACCACTTTTCGGGCCAGCAGATCGAGCGCCAGTTTCAGTAATCCGTCGCCGTATTTCTCAGGGAAGAAGGCCACGCTGCCGATCAGGCGCGTGCCGTGGCTGCGCAATTGAGCGCGCGCTTCGGTTTCCGCGTTCTGCCCCACAATGACGCAATCGGCCGCGCGCCCCGCCTCCTCGAAGGCGCGTAGGGCGCCCAGGGCGCTGGAATCGTTGACCGCCCCCACCAGCACGCGCTTCGCCTTGGATTCGCGCAGGTGCTTGCGCACCTTCTCGAGGGTGGTTTGAAACTGCCCGTCGCCATCGATGCTGATGCTGCGGCAGCGCTCCGGCACGCGCAGCACCTCGCTGATGCCGCTCTGCACGCCGCGAATGCGCGCCTGCGGCAGCGGGCCGGCGCGATGCAGTTCGACCAGCAGGACCTCGTCGGGTTCGCCGTTCCAATGCTTCTTCGCCCAGCGCCCCAGATGGTGTCCCGCCAGGAGGCCGGCCTGATAGTTATTGGCCCCGAAATAGGTCGCGCCCGGATGGGGAATATCGATTGCGATGAACGGAATGTTGGCTTCCAGGTACTTGCTGGCGATGGCGGACGCAATCAGCTCGTCGGTCTGGAACTCCACCACCAGGTCCACTTGTTCCTTGATGAGGTAGTCCGCGCTGCGCAGGGCGATCTTGGGCTGATAGCGATTGTCCACCACGATCAGTTCCACGTGCTCGCGCTCGGCGGCGCGCACCAGTCCGTCGCGCACCTCGCGGTCGAAGGAACTGTCCTGGCCCTGTGCGGCGTACCCGATGCGGTACAAGCGCCGTCGCCGGACTTCGCTGGCCAGGCGGTAGTGATTCTCGCCCACCTTATCCAGAAATCCGCACTGGTGCAGGGTGTACAGCAGGCGGAAGCACATGCCTTTGTTGAAGCCGGTGCGCGTCACCACATCACGCAATCGCAGGACATCGCCGGCCGATTGAAACGCCTCCAGCACACGGGAGGCGTGTACCAGGCTCTTCACCAGGTACCGGTTGTGGTTGGAAGTCTTAACGTGGACTCCGTCACTCATAAGTTTTATTTACCGAGACGCCGCGCGGTGGAAGCCGCAGCAATATTGAAGAATATACCACCGGGTTACCACGGTCGGGCGTTCCGCATTGCGAAAAGGGACACGGGGGCTTTCCCGACGGTCCGGTGGCTGATATCGTAAATTGAGACATGACTAAAGTGCAGATTCAGTTCCGCGTGCAGAAACCTCTCGATGACGCAGCGCTCGCGGGTATTGCAGTGGTGAACTCGAAGTACGGCATTCAGAGGATTCGCGTGGCGCCCTCGATGGACTCTCTCACGGTGGAATACGACGCGACGCGTCTGCGCCCCGCCGAAGTGGAAGCTGCGCTCGCCGGCGCCGGCATTGCCGTACAGCCCGCATAGGTTTCAAACAGGCATCAAACTACGCCAGCCGGTCCGGTTTCCGCATCGCAGAGTACGAACCACTACGGCCCTTTTCCACCTTCGCGATCCACTATCCGGACCGAATCCCTGCGATTATTTCTTGATAAATAGAGAGATCGACATGCCGAGGCCGATCGCGATCACGATCCAGCGTACGGCGGTGCGTCCCAGTTTCCGTGCTGTGCCCGCTCCGCCGATGCCGCCCAGAATCGCAGCGATGGCCATGATCAGCACGTAAGGCCACTTCACCATGTTCGCCATGGCGAAGTACACCGCGGCCACACCATTAATGGCCCCGCCGAACACCACTTTGAGGGAGTTCATCTCGTGGATATCGCTCAATCCCAGGATGCTCAAAGCCGCCAGCATGAGAATGCCGATGCCCGCCCCGAAGTAGCCGCCGTAAATCCCCACCGCCAGTTGGAAAAGCAGCGCGCCCACCAGCCACCGGGTGGACTTGTGGCCTTCGGCGCCGGACGTTTTGAGCAGGCGTTGCACCGGTCCCTGGGCCATGAACAGCAGGGTGGCAAAGAGGATGAGGTAGGGCACCAGCTTTTCGAAGAGCGAGGGCGGGGTCCAGCGCAGAAGCAGTGCGCCCGTGATTCCGCCCACCAGGCTGGGCACGATCAGGATCCGGAAACGGGTTTCGGCATCACGCAATTCGCGGCGGTAGCCCCAAGCGCTGCCGACCGTGCCCGGCCAGATGGCCAGGGTGCTGGTAGCGTTGGCCGCGACCGGGTCCAGCCCCAGCCAGATCAGCGCCGGAAAGGAGACCAGAGTGCCGCCGCCCGCTACCGAATTGATGGCACCGGCAAGAAAGGCCGATATGAAAGCGACCGCCGCATGGGTGAGGTCGATCGCCGGATGTGTGAGGTCCAAGATGCATTATAGCGGGCAGTCGTCAGTCGTCAGTTGTCAGTTGTCAGTTGTCAGCATCGTCACCAACGGGAGCACAATTTGAAGGATGTGACTCTTTGAACGACTAGCCTCAGTATTCAACTGGCCAAGTTGATAGCTGAGGCTGATCATCCGGCGCGCGCCGAGGCGCGACTGACGACTAACAACTGAGAACTGAAAACTGACGACTGAAAACTGAGCGCTACGCGCTCACCGCTTTTGCCCTCAAATTGCAAACAGTCCGCGCATGCAGAAAGCCAAGCGCCAGTCTCAAGATCTGGCAGCGATCCGCCGCCAAAAGGGGATCTCGCTGACGGACATCGCCGACAGCACGAAGATCTGTCTGCGCTACCTCCAAGCTATAGAATGTGGGGAGTTTGCGCGCTTGCCGGGTGGCATCTACGGTACCAGCTACATCCGCCAATATGCGCGCGCGGTGGCGGTTCCCGAAGGAGAACTGCTGGCCCGTTATCTGCAGTTAAGCCGGTAAAAAGCGCCCGGAAGATAGGGTGAGGAGAGGGTAATGTTTACCACCCCATCACGGCCCCCTGTTCCCATTCAGCCCGCCAAAGGAACCGTACGGCGCGCGCTAGTCGCCGTTTAACCTCTAAAACTCCTAAATTGAAGAATCTCCCCCTATAATGGCGTATCATGGCGCAATTTCAGGTAATACAACCCGAAACTACCTATACTGCTTCTCCCATCAAACCGCTGGGTAAAGGCCTGCCCAAGCAGACGCAATCGCTCTGTCCGGACTGTTCGGATCTGATTGATGCCACGATTCGGGAAGACAACGGCAAGGTCGTGATGGAGAAACATTGCTCCAAACATGGCGACTTCCGCGACATCGTTTATTCGGACGTCAAGCTGTACCTCAAGATGGAGGAATGGACGTTCGGGGATAACCGCGGCCTGGAAAATCCCATCGTCACCAACGCCACGCGCTGCCCCGACGATTGCGGGCTGTGCAACCTGCACACCAGCCATACCGGACTGGCCAACGTCGACCTGACCAACCGCTGCAACCTCACCTGCCCGGTCTGCTTCGCCAACGCCAACGCTGCCGGCTACCTCTACGAACCCGACTTCGAAACCGTCCGTAAGATGTTGCAGGCATTGCGTGACCAACGCCCCGTCGCCGGCCGCATCGTGCAATTCTCCGGCGGCGAGCCCACCATTTATCCACGCTTCCGGGACGTCTTGCGCCTCGCCAAGGAGATGGGCTTCTCCCATACTCAGGTGGCGACCAACGGCCTGAAGTTCACCGACCTGGAATTCGCCCAGCAGTGCAAGGAAGCCGGCCTCCACACCCTTTACCTGCAGTTCGACGGCGTCTGCGACGATGTTTACCGGCGGACACGCGGCGAGTCGCTGTGGGAAAAGAAGCTGCTGTGCATTGAAAACGTTCGCAAGGCCGGCCTGAAAATTGTTTTCGTGCCGACCATCGTGAAGGGCCTGAACGACCACGCGGTGGGCGACATCTTGCGCCTCGCGCTGGAATACATCGATTGCACCAGCGGCATCAGCTTCCAACCCGTGGCCTTCACCGGACGCATCGCCAAGCACGAGTTGGAAGCCAAGCGCTTCACGCTCTCCGACTTCGCCCACGCCGTCCACCAACAGACCGGGATTGCCGATCCGTATGAAGATTGGTTTCCGCTTTCCTGCGTGACCCCGTTCAGCAAGCTGATCAGCGCCTTGCGCGGGGAAGAGACGACGCAGTTGAGTTGCCACCCGCACTGCTCAATCGGCACCTATCTGTTCGTCGACCAGAACCGTCACGCCGTCCCGGTGACACAGTTCGTGGAGGTGGGTCCGATGCTGCGCGAAATGGACGTGCTCTCGCGCAAGGCGGGTAAGCGGCGCTTCCAGTTCTTCACCAAGTTCGAAGCCTGGAACAGCCTGCGCAAGTTCTTCCACGAAGATAGGGCTCCGGAAGGCCTGACCTTCACCAAGTTCCTGCAGACGCTGCAAGGCATGACGGACAAGAATTACGGCCGCGGCGAGAACGAAGACAAAGGCTTCACGTACAAGACGCTGATGCTGGCCGGCATGCACTTCATGGATTCGTACAACTACGACGTGGAGCGGGTGAAGCGTTGCGTCATCCACTACGCGGCGCCCAACGGCAGAATCTATCCCTTCTGCGCTTACAATTCCGGTCCGGTGTACCGCGAACGCATCGAGCGCGAATTCTCTATCCCGTTCGAGCAGCAGCCGGCCATGCAATTGCTGCGCCTGCAGGGACAGCAAGACTCCACCAAGGGCAAGATCAACACGCCCGGAGTGGATGAACCCGAACTCGTCGGCTAGTCGGCATAGTGTATCCTCCCAAAAGGAGGGTACATGGGCGCTCCAAAACGCGAGGCGGTCGATCTCTCGGCCTACCCGGACCTGGTGGTGATCTACCTGGGCATGCGCGTCAATACGCTGACCGGGATCAAAACCCTAATGGGACTCGGCCCGCAGATTAAGGATGCCGTGGCCGCCAAACCCGACGGTCTGTTGCTGCATGAAGATCTGTTGTACTCATTGCGTCACGTCGGCATGCGCCAGTATTGGCGCGACTTCGAATCGCTGGAGACGTGGTCGCGTTCCGGCACGCACCTGGCGTGGTGGAAGAAGTTCATGAAAGACTCGGGCGGCACCGGGTTCTGGCACGAGACGTACCTGCGCCGCGGGGGCATCGAGGCCATCTACATGGACATGCCGTTCCCCGTCGGGTTGGGCGCCTTCGCGCCGCGTCAGCCGGCCCGCGGCGCCATGTTTTCCGCCCGCAACAGGGCTGCGGTCACCGGCGCCGCTCAAGTGGACGCTCCGGTTTCGGAAACGGAATTATACAGCTAGGTTTCGCCACAATCACCGCATGAGCTGCCCTGCGAAGGGCGATCACTGGCGTACCTCGGCATGACTTATCAGGGAAGTCGGAGGCGGGGCGCCCTCTGCAAATCGGCCCGGTACAATGAGAGAAGTGGCCGGCGTTTACGTTTCCTACCCTTTCTGCGCGCAGAAGTGCACCTACTGTAATTTCGCCAGCGGCGTATTTCCGCGCGAGCTGGAGGTGCGCTATCGCGAGGTGCTGCTGCGGGAAATCCGCGCGCACGCCTGGCAGGAGACTCCCGAAACCGTATACCTTGGCGGCGGCACCCCGAGCAGCATGGAGCCCGACGCGCTGCGCGAGATTCTGGACGCGATTCCGGGGCGACCGTGGGCGGAAGCCACCATCGAGGCGGCTCCCGGCGCGATCACAGAGCAGCTGGCACGCGCGTGGGCGGATGCCGGCATCAATCGCGTCTCCCTGGGCGTGCAATCGTTCGTTGAACTGGAATTGCGCCGCACCGGACGGCGGCATACCGCCCAAATCGTCGCGGACGAACTCGCCGTATTGCGCGCCGCCGGAATCCGCAACGTCAATATCGACCTGATCGCGGGACTTTCCGGGCAGACGGCGGATTCCTGGCAGGAATCGCTAGACTGGGTCGGGCGATTGGCGCCGGAGCACGTCTCCGTCTACATGCTCGAGGTGGACGAGGACAGCCGGCTTGGCAAAGAGATGCTGCTCGGCGGCGTGCGCTACGGCGCCGCGGACACGCCTTCCGACGAGGCGACGGCGGACTTTTACGAGACGGCCGTGCGCCGCCTGCGCACCATGGGAACGGAGCGCTACGAGATTTCCAATTTTGCTCGCCCCGGGTACGAATCGCGCCACAACCTAAAGTACTGGCAACTCGAAGCTTACGCGGGATTCGGCGCCGATGCCCACTCCTTCGACGGGCATGTGCGCCACCAGAACGCCGAAGAGCTCGCGGACTACCTTTCCGGCGCGAACCCCGTGGAAGACGTGCCGCAGCGCGACGATGAGCGCTTCTTCGTGGGCCTGCGTCTCTCTGCCGGGATCCGGCTGCGTCCCGAAGATTGGCTTCGTTTTGACGAGCCGCTCCACCGCTTTCTGGACGCTGGACTGATGGAGACCGACGGCGAAATGCTGCGCCTGACCGATCGCGGCGTCCTGCTTTCCAACGAAGTGCTGTGGGAATTCCTGGAGTAATGGTGCGTACTTGAACTACGCTGCGGCTTCGGATAGTGTAATGCTGTGGCCGATGCGCACATCACTGATACAGACGTTCCCGCGCCCCAAGCGTGGAACGCTGCTTCCGGCATGTCCTGGCACCACGTGATTCCGCGCATCGTGCTGCGTGATTGCTTCAACCTGCTGCTGGACCAGCACATGGCACAGGACTGGCCGGAAGCGCGCAAGGCTCTGCGGCAATTTCTGAGCCTGGTCCGCCGCGAGTGGCCGGACCTGGACCAATTGCTCGACAGCATGCGCGCGGACACCAGGCCGCGCGCATCGCACACTCCCTGGAGACCGCTCGATTATGTGCAGGACATCATGCCCCTGCACGCCGCGGTGATCTGGCCGGCGTGGAACATCGTGCAGGGCCCCAGCAGCCGTAGTGATAACCCCGGCTCCGGCATTTTCGACCGCTTCCAGTACGGATTAACCGCGCCGCAGCCGTATCGCATGCGAGCCATCGAGGGTCTGTTTCCGCGCCTGAAGGACTTTTGCGCCAGCGGGCCGGCGCCCAACCGCGGCGCACTGGCGATCCTCGCCGAAGCTGTTTCAAATGCGCGGCCGCAGGTGTACGACGACCGGCCAGTGCCTTTCCTGCCCGCCATGTGGGTGAAGGAAAATGGCGGCCTCTGGCATAAACGTGGCGCGGCCGATCCCCCAGCCTGACACCGCGCACGAAACTCCCGCGTTACCATTAGGTTTCACCCGGTTCCGGTGCGCCGTGGACTCGTCCGCGGCGTGGCTTTTCCGGCGTTCGAGGAGCCGCCCCCTTTATGATCGACCTGCGCAGCGATACCGTCACCAGGCCCACGCCCGCCATGCGGCAGGCCATGTTCACGGCCGAAGTCGGCGACGACGTGTATCGCGAAGACCCTACCGTCAACCGCCTGGAAGAGCGCGCGGCGGAAATCGCGGGCAAACCTGCCGCGCTCTTCGTCCCCACCGGCACCATGGGCAACACCATCGGCATCAAGCTGCTCACGGAACACGGGCAGGAAGTGATTTGCGATTCTCGCGCCCATCTGGTGGATTACGAGCTTTCGATGATGGCCTGGTTCAGCGGCTGCCTGGTCCGCCCCATCCCTACGGAACGCGGCTTGCTCTCTGCCGCGGAGGTGATCCGCCACATCCGGCCGGTGAGCCCGTATAGCGCGCCAACCGGGGC
>JBDTMZ010000030.1:0-73284 GCA_039934035.1 Candidatus Solibacter sp. | reverse complement strand
AGGACCGCTACGTTTCCGTCGGCTTGCTGTTCCTCAAACCTCTTGGAACCTTTTTTACTATGCTCTCAACTATCTTTTTCGTCAACGCTATTTTGGCCTCGTTCAACACGATTTCCTCAGGATTTATCTGGCTTTATTTGCAACTGGTTAGAGGGAACGCCGCTTGCATCGTCTGTGGATAAAACAACGCCCGTGAATTCTGATCTGGCCGGAAGACGCGCGCCCCTCCTGCCATCGGTATGCCACTCTGAATGAGTGCCCATCCTCGTCATCCGTCCCGGCGGCATCGGCGATGTGATCGTCTCCCTCCCCGCCCTCCAAATGCTTGCTGGACCTGTGGACGAAATCTGGACTCCCGCACGCACCGTGCCCCTGATCCGCTTTGCACCCGCCCGCGCCATCTCCTCCACCGGCCTCGACCTGCTCGGCATCGCCGATCCTCCGGCGGAACTGATCAGCACCCTGCGGCGCTTCGATTCGATCGTCTCCTGGTACGGCGCCAACCGCCCCGAATTTCGCGAGACGGTGGCCGCTCTCGGCCTTCCGTTCACCTTTCTCCCAGCCCTGCCTGAACAATCTACCCGGCACGCGACCGATTTCTATATCGAACAGGTGCGGCCCCTCGCCGCCCCCGGTCCGGTCGACCCCATTCCGCGCATTCCTTGCCCAGTCGGCCGTCAACAATTCGCGGTGATTCACCCGTTCTCCGGCAGCGCGCGCAAGAACTGGCCGCTCGGGAACTTTCGGGAACTGGCCACCCAGCTGGAACCGTTCATGCCCATCTACTGGTGCGCGGGAGAGGAAGATCCACCCCTGCCGGACGCGGTGCGCATCCACAATCTCTACGAACTCGCGTGCTGGCTCGCCCAGGCAAGCCTGTTCATCGGCAACGATTCCGGCATTACGCAACTGGCCGCCGCCGTGGGCACCCCGGTCCTGGCCTTCTTCGGTCCGAGCGACCCCGGCGTCTGGGCGCCGCGCGGGCCCAATGTTCGCATTGGCCGCTGGGCGATACCATAGAGGGAAGGGGTGACTCCTTTGCGATCTCTGCGATTCTCGATTTCTGTGCTCGTCTGCTCCGCCGCCTTCGCCGCGGCCAATTCGACCCTGGTTGACCGCGTGGGGTCCACCGGCTTCGTGCAACTCGAAGCTGAGAGCTTCAAAACCCTCAACCTGCAGGAAAAGACGCTGGCGTACTGGCTGACGCAAGCGTCGATTGCGATCGACCCGATCAACTACGATCAGAACTCGGCCTGGGGCTTGCGGCAGAAGGCGCTGCTGGAGGAGATTCTTCGCCACGCTCAGGCAATCAATCCGCAGGCGCTGCGCAAGATCACCGATTTCACCAAGCTCTTTTGGGCCAATCGCGGCAACCACAATGAGATGACCGCGCAGAAGTTCCTGCCTGAATTCACGTACGAAGAACTCAGCGCCGCCTCCACGCAAGCGGCCCGCAACGGGGGTTTCGCCGGAAAGAAGCCCGCCGAAATCGATGCCGAGCTGAAGGCGCTCCGCCCTTCGCTGTTCGATGCCGGTTTCGAAGCCACCATCACCACCAAGAGCCCGCAGGGAAATCGCGACATCCTGCAGGCCAGCGCCAACAACTTTTACCAGGGCGTCAGCGTGGCCGATCTCAAAGGCTTCCAGGAGAAATATCCGCTCAACTCGCGCCTGGTGAAAGACGCTTCCGGCAAACTCATCGAAGAGGTCTATCGCGCCGGCACGCCGGACGGCAAAGTGCCTCCGGGGCGGTACGCGGTCTATTTGAAGAAGGCCAACGAATTCCTTACGAAGGCGCAGGCGGTCGCCGCGCCGGAGCAGGCGGCAGCTATCGCCGCCCTCATCCGCTATTACCAGACCGGCGAACCGGCGGACTGGGTGAAGTTCGGCATCGCGTGGGTACGAAACAACGCCAAAGTGGATTTCGCCAACGGCTTCATCGAAGTCTATCGCGATGCGCGCGCCGCCAAAGGCACTTCGCAGAGCTTCGTCTCCATTACCGACGACAAGATGAATCAGCTGATGCTGAAACTCGCGGCCAGCGCGCAGTATTTCGAAGACCGCGCACCCTGGGCCCCGCAATACAAGAAGCAGGGCGTCAAGGCCCCCATGGCGAAAGCCTGCGAGACGCTGATCGAGACCGGCGATTTCCACGTCAGCACGATAGGCGACAACCTGCCCAACGAAAACGAAATCCGTGAGAAGTACGGCAGCAAGAGTTTCCTGCTGACCGGCAGTTCGCGCACCCTGCGCCAGGGCTCCGGCACCGGCGCGATCGACGAATTCTCCGCCTCGCCCCAGGAGATCGCCATCGCCAAAAAGTACGGCGAAGAGGCCAGTGATTTGATGACGGCGCTCCACGAAATCATCGGCCACGGCTCAGGCAAGCTCAACCCCAAGCTGCAAGGCGGCGCCGGAGCGTACCTCAAGGAGTACTTCTCCACGCTCGAAGAGGCGCGCGCCGACCTCATGGCGCTCTGGAATATCTCCGACCCGAAATTGCGCGAACTCGGCCTCATCTCCAGTCCCGAAGTGGTGAAGGCGATGTACTACAATGCCGTCCGCACCGTGCTGACCCAGCTCATGCGCAATCCGCAGGGCGACACGTTGGAGGAAGATCATCAGCGCAATCGCCAGTTGATTGTCAACTACATCATGGATAAGACGCACGCCATTCAAAAGGTGGAACGCAACGGCAAGACGTACTTCGAACTGCAGGATTTCGCGCGCATGAAAGAGGGCGTCGGCATGCTGCTCTCCGAATTGATGCGCATCAAGGCCGAAGGCGATTACGATGCCATCAAGGCCCTGGTGGATCAGTACGGCGTCCATTTCGATCCCAAACTGCGCGATCAGGTGATGGCGCGCTACACCGGGCTCGATGTCCCCACCTACTGGTGCGGCATCAATTCCGAGTTGACTGCCAGGTTCGACGCCGCGGGTAAAGTCACCGATGTTGCCATCGGCTATCCCCGCGACTACGTCAAACAACAACTCGGCTATGCGGCGATGTACGGGGTAAAATAGAGCACCTTATGGCCGCCAGGCTACATCCGGCTCCGGAACCTTTTCGCGAGATCGTCGATCTGCGGCGGCTTTCGTCCAGGGATCTGGTACCTCTGCTGGAGGAGGAATGTCTGGCGTGGCGCGGCGAGTTGGAATGGGACTTCGATAAGTCCGCCGACCTGGTGCGCCGCTTCATCGATATGGGCGCGTTGAGCGGCAGCGCGCTGGTGGAAGACGGCTGCGTCACCGGCTACATGTACTACGTCCTCGAAGAGGATAAGGGACTGGTTGGGGATCTTTACGTGCGCCGCGCCGTGCGTACCCCCGAGCGCGAAAATCTGCTGCTGGGCGCCGCGCTCGAACCCATGATGGAGAGTCCGCTGGTGCGCCGCATCGAATCCCAGCTTATGATGCTGGCCTACGATCCGCGCCGCCCCATTCCGTACCCGGAATGGCTGAGCGTCTTCGAGCGCAACTTCATGCGCATCGACCTCACGACAGCACTGCTGCGCAGCGGCAATGTGCGTCGCCCGATGTACGTCGAAAAGTGGAACGACCACTACCACGACGGAACCGCCCAACTGATTGCCGCCGCCTACGCAGGACACGTCGACAGCCGGATCAACGACCAGTACCGCTCGCCGACCGGCGCGCGGCGTTTCCTGCACAATATCGTGCAGTATCCCGGGTGCGGCGCATTCTACCGTCCGGCGTCGGTGGTCGCGTTCGAAGGCGTTTCCGGCCGCATCTGCGGTGTTTCCCTGGCCAGTCTGGTGACGCCTGAAGCCGGACACGTCACCCAGATCTGCGTAAGTCCCCACGTCCGCGGCACCGGCATTGGGCACGAACTGCTTCGGCAGTCGCTGCTTACGTTGCGCGAGATGGGGTGTGCGTCCGCCAGCCTGACGGTCACGGCCGCCAATACGGACGCAGTCGCGCTCTACGAACGGGTCGGTTTCCAGACCATCCGCCGGTTCTCGGCCTTCGTCTGGGAAGGCTTTTAACCGTTCGATCCCATTGACTGATACCCCCGGGCTTGATAGCATCCTGTAGCACGTCAGAAACGCAGGATTTCTTGAGGATCAATATGGCACTGAACATCACTCGCCGTCACTTTGTGGAGTCCGTCGGACTGGCCACCGGATTAGGCTCTTCTGTCGCCGCGTGGGCACAGAAGAAGCGCGACCTGAACATCGGCCACACGGGCATCACCTGGGTGCAGGCGGCCCCTCCGCGTCCGCCGGCCGCCGCGGACGGCGCACCTCCGGCCGCACCACCGCCGCGTCCTGCCGGACCGCGCCCTGTGGATGCGGCATACATCGAAACGATTTTTAAGGACGTCAGCGGCCTCGGCTACTACGGCCTGGAATTGTTCAGCTTCCAAATCCAAGGGATGGTAGCTAACGGCGGGTTGGAACCGCTGATTGAAAAATACAAGCTGCCCATGATCTCCGCCTACGGCGGCCCTGATCTTCTGAATGCCGCTAAACGCACTGACAGTATTGCGGAATGCATCGAATGGGGCAAAACGTTCAAAAAGTGCGGCGGCAAGGTGGTGGTGATCGGACCTAACGGCGTCCGGCGCGATTCCTACGTCTTTAAGGATCACAAGGACGACATCGTCACAACCTTGAACGAGTACGGCAAGCAGCTCATCGACATCGGCCTGACCGGGTGCCTTCACCAGCACACCGGAACGTGCATCGAGTCGAAGGACGAAACCTACGCCATCATGGAATCCGTCGACACGCGCTACGTCAAGTTCGGCCCCGATATCGGCCAGTTGCAGAAAGGCGGCGTGGACCCGGTCCAGGTGGTCAAGGACTTCCTGCCGGCCGTACATCACATGCACCTTAAGGATTTCAACGGGGGCCAGAATTTCGTCGGATACTGCCCGCTGGGGCAGGGCAAGGTCAACATTCCGGCCATTCTTGACATGATGGATGGACGCAAGATCGCCGGCATGGTGATGGTGGAACTGGATGGCGACCGCCGCGCGTCCGTGACCGCCCTGGAGACGGCCACGATCGCACGGGATTACCTCGTCAAGCAAGGCGTCAGCTTCCGCCGCGCGTAGGCGTTTTTGGCGTACGGGTGGGACAGGCCATCGTGGTCCGTGGCCTGTCCTTTCCGCAGACACAGGGTGTCGCACCAACTCTGCGAGTTATCGCCGCCTACTGCTTCTTCGCGGTCCAGGTGATGGGACCGAAGCCGCCGCCGCCCCCCGCTTCCGCCGTGAACTTGATTTCGTTGCCCGAAATCTTGCCCTTGTACTCCATCTTCATTTCCTGATCCTGGAACTTCATGTTGATGGTGAACGAGACGTTGTCGCCTTCCACTTTCCCGTCGATGATCGCCGACTTCCCGGCGAACGAGCTTTCCGTCTCGCCCGTCAGCTTCGTGCCTTCCTGCTTGAAAGTAAAAGTCCGCTCCATCGGGCCGTTCTGTCCGTCGCCCGTGGCCTTCCATTTCCCGCTGATGTCTGCCGCCATGGCGCTGAACGCGAAAAACGCAAACAGGACCGGTAACCACTTCTTCATCGTGTGAACTCCTTTCGATAGTCGCCAGTATACAACTGGGTCAGCCACTCAATCTCACCCAATTTTAGGACCCCATTGTCTGTTGCGTTTCTCAACAGCTGTATTGATTCTCAACGCTTTCCCTGGCTGGCATCCCGATTGCACCTTTCCATCTGTTTCGGACTCATTCTGACCCAGGATGCGCCATTTTGCGCAGCCGGTATACAAAGGACGGCACCATGACCACGGCCGCAATCGAACCCAAAACCGACTCTTTACGCGCCCTACCCGGCGACGATGTACGGCAGCTTCTCTGGCGCTTCGCCGATCGCTACGACCTTCAGATGCTCGTCCAATCCGTCCGCGCCGTAGCTCGCGGACCGGTGGCCCGTCTGGTTGCCGCCGGCGCCCGTAATACCCATGAGTGGACCGCCGACAAGCAGCAACTTCTTCAGGCGTTCGATGAATCCGGCATCACGGGCGTCTTTATGGACCCGGCGCAGGGTGGATTCATTGACGGTCCCAAGAACCTCGCCCTCGCCCTCGTGGCCTTCGAACTTGCCTGGGTCGATGCCGGCGCCGCCACCGGCAGTCTCGCCGGATGCCTGGCGCTCTCCCCGATTCACGAGCGCGGCACGCAAGCTCAGCGCGACCGTTACATGGCGCTCGCCGCTCCCGCCCAGCCGGGCGAAGATCGCAAACCGTGGCGCGGCGCGTTCTGCCTGACTGAGCCGATTCCTTATGTCGGCGTCGAAACCGGCATGCTGGGCGGCAAGGTGCGCGTGGCCGAATGGGCGGAGGGGCAGGAGCCGATGCTCAAGGTGGAAAAGCGCGGCCGCTTCATCACCAATATGGGCTTCGCTAACTTCGTCACTGCCGCCGTCGAATCCGACGATCCGCGCCTGAAGGGCACCTGCATGGTCATCCTCGAGGAAGGCGACCCCGGCACGTTCGACCGTGGCACTCCGACGCGCAAACTGGTCCACCAGCTCTCCTCCACGCGCGACCCCATCTTCTCGCTCACCGTTCCCGCCAGCCGGATCATCGGCGGCTACACCGTAAAGGACGGCGTCATTATCCCGGCTTACAGCCACGGTGAGGTAATCGAGGCTGTTTTCCGCCGCACGCGTGTGACCGTGGCCATCATGACGTCGGCCAAACTGCTGAGCGCTATCGAACCCGTGATCCGCTACCACCGCAATCGCTTCCGCGGCGGATCTATCGCCAACCCTGGTTCGCCGCGCTACGAGCTTGGCCTGCAGCTGAAGCAGGACGTGGTGCACCGCCTGGTGGATATTTGGGCTACCGGCGAAGCCAGCGCCGCGCTCGGCTTCGAAGCCGCCCGCCTCTTCGACCAACTCGATCCGCTGGAAAAACAGAAGGCGGACATTTTCGCCGCACGCGGCATCTCTGGCGGTTCAACGCTCCTTAAGGCCATGCGCCAGGTGCAGAAGGACGCCATCGAATTCCTCCACGGCAAACGTCCCGATTTGCAGGACGACCTTCTGGTCCGCTACGCCATTCTGGATAGTGTCGCGAACGTGCTCTGCCCCGCCTGCAAGCTCTGGAACACCGGACACGGCGCGCGCATGATGCGCGAAGCGGTCAGCCTGATGGGCGGCTACGGTATCACCGAAGACTGCCCCGGCTTCCTCGGCCACAAGTGGATGGATTCGCAGCTCGAAGCCACCTACGAAGGTCCCGAAGCCGTGCAGCGCCGGCAACTCAGCGTCACCATGACGGACGATCTGTTCCTCACCCAGTTCAGGGAGTGGATCCGCGAAATGCGCACCATCGCCAACGATCGTCCCGAAACCGGCGCCTGCTCGTTGGCTACCGCCATGCAGCTCTGGCTGTGGAGCCTCAACCACCTGCAGAAGGCCAAGGACGCCGATGGCGGCAAGCTCTACCAGGGCTCGCGCCAGGGCGTCACCTTCCCGCTAGCCGACGCCCTCTGCTGGCTGCTGGCCGCGCGCTGCCAGATTCTCGACCTGCTGGAACTCGAAAAGAAGGGGCCGGAGATTCCCACCGTCGCCGAAGGGCTCGAGGGACTGGTCGCCTTCCTCACCGACCTCTGCCACGTGCAATCGGCCAAGGCCGCCGGCGAAGTAGGGCGCGTCTGCGCCGAACTCGTCCACGGCTACAATCGCCATCCGGCGTGGGACACCGAAGGCTGCGCCTCCTGCTACCAGGCCGATGAAATGGAATGCATGGAAGCGCTCATCCCCGGCATCGCCAGCCTGGCCCGCGGGTATACGGACGTGATCGAGCAGTCCGGCGCGCACACCAGTAAGGCAGGCCCCTGCGTGCGCTTCCAGGGCCTGGAGCAATTCGCCTCGCTGCGCCTGCGTATGGATGGCTGCCTCACCGGTTCGCAACTGGCCAAAGATCGTGCGGCCGATGCCCTGACCAAGGTCATGATTCCGGAAGCGCTGGACTATCCCGCATGAGTCCCTCCGACGTGGAGCGCCAGACGATGGATGTCGACATCGTCTGCGTCGGTTTCGGCCCTGCCACGGCCGGCTTCCTCACTACTCTCTCGCGCCAACTCGTGAACCCCGACGGCACGCCGGCCATCGAGAGCCCCAGCGCTCCCGGCTTGCCGCTCCAGGTCATCTGCTACGAGCGCGCCGACGACGTGAGTTTCGGCGTCTCCGGGGTGGTCACTCGCGCGCGCGGTATTCGCGCCAGCCTGCCCGATCTCGACTCCGCCCAGATTCCCATGGCGGTCACCGTCAAGCAGGAGAAGGTGGCCTATCTGCTGGACCCGCATGACGCCAGCCGGCGCTCGGGAACCTTGCTATTCGGCGACGGCATGATCCGCTCGCTCGGGCTCGCCAAAGACGACGCCGTCGAGCTTCCCTATATTCCGCCCTTCCTCCATAAGGAGGGCGGACTGGTTCTGTCGCTCGGCCAGTTCCTGCAGCACGTCGGCACCGACCTCATGTCCGGCGGAAGCGTACAGATCTGGCCCGGCATGCCTGTACACGAAGCGTTGATCGAAGACGGCCGCGTCACCGGCGTCCGCCTCACCGATCAGGGCGTCGATAAGGAGGGCAATCCCGAGGCCACCTTCATGCCCGGCATGGACGTCCGCGCCGCGCTCACCGTGGTGGGCGATGGGCCGGTCGGCGTGGTTGGGCGGCAACTCGATTCCGTCTTCGGACTTCCCGAAGGCCATCACCAGCGCGAGTGGGCGGTCGGCATGAAGTTTGTGGTGGACCTGCCGGAGGATACGCCGCTCGAAGCCGGCATGGTGTTCCACACCTTCGGCTACCCCGAGCCGGAAATTTTCGGCTTTCTCTACGTGCATCCGGATCGCGTGGCCACCGTCGGCATTTTCGTCCCCTCGTGGTTTGAAAGCCCTACCCGCACCTCGTACCGCTATCTGCAGCACTATGTGCTGCACCCGTATATCTGGCGCTATTTGAACGGCGCGAAGCTGCGCAGTTGGGGCGCCAAGTCGCTGCAGGAATCCGGCAGGCGAGGCGAACCGTTCCTGGCGGGCGAGGGCTACGCGCGCATCGGCGAATGCTCCGGCAGCACCAACGTACTTACCGGCAGCGGCGTGGACGAAGCCTGGACCACGGGCGCACAACTCGCCGGCGCGGTACTCGAACTGCTCAAGGCCGGCAAGCCGCTCACCAGGGCGAATCTGGAAGCCACCTACGTCGCGCAACGCCGCGCCAGTTGGGTGGAAGAAGAAAGCAAGGTCGCAGAGAAAGCGCGCGACGGCTTCCATCGCGGCATGATCCCCGGGCTGCTCGGCATGGCCATCGCGGGCTTCACGGACGGCAGGCACTCCGTCAGCGGCGAGCCCCAATTGATGCCTTCGCCGGAAGAGTATTACCGCGAGAAGATTCCGGCGGCCGAACTCGCCCACATCATGGAGGAGTGCCGCACGCGCGGCGTCAGTTGCCACAACGCGCTGATGGATCGCGTCGGCTGGCCCGCCATTCCGTACGACGGCCAGCTTTTGGTCTCGCACCAGGACGCGCTGCTCATGGGAGGCAAAGTGCAAGCCGCTCCCGGCTACGCCGACCACGTCCGCTTCATCTACCCGGATTTCTGCGAGCGCTGCGTCAGCAAAATGTGCATCGAGATGTGCTCCGGCCAGGCGATCACCGCGGGCGAAACCGGGGTGCCCGTTTTCGATCGCGAAAAGTGTATCCATTGCGGCGCCTGCATCTGGAATTGCGGCACGCAATTGGATGAAGACCCCGCACGCGGCAATATCGCCTTCAGTGCCGGCGCCGGAGGCCTGCACTCTCCCGAGAATTGAGGCAGGGTTGCATTGCGCACGCGGCCGGTAGATAATTTCCTCCCAGTACAACACTTGGAGGACAGTAAATGATCGTCATCCGAAACTGCTTCGTCGCCAAACCGGGAATGGCCAGCAAACTGGCCGCTCAACTGAAAGAGGTCGCTGCCGCATTCGACATGCCCGGCCACCGAGTACTCACCGATGTGACCGGCGATTTCAACCGCGTCATCATGGAATACTCCGCGGAAAATGCCGCCGAGTTCGAAGGCCGCATGAAGCAATACATGAGCGACCCGGCAATCCGCGAAAAGATGAAAGGCTACACCGACCTCTGGGTCACCGGCCACCGCGAAATCCTGCAAGTGGTCTGATGCGCCTACTTCGCCACCGTGACCGGCACCTCGACGCGAACCGTCTTCGGGGGCAGGCAGAGCTTGTTATTGCAGCTCTGGTACGATGCGCTGACTACCAGTTCCTGTGCGCCTGACCGCGTGCCGGTCGCGGCCTGCACCGGCAGGGAAAACTCTGCCTCGCCTTCGTACGTCTCCACTTCCATGCCGAAAGAAGGGTCCTGCATGATTTCGGGCCGCGACGCCTGGATCGCCCCGGCGAGCTTGAACGGTTGTCCCTCCGGGATCCAGATTCGCGTGGGAATGGGACCCTCCGCCATCGGTTTCAAGGAGTACAGGTGCCAGCCCTCCTGCACGTCCGCCGTGAGTTTCACCGTGAAACGCGCGCCCGCCTTTACCGTTGCGGGAGGCGTCTTCACCTTCCAGGCCACGGGGTCCGCGGGCGCGGCGAACAGGCAGGCTGCCATTACTGCGGCGCCAAGCAGTCGCTTCACTGGTTCACTTCCGACGTGGAGCGCGGCACTGCCGGCGAGCCCAGGTCCACGTACGCGGCTTGCAACACGTGCTTTGTCTTGTCGTCCTGTACGAACACCACGACCGCCAAGTCGGCGCGATCGATCTGATCTTTCTTGGCGCTGAAGGTGAATTTCTCGCCACGATGCCCGTTGGCCTCGTACTCGTCCAGTTGCCGGCGGATCTCCGTGCCGATCGCCTCCACATCGAAACTCGCCTCGAACGTGCCGCGGACATTCGGCGCCAGTGGGTAGCCCTCGCCTTTCTCGCCGCCGAACGCCCGCACCACCATGGGATGGAAGCGAATTCCATTCTCACCGAGGTGGCGGATCTCTTTCTCGACCAGCAGTATCTGCACCTTCAGGACCTTCGCCTCGCTCTTCACACCGTCCACCGCAGCGGACACCTTCACCGTGCCACCCCGAATCCCGGCATCCACTTTCACATGTGCTTCCGCGGGCGTCTCCAGGTCGGCCTCCAGATCTTTCTCGAAGCTTTCGAATACCCCCGGGGCCATATCGCGCGACCCGCCGCCCATCGTCTTCTTGCCATCGATCGCAAACGTCGGAACGCCACTCACGTCATAGCTCTTGGAGCGCGCCGACGTCTGCAGCGTGGTCATAGGGTCGGGACGCGGCACGTGCACTTGATACATCACCACCGCGAGGTCCTTGCGCGCGTAGCGCTCCATCGCCGCGTCGAAGGCCAAATCGGCGGCGGCGCACGGGGCACAGCCTGAGCCGGTGAAGACTTCGGCCAGCACCACGCGGTCGCCGCGCTTCTCGCCCGCCTGGTAGGGCTGCACCTTGACGGGATTGGGAAAGCGCTTGAAGTACTCGCTGTCGAGCATCGCTTCCAGACCGTCGAGCGTGCCGCTGTGCGCTTTCCTGTAAAGCGTTTCGAAGGCCTGATTGGCGGACTCCGGCGCCTTGCCAGAGAGCCGCGCGTCGGTCAGAAAGTCCATTGCCTTTGCGTCGTTGCCGGCCTTCGCAGCCAGCTCGCCCAAAGCCGCCGTCACCGCTACGTTCGAGGGCGTGACCGCGTACGATTCCTCCAGCAGTTTCTGCGCTGCCGCCGTGCGGCCCAACTTCAACTGCGCGCGGCCCAGTGTCGCGATGCGTGCGGCGCGCGCTTCGGCAAAGCTCTTCGCCAGTTCGTCCTGCGGCGGAATCTTCTGCTTGCGTTTGGCTAGCGCCTCGCGCCGCTCCGCCATCCACACGTTCTCGCGCAGCGCCTCCACGCCCTTGCGCGCGTAGCTGTCCGCATCCTTCAAGAGGATGCCGGCGCTCACCAACTGGTCGGCGATCCGGTTGGCGGTGCTCCCGCGATTCACGGTCGATGCGATGACGCTGTCCTTGGAAGCGGCCTTGTCTTTCGCCGTCGCGCCGGCGTACATCTGCTTCGCCGTTTTGCGAATGCGCGCCTCTTGCGCCGGGAGCCGCTCGACCAGCGTGCTGAAAATCAGCGAGTCCGCCGACGAAGCATAGGTGCTGTCCGGGAAGTCTCTCGTCAGCTTCTCCAGCGCTTCGATCTTCTTTTCGGGATCGGCGATCTTCTGCGCCTCGGCGTACGCCTTCTGATCGGAAGGCGATTCGCGCACCTCCGGTTTGGCATTCTCACCAGTGGCAGGTGGTGTGGTTTGCGCCATCGCCCCGGCCAGCGCGAGCGAGCAACAAAGAACGGGGAGAATCCGAGCGGTCATGAGAGCTCCTCTTCCGGATTTGCGGACAAGGAAAGCCGGTTCGTCCCTTCATTGTACGCGCATGATGGCGGTAAACTCCGCAATACGCCCGCGCCCGCCTGTCCACTGGTATGCTGTCCAAGTTAGGGGACTGGGATGAAAAATGCACTTTATGCGGCCGCGTTGCTGCTGGCGCCCATGACCGGCGCAGCCCAACAGCCGCCCGCCGCCCGGGAAACACTGCAAAAAGTCTGCGGAGCCTGCCACCCGGTGGAGACGGCCACCGGCCGCCGCCGGACTCGCGCCGCCTGGCAGGAGAGCATCAACTCCATGGTGTCCAAGGGCGCCAAAGCCACCGAGGACGAACTCAATATCATCCTCGACTATCTCTCTTCCAACTTCGCGCCCGCCGCCGCTCCGCCTCCCGTCGATCCGCGCCGTCCCAATCCGGCCGCCTACCTGCCCGGGTCCGTCGACAAGCACGTGGTGAACGACGCTGCGGCCGCGCGGGGCCGCAAAGTCTACGCCGCTGAATGCATCAACTGCCACGGCACTCACGCCCGCGGCTCCGAAAAAGGCGCGGACCTGGTGCGCTCCGAAATCGTGCTCCACGACCGCTACGGCAGCACCATCGGCCCGTTCCTCAAAAAGGGCCATGCCACCCAGACCACTCCGTTCGCGGAACTCTCCTCGTCTCAAATTGAGGACCTCTGCCATACCATTCATCAGGAGGTCTACAATACCCTGCGCTCTGCCCTGCAAATTCAAAACGTGCTCACGGGCGATCCGAAAGCCGGCGCGGCCTACTTCAACGGTGCCGGCAAATGTTCGACCTGCCATTCGCCAACCGGCGACCTGGCCAAAATCGGTTCGCGCCTGGAACCCCCGGCCATCCAGCAGAGATTCCTTTTCCCGAGGCTGGCCGGCGCCACTCGTGTGACCGTCACTGTGACGCCCGCCTCCGGCCCCGCTGTCACCGGCACCCTCGTGCACCTTGACGATTTCAACGTGGCTCTGCGCGACAGCGGTGGGGAGTATCGCAATTTCCCCCGCGCCGCCGGCACCAAAGTGGTCAAGCACGACCCGCTGCAAACCCATCACGAACTGCTCGACCAGTACACGGATAAAAATATGCACGACATCGTGGCCTACCTGGAGTCACTGAAATGAAACTCCCCGTGCTGCTCCTCAGTTGCCTCACGCTCTGCGCGCAAACCGGCGTGAACCCCGCCAAACTGGCCGCGCCGCCCACCGATTCCTGGCCCACTTACAACGGCGACTATTCCGGCCGCCGCTTCAGTCCGCTGACGAAAATCAATCAGGGCAACATCAAGTCTCTCGGCCTCGCCTGGGTGTACCGCGCCAACGGCATGCCCGGCGGGCAGAGCGCCTTCAGCGGCGGACGCATTTCCGCCACGCCACTGATGGTGAACGGCGTCCTCTACTTCACCATGCCCGACCACGTGTGGGCCGTCGACGCGCGCACCGGGCGCGAAGTCTGGCACTACGCCTGGCAATCCGGCGGCGGCGAACACATTGGCAATCGCGGCGTCGGAATCTATGGAAGCTGGCTGTACTTCCTCACTCCCGATTGCCACATGGTCTCCCTCAATATCAAAGATGGCAAGGAGCGCTGGCGCAAGACCTTCTGCGATCTCGATCAATATTATTTCGGCTCCATGGCCCCGCTCGTGGTAAAGAATCACATCATCACCGGAGTCAGCGGCGACGATCTCGACCGCCCCGGCTTCATCGAATCGCACGACCCGGAGACTGGCGATTTGCAGTGGCGCTTCTACACCGTTCCCATGAAGAAGAGCGATGTGGGCGGCGACACCTGGCCCAGCGAAGAGGCAATGCAGCATGGGGGCGGCATGACGTGGCTCACCCCCACCTACGATCCCGAACTCAACTTGGTCTACGTGCCCACGGGCAATCCCCAACCCGTCATTGCGGGCAAGGCGCGGCAGGGCGCGAACCTCTTCACGGCGTCCATCGTGGCCCTCAATGCCGATACCGGGAAACGCGTCTGGCACTTCCAATCCTCGCCGCACGACACTCACGATTGGGATGCCACGCAGACCCCTGTGCTGATCGATGGCGAGATCAACGGCCAAAAACGGAAGCTCGTCGCGCAGGCCAGCCGCAATGGCTATTTCTTCGTGCTGGATCGCGCCACCGGCAAGAATATTTCGAGCACCGAGTACGTCAAGGTGAACTGGTCGAAGGGCCTCGATGCGAATGGCTCGCCCATTCCAGATCCCGCGAAGGAGCCGCAACTCGACGGCGCGCTAGTCTCGCCCAATCAGGGTGGCGGCACCAATTGGCCGCCGCCGAGTTTCAGTCCGGATACAGGCCTTTTCTACGTCGGCGCCTCCCGCGCGTTCAGCGTGTATTACGTTTACGATCCCGCCGACAAGCCCGAAGGCTGGGGCGGCAACGATCGCGGCGGCTGGGGCGAGACCATGCTTCAAGCCATCGATTACCAGACCGGCAAAGTCAGATGGACCCACAAGTGGGAAGACGGCGGACGGTCCGGCCTGCTCTCCACGGCCGGCAAACTCCTCTTCGCCGGCGATGGCTCGGGCAACCTCGTGGCGCTCGACCCCGCCACCGGCAATCCGCTTTGGCACGCCAATCTGGGTAATTCCATTTCGAACGGGCCGATTACCTACGAACTCGACGGCACGCAATACCTGGTGGTCTCCGCAGGCGACAGCCTTTTCGGCTTCTCCATGAGATAGCGGGGCGGCCTGCCGGGCAACGCCTCGCAGCTTTGAGGATGGACGACAGAATGGGGCGGGCGCCCCACCTGTCGAGGGCCATGCAGTCCGAAGCCTATCCCCTGCTGATCATCCAACACGCTGCCGAGTACCGGACTTCATCGCCTTGCACATAGGGAGTGAACGCGGCGCGCACCGCTTCCACCACCTGTGCGCGGGTGGCCTCGTCCACCTGCCGCAACATCAGACCGACCGGACCGAGCCGCGCCGCATAGTGCTCCAGCGCACCCGCCGGGATCGTACATTCCACATCCAGCCGCGTGATCGCGGCGCCGTTCCAGCCGCTATCCTCCAGAATGCGGCTGACCCGCTGCGCGTCGCCGAATCCAAACTGACCCGGCGCGTCCGCCCGCCGCGGGGTCAGTCCCGGCAGCAGGTGCGCCGCCGCCCGCTCCGCCACAGTCATGAACGGATTGTCTTCCGCGCCGCGCCACACAATCAGGCGGAGCCTTGCATCGACCGTCGCGGCATGGCGCAGATTTCGGAATGCCGCCACCGGGTCGTCGAACAACATCACGCCGAAGCGGGAGACGATGGTATCGAAACTCGCGGGCTCGAATGGGTGCCGTTGAGCGTCCGCCAGGATGAAATTCACCGGCAGGCCTTCCCGTTCCGCACGCGCCCGGGCGAGGGTGAGCATGGGCTCTGAAATGTCGATGCCGGTGCAGCGCCCGTCTCCGGTCCGCCGCGCGATCGCCAGCGTCGTGGTCCCTGTGCCGCAGCCCACGTCCAGCACCCGGCCCGCGGATTCTCCCGCTTCGCGGACCAGCAGGTCTTCCACCGGCTGGAACATACGGTCGAGCATTTCCTGGTTGTCCACCCAGGCGCGCCCCGAAGCGCCGTTCCAGACACTCTCTTGTTCCTTCTCTTTCGGTTGTGCGCTTTCCATGCTTCCCTCCTCCTCCTTGCCTCCGGCAAGTGGAAACTGTAGTATGCAACTTCAAGTGCACTTGAGGTCAAGATGAAAGTTTTGGATATCGGCGAAGTCGCCCGGCGCTCCGGCGTGCCGCCCTCGGCTTTGCGTTTTTACGAGGAGAAGCGTCTGATCGCATCCATCGGCCGCAGCGGACTGCGCCGCCAGTTCGCGCCCTCGGTGCTGGACCGCCTCGCGCTGATTGCCGCCGGACGCGCCGCCGGCTTCTCGCTCGACGAAATCGCCCACATGTTCGGCCCCGACGGCCGCCCGCGCATCGACCGCGAGATGCTGGCCGCCAAGGCCGGCGAACTGGACCGCACCATCCGCAAACTCACCGCCATGCGCAACGGATTACGCCATGCGGCCGCCTGTTCCGCTCCTAGCCACATGGAATGCCCCAAGTTTCGCCGCATCCTGCGAGCCGCCGCGTACACAGCGGCCGGCAAGAGTCACAAGAAATCATGACGAGGCGGCAGGCGGGAATGGACTGACCCCACTTTGACAATGGACGGGTCGAGAGTTGTCAGAACGTCAGGGCTTCGACCAGTTTGTTGAGGTCGGTCTGCAGGGGGCCGCGCTTCTTCTGTAGTTCGGCCTGCCGGTCGCGCAAGGCGGCGAGTTGCTGCTCCATGGTATCGAGCTGGCGGGCATAGGTCTGTACCTGCTGCTGCTGCCCGGCGACGTTGTTCAGGCTCTGAATGTTCTGGCGGACGCGATTTTCGTCGGCGTTGAGTGAATTCACCTGGCTATCGGCGTCCTGGATGGCGCGATTGTTGTCTGCGATCAGGCGCTGCTGGTCGGCGATGCGCTGCAATTGCTGGCGCGCCGCCGGCGTGAGGCTGCGGTTCTGCAGATAGTTCACCAGAATGTCGGGTGACATATTGGTGACCTGCGTCGATTGGCTATAGACGCGCTCTTCATTGACGACGAACTCCTGCGTCTGGCCGGCGGCGAGCTGCACTTCGAAGCGGTAGGCGTTCGCAGTCTTTTCGCTGGGCTTCTGGTTGAGCAGCGTGTAGTCCTGGCGAATGGGGTGCTCGAGGACCAGCGTCTTCGCCTTCTGGTCGACGTTGCGGATGGTGTAGGTGCGTGTTTCTTCGGCGGCATACCGGGTGGTGAGAATACCGCGACTGGCGTGAATTTCCCGTACCACGGCGTTCTTGCTGCCGAAGTTTTCGGTGATACGGGTACCGAGGTCGACGGCGTAGCTGATGAGGCGCTTGTCGCCGGCCTTGAGCGTTTCCATCAACGCTTCTCCCGCATAGGCGCCCGCGTCGTAGACAGTGATCGGGCCGCCATCGAGCGTCAGGCTGGTGGAGTTGGTGAGTTCGGCGGCGTTGGTGGGGTGCTGTGAACCATGGTTGGAATAGATCAGCAATTTGCGTCCGGCCACGGTCTGCTGCAGGAACGGCAGCATGGCGGATTCGTTTTGGCGGATGGTGACCGGCTGCGCGATGCGGTATTCGAACAGATCGCCGAGCTCGCGGCCGGTGGCAGTGGATTCGAGCCTGCTGGGAGCGACCTCGACGCTCTCCGCCATAGCCTGTAAAAACATGGCCGGAGGCGCCGCCGGCGCCGCACTGGCGCGAGCGCGATTCAACATGCCACCCACGCCCGCGGCGTCGGCGACCGCTTTGCGTTCTTCGAACGCGCCGGAGTGGACCACCACCTGGGCGGCCGCATCGTCCGCCAACTCCGCGCTCGGGCGCGTGATGTATTTGGGCGCGTAGAGCTGGCTGACGAACGAAATGGGACGTCCGGAGACTAGCGAAAGATTGACTTTGGTCCAATCTTCGCCCGTGGTGTTATCGACAATGGCCCAGCCTTCGAGGGTCGGTTCCTTGGCGCCGAAGATCAGCCGGTAGCTGGACTTCCATACCGGCGCGGGAATCAGGTAGCTGGCGGTAATGTCGCGCTGGCCGGAGTCGCTGGATTCGATATACACGGTGCGTTTTTCCTTGGAGCGCGAGGCCACCAGGGCGGCCAGGTAATCCTTAAACTGCTGCTGCAATTTCGCGTCGGGGAAGCGGAGTCCGCTGGCGGCGCCGAGATCGACGGTGCGGAACTCGGCGGTATCGAGCAACAGGGTGAGTTGATCTTGTTGCGCCTGCTTATCGGTGGCGGGAATGGTGCGCGCTCCCACGATGGTGCCGGCCACGGTTTCGGTACCGAGCTTGAGTTCAACGCGCGAGCCTTTGAGCTGATCGAGCATGGCGGGGAGCCCCCCTTCGCCGATACGGAAGGGAAATTCCTCGAGTTTGTGGCCGATGGGGTCCTGCGAATCGTAGCGCAGGCCGGAGACCTTTCCACCGCCGCCGAGGGTAAGCGATTTGAGCACGTCATTCATTTCGGAGGCATGAAAATCGAGGCGCGCGGATTCCCCGGGCGCAAGCCTGCCGGAGCGTTCGAAGAAGCCCACGCCGTGTTTATAAAGCACTACCTGTTTGACAGGCAGGTCGGCGGGGAAGGCGAGGGCGGAACTGAGAAACAGACTGACCGGAAGGCGAAGTTTCATATACTCTCCAACCTGGGAATGCCGCGGAGTGCCGGATCCTTTCACGGCGCGCGTCATTCGCCACGCTCTTCTTATGATGACGCCTTCCGGCCGGGGAAAACTGTCCGCCGCGGCCATGACGTTTACTCGCCCATGGCCTTGAGGATGACGCGTTTCTTTCGCTGGCCGTCGAATTCCGCATAATAGACCTGCTGCCACGGGCCCAGATCGAGCCGTCCGGCGGTGACCGGCACAATGACTTCGTGGTGGACGAGCAGGCTTTTGAGGTGCGAATCGCCATTGGTTTCGCCGGTGCGGTGATGGCGGTAGTCGCGGCGGAAGGGCGCGAGTTTCTCGAGCCACTCGTCAATGTCGGCGAGCAACCCGTCCTCGGCATCGTTCACCCAGACGCCGGCGGTGATGTGCATGGCGGAAACGAGAATCATGCCTTCGCGCAGACCGCTTCGCTCCAGCACGGACTGCACCTGCGGAGTAATATTAAGATACTCGCGGTGATTCGCAGTTTGAAAGGTAAGATATTCCGTAAGGAACTTCATAGAAGCCTCATTAGTCGATCATACAACCGCAAATCATACGTCCTGCGCCCATGACTCCTGCAAACGACCGAATCCTGATTGTGGATGACGAACCTATCCTCCTGAAGATGCTGAACGTGTATTTAGGGCGTTTAGGTTATTCGGTGGTGGCTGTGACCAGTTCGGAGAGAGCGTGGGAAGAGGTGCAGGCCGCACCGCAGAGCTTCGCCGTTGCGGTGCTGGACGCTACTTTGAAGGGCACCTCCATGGAGGAACTGGCGGCACGCATGCTGGCGGCCGACGGGCGCCTGTGCGTGATCGCCGCGAGCGGGTATCCTGTGGATATCACCGGGTTGCAGACGGCGGCTCCGGGAAGGGTGATGTTCCTGCAGAAACCGTTCACGGCGGAAATGCTGGGCAACGCAGTGCGGAGGATGATTGCCGGCCAAGAAAAAGACATTTGATGTCGCCAAAGAAGTAAAGGCGATCGCGCGCGAACGCGTGGGACGTGTGCCCTCGGGTAAGGCGATCCAGCCGAAGAGTACGCGCAAGAAACCCAAGCATAAGAAAAAGCTGGAGGAGGAAGTGCAGGGAGGCGCGCAGTAATGGAGGCCGCGCGCCGGGCGGGCGCATCCCGGCGGGAATTCCTCGCGCTCGGCGGATTCCCTTTCTTCCACGCGCGCCATATCAGCCTGGCGGGCGCGCGTTTCCGGATTCTGCGCAATGGCAGGAGCAAGCGGCGCTATCTGCGGATCCACGGCAACGAAGAGACCGCGCGGCTCGCGCTGGAACGCCATATGAACACCCACGAAGGGATCGCCTACATCATCGAAAACCCGATCCGGGAGGTGACTGTGCAGGGCTTGAAGCTCGATCCCAACCGTATGTTTTCGCGAGTGGGCGCGGAGTTGAATCTGCGGAATTTGAATCCGGCAGCGGAGCCGCAGTTGGTGACGCGCGCGCTGAAGGAACTGGACGATGGCAGGGAGCATCTGGTACGCGCACTGACGCCGCCGGCGGGCGGGTTGACCGTGGCGCTACACAATAACAGCTCGCGGTATTCGGTGGCGGACGAAGTTCCCATCAGCGACGACACCTCGCTACGCGAGCCGGGGCGTCCTCATGAGTTCTTTTTGTGTACGGACCCGAAGGATTTCGAGGTATTGAAGACATCGCCGTACAATGTCGTACTGCAGCAGCATGGGCCGAAAGACGATGACGGGTCGCTCTCGCGGTTGGCGGCGAAGCGCGGTTTCCGCTACGTCAATCTGGAGGTGTCGCTGGGGCAGACGGAGCGGCAGTTGGAGATGCTGCGCTGGCTGGAATGGTACTTGCCGAACTGAGTGCCGCGTTTATTGTCCTCGGGCTGCTCCTGGGGATCTGGGGCTCCGACTGGAAGGGACCGGCCACAAAAAACGTGGCCGGTCCACCATGACTTACGAACGCTGGCCGCACCGCTTCGAAGCGCGAACAGGAATGAGTGGGATAGGATCTGCCTTGTCCATCCGCGCGAAGTTCGGACCTGGCGAGCGCTGCTCGCCTGCACGAGGCAGAGCCATATGCCACGAGCAAAATGGTGCCCACCCGCGGACTGAAGACCTTCCAAGCTGAGATCAGAGCGCAACTCGGAACCAATGTCGCCCACTCGGCCTGTTCCTCTTTACGGGAAGCGGAGAGCGACCTGAGAGAGGTTGCGGATGTCCTCGGCGGGGTTGGCGGAGAGCAGCAGCAGGTTGGCGCGCCTGCCGGGTTGGATGAGGCCGGATTCCTTGTCGTGGAGCGCGGCCGCGCCATTGCGGGTAGCGGCGACGATCAGGTCGAGCGGAGGGATTCCCGCGGCGGCGAGCAGTTCGAGCTCGGCTTGCGGGCTGGCGCCTTCCGACGCCACGGCGATGGGCACGCCTGCCTGAAACAGTCTCAAGGTATTGCGCTGAGCGACGGGTAGGTCCGCCCCGGCCGCTACCAGGGCGGGAGCGAAAACGATGCGTAGATCGCGCAATTTGGCAACGAAATCGGGGTCGAGATTTTCGGTGTCCCGAATCATGCCAACGAACGCGGTGGCGCCCTGGTCCAGCATCCATTCGGCATCGGCCAGGGTCGAGATGCGGCCAATGGCGGGCTTCTGCGCTTCGCGAGCCTTGGCAAAGGCCGCCTCGTCGCGGCCCTGAATGTTGGCCGCGATGGGGATCGGGGCGGGCACCAGGAAGCGTCCGCCGCCGTTGATCTTGTCGGCCTGAGCGGGGATGGGAACGGTGGAGGCGGCGCCGGCGCCGCGAACGCGTCCACCGGCGATCAGCACCATCGAGTTGGTCACCGGAGGGCCGCCATTGCCATCGATCAGCACGGCGCCGAGGATGGCGGTGCTGTGGCTCTCCTCAGGCGCCTTGCAGGCGGTGAGCGCCACGAACGCCCCGGCCAAGGCGAGGATTGCGAGGGTACGCATGAGCCACCATCATAACCGAGCGAGCAACAGAGCAAGAGAGTACAATCGGTCCTGATATGACTCCTGAGATGATGCCGGAAGCAGAACCGCAATCACAAGGTTTGGGCGAAGGTTCGAGACTGACAGGGGTATTCTTCGAACCGGGCAAGACCTTTAGGGACATTGCCGCGCGCCCTCGTTTCTGGGCGCCGCTGGTCCTCATGATGGTGACCGCCTTCTGCTATCTGTTGTTGCTATCGCAGCACGTGGGCTGGGAGCGCATGATCCGCCAACAGTTGGAGAACAGTTCGCGGGCGGCGCAACTATCGCCGGAACAGCGGGACACGCAGCTTCAGATGACGCTGAAGTTCGCGCCGGTGATCGGGTACGCGGCCGTGATCGTGGGTGTTCCGCTGGGCACGTTGATTTGGGCCGCCATCCTGCTGCTCATCGTCAAGACGATGATGGGCGCTCCGGTGGCCCTCAAGCAGATCTACGCAGCGGTCTGTTATGGCCAGATGCCCGGGGTCATCATGACCGTGCTGGCGGTCGCGGTGATGTTCATGAAGCCGCCCGAAGACTTCAACATGCAGAATCCCTTGATGTTTAATCCAGGGGCATTCATGGACCCGACCACCGCATCTAAGGGACTGTATTCGCTAGCGTCTGCGCTGGACCTGTTCACCATCTGGAAGCTGATTCTGGTAGGAATCGGGCTGAAGGCGGCAGGTGGCCGCAATCTATCGACGGGCGGCGCGATGACGGCGGTGTTTCTGCCGTGGGTCCTATGGGTTTTCTGCGCGGCCGGTTTCGCGGCGATGTTCAGTTGAGGATCGCAGAGTCGCGTGCCACATCAGGCATCGCTAAAGCGACGCGCCGACTAAAGGCGGCGGCCGCAAGAATGCGTGCCCCACAAATGCATCAACCAAGGCCTACCAGTATTGATGCCCGGACGGAATCAGTTGCGGGAACACGTACGCGTACATCATCACGAGAAGTCCGACTATGATCAGCAAGAGAAGGCTGTGCTTCAGGACTGCTTTGAACAGCAGACCCTCTTTCCCCTGCTGTCCGGTGACCGCGCAGCCGATCACCAGAGATTGAGCGGCTATCATCTTGCCCATAACGCCACCGGCGCTATTGGCGGCGCCCATCAGAACCGGGCTGATGCCGAGTTTGTTGGCTGTGATCACCTGAAGGCTGCCGAACAGGGCATTGGATCCGGCATCGGTGCCGCTCAGCGCGACGCCCAGCCAGCCGATCATGGTGCCGAAGAAGGGGAACGCGGCGCCGGTGTGCGCCATCGCCATTCCCAAGGTGGCGTCCATGCCGCAATACCGCGTGAGGTAACCCAACCCGAGCATCGCCAGAATCGCGATCAAGCTGAGGCGCAGATGATTGACGGTGCGGAAGAAGATCTGCAGCGTGCGCCCCAGGGAAAGGCCAAGCAGCGGTCCGGCGAGCAGTCCGGCGAAGAAGACGGCAGTGCCGGGCGTGGAGAGCCACGAGATATCGAACAAGGCCGGTTCGGCGAACGGTTTGGTCACCACGGGCGGCATGCGCATGACCAGCAGGTGGAGTCCCGGGACGGGCGTCTTTAAAGATGTGGAATCGAGAAGTTTGGCGATGGGCGGGTAGCCCCAGATCACCACGAAGACCGACAGGAGGAGGAAGGGCGACCAGGCTTTGAACACGGAGCCGAAGGTGAGGGGGTCACTATGCTTCTCGATTTTCGGCGGGGCTTCCCCTTCGTAGCGCCAGATGGTGGCTGGGTGCCAGACTTTGCGGAAGAAGAACGCCAGCACGAGCAGGGTGCCGATGCCGCCGAGGATATCGACCAGCGAGGCGTCCATAAAGTTGGACCAGAAGAACTGGATGCCGCCGAAGGTGAGTCCGCAGAGCAGCAGTCCGGGCCATACGGCCAGCATGTCTTTGGTTTTGCAGAGCACGCGAATCAGCCAGAAGGGCAGGATCAGGACGATGATCGGTAGAATGCGGCCGAGCATGGCGCTGAAATCGGGTTCGGGCAAGCCGGTGACGGCCACCAGGCTGCGCACGGGGTTCCCCATGCCGCCCCACGCGACGGGCGCCGAATTGGCGATCAGGCACATGATGGCGGTTTGGAAGGGCGGGAAGCCGAGGCCGATCATCATAGCGCCGGTCACGGCCACCGGAGCGCCGCCCCCGCCCGCGCCTTCGAGCAGCGCGCCGAAAGCGAAGGCGATGAGCAGCACCTGGAGGCGGCGGTCCGAGGAGATTTCGCCGACCGACCTTTTGATGACTTCGAACTGGCCGGCTGCCACGGTGACGTCGTAGACGAACACGGAGGCCACCACCACCCAGGCTATACGAAAGATACCGAAGACCACGCCGTCAGCCACGGCGCCGGCGACCATATGGATCGGCATGCGGAAGACGGCGAGCGCGACCGCGACCGCGACGAGGAACGCCCAGATGGCGGCTTTCCACGCAGGAGTCCGCCGGACGGCGAGAAAGTAAAACAGCGAGCAGACCGGAATGGCGGCGGCCAGCGTAGAGAGGTACGCATTTCCCAGGGGATCGAAATTTTGCAGCCAAGGCTGATTCATAGTCCTCAACAGAACAGCGACGTTGGAATTCTAAGGAGACGAAAATACCCGAATCAGTGTATACGTTTTAGCGGCGCAGTGGGAAGTGCAACTGCGCAGTGGTGCTGCGGAGGCCGGTGGGTGGCCGCGGTCGAAGAGTCGATTCCGTGCTCATGGAATTGGGTAGAAGGCAAACAGTAGCACAACGACGTCCCACGTTGGATGGCCTTCCCGTCCCCCACGGTGGCCGGGGCGGCCTCCACCGACTTGCTCGGCAACCCTACAAGCGCGTCCACCCATGCGGCATCGGGCGGGCGCCCTGACCTTCTTCCGCGACACTTCGGTTGCACTTCCGCGGCGGGCAGGCTCGGGTTTGCGGGCGATTTCTCAGAAGCCTTGGCGCTATCCTGTTCTGGTGGCCCCCGTGGTTCCAGAAATTGTCCGAGCGTCGCTGCTCACGCTGGGCGCGCTGTTCCCGATCGTGAACCCGCTCGGCAATGCGCCGATCTTCCTGATGCTGACGCGCGGGTTGTCGAGCAATTCGCGCGCGCTGCTGGCGCGCAAAGCGGCGCTCAACAGCTTCGTGCTGGTGGTAGTTTCGCTGCTGATCGGCACCCACGTACTGGCTTTTCTGGGGCTCTCGATTCCCGCCGTACAGGTGGGGGGCGGGGGGTTGGTGATTGCCACCGGTTGGACGCTGTTGCAGCGCAAGGACGAGGAGCATGCGCGGGAAGACGCGGAGCGCACTATGAGCTACGCCGATCTCTCGAGGCAGGCCTTCTATCCACTGACACTGCCGCTCACGGTGGGGCCGGGGTCGATTTCGGTGGCCATCGCGTTGGGCGCCAACTGGGGCGACCCGCAGTCGGTGCGATGGCCCGTGGCGCTGGCCGCAGTGCTGGGTTCGGCGCTGCTCGGCATCACCATTTATTTGAGCTACCGGTTCGCGGAGGGAATCGCGCGCATTCTGGGAGAGACGGCTATGAGCGTGATTTTGCGGCTGTCTTCGTTTTTTCTGGTGTGCATCGGCGTACAGATACTCTGGAATGGCGTGAGCGCGTTTTTGAAGACGCTGCCTTGAAGGGCATGGGGTTCCGGCAGGCCCCGGTGGAACAGTACATCGTTTCGTGTGGCCTGTTCGGACTTCGAGGCAAAGAGGACGGACCACGAAAGACGATCGTCCATCCCACCGCTGCTCCTGCATGCATGCAGGGCAAGAGGCCGCAACAGACCTGGAGGTCTATCCTACCTACTTTTGCAGCTGCGCGAGGAGTTCCCGGGCTTCGGGGTAGTTGGGGCGCAGTTTGAGCGCTTCGGTTAGTTCGGCGATGGCTTCGTCGCGCTTGTGCTGCATGGCCAGTGCGGCTCCGAGTCCATAGTGGGCTTCGACGTCCTGCGGTGCGTACTGCAGACCTTCGCGCAGGTGGGCGGCTGCGTCATCGAACTTCCGCAAATTCAGGTAAGCGAAGCCCATGGCGAAGTGGGCGGCTGCATGGTCCGGCTTGAGGCGCAGCACTTCGGCAAGCTCTTTCAGGCCCTGCGCGTCACCGCCGTGCTCCACCAGGAAGCGGCCGAGATTATAGTGCGCGGTGGCATTCATGGGATTCAACTGGACGGCTTTCTGGAACTGCCGCACCGCCTCGTCGTTGCGCCCCGCCTTTTCCAGGGCGACACCCAATTCGTCGTACACGCCGGAGTTACCGGGGTCGTTCTTAAGCGCCGCCTGAAATTGCGCAATGGCTTCGGCGGCATCGCTGCGCGCACCGGCCAGCCGCCCCAGGTACAGGTGGGCATCGGGGCGATCTGCATAAGGACGCAGGAGCACCGCCAGGCGCTCGATGGCACCCGGAGCTTTCGGCGACTGGAAGAAATCCTGCGCAAACATGAATAGCGGTACGGGGTCGGCGGGCTTGAGACGCAGGCCTTCGGCCAGTTGCCCGATCGCCTCATCGACGGCCGCAGGTGATCCGGGATTCGCGTTGAGCAGCGCGCGCGCGACGAAGTGGCGCGCGTCGGCGTCGGTGGGTTCCGCTTGCGCGGCGCGGCGCGCGACTTCGATGGCGCGGTCCGGATGTCCGGTGGCGTTCAGCAAGCCGGCGTACTTGAGCAATCGCGTCGAGGAATAGGAGAGGTTGGCCAACTGATCGGTGAGCGGATCTTCCGCAGGAGGCGCGACTTTGAGGTTGGCGGCGAGCGCGCCCTGGCGGGCCTCCGCGGCCTTCGCCTTCTGTCCCAGCGCAGCGTATGCCTGCCGGAGCAGTTCGAACGGAGGTTGGAAAAACGGATAGGTGCGCGTCAGCGGCGTGACGTACTCGATGACTTTATTCCAATCCTGTCGGGTCGCTGCCACGCGGCCCAGGCCATACGCCGCCTGGAGCGCGGCGAGGTTGTCCGAGGTATGTGCGGCCTTCTGGTACTCCAGGCCAGCTTCGTCAAGCTTACCCATTTTGAAGGAGGCGTCGGCCAGCTTCAGCAGCGCTGGAACGTGATCGGGCTTGAGGCGCAGCGTCTCTTCCAGCAACCGGAGTTGCTCCGTCTGATTGCCGTTCTCTTCCGCCAGGAACGCCTGGCTGTACACCCACTGCGCGTCATTGGGCGCCAGGCGCGCGGCGATGCGGTAGGCGGGCGCCGCCTGTTCGAGCAGCAGGTTGGCGTGATACGCCATGCCGAGTTTGCCCACCGCTAGGGCGGAGTTGGGATGGCGGCGTGCGTCTTTGTCGACGTCCGTCAGCAGGTGGCGCGTGCTCTGGTTGTGCGCGCTCAGGTCGGGCAGTTTGGGGAAATCCGCGGGCACATTGACCGGGAGGATGAGGGGTGCGAGCAGCCAGGTGGCCGCGCCGAGTGCGAGGGCAAGCCCGCCATACTTCAGCCACGCGGCCCGGTCGGAATGCAGTGCTTCCCCCATGTGCTAGCGCCCCCACCGATTCAGCCACACGACGACCCGCCCGTCGTTGGTGAGCGGTTGGTAGACGTCCATGCGCGTGGAAACCAGGTCGGGCTTGCCGTCTCCATTCATGTCCGCCGTTTCGAGATTGATAAGGTGCGTAGGGGAGTGCGCGATGTCATGTTCGGTGAAGTTCATTTTGCCATCGTTCTCATACCAGACCATACTCTGCGAATCCGGTTTCTCCCAGAAGTTGTAACAACTGACGGCGGCGATATCGAGGTCTCCATCGCCATCGAGGTCGGCAGCCACGGCGGCGCTGGCGCCGGGCAGGAGACTGACAGGGTGGTGCTCGAATTTGAAACCGCCTTTATTTTCGAGCCACTGGACGCTGTGCCAGGGGCGCGGGCGCGGCGGCAGATAATCGAACGCGTCGCCGTTGGTATACAGAATGTCGATGGCTCCGTCCCGGTTGAGGTCGACCAGGCGTATGCCGCTGCTGCCGTAGTCTTCGTTAGTGCTGCCCCAAATCAAGTGCGACTTGAAATTGCCGTGGCCGTCGTTTTCAAAGATGTAGATCTCTTCCCATTCCTGGCTCACCAGGCTGACGAAATCCATGTCGCCATCCTTGTCGATGTCCACCGGAATGGTGTGGATCACGCCGGAGAGACTTTGCACCACGTGGGAGCGGAATTGCCAGTTGCCGAGGTTTTCCAGCCAGCGGGTTTCGCCGTCATCGTAGCCGAATTCGCCCACCACAAGATCGAGCCTGCCGTCGCCATTGAAATCGGCCGCGCGCACGTCCGTCACCCTCGCGATCCGGTCGACGACGGTGTGCGGCGTGAAGCTCTGATGCCCAATGTTCTCGAGAATCACCACCGAACCGATCTTGTCGTTGCTGGGAAAGAGCTGGCTCATGCAGGCCACCAGCACATCGAGGTCGCCATCCTTGTCGATATCGACGGCGCTGACATGCGCAGGGGCGGGGATAACGGCGCTGATCCACTGTTCGGTATAGACGCCTTCGGGGAACTGGCGAATCCAGCCGATGCGGTTGGCCAGCATGTCGGCTACGAGGATATCGGGCAGTCCGTCCTTGTCGAGATCGACGATCTCGTGATTGCCGATGCGGGGCGGGCCGTTCGAGGGAAAGCCGACGGACTCGGGGGTGAGGAAGTCGATCTTCTTCCCGTGCGCGGTTTGGACGGGCGCGGACGCGGTCTCGGGTTTGCGAGCGCTCTTGAAGATATGTTCGAAGACCTGCGTGAGGGTGAGACCGGAGTTGTGCGCCTGATAGAAGAGTACGGCCAGGGGAACGCCCAGCATGACGAGGAGAATCCGCAAGCCGGGCAGGGAGTACGAACGCCGTTTCCCAGGAGACTTCGGTCTGGCGGCCGACTTATCTGATTTCGAGGACAATCTCCAGTTTAACCGGCGAAGAAGCAGATCATGCCCGCGGCAGCGGTCCAAAGAAATGTTCCCAGCGGCAGCGCGCCCAGCAGTGCCCGGCTGCGGGGGGATACCGCGGGGAGCCAGCAGCGATAAATGGCCTGCAGCGAGAAGGCGGCGCCCAGCAGAACACTGGTCACCTGAAGCCAGGGAATGGCCGGAGCCCACAGGATATGCCAGGGAAGTCCGGCCATGCCGAGAAGATTCCAGCCCCAGTTGAACGGGTCGGAAAGGCTCTGCAGCACGAAGGTCATCATCTCCAGCACGGTGGCGAGCGCGAAGGCAATCCAGCAGCCGAGGCCGATCGGGACCAGCGCCGCAGTGGTGGCGCGGAACATCAGTTTGGCGTCGACCGCTGACCGGCCGAGCACCAGGCCGAGGCGCGTGAGCAGGTACCACAGCAGGGGCAGCACTCCCAGGCAGACCAGCCAGACGGCCGCGCCATACACGGCGAACGTGCCCCAATTGCGCTTGTCGACCAGGTCGATCCAGTCGCGAACGCGGTCCCAGGTGCCCAGATTGATGAAGCTATACAGGCACGCCAGGGCGAACATCACGATGGCCTGCCAGGCCTCGGAGAAGCTGGCGACCTCTTTGTCCCACCCGCTGGTGCGCCAGAAGACGGCCACGTTGTCATAGGCGCAGGTCTTGACGCACTCCATGCAGGCGCCGCAATCGTTATTGCGGTCGATTTCGCCGACGCACAGTCCGTAAGGGCAGCCCCAGCCTTTGACGCTGCCGGTGAGGCAGAAGCGCTCGTCGCAGGCGCTGCACGTTTCAGAAGAGATGGAGCGCACCAGTACGCGGCCGGTAGTGGAGTAGAGGCTGATGTAGCTGTTGATGGGGCACAGGTGGCGGCAGAAGAGACGTTGATCGGGGAAGAACGAGGCCAGCGTCGCCATCACGACCATCGCAATCAACATCCAACTGGTGGCCGGAGGCAGGATGACGATGGTAGTGCTGAAGGTGCCCAGAAGTAGGAACAGCAGCACGCGCGGCCAGGCATTGCTCATCCACGAGGGCCAGATCAGCGGAATGCCGAAGAGGCGCAAGGGTGTTCTGTTTTGCATGGCGGATGGATTTCTGGTGAAGCGCAGGCGCTGCATCCATTCGCCCATCAAAGGGAGAGGACACACGGTACACCAGGATCGCCCGAAGACCGGCACCAGCACGATGATCAGCGCGGAGAGCCACACCACCCAGATGAGCATGGGCGCGGCATTGCGTCCGGCGACCTTGGTGCCGAGCAGGCCTGCGAGCACGATAAACCAGAACACGGCCAGCATGGGAAGGATGAGATCGAACTGAAAGGTGGGCGCTTTCATCATCCGCTTGAGGCGGGGAAAGTGCTCGAACAAATTGATGCGGCGTCCCGGGCCGGTGCGCGCGGGAGTGCCGGCGAGCAGCAGTCCGGCGAACGGAATCGCGAGGAGAAGGCCGAGCGAGGCGGAGAGCAGCAGATTCGGACTGACTAGTATTTCGCCGCGTTCCGTGCCATGTAGCGGTCCGTTGTAGGTATGATTGCGAAATTGTGATTTGGAGGCGAGCCACCCCTGCCAACCGGGGAGTCCTGCGACGAGTTCGACGGTTTCCAGGGTCACGGGCGGATCGTTGGGACGGGAGAGGCGCTGGACGGAGACGAGGCGTTCGCCGGGCGTGATCGCGATGTGCAGGTCGTAATCCTGGAGGAAGAAACTGGCGCCGGTATCGCGGGTGGAGAAGGTGAGGCGCAGGCGGTCGCCGCGATTGACGTGGATGCCCGCGGGGCTGAAGCCGTAGCGGTAGGCTTCTACGTGGATGTCGCGGGTTTGCGGAGGCGGGGTGAACCAGGCGGCGAGGCACGCGGGGATGATGGCGCCGGCCAGGAGGATCGCCGCTGCGAACAGGCGACGCGGGCCTGGGTTGGCGGGTGCTGGCTCTGGACGCGGCGGCGGGCCGGAGGGAGTGCCGAGGATCGGAAAAACAGCGGGTGTCGAACCCGGCTGATTCCGTTCCGTAATGGACATTGCTCTGCTCTTCCCCCTTCAAGGCCGGGATACAACCGGTGTGCACTGCGGCTCCCGCAATCGATACCGCCATTGAACCACAAAAAGGCTATCAGCTATCAGCTCTCAGCTTCTGTCGCGCCGTGCGTAGCGAGCGGAATGGGGGGTCTTGAGTTCTCAGTTTTCAGTTCTCAGTTTTCAGTCTCGCCTCCGCCGGGGCCGGGTTGAGTGGGCTGCGGCATGTTGCGCGATCAGCATTGAGCGGTGCCTCCGGCGGGGCCGCGTGGTTGTTCCCGCGGTCACAGCCCAGCTCTCTCAGCCTCGCCGCCAGATGGGGTCGGATTGAATGAGTGGTGACCTTTGGGCTTCCGGCGGTCACAGGCCAGCTTTCATTTCAGCTTGCCTGGCTGTGCGGACCGCCGGGCGGACTAAGAACTTCTCGCGGTTCGTCAGAGACCGGCGGGAAAGAGCTATGTCGAACTCGCTCGCCGCTGCGATTCCCGGCCACTTGGCGCTAGCTGCCGCCGGCCTTCGTGGGGTAGACGCGAAAGCGTGGATTGACGAATAGGGGCTCGGTGCCGGGAATGGGACGGTCGGCCGGAACCACCAGATAGTCCACACCCATCTCGGCGATACGGCGCAGGTCGACCGGTCTTACGTTCCACCGGCCTTCGCGCGTTTCCTGCCACCGCTTCCACCACTCCTGGGCGAAATCGGGGAAGTAGTTTACCTGCCCGCCGCCCTTCCAATCGACGTACAGGGCGCGGCTGGCGCGGGCGCGGAAGACCGCCGGGGCCACATCTTTGCGCGCGTTGGGAAACAGAAATACGGCGTCCTGCGGAGTGGCAGCGCGCGCCCAGGCAGCGAGCGATTCGATATCGGTACGCGGCAGGGTCGCGTAGTTCTCCACCAGGCCCGACCTAGCGATCATTAGAAACGGAGCCAATCCGGCAAAAACGAGAGCCGCGTCCCGGTACTTCGCCGGCACCGCGGTGGACGCGAGCGCGAGCATTCCCAGGCCGGCCGCCAGGGCTAACGGGGCCCAGCGAAACGGTGGTCCGGCGGCCGCATGCTTCACCGCGATGGCGAACGCCAGGGTCTGCCAGGCGGCCGCCTGGGGCCAGTGGCGGTCCAGGGCGGCGCGGACGCCGGCGGCGGCGGCCAGCACGTGCAGGCCGAGGCTGAGGAAGAGCACGCACCGTGCCGGTTGCCACACGGGGATGTAGGCCCAGCCCCAGCGGTCCAGCAGCAGCCAGGAAAGTGGAACCATGGCCAGTCCGAAAAGCGGCATCACCCACAGAAACGCGGCCAGCGGGGCGGGCAGCCACCGCCGGACCCGCCAGGCAGCGAATAAGAGGAGGGCCGCTTCCAGTAGGTAATCGGCGAACTGTTGCGTCGTCCAGGTGGACACGAAGATGTAGCTGGCACGCGTGCGCAGGATCGCCAGGTGCGCGGCGTCGAGGCGTGCGAAGAGGGAGGGCAGCGCGTATCCAGATTCGTAATGGCCGGCGGCGAGCAGAATCAGCAGCGCCGGCGCCAGGGGCGCGAGCATCCACACGGCATTCCTGCGGCGGACGGACAGCGCCACGACCGCCACCCAAAACGGCAAAGAGGTGAGCGGGTGGAACAGGAACGCCAGCGACGCAACGGCGCCGGCTGGGAGGTAGCGCTCGTGCGCGGCGAGCCCGACGGCCAGGACGACCAGCGCAATCGCGAATGCGCGCGGGATGGGTTCATACTCCACCGTAAGCACGGTGGGCCCGGCGATGGTGGCGCCGAGGGAAACCGTGGCCGCGATCCACCAGGCAGCCGCCATACGGAAGCCCAGCCTGAGCGCGATCAACAGGATGCCGGCGGCGAAGAGGGAGCGGAATACAATCTGTTCGCCGGCCAATACCTGCTCCAACTCGAGACCGGTGGCGCGGGTGAGCAGCGCGGCGGTGGACCCGTAGATGGTGTAGGCCGTGTGCGGCCGGCTTACCATGAAGTCGCGCGTGAACAAAGCGGGATTCTGCGCGCGCTCCATCATCGGCACATAGATCAGCGTGTCGGCCTGCAGATAGGTGTGGCCGGGAAACAGGAAGAAACCCATCAGGGCGATCAGGACGACGGAGGCCGCAGCCGCCAGCATGCGAGGAATGCTCGGGTTCAATGGGCAAATCGTAACATGGCTCGCGTGCCGCATGCCTGCGAGAGCGAGTACCGATGCGGCATGCTACGATCCTCAGTGCGAGCGCGCCGATGTGGGAAATGGGGCCAGATCGCTGGTGGGATGGGAGTTGGGACTGCGCAACAAACTGAACGAGGCGGGGGCCGGCGCATGATTAGTACGGACGGCGAGCGCGAGCAGCAGGGCAAATCCCCGCACCGGCCGGCGGTCTCCCTGGGAGCCAATTTCGCCTCGACCCTGGCCAGCAACGTAGTCTTTGCCGCGAGCCAGTGGGCCATTCTGATTCTCATCAGCAAGCTGGGCAGCAGCGAGATGCTTGGCACCTACGCGTATTCGCTGGCCGCGGTGACGCCCGTCGCCATGTTTTCCCATCTGAACCTGCGCTCGATTCTGGCCACCGATGTGACACGCCGGCATCCTTTCGGCGACTATCTGGCGGTGCGACTTGCCACCACCGCTGCGGGATTGGCTGCGATCGGCGTGCTGGCACTCGCGCTGGGCGGCGGCTGGGAGCGCGCCGCGATCACCCTGGCACTGGGCGCCGCGCTGAGCGCCGACAATGTGAGCGACGTCTATTTCGGACTGCTACAGCGGCGGGAGCGCATGGACCTGGTGGCGTATTCGGTGGCCGCCCGCGGCCTGCTTTCGGTGTTGGGCCTGGGCGCGACGTTGTGGATCACGGGGAGTTTGTGGCGCGCTGTCGTCGCGATGGCGCTGGTCCGCATTGTGGTGCTGCTCGCCTATGACGTGCCGGTGGGGTCGGCGGGAGAGTCGTTGACGCGGACCACGGTGCGCGCCCAGGCCGGCATTCTGTGGACCGCGGCGCCGCTGGGCGCGGTCCTCATGCTGATCTCGCTGACTGCCAATCTGCCGCGCTACGCGATCGAACAGAAATTCGGCGCCAGCGCGCTTGGCGAATTCGCTGCCGTCGCATCGTTGATGACGGTGGGCGCCACGGCGGTGAATGCGCTAGGGCAGGCCGCCACGCCGCGGTTGGCACGCTATCGCAGTGCGGGGGAAAGGGGCGGCTTCCAGCGTCTCGCCTGGCAGTTGGTGGGCATGGCGCTGCTGCTGGGCGCGGCTGGGATCGTGGGCTCGGTGTTGTTGGGACCGTGGTTGCTCGGTTGGATTTATCGTCCCGCATTCGCCAAAGATGCGGGCCTGCTGGTCTGGATTATGGCGGCGGGCACCGCCAGCTATGCGGCCAGCGCGTTGGGGTACGTGGTCACGAGTACGCGGGCCTTCGCGCCGCAAGCGCCGCTGCATGTATTGGCGGCCGCCACTGCGGGGCTCGCGAGTTGGGTGCTGGTGCCTCGCCTGGGGCTTCCCGGAGGGGCGCTGGCGTTGGCATGCGCATCGTTGGTGCAGATTGCGGGGGGTGTTTTGATTCTGCGGCGGGCCTTGCGGGGGGTGGCGGCGTGAAGAGATCGCTTGCTCACGCGCGCGCCTCGGTAGTAACAGTGAGCGATCTTTACCGTGGTCTCTTGGGCTGCGCGTCGGTGGTGCAGATCGCGGGTGGCGGGTTGATTCTGCGGCTGGCCTTGCGGGGGGTGGCGGCGTGAAGAGATCGCTTACTTACGCGCGCGGCTCGGTAGCATCGGTGATCTGCGCGTCGCTGGTGCAGAGTGCTTTGATTCTGCGGCGGGCCTTGCGGGAGGTGGCGGCGTGAGGACCGTTCCCGTCTGGCTGGAGCGTGTCGCGTGGGCGCTGGTGTGGCTGCTGGTGCTTTCCCTGCCGCTCGAAAAAAGCCTGTTGATCTTCGGCGGCGCCACCATCTCACGCACCCTCGGCGTGGCGGCATTCGCGGCCACGCTGGCCGCGGTGCTGTGGACGCGCCGGTTGCGGCCGCTCAACGCCGTCCTGCTTGTCGCGGGCGCGTATGTGGCGTGGTGCGCGCTCACCGTGTTTTGGAGTTTTTCGCGGCCCGCCTCGCTGGAACGGGCGGCCACCATGGTGCAACTCTGGGGTATGCTCTGGGTGCTGTGGGAGCGCTGCCGGACGCCGCGCGTGCAAACCTGGCTGTTGCGTGCCTACGTGACCGGCGCTGCATTCAGTTCGTTGTTCACCATGGTCCGCTACGCGTTGCGCGAACAAACCTATTACCGGCGCTACGCGGCCCCCGGTTTCGACCCCAACGACATGGGCGTCACCCTGGCGCTGGCCGTGCCCATTTGCCTCTATCTCGCCGCCACCACCCGCGGGCGCGCGGTGTGGGCCGTCCGACTGGCCGCCGCGCTGATCCTGGCGGCGGTGATTCTTACCGGGTCGCGCACCGCGTTGGGCGCCGCTTGCGTGGCCTTCCTCTATTCGGCCATCACCTGGCGCAAGGCCATCACGCCGCAGCGTGTCACCGGCGTCGGACTGGCGCTGTTACTGGTGCTGAGCATCGTGAGGCTGGCGCCCCAACCTTCACGCCAGCGCCTGGCGACCTTGCCGCAGGAAGCCATCACTGGCACCTTCCACGGGCGCACCGCCTTCTGGAAGACCGGGCTGAAACTGCTGCGCCGGCATTGGGCTCTCGGCGTGGGCATCGCCGCCTTCCCCGAGGCTGCCAAGCCGTGGCTGGGCACTTCCACGCTGGCCGGCGCACCGTTTACTACGCACGGCACCTTTCTCTCTATCCTGGTGGAGAGCGGAATTCCCGGCGGCCTGTTGTTCGGCATTATGCTCTCGATCGTAGTGTTCTGGGCGTGGATGCTTGGGCCCTCGGAGCGGGCGCTGTGGCTCACCACGCTGGTGGTCTGGACGGTGGGCGTTTCGATGCTGACCTGGGAGCAGCGCAAGCCGACGTGGCTGATCGTCGGACTGATCATGACGGCATGGGCGAACACGTTCGCAGCGGGAGAGCGGGAGAAGTGAGCCTTCGCGTGCTGCAGGTGTTGGCATCTTTGCGCCGCGCCGGGGCGGAGCGCCTGGCCGTGTCGCTGGCCTGCGGCCTGCGGCGCGAAGGGTTCGAGACCGCCGTGATTTCCCTCTACGACGCCTTCCCCGGCGGCTTCGAACCCATGCTGGAAGATGACGCGGTACCCGTCTGGCATCTGGGCAAGGGCCGCGGCCTCGACCCGCGCATGTGGAGCCGCGTGGAGCAGGTGATCGACAGTTTCCGCCCCGACATTCTGCATACCCATTCTTACGTGATGCGCTATCTTCTTCCCAAGCGGTTTCGCCAGGTGGTGCACACGGTTCACAATATGGCCGGGCACGAAGTGGACGTGATTGGCCGAGCCATCCATCGCTTTGCATTCCGCCAGGGAGCGGCCGCTGTGGCGATCTCTCCCGAGGTGGCGCGTTCGTTCGCACGGATGTACGGACGCGAGCCAGCGGCAGTGATTTTCAACGGAGTGGATGTGCAGGGTGGCTTCCGGCCGGAAGCGCGCGAGGCGTGGCGCACCCGGCACCGCTTCGGCGCAGGCGATTGCCTGGTGGTTTCGGTGGCGCGACTGGAAGCGCAGAAGAACCCGCTGCACCTCATCCAGGCATTCGCCGCGGTGGCGCGGGACGTGCCGGCCATGCACCTGATCTTGGCCGGCGAGGGCACGCTGTTGGAAACGGCGCGGCAAGGGGCCGCCAGAGCAGGGATCGGCGCGCGGGTACATTTCCTGGGGCTGTGTCAGGACGTGGTGGAACTGCTGTCGGCATGTGACGTATTCGCGCTGGGGTCGGATTGGGAAGGCACTCCGATGGCCGCGCTCGAAGCTATGGCGGCGCATTTGCCGGTGGTGGCTACGGCAGTGGGCGGCGTGCCCGACGTGGTGGAAAACGGCGTCAACGGAACCCTGGTGCCCGCCGGCGACGTCGCTGCACTGGGCGCCGCGATGGCCGCACTGGCGCAGAATGTCGGACGCCGCGGGGCGATGGGCGCCGCCGCTTTCTCGCGAGCGGCGCATTTTGATCGGACGGCGACCCTCCACGCGTATGCGCAACTATACGAGCGGCGCATGCAGGAGGCGGGGCGATGACGCGGGTGACGCTGCTGACCACCAGCCTCGGGTTCGGCGGCGCGGACGCACAGATTGCGCAATGCGCCACCGCGCTACGAAAACGCGGCTGGGAAATGAGCGTGGTGTCGCTAGTGGCGCCCACGGCCTTCACCGCGGAACTGTCGGCCGCCGGTGTGCCGGTAAGGTCGCTGGACATGCGGCCCGGACGCGTCGCCCGGCAAGACGTGTTCCGGCTGATCCGTTACCTCCGCGAGTTGCGCCCGCAGATTCTCCACAGCCACATGTTCCACGCCAACCTGGCGGCGCGCGCCATACGCTTGCTGTGCCCAGTGCCCATCGTGATCTCGCACCTGCACAGCGTGGCCGAAAGCAGCCGGGAAAACCCGGACGTACGCCTGCGCGATCGCGTCTACCGCTTTACAGACCCGCTGTCCGACCTGGTGATCGCCGTCTCGCGGGAAGTCGCGGAGCGGCACCTTGGGCAGCGCGCTGTACGCGCCGGCAAACTGCGCGTGATTCCCAACTGCGTGGACACCAGCCGCTACCGGCCCGATGGGGAGTTGCGCGAACGCACGCGGCGCGCTCTAGCCATCGGACCGCGTTTTGCCTGGCTGGCGGCCGGCCGCCTGATGTGGAAGAAAGACTACATGTCGCTGTTGCGGGCCTTCCCAGCGGGAGACGAGGCGGTGCTGCTGCTTGCCGGGGAAGGGCCCGATGGGGAGCGCCTGCGCCAACTGGCGGCGGAACTCTCCGTCAACGTGCAGTTTCTTGGAGTGCGCGACGACATGCCCGCGTTGATGAATGCCGCCGACGGGTTCGTGCATTCTTCGCTGGTGGAAGGCCTGCCCCTGGTGCTGTTGGAGGCCGCGGCCAGCGGACTGCCCGCTGTCGCGACCGCTGCAGGCGGCGCGCGGGAATGCATCGCCGAGGGGGAGACGGGATTCGTCGTGCCGTGCTCCGATGGCGCTGCGCTGCGCGCCGGCATGGAGCGTCTCTCTTCGCTGCCGGCAGCGGAGCGGGTCCGCATGGGCGAGGCGGCGCGCCGGCGCGCGCATGCGAAGTTCGGTGTGGAGACGGTGATCATAGAATGGGAGCGGACCTACCGCGAGTTGCTGGGGTGGGCGTAATTCTGCGATGGACGTCACCAACCGCTTCGTGCTGGATTTCGCCCGAGCCTACGCGCAACGGCGCCCGGGAGCCGCGATGCTCGATTTCGGTTGCGGCGCGGGTGCTGTGGTGGCGGCAGCACGTGCGGCCGGCTTGAACATGGTGGGCTCCGACGTGTTCTATGCAGGCTCGCAGGATCGCGCTCGGGCCGCAGAAGCCGGCCTGCTCGGCACCGCGATTATTGAGAGCCAGGGCGGCCGACTGGCATTCCCCGATGCCTCCTTCGACCTGGTGACGAACAATCAGGTGCTGGAGCATGTGCCGGACCTGGCTGCCACGCTGGGCGAGTTAGACCGCGTGCTGAAGCCGGGCGGTACCCTGCTCAGCCTCTTTCCCTCGCGCGATGTGCTGCGCGAAGGGCATATCGGAATCCCGCTGGCGCACCGCTTTCCAAAGAACTCTCGCTCGCGATTTCTGTATACCTGGGCGTTGAGGTCGGTAGGCCTGGGTACCTGGAAAGAGCAGGCGCCCACTTGCCGCCAATGGGCCGTCGATAAGCTGGGCTGGATCGACAGTTACACGTTCTACCGTTCTCGGCGCGAGATCTGGCGCGCGTTCGATGCCCATTTCCAAAGTGAATTGCGGGAGGCCGACTACATCCGCTACCGCCTGCGCGACGAAGCGTGGCGGGCGCCGCTGGCGCACCTGCTGGAACTGGCGCCGCTGCGCTCCGTGGCCGCCGCGCTGTTCCGCAAACTGGCATTTCTGGTAGTGGTATCGCGGAAGGCGCTTTAATGCGAATCGCTTACGCGATCACGCGTGCCGATGCCGTGGGCGGCGCCAGTGTACACGTGCGCGACCTGGCGCGCGCGATGCTGGAGCGCGGGCACGAAGTGCAGGTCTTTTTGGGCGGCACGGGGCAGGTGACCGCCCAACTGAGTGCGGCAGGCGTGCCGTTCCGGTCCCTCGCGCACATGGGTCGCTCCCTGTCGCCCTATCACGATGCCCGGGCAGCTTTCGAATTCGCGCAGGTGCTGCACGAATTCAGGCCCCATCTGGTCTCCGCGCATACCGCCAAGGCCGGGTGGATCGCGCGGGCAGTCTGCGCACGTATGGGCATTCCTGCCATTTATACGCCGCACGGGCTTTCGGTGGGCAAGCGCGCCCGGGCTCCGGTCCGCCTGCTGGCGCGCCTCGCCGAGCGCGCCGCCGGGCGCTGGAATCAGGACATCGTCTGCGTCTGTGAAGCTGAGCGCCGCCTGGCGCTGGTCTACCGGATCGCGCCGCCCGAGCGCCTGCACGTGATCTACAACGGCGTGCGGGACGTGGCGCCCGAACTACGGGCATCGCCCGGGGCATCGCCTTGCCGCATCGTGTCGGTGGCACGCTTCGATGAGCCCAAGGAGCACCCGGTGCTGCTCGAAGCCATGAGCCGCCTGCGGGATGCCGCCTGGGAACTCGACCTGGTGGGCGACGGTCCGTTGGAGCAGGACTGCCGCGCGTTCGCCGCGAGGCTCGGTATCGAGGGCAGAGTGCGTTTTCATGGATACCTGCCCGACCCCGCGCCGGTGCTGGCGCGCGCCGCGTGTTTCGTGCTGGCCAGTCGGTCGGAAGCTCTGCCCCGGAGCCTGTTGGAGGCGATGCGCGCGGGGCTCCCAATCGTGGCCTCCGCGGTTGGCGGCGTCGCCGAAATGGTGGATAATGGGACTAATGGACTCTTGATTCCGAAATCTGACGCCGGGCTTTTTGCTACCGCGATCCGGCGGTTGATTGTGGATGAGCGTGCGAGAACGGCCTACGGGAGAGCCAGCCGTGACGCTTACGAAGCGCGATTTCGCTTCGAATTGATGTTGGAAAAGACGGTTGCGCTTTATGGAACGGTCCGCGAACGCACGGCAAGTAATTGATCCCCGGCTTCCCAGGCGTGGTGCGCAATCTTTCGGCAGCGCGCTTACCGTTATCCCGACGCTCCGCCGCGGCGCCCTGTTTTCGCCTACTTCGCAGCGTTTGAAGCGTCTCTTCGATATCGTGTTCGCACTCACGCTGGCCTTGTTGGCCTTGCCGTTGGGCGTTTTGATCGCGCTCGCGATCATGCTGGATTCGCGCGGTCTGGTGTTCTTCTGCCACACCCGGCTTGGCCGGGGCCGCCGCCCGTTCCGCCTTTGGAAATTCCGCACCATGACGGCGGCCGGCGACGCCGCTTTCCAGGAGCATCTCGACCGCAATCCGGGCTCGGCGCACGAGTGGCATGCGACGCGCAAGCTGCGCAACGATCCGCGAATCACGCGCGCCGGACGTTTCCTCCGCAAAACCAGCCTCGACGAACTGCCGCAATTGTGGAACGTGTTGCGCGGCGATATGAGCATGGTGGGGCCGCGCCCGATCGTCCCCGAGGAAGTGGGCAAATATGGACCCGCGTTTGCCCTCTACTCCCAGGTGTTGCCGGGCCTGACCGGGCTGTGGCAGGTTTCGGGGCGCAACGACACCCACTATCACCGCCGCGTGGAACTCGATGTCCGGTATTTGCGGAGTTGGACGCTCTGGCTGGATGGCAAGATCCTGCTCCGCACTGTGCGAACGGTGCTGTTGGGCCGCGGCGCGTACTGAACGGCCCTAATCCGGTATAATCGCGACCTTGGACGTCGCATCACATTTCCGGTTTCAACGCATGGCGCTACTGCTGGTATGGTGCGCCGCGCGCGCCGTGGCATCGCCCACCGGTGCCATCGGCGGCACCATCACGGACGTCTCGCGTGCGCCAGTGGCGGGCGCGCGGATCCTAGCCGCCAATCTGCAAACCAAGTTCAGCGCTGTAGCCGTGTCCGATGCCGCCGGTTCGTACCGGTTCCTGCAACTCGCGCCCGGCGCGTGGTCGCTGACGGTCGAAGCGCCCCGTTTCAAGCGCGCCCACGTCTCCGAAGCGGTGGTGCAGGTCGATCGCGCGGTGCGTGCCGATTTCGTGCTGGAAGTGGGAGAACTCGCCGAGAGCGTCGTGGTAGAGGCGCACCCGGCGGCTGAAAGCGGTGACCCGACGCTCGGCAGTTTCACCGGAGTTCGCGCCATCGCCGCCGTGCCGCTCAATGGCCGCCAGTTTCTGGACCTCTCCCTGCTCGCCCCCGGAGTTCTCGCGGCCGGTCCGGGAACACAGGGCGGCGGGTTCAACGCCTCTGGCATGCGCTCGCAATCGAACGTTTACCTGCTCGACGGCGTGAGTAATCAGGACACGCAGACCAACGGCCCGCTCAACCTGTTTCGCATCTCCGACGCGGTGCAGGAGTTCGCGGTGCAGACCAGCGCCGCTCCGGCCGAATTCGGGCGCGGCGCCGGTGCGCAGGTCAACATCGTGACTCGCGGCGGCACCAATACACTTCACGGGGCGGCATTCGAATACCTGCGCAACACCGTGTTTAACGCGGCGGATTTCTTCACTAACAAACAGTCCGGCGAACCCGCCGCGCTCCACCGCAACCAGTTCGGCGCGACCCTGGGCGGCCCCGTAGTCCGCGACCGCAGCTTCTTCTTCGCGTCGTACGAGGGTTTCCGGCAGGCCGCGTCGGCCGTCACGGTGACCCTGGTGCCGACTGAAGCGCAGCGCGCGACCGTGACCGATGCAATCTCGCAGCGCCTGCTTGCCTACTGGCCGCTGCCCAATACCACCGGTGCGGCCAACTACATATCCGCGCCGCGCAGCATCGATTCCGACAATACCGGCCTGCTTCGTCTGGATCATCGCCTGTCCGAACGTGACCAACTCTCCGCGCGCTGGACCCAATATTGGGGCGCGACTGTCGCGCCAGGCGCCACGCCGCTGAGTGGGGGCAACCGGGGACCGCTGGCGCAGATTTCGCTGGCGCTGAACGAGGTCCACGCGTTCTCCCCCACGTTTCTCAACGAATTTCGCCTGGGTGTTTCGGGTAACTCCACCTCACGGGTGCCGCAGGATCAGGCGCTGAATGCCGCCGCGATTTTTACCGATTCCTCGGGTGCACCGCTGCCGGGCGCCGTGGATAGCCGCCGCGACCCGCTGAATGGCGGCCTGCCGTCCCTCTCGATCGGCGGCGGCTTCGCGGCGCTCGGCGCCAATGCCAATTTTCCGCAGGGCCGCACGTCGCGCACCTACGAAATCTTCGATAACCTCTCCCGCCACGCGCCAATCGGGGCTACGCGCCACACGCTGCGATGGGGAGCGCATGCGCGGCGCGAATCGCTAAGCAGGTATCTGAATCGCGCCGAACGTGGCACCATCAATTTCCAGAGCTTCGCGGATTTTGCGCGGGGGCAAATCAACACGGCCACCTTCCGCACCGGCAATACGCAATCCGCCTGGACGCGCTACCCGTGGGACGCCTACGTGCAGGACGAGTTCCGCTCAGGCGGCTTCACCCTGCAGCTTGGACTGCGCTACGAGGCTGCCTCCGCAATCGCCGAACGCGAGGGCCGCGCCACCAATTTCGTGCCCGGCGTCGGACCCGTGGTGGTGGGCGGCGGACCGCTGGTCGGGATCGATTCCGCGCTGCGAGGTCCGGCGGCGCTCACCTACCGTCCCGCGCCGCTCGCGCTCCCCGCTTCCGGCGTGTTTGCCGATCGCAATAATGTGGCGCCGATGGTGGGCTTCGCCTGGTCGCCCGCCAGTCGCGGCCCTGTGCTGCGCGGCGGCTTTCGCATGGCCTATGATGAACTCTTCAATAACGTGCCGGCCGCCATGGCGCTCAACGTCCCGCGGAACATTCAGACCACGCAGACGGCCAACGTCACTCAGCCCGCGAAGTTCCCCTGGAGCCTGGCATTCGATCAGAACGTGCCGCTGATTTCCAATGTCGGGAAGCAGGGACCCGGCACGCCCACGGCGGGGGTGTTGACTTTCCAGGGTGTGGATCCGCATCTCCGCAATACCTTTGCCTACATCTACCATCTGGGTGTGCAGACCGCCTTGGGCCGCGCGGTTTCTTTAGAGGCCGATTATCAGGGCAGCAGTGGCCGCGCGCTGGGAATGTATATCGATGTCAACCAACCCGCGGTAATCGTGCGCGACGCCTCGCGCCGGGGACCGCTTGCTCCCAACGAGCAGGTCTTCCCCTACAACCAGTTCAATCAGGCGCAGGTGGCTCAATCCATCGGCAGTTCCAACTACAACGCCGCCGTGCTGACTGCCAATGTGAACGCCAGCGGGCAATTCCTTAGGGCGTCCTACACGGCAGGCAAATCGCTGGACTACAATTCGTCGTATTTCGGTTCGGGCAATCTGCCAGGAGAACCCGGCGCGCCTGTAGACGCCACGAATCTGCGCCTGGAGCACGGCCCCTCGGCCTTCGACACGCGGCAGCGCTTCGTGCTGCTCTACCTGCTCGAAGTGCCGCGTCCGCGCATGCTGCCGGCGACGCTCGCGGGGGGATGGACAGTTTCCGGAGTGATCACGATGCAAAGCGGCCTGCCGTTCACGGTGGTCAATGGCGGCCCCGATTCCAGCGGCTTCAATCAGATGACTTCCGGGGTCAGCCCCAATGGCGGGAATCGTCCCGACGTCATCAAAGCGGGCGCGCTGCCGGTCAATTTTTCCAACCCCGACGCGGCCTTCGACACCTCTTGGTTTGCCGCCGCGTTTGCCGGCCGGGCGGGCACCTCAGGGCGCAACCAATACTACGGCCCCGGCATGCGGAATGTGGATGTCGCGATTGCGAAATGGCTGGCGCTGACGGAGCGGGTGCGGCTTCAGGCGCGCGCCGATTTCTTCAATGCGCTGAACCATACCAACTTCGCCAATCCGGTGGCCGATCTGAATAACGCCAGTTTCGGGCGGATCACGCAAACCCTAGGCTCGGCCGTCTCGACCTCGGTGGGCACCACGGGCGGCGCAACGGGCGGTCCGCGCCTGATTCAACTTTCCCTGCGTGTACAGTTCTGACGCTTAGTGGTAATGTTCGGCGACGGTTTTGGCCGGCACCACCTGCACCAGTTGCATCATGCCGCGATCTTCGTGCGCCAGAATGTGGCAGTGCAGCACGAACAAACCCGAAAAATCGGCAAAGCGCGAACGGAACCTGACGTAGCCGTTCACCCAGGTCTGCTTGCCCTCCCTATCCAGGCGCGGCTTGCCATTGGGGTAGTAATTGTAGGCGGGCGGAATTCCGATCGTGTCGTACCAGACGAAGTCCTTCTCGTACACCTTCGGCTCGTCCATGGTGATGGGATCGAAAATCTCCACCACCTGGAACGGATTCACGTGGATGTGGAAGGGGTGCGCGAAGGCCAACAGGGGCGAGATCGGAGGAGGCGCATCGGCGGGGCGAGGGGGCGTTCCCGCGGGTGGCGGCGGCATCAACGGAGGAGGCACCTGCGGAATCCGTGTGGTGTTGATCAGCAGCCATTCCTCGCAGGTGTCCTGCAGAACCACATGGTTGATGCGGTTGTTCTGGAACTGTTCGCCGTCGATGGTGTGTAGGCTGGGGCGCATGCCGGGGTAACCCGCGCGGCCCAGTGCCTGGCCCTGGCCGGGCTGCCCGTTGCCGCGGAAACTCAAAGTATCGAACGTCAGTTGGCGACGTAGATGAGTGGTCGCGGGATCGATGTCCTTCAGCGAAGAGGGAAGAGTGGGAAAATCCTGCTGGCGCGCCGGGAAACCCAGCGCGGTTTGCACCGGTTCGCCTTCCACTTGAACGATCATGAGCGGTGCAAACGGAACGCCAGGAATCGTCGGCATGACATCCGCCTGAACCTCGTAGATTCCGGGAGCGGACGGCGCCTGCACCAGGAAATCCGCGCGATTGGCGGGACTCAGCATCACCCTGGGGTTGCGATTGGATTCCGCGGAAAAATTGCCCCAGCTTAATTGGATGCCGTCCTGCGCTGTCTGCTTCCATTGGAACGTGGCACTCCCGGCCGCGCCTTTCCCGGCGGCGGCTAGCGCCTGGGCGGTGGCGGGCGTGATCGCCGTGATTGCAACCCCCGCCTGATGGCAGGCGTTCAGTACGCGCCACAGTTGCACCTGGCCGGGGCGCATTTTGAGGACCGGCTCCACCAAGCCGTTGACGAACACCAGTTGTCCCTGCTGGGTTCCCTGACGCGACGCATTGGGCGCGGGGGTGGTCTGCAGGTTCAGGCCCGGACCGTATTGCTGCAGCACCAGCACCTTCTCTTCGAGCTTTTGGGGAGCATAGAAGGCGCGCAGTTTATCGTCGTAATCTCCCTCCACGATGAACGCGCCGGCCATGCCGTTGAGCGAGTTCAACGCCGTGGAGCCGTGCTTGTGGGAGTGATACCAGAAGGTGCCGGGCGATTGCGCCATCGTGACCGTCTCGCCATCGGCGCCGAGCGGCATTTTCTCGGGCGTGATGCGGAAGCAACTGGCATAGCCGCCGATGTGATATTGCGGCCACTCGCCCGCGGCGATGGCCTTCTGGTTCGCCTCCCAAAGTTTGGCGATGGGCACCTGCGCGTCGTAGGCCTTCAGCAACTGGTCCTGCGTGTCGCGCCAGGCACGCGGCATGTCTTCCCATTTGCGCGGGTTGTGACCGTGCCCGCACATATCGAAGACTTCCTGGAACGACTTGCGCACTGTGGCTTCGGTGATCAACGGCTGGTTGGTTTTGGGATCGCGCGGCGAAGGCCGCACCTGTACCAGCACGTTGTCGCCGATGGTGCCGGGACTGATATGGAAGCCGTGAAAGTGCAGGTTGGCGGTGCTCGATCCATGAAAGCAATCGGGCTCGACATCGGCCATGGGGTACACCTGCTGGCGTTCTTCCTGCCCAGGGTCGCCCAGCAGCGTGGTGCTCACGTCGCAGCCTGTGCTCTTGCCCTGCTCGGCCAGATCGAGCGTGTTGGGAAAGCTCTTCGCGTCCACGTGATTGAGCAGGGTGATTTGCACGGTGTCGCCGACCCGGGCGCGTAGGGTGGGTCCCGGAGCAGGCACCCCCTTGGCCACCGGCCAGACGCGCTTGCCGCCGGTGGGAGCACCCGCGAAATAGCGCATCGGATGTCCTTCGCGGCAAACCGGCGGATTGAGTTGGAAGGGATTCTCCGGGTTGTTGCGGAACATCCACACGGAGCGAACCTCGTCGTCCACGGTGATGGTGGCGCGCAGCACTCGGTCGGGTCCGCTGGCGATTTCGGCGATTTCGGGGAGTGTGCCGCCGATCTCGGGGACTCCGCCCCTGGCGGGGCAGGTCGCCGCGGCGTCGGCGGGCTCAGGTGATTCCGCGGCCGGAAGCGCGCCAGCAAGCGTTGCGCCGGACACCGTGGCGGCAATCTGAGTCAGCCACTGCCGGCGGGAGGGCGTATCGGAATTGGGTTGGGACATGAGTTTGAGGTGCCTACGGTGTGGGGATGACTTGAATGATGCCTTTTTCGCCGGGATGGAGGCGGCAGAAATAGGGGATGGTGAACGCGATCTGCTTCTTGCCCTTGTCGATGCGTGCGAGGGGGGAGAATACGGCGGACGTGGCGTGAACGGCGACGGGCTCTTCGAGGAAGGCCACGAAGGCGCCATCTTTCTTGAGGATGCCGGGCTCGTGGAGTTCGCCGGTGTCGTTGAACCAGTGAATCTGGTCGCCCGCCCACGCCACGATTTCGGCGGGGGCAAAGCGGACGGGTCCCGATGCCGTTTTTTCAATGCGGATTCGTCCAGCGACCGGACGGGAACTCTGACCTTGTGCCAGGAAGGCCAGGCAAGTGGCTGCAATCAAAAGTCGCAAGTATCCCTCCCCTCACAGCAAAAACTCAGACAGGGGCCGTTGGTTCCAGGTAGTGTATCGCAGAATGTGGGTTGTTGTACCAAAAAGGTTGGATTGAGGAAGTAGTGTAGAATGAAGGCATGTCGGGGCGTAGCGCAGCCTGGTAGCGCACCTGCCTTGGGCGCAGGGGGTCGGGCGTTCAAATCGCCCCGCCCCGACCATTAGAATCGATAATTTGGAGACATAGTCCCCGGCTCTACGCCAACAACGGGGGACCAACCCCGAAATCCCAGAACATCTAAGAACATAACACCTTCACCCGTTGCCGGTAGTTTTCGAAGTTGCGGAAGCCAAAGGCAACTCTGCTGATGGTTTCCATCTTGTTGTGGAAGCCTTCGGTGATGCTGTTGTTCCTGGTGAAGCGCCACATGCAGGCGATCTCTTCCTTCCAGGATTCCAGGGTTTCACCGAGAACGACCAACTGGGGAAGGCGCGCCTGTCTGATCTGCTGGATGGCGGCCAATAGGCGCGGGATGAGGCGGACGCACTGTTTGCACGTGCGGTGTTTCTTCAACAGCAGGTAGCAAAGGGACTGTTTGAACCGGTTGATCATTTGCAGGCTGGCAGGGAGGCGAGATATTGCTGCAACCCGACGTTGTCGTGGATGTCGGAAATGGCGAGCATTCGCAATGTCTTTCCAAGTCCAGCCGAAGTTGGTTCCGCTGCGATGAGCGGAGTTCTTGAACAGCAACTTGCTGCGCCTCTCATCTGGCATTGTGCGGATATCGCGCCCCGGGCGCCTAGTGCAGTCGTCAATTGAGGCTCGGTGCGCCGGGAGCGGCCGGCGTCGAACGGAGCAGCAGCGCCGCCCGCCACTGGTGTTGCCTACGTTTGGAGCAAGAACTCAAGCGTGTGCCCCGCAGACACCTGCGAGATTCCAGTAAACCGGGCTTCGAACTGGTTTTCGAAGCCGTGCTCACGCAAGTTTCGGCTCCACGCAACCAGTGTGCTAATCTTCGTTTCAGCTTGCGAAAACTAGTCTCCATCATCTCGGCTGTCTACAACGAGCAACACACAATCCCCATTTTCTACGAGCGTCTGCGGAAGGCGGTCGCACCCGCCCGCGAACACTTCGATTTCGAACTGATCTTCACCAACAACGCCAGCACGGACGCCACCGCTCAAATCATCGCCGGGCTTCGCGAGAAAGATCCGTCCGTACAGTTGGTCACGTTGTCTCGAAACTTCGGCTATCAGGCTTCCCTCCAGGCGGGCCTCACCTACGCTGCGGGGGACGCCTCCATCGTGATCGACGTGGACTGCGAAGACCCGCCCGAGCTGATTCCCGAGTTCCTGCGGCACTGGCAGGACGGCAATGACATCGTCTACGGCATTCGACTGGACCGCCCGGAGCCGTGGGTCATCAAGAAACTGCGGGCGGTTTTCTATCACGTCCTGGGCGCGTCCGCGGACATGGACATCATCCTGTTCATGGCGGAGTTCTCCCTCATCACGGCCGAAGTTCGGGAAGCCATTCTGCTGAACCAAACCAGCTTTCCGTTTCTGCGCGCCGAAATCGGCTATGCCGGCTTTGTCCGTTTCGGAATTCCCTACACCAGGCAGAAGCGCGTCGCCGGCGAGACCCATTACAATCTCTTGGGCATGACCATTTTCGCGGTGGCCGGAATTCTGACCGCCTCCACCGTGCTCATGCGGCTCGCCGCCTACCTCTTGCCGTTCATCATCTTGATCAACGTAGGGCTGGCGATCTGGGACGTCCGCAGCGGCGACACCAGAGGATTTCACCTCTCCGTAACCCTGGACCTTGTCTATTTGATCGCCATGCTGACGGGGCTTGGCCTTTACATCGCCCGCATTTATAAGAACGGCATGCGGCGGCCAAACTTCATCGTCAACCGGAGAGCCTGTCTGCTGAACCGGAACTTCGCCCCGGATGCCCGCATGCAATCTACCGGTGTTGGACCGCGCTAGCGGGCCTGATAGATCTCGATCTGCGCCGCCGTAAATCGGCCCATATCTTCGCCCGCCAAGTGGCGTTTGTACCACTCCACGGTCCACTCGACGCATTCTTCCAGACTCAAGCGCGGCATCCAGCCCAACCCAGTTCGGGCCAGTGTGGAATCGAGCGCCAGAACTTTGGCTTCCGGCGGCGAAGGCTGTGAGTCCTGCTCCCACCCGGCCTCCTCACCCCAGCAATTCGCCACCGCGCGCACCACCGTTCCCACCGGTTGCGTCTGTTCCTGTGAGGGCCCGAAATTATAGGCCGGCGCGAGTTCTTTGCCCGCCAATAGCGCCTCCGCCACCATCCGGTATCCCGCCAGCGGTTCCAGCACGTGCTGCCAGGGCCTCAGCGAGCCGGGGTTACGCAGCACTACCGCCTGCTTCCTGCTGAAGGCACGGACGCAATCTGGCACCAGACGGTCGGCAGACCAATCGCCTCCGCCGATCACGTTGCCCGCACGCACGCTGACTAATTTAGAGCTCCCCAGAAACGACTTCCGGTAGGCCGAGGCCACCAGTTCCGCGCACCCTTTGCTGCTCGAATATGGATCGCTACCGCCCATCGGGTCATACTCCCGGTAGGCCCAGATGGTCTCGCGGTTTTCATAGCATTTGTCGCTGGTCACGTTGACCACTGCCATTACCGAAGGCGTGCGGCGAACCGCGTCCAGCACGTTTACCGTTCCCATCACGTTGGTGGTGAAGGTCTCCACGGGATCGGCATACGACTTGCGCACCAACGCCTGCGCGGCCATGTGAAATACCACTTCCGGTTTGACGGCCGCGAACGCGCGATCCACCACGTCCGCGGTGCGTATGTCCCCGAAATGCGACTCCACCAGCGCATCGATTCCCGCCACGCCCAAAAGATTCGGTTCGGTACTCGGCAGCAGGCTCAGGCCTGCCACACTGGCGCCCGCGCGCTGCAGCATCATGGATAGCCAGCCACCCTTGAACCCGCTGTGTCCGGTTATCAGAACCCGCTTACCCTGCCAGATATTCATATGGAAGATTGCCTCCGCGTCCGTGAGAGCCCGCCTTTGGCGGCTTCGTATACGCTCGATTTCGCGGCGGAGACCGATTTCCAGTAATTGTACCAGCCGCCGCGCCGCACCCCTTTCCAAGCGGCAGCGCCAGCGCCTTCAAAGCGTCACGCGCATTACAAACGCGGCCCGCCGCGGCTTCGTGCCGGTGCTTGCCCTGTTAGAATGGGAACTTCGTACCGCCCTCACCCATGCGCAATCAAAAAGCTTGCAGGCTCTGCTCGCACCCTCTCACCGAGATCTTCGCGGACCTGGGGATGTCGCCGTTTGCCAACTCCTACGTTGCCCCCGGACACCTCGGCAGAATGGAGCCGTTCTACCCGCTCTGTGTCTTTGCCTGTTCCAACTGCTTGCTGGTGCAATTGGAGGAGTTCGAGTCGCCTGAGGCCATTTTCTCGGACTACGCCTACTTCTCGTCCTTCTCCGCCGCATGGCTGGAGCACTCCCGCCAGTACGTCGATCTGATGATTCCGCGCTTTGGCCTGACCGGGGACAGCAAGGTCGTCGAAATCGCCAGCAACGATGGCTACCTGCTGCAATACTTCGTCGCCAAGGGCATTCCGGTATTGGGCGTCGAGCCCGCCGCCAACGTCGCCGAGGTCGCGGTGCGTAATGGCGTTCCGACCCGCGTGATGTTCTTCGGCGAGCAGACCGCCCGCCAGTTGTCCGAAGAAGGGCACGCCGCCGACCTGATCGCCGGCAACAACGTCTTCGCTCACGTCCCTGACCTGCACTCGTTCGTCGCTGGTCTCAAGATTTTGCTCAAGCCGCAGGGCACTATCACGCTCGAATTCCCCCACCTGCTTCAACTACTCCGTCACAATCAGTTCGACACCATCTATCACGAGCATTTCTCCTATCTCTCGCTGCTCGCGGTGGAGCGAGTCATGGGCGAGCATGGCCTGGGAGTCTTCGATGTCGACCAGTTGCCGACTCACGGCGGCTCGCTCCGCATCTATGCCAAGCATCGCGAGGACGCCAGCCGAATCGGCACGGCGCAACTCGTGGAAGTGCGCAGGATGGAATCCGCCGCGCATCTGGATTCGATCGAAGCGTACCGCTCCTTTGCCCCGAAGATACAGAAGGTCAAGTTCGATCTGCTGGAGTTTCTCATCCATCAAAAGCGCGAAGGCAATCAGGTAGTGGGCTATGGCGCGCCTGCCAAAGGCAACACGCTGCTCAACTACTGCGGCGTCGGGCCCGAGTTGCTTGCCTACACGGTGGACCGCAGCCCCCACAAGCAGGGAATGTTCCTGCCGGGGACCCGCATTCCTATCTTCAGCCCCGAGCGCATCGCCGAAACCAAGCCCGCGTATGTCCTGATTCTGCCCTGGAACCTGCGCGACGAAGTGGCCTCGCAAATGAGCCACATCCGCGAATGGGGCGGGCGCTTCGTGGTCACGATTCCCGAGCTTGAGGTGTTCTGATGCACTTCCGGGAGTTGCGGATTTCGGGCGCTTTCGCCATTGAGCCTGACCGTGTCGAAGACAGCCGGGGCTTCTTCGCCCGCACCTACTGCGAGCGCGAGTTCGCCGCTCACGGGTTGCTGCCGCTTACGGCGCAAAGCAACATTTCCTGGAACCGCCTCCGCGGCACTCTGCGCGGCCTCCATTTCCAAATGGACCCTCACCCTGAAGCGAAACTGGTCCGCTGCACCCGCGGCACGCTCTACGACGTCGTGGTGGATCTGCGCCCCGACCAGCCTACGTATCTGCAATGGGAGGCGGTTCGGATCAGCGCGCAGGACGGCGTCGCCGTGTATCTTCCTCCGGGCTGCGCGCATGGCTTTCAAACGCTCTGCGACGATACCGAAGTCTTCTATCAGATGGGCGAGTTCTACTACCCGGAACTCTCCGCCGGAGTGCATTGGCAGAGTCCCGCGATTGGCGTGGAGTGGCCCATCCACCCCGCGATTGTTTCCGACCGCGATAACTCCTACCCGGACCTGGCGCCGTGAAGCTGCTCATCACCGGAGCGGGCGGTTTCATCGGAACGCCCGTAATTCGTCTCCTGCTGGCGCAGGGACACACGGTCCACGCCGCCTCTTTGCGGCCCGAAGCCTACCCTGCCGGCGTGCAGGGCCATGTCGTCGACCTGCTGGCTGGCGAGGGCCCCGAACTGATTGCCCGAGTGCGCCCCACTCACATGCTGCATCTGGCCTGGTCGGTGGCTCCCGGAAAATTCTGGACAGGACTGGAGAATGTCCGCTGGCTGCAGATTTCGCTCGACCTCATACAGGCGTTCGCCGCCTCTGGCGGGCGCCGATGGGTGGGCGTGGGCAGTTGCGCGGAGTACGATTGGTCCCAAGGCGGCACGTTTCGCGAAGCGGATCCGCCGCGCCCATCCACTCTTTATGGCGCCTCCAAGATCTCTCTTCAGATGACTTCGCAAATGCTGGGGGAGCAACTCGGGATCGAGACGGCCTGGGTGCGAATCTTCTTTCCCTATGGCCCTGGCGAACCCCCGGCCCGCCTGCTACCCTCCGTGATCCAAGCTCTGCTCGCCGGACGTCCCGCCGCATGTACCGAGGGAAGTCAGGTTCGTGACTTTGTCTTTGTAGAGGACGTCGCGTTCGCATTGTCGAACCTGCTGGTCTCGACCTTTTGCGGTCCCATTAATGTCGGCTCCGGCGTTCCCGTCACGGTGCGGCAGGTGGTGGAGACCGCTGCCGGGCAACTCGGCAAACTCGAACTCGTGCAGTTCGGCGGCCTCCCGGCACGTACCGGTGAGCCTCAGGAAATCATCGCCGATATCGGCCTGCTGCGGTCTTTGGGACTGGCGCCTCGCCATTCTCTTGAAGAGGGGATTGAGCGAACCATTCACTGGTGGAAGAATGCCTGACGCTGGGTGTACCGGCATGGTCTATCTTCAGTATCTCTGGACGAGTCAAGTGTGACAAAACGGAGAACACCAGGGCCACCGTGAGCTACGAAGATTTTGAAGACCAGCGTGCGGCGGACCGCGGCATTCCGTCTTACCAGGGACGGCCAGTCGACCTGCCGGCCTCCACGTATTACGGCAAACCCGGAGACAGCCACGTCAACGCGAACGTGAACCTCGGCTCAGTCATGATCGAGCACCAGGCCGGCAAATGGAACATTCGCAACCGTACCCAATTTGGGGGTTACGACCGCTCGTATCAGAATTTCGTTCCGGGCGCCGTGACGGCAGAGCGCACGCAGGTTGCGCTGTCGGCGTACAACAACGCTACGGCGCGGCTGAACATGTTCAATCAGACGGATGTGACATACACGGCCTACACGGGACGTTTGCGGCACACGCTACTCGGCGGCCTGGAAGCCTGACGCCAGGCAACGGACAACTTCCGCAATACCGGGTATTTCAACAACGCCACGACTTCGATGTCGATCCCCTATGAGCAGACGGTAATCAGTACGCCGGTCACCTTCCGCCAGAGCGCGACGGACGCGGATAACCACGTGACCACCAATTTGGCAGCGGGCTATGTGCAGGACCAAGTCGAAATTACGAGTTGGATGCAGGCTTTGGCCGGCGTGCGCTTTGACCGCTTTGACCTGCAGTATCGCAACAACCGCACCGGCGAAAACCTGACGCGGCTGGATCACCTGGTCTCTCCTCGCGCGGGCTTGGTGTTCAAGCCCGCCGGCGGGCTTTCGCTATATACCAGCTATAGCGTATCCTTCCTGCCCAGTTCGGGCGATCAGTTTTCGTCGCTGACCACAGTCACGCAGCAGATGAAGCCGGAACGCTTTACGAACTACGAGGCCGGCATCAAGTGGGATGCGAACGGTGCGCTCGCGTTGACCGCCGCGGTATACCGCCTGGACCGCACCAACACCCGGTCCACAGACCCCAACGATCCCACGCGGATTGTGCAGACCGGCAGCCAGCGCACCAACGGCTTCGATCTGGGAGCCAACGGCAGGATCACGAGCAAGTGGAGAATCGCGGGTGGATTCGCCTCGCAGGACGCCTTCGTGACCAGCGCCACCACCGCCGCACGTACCGGCGCCCAAGTGGCGCAAGTTCCGCACCGCACCTTCTCGCTCTGGAACAATTACCAGATTCTGCGCAGGCTGGGCACAGGACTCGGAATTGTCAATCGCTCCGACATGTTTGCGGCAATCGATAACACGGTGGTGTTGCCGGGCTACACGCGGGCGGACGCGGCCGTGTTCGTTCCACTCGGCGAAAAGATGAGACTGCAGGCGAATGTGGAGAATCTGTTCGGCCCGCGCTATTACCAGAATGCCGATAGCAATAACAACATCTCGCCCGGGTCTCCGCGCACGGTTCGAATCGCGCGGATCACCCGATTCTGACCAGGCGCCTTCAGGTACTCTGTACCCATGGCCCTGTCTCGCCGTACGCTGCTTGCTTCCGTGCCCGCGGCGCTGGCCGCTCAGTCCACCGCGGACGACTGGCGAAAGCAGGTAGTGGCGCGCCACAATCCGGAGTTGCGCGGTCTGGACCCGCGCTCTCCGCTCTCGGTGGGCAACGGGGAGTTCGCCTTCACGATGGACCCTACGGGGCTACAGACCTTTCCCCAGCCGTACGAAACGCAGTTGCCGCTGTGCACGCAATCGCAATGGGCCTGGCACACGACTCCGAACCCCACGGGACAGGGGCCTGCGGACTATCGCCTGACCGGGTACGATACGTTCGGCCGCCAAGTGGGTTATCCGGCGGCGCCGGCGGGGCAGCGGCAACTCTACGATTGGCTGCGCGAGAATCCGCACCGCCTTCACCTGGGACGCATCGGGTTTGCGATCGCCAGCCAGCAGGACGTGCGATTCGTGCGGCAGACGCTGGATCTATGGACCGGCGTACTGCACAGCGAATTCGAATACCAGGGCCGCAAGGTCGTCGTCGAGACCTGCTGCCATCCCACGCTAGATGCGATCGCCGTTCGCATTCAGGGCCGGTTGCCCGTGGTGTTCGAGTTTCCTTATGGCTCGCCACTGATGCACGCCGCCGATTTCGCACATCCCGAACGGCACCAGACGACGAAGGCGGGTTCCTCGGCTTCCAGCCTGCAATTGCGCCGGCAACTCGATGCCGATACGTATACGGTATCGATTGCGTGGCCGGACACCGCGGCGACGATCCATCAGGAATCGGCGCATCGCTTCGTACTGACGCCAGCGTCGGACCAGCTTGCCTTCTCGTGTCAATTCCAGCGCGGCGGCAAGGAGCGTGCGCCTCGTCCCGCGGCGGCATTCACCGAGAGTGCACGCCATTGGTCCGCCTTCTGGAATTCCGGCGCGGCGATCGAACTCTCCGCCCCTGATCCGCGCGCGCGAGAGTTGGAGCGTCGCATCGTCCTGTCGCAGTACCTCACAGCCATACAGTGCGCGGGTTCGCTGCCTCCGCAGGAGACGGGACTGACGTGCAATAGCTGGTACGGCAAATACCACCTGGAGATGCATTACTGGCACGCCGCGCATTTCCCGAAATGGGGCCGTCCGGCGCTGCTCGAGCGCAGCCTCGGCTGGTACGCGGCGATTCTGCCTTCCGCGCGGGAGACGGCGAAGCAGCAGGGTTATACCGGCGCGCGCTGGCCCAAGATGACCGCGGCGGACGGACGCGGCAGCCCGGGCGATATCAATCCATTTCTCATCTGGCAGCAGCCGCACCCCATTCTCATGGCGGAACTGATTTACGCCTCGCAGCCTACCGCACAAATGCTGGCGCGCTATCGCGAAATCGTGTTCGCAAGCGCCGAGTTCATGGCGAGCTACGCGCATTACGACGCTGCGAACTCGCGCTACGTCCTGGGACCGCCGGTCATTCCCGCGCAGGAGAGCCATCCGCCGCGCGAGACGTGGAATCCCACTTACGAACTCGAATATTGGGACTACGGGTTGGCCATCGCGCAGCGCTGGCGCCAGCGCGCCGGGTTGGGGCCCGAGCCCAAATGGGACGAGATTCGTGCGAAGCTCTCGCCGCTGTCCGTGAAAGACGGCGTGTATCTGGCCCACGAGAATTGTCCGCAGACGTTCACGGAGCGCAATCGCGATCATCCTTCGATGCTGGCGGCGCTCGGGGTGTTGCCGGGACGCAAGGTGGATCGCGAGACCATGCGCCGAACCCTGAAGAAGGTGTTCGCCGAATGGAAGTGGGAAGACACCTGGGGCTGGGATTATCCGATGGTTGCCATGACGGCGGCAAGTCTGCAGGAGCCGGAACTCGCGATTGACGCGCTGGCCATGGTCACGCCGAAGAATACCTGGCTGCCCAATGGCCACAACTGGCAGCGCGCCAGCCTCCCGCTCTATCTTCCTGGAAATGGCGGATTGCTGTTGGCAATCGCCCATATGGCCCGCGAAAAGGCGTTCCCTGCCACGTGGAAAGTGCGCGCCGAAGGCTTTCCGCAGGGCGTGTGACTTCAGTCACTGAGCCTTCGGACGCCCATTGCTAACCTCCTGTTGGCAGTTGTGCCAGGTTGGAGGGTTTTCATGAGGAAGCTTTGGACCGGATTCGCGATCGTCCTGGTCGTTTCATTCGGCATTCTGGGTTGGATCGGCACGCGCATTTATCAGCAGATGCCCCCGATTCCGAATCAGGTGGTGGCCACGGATGGCGCCGTCGTGATTCCATCCGGCGACGTTGGTCGCGGCCAGAATGTATGGCAATCGCTGGGTGGTATGCAAGTGGGTTCGATTTGGGGTCACGGCAGCTACGTCGCGCCGGACTGGACGGCGGATTGGCTGCACCGCGAAGCCATGTTCGTCCTCGAAGATTGGGCGAGCAGGGATTTCGGCAAACCCTACGCTCAGCTTGCCGCGGAAGATCAGGCGAAACTGCGCGGCCGGCTGGAAGCCCTCTATCGTCGCAACTCCTATGACGCCGCCACCGGCAACATCGTGATCGATCCGGTACGCGCCAAGGCCTTCGAGAGCTGCCTGAAACACTATTCCGACGTCTTTATCAACGGACACGTCCCCTACGCAATCCCGGCAGGCGCGGTGCGATCGCCCGAACGTATGCGGCAGTTCGCCGCTTTCATTTTCTGGACCTCCTGGAGCGCCGCCACGCGCCGACCCAACGACGTCATTACCTACACCAATAACTGGCCGCACGAACCGCTGATCGGCAACCGTCCCACGGGCGAGGGCGTAATGTGGACGGGCGTCAGCATCATCATGCTGCTGGCTGGAATCTGCGCGATGGTCTGGTGGTACGCGTCGCAGGAGCACTCGCCGGATCACGGCACGCTGCCCGCCTCGGACCCGTTGGGTACATGGGTGTCGACCCCCTCGCAACGCGCAACCATCAAATATTTTTGGGTGGTCTCGCTGCTGATTCTGGCGCAAATCATTGTAGGCATGATCACCGCGCACTATGGCGTGGAAGGCGACGGCTTCTACGGGCTCAAAATCTCCAGCATTCTGCCGTATAGCGTCACCCGTACGTGGCACGTGCAGTTGGGCATCTTCTGGATTGCCACCGCGTGGCTTGCCGCCGGACTCTTCATCGGGCCGCTGGTGAGCGGTTACGAACCCAAGTTCCAGCGTCTCGGGGTCAACGTGCTGTTCAGCGCACTGCTGGTAATTGTGGTCGGATCGATGGCGGGGCAGTGGCTCAGCATCATGAACCGGCTGAGCGACAGCAACTCGTTCCTGTGGGGACACCAGGGCTACGAATACGTCGACCTCGGCCGCATGTGGCAAATCCTGCTGTTCGTTGGGCTGCTGATCTGGCTCTTCCTGGTAGTGCGCGCAATTCGTCCGGCGCTCAAGAACGCCGGCGAGCAGCGCCACCTCTTATGGCTGTTCCTGATGTCATCCGCGGCTATCGGACTTTTCTACGGCGCGGGACTGACCTGGGGCCAGCATACCCATCTGTCGATCGTCGAATACTGGCGCTGGTGGGTAGTCCACCTGTGGGTAGAGGGCTTCTTTGAAGTCTTCGCGACCACGGTAATCGCGTTCTTCTTCACGCGCCTGGGACTGATCCGTCCGGCGTTCGCCGCCAAGGCCGCCTTGCTTTCGGCCACCATCTTCCTGGCGGGCGGTATCATCGGCACCTGCCATCACCTGTACTTCTCGGGAACTCCGACGGTAGCGCTGGCCTGGGGCTCCGTCTTCAGCGCGCTTGAAGTGGTACCGCTGACGATGGTCGCCTACGGCGCGACGGACGACTTGCGCCGCGGCCGCCTCACAGTATGGGCGGCACGCTACAAGTGGCCGGTCTACTTCTTCGTGGCCACGGCGTTCTGGAATATGGTGGGCGCGGGCCTCTTCGGTTTCATGATCAATCCGCCGATCGCACTCTATTTCATGCAGGGCCTGAATACCACGCCGCTGCACGGCCACGCCGCGCTGTTCGGGGTGTACGGCATGCTGGGAATCGGTCTGATGCTAATATGCCTGCGCGCCATGAGTCCGCAGAGCGCCTGGAAGGAAGGCTGGCTGAAGATGGCTTTCTGGTGCATGAACGGCGGCTTGTTCGCGATGTGCGTCGGCAGCCTGCTGCCGGTGGGCCTGATGCAAACGTGGGCGGCTGTCGACCAGGGCTACTGGTATGCTCGCAGCACCGAATTCCTGGGCTCCCCGCTGATGCAGAATCTGCGCTGGCTGCGGGCGCCCGGGGATGCGCTTTTCGCCCTGGGCTGCGTGGTTCTGGTGGCGGCCGTGTTCACTACGAAGATTCGCGCTAAGGCGGAACCGGCGAGTCCGGGCGTGGCCGGCGACCGCGGACTGGTTGGGGCGACGGAGCGGTAGGAATTCACGAACTTCCTCGTTTGACTTGCCGCGATTCCCAAGGGAACGGATCCCCCCCTTGAGAATCGCGGCGTTTCTTTTGCATGGGATGGATGTGAAACTGACGCCGTCGCCTGCCGGCTGCCGATATTGGTCATTTCGGAACTGAGATCCCGATTCTCTTTGTAGTATGCTGATTCCGACGCGATTGTGGGTTCATCCATCAATCGGCCCCGGCTCCGCACAGCGGTCGGCGTAGTTCTGGCAGCTGGCGCGAGCGTAGCGCTCAGTGTCCATTTCCTCTCCGCACAAACCGCGCAGAATACGCAGAAGACGTTAGAGAAGTCCTTCCACGAGACAGTCGAACCGTTCTTTCAAAAGAATTGTCAAAGCTGCCACAATAGCGACCTGCGCACGGCCGGCGTGCGCACCGATCAGCTCGACACATCGATGGACGAGCGGCAGTTGAAGACTTGGGAAGCAGTACGCGGCCAGCTCAGTGTGCTGGTGGCGGCCGTTTCGGCGCCAAGCGCAACCACCACCTTTGTACGAGTTGCGGTTCATACGGCCGAAGGGGCCAAGGTCCGAGCCCCTCCGTGCGAACTGTGAAGAGACCAGCTTCACCGAACCGGACTGGCCGTGCCCCAGACCAGAGATGTGGGAGTACTGCGGCCACCACACGCTCCCATGCCGCACGATATCCCTTGCGGGCTCGTGACCGATCCATCCGCAGCGTCCGAAAGATAGCTCGCCGCGCGGGAGGTATGCGAAAATGCAAGTTGCTCGTCAGCAGATCGTCAGGAGTTGCAGCTGCATTGGACGACTTTCCATTTTCGGCAAGTGATGATACGCCAAATCAGTTCGTAAGGATGCGCCTTGATCGGTTCATGAAGGATCTACGCGATCGCGAGGTCAATGACACGGTTCGCAAGCATATTCTACTGGGCGATTGCTACATCCTTAACCCGGATAGCCACTACGATTTTCGTTCTACAATCTCCGGCCACTACAAGATCCATCCCGAGGAGGTGCATATAGTCGGCTCGGGCCAACTCGGATTCAGCATTGCCGATGGCAAGCGTTATCGGCCATTCTCAATCAAGTCTGATATCGACGTTGCCATTGTTTCTTCGGACCTTTTCGATCGTGTTTGGACTACCGTTGTCCGTTACGACGGACAAGGAGCCGATTGGCGTGAGAACAAGAGCATGTTTCGAAAGTACCTAATGAACGGATGGATTCGCCCCGACGCACTACCTCAGGCTGAATCATTTTCGCTAACGCGAGAGTGGTGGCAGTTTTTTCAAAAGTTGAGCAGCGAAACCCAAAATGGAAGATTTAAGGTCAGTGGGGGACTCTATCGCACGAACGAGTTCTTGGAGTTGTACCAAGAGCGATCAGTAAGGAGCTGTAAGGCCGCTTTGGAGTTGACTCGATGAAAACAACTGCTACAAACCGGAAGCTTCGTCAGTTGCTAACGGGGATCAAGAACGGCACCTTGCTTCCTCGACCGGAATTTCAGCGTCGGTTAGTATGGGCTAACAAGCACAAGATTGCATTTCTCCAGACCGTGGTTGAGCAGTATCCCTTCCCTGAGATCTATCTCGCGTCGGGAGATGTTAATCCTGATACGGGTGAGGGCATTGAGTTGTTGGTAGACGGTCAACAGCGTATTACGACCCTTTATCAATATTTCGTCGGCTCTGATCAGCTCCGCCTTCCTAAAGATGTCCGACCCTATGCGGACCTGCCGAACGAGAACAAGTTAGCATTCCTCGAGTATGAAGTAGTTGTTAGGGATCTTGGGAAGATTAGCATCTTGGAGATAAAGGAGATCTTCAAGCGAATCAACTCCACCAACTATGCCCTGAACGCGATGGAGATTAGTAATGCGCGGTACGAAGGAGAACTAAAGTCATTCGCAGAGAAGGTGGCACAACACCCGTTCTTTGAAGTTCACTCGGTCTTCAGCGGCACAGAGCTAAGGCGAATGCACGATCTCCGCTTCGCCCTCACCCTTGTAGTGACCCTTATGTCGGCCTATTTTAATAGGGACGACGAATTGGAAGAGTACCTCAAGAATTACAATGACGAGTTCGAAGCCGCTGAAAACATCGAGCAACGGCTCGGTGCCATCTTTGCCTTTATCGATAGATGCGAGTTTCCCTCTAAGAGTAGAGCCTGGAAGAAGACGGACTTGTTCACATTGATCGTTGAGCTGGACCGTGTCATCAACAAACACAAACGAGAGATCGACATCTCAATTGCAGGTGGGAATCTCGCTGGGTTTTATGACCTGATTGATCGCATCGACGAAGTTGAGAATGCGGATATCTTGTTGACGCAGTATCATAGAGCATCTCTCCAAGCCACAAATGATCGTATTAGCAGAGTTCGGCGCGGGGAAGTGATACAGCTGATTTTGTCGCAGAGCGAGAATATCGACTGGAGCGAATGGTCCACCCGTGGCGGAGCAGACATTGTCGACCGAATGATCAGATGGTTTTTCGAAAACTATGAGGATCCCGCGAATGGAGTGCCGTACGAGAGCGCTGAAGGTGGCTATCAATACATTGCCGGAGGCCCCTATGATGCCGAAGAAGTTCTCTCCGAAGAATTCGACGATCTCCCGGACCTTCTGATCGAGGCGGCACTTCAACGTATTCACTCGTCCGGGTGGGAGTGGGTGAAGATTGGCCAGTATTGAGACATCGGGTTCTGCGTATTCATCAACGCATGCCTCCCTCTGACGCAACGATTTGTGGCAACAGGACGGTGAATCTTTTATGACTGCCGCAACTACCGAGCTGCCACTGACATGCGGCCCTGCTGACAGAAGGCCCGAAACGGTGTTTTGGAAGGTATCCGGTCACCTTCGTCCGCATCGTCCCCCACTCGTACGGAGCCTGGCCACGCCGACTGTGGCGCCTCCTGCAAGGTGCTTTGGTGGCCTGAATCCTGAGCCTGTCAGGTGCGTTTCGACGCGCCTGCCGACTCACTCAGCGGTGTCCCTGTTCGGGAGCGGGCCAACCACGAACCAATACGCGAGCAAACCTGCAACGAGCGTCACCGCGGCGAGGGCGAACCCGGGAAAGTACGAGCCAGTCCAACTGATCAGGAATCCGGTCGTGAGAGGGGCGATCGAGCCAGCGATGTTGCCCGCGAAGTTCTCAACACCAGTCCAGAGGCCGACTTCCGTCGGAGGAGCACAAGCCTGGAGGATAGCCATCAGATTTCCGGTGGCAAGCCCGACGAGCGACGCGGCCATAATTAGTAAGATCGCGGCATTGACATTTTCGACGAGCGCCGCGGGAATCAGCAGCAACCCAAAGAGAAACGCCACCGTGATCACGCCCTTTCGGGCGAGCGTTTCATCGACACCCCGGCGCGTCAAGCTGTCCGCAATCCAGCCGCCCAGAGGTTCGCTCACGCCGAAGACGAAGAAGGGAAGAGAGGCGAACAGCCCGGCCTTCATAATCGTCAGGTGGCGCACGGTGACCAAATAGTCCGGCAGCCAGTTCACGAGCAGATACCAGTAGTAGTCAAAGCAAAAGAAGCCCAGGCAAATACCAATCAGGTTGCGGTTGCTCATCAAAACCCAGGCGCTACGCCAGAACGAGACGCGCGGACGTGAACCTTCCGTCCGCTTTGGTGCGCGCAGGCCCGAGGGAAACACCAACATCCACGGTATCAGCCAGAGCAGGGCGGCAAATCCGACAAGCACCAGCATCCGTCGCCAGCCGTAGTGGACAATCATCCAGGGAATGAGGACCCCGTCCAGCACAAGCCCGGTGCGTGTGCCGAAATCGAACAGGCCCGATGGAAAGCCCCGTTTGGCGGGCGGGAAGAGCAGGCTGACGATCTTCGTGCCCCCCGGCAGATAGATGGATTCGCCAACGCCGAGAATGACTCGAAAAGTCATCAGCATGGCCAGGGTTGCCGCGAATCCAGAAAGCCCTTGGGCCAATGACCATAGGAGAAACATCCCGGCATACAGCCACTTCAAGTTGAAGCGGTCGACGCACCAGCCAATGGGAATCTGCATCAATGCGTAGGAGAAAAAGAAGGCCGAGAGCAATTGACCCTTGGCCGCCGGACCGAGTCCCAGGTCGGCCGAGATGAAGGGTAGCGCCATCGAAACCGTCGCGCGATCCACGTAATTGATCATGGAGGCGCCGAACAACAGGCCGACTATGCCCCAGCGGCGGCGGTTCGAGATGCTCAATGCAACGCTAAAGGCGTCGGGTTCGGAGGGATGTGGGGAGGAACGCATCGAGTCATTTTAGTGCTTGTTAGGAGCATAATGAAGTCAAATAGCGAGCACCTCGTTTAGTCGGGGCACTTTCCGGTGCGACAAACAGCTTCCGCTACGGTTCTCATTTGCTCATTTCGGAACTGAGATCCCGATTCTCTTTGTAGTATGCTAATTCGGACGCCATTATGGGTTCATCCGTCAATCGGCCCCGGCTCCGCGCGGTGGCCGGCGTAGGTCTGGTAGCCAGCGCGAGCGTAGCGCTGGGTGTCCATTTGCTCTCTGCACAAACCGCGCAGAATACGCAGAAGACGTTAGAGAATTCCTTCCACGAGACAGTCAAACCGTTCTTTCAAAAGAATTGTCAAAGCTGCCACAATAGCGACCTGAGCACGGCCGGCGTGCGCACCGATCAGCTCGACCCATCGATGGACGAGCGGCAGTTGAAGACCTGGGAAGCGGTACGCGGCCGGCTCAGGGCAGGGACCATGCCACCCAAAGGCCTGCCGCAACCGACGGCGGAAGTGCGGGGTCAGGTGGTGGCGTGGATCACGCAGGCGCTGGAAATGGCGCGGCTGCGCCCGGCCCCTAAGAACGGGCTGGTGAGGCGCCTTACCGTGGCGCAATACCGGAACAGCCTACGGGAGTTGCTCCAGATCGACGACGACGTGACCGCGGGGCTACCTCCCGATGCCGTTTCGAAGGAAGGCTTCCTGAATAACAAGGACACGTTGCAGCTATCGCCGCTGCTCACAGAGGCCTATTTCGAGATCGCCGAGGGCGTGTTGAGTCACGCCATTGTGGACCCGGAGAAGAAGCCGGTCATCGAGACCTTCCGCGTGGACCTGGGAGCGGGAGTCAATCCGGCGCCGCTGCGCGAAAAGATCATCCTCGGCGCGGGGAGCGAACTTCTGGAGAACTCCGATGTGCTGGTGAACGAACTTTCCCCGGCCAAGCCGTTCCCGTTCGAGCCCTTCCGGATGCGGACCAAATACCGCTACATCGAAGGCTATCGAGGCAACGATACGGTTCGCGGCTGGCGCGATTTCGACAGCATCTACCATGCCGTGTTCGCGGACATGCGCGGTACCCCCGGATACCCCAAGGGCAAGGCATACAGCACGGCGCCGGAAGGACTGCTGCTGCGTCCGGCGACCCCGTCGGACGAGATTTTCGGCATGGACAAGACGGAGGGGCCGCGCGCGAATTTCAAGATCGCAGTGCGCGAGATGCCGAACAACGGCCGCTTCCGCGTGACCGTAGTCGCCGCCAAATACCGCGACGGGCTGATGCTGGATGCGGCCGTGAAACCAAAAGCGCTGTCGAGCGACGCGCTGGTGGTGCGGAGTCCGCAATCGCCGGGTGTGGTTACGATTCCGAAGTCCGCGATCTACCAGGTGGACATTCAGACGGAGAATGACACGCCGGCGTCTCCTGACGTCTCCAAGCTGACGGAAGGTTTGACCGGGCAATGGCCCAAAGAGGGCGCCGATTCGCCCATGGGCAAGACGCTGACGAGCACGAGCGGCGGTTCCGGCCTGGTGGTGCCTCGCGCGCAGTTGCCGATCGACGACGCGCACGCCATAGCCGAAGGCGATTTCACCATCGCCGCGTGGATTCATCCGGGTAAGCAGCGGAAACAGGGGATCGTCAGCCTGGGCAATGCGGACCGCACCCAAGGTTGGTTCCTGGAATTGCAGGCGGGACGCGGCGCTACGCTGCGATTTCAGACTGCCGGCCGGGACACGCTGGCGAATGCGACGGTCACGACTCCGCAGGGCGCCATCCGTGAAGAGGCCTGGCAGCATGTGGCCGTGGTGGTGAGGCGCGGCCTCAACGACACGCGTATCTATGTGAACGGCGCCCTGACCGCGCGCGCAGCCATCGGCGCCGCGCAATTCGACGACATCGAGGCGGATCTGCACATCGGACACTCCCCCGGAGCAGGCGGCTTTGAGGGCCAACTGGCGGATGTGCGGCTCTACTGCCGCCCACTGGAAGAAGCCGAGATTCAAGGGCTCGTGCAGCCGGGGAAAGATCTGGCGCGTCCTCCGCAGGAGCGCAGAAGTGACGTGACTCTTCATTTGGGTAGCCGGGAATTCAGTGGAGCGCTGCGGCCCGCCTTCCTGGCCGTAAGATTGGAGCAGGGCGCGCTTCCCGTCAGCGCGAAGTATGCGGGCCTTCGGGACCTGAATCAGATGGTACTGACGCCGCTTTCGGAAAGCGACGAACTCGCGAAGCAGTTCGCGGCCTTCGAAAAACGCTCTCCCCGGGTGGGCGCGTATCTGGGCTTGCGACGTGACTGCGGCAGTACCCTTGCTCCGGTGGGGTCGCCGCAGGTGGTGTCGAGCGAACAGCCGTCGAAGTTCGTGTTCGAAGGCGCGATTCGGAATTTCCCCAGCCCAGAGGCCGATCCGGACAACGTCAACTACCTCGCGGGCTTGCGCGAAATCGGCGTACGCAGCGAGTACACCGACGGCCGGGATATGCCGCGTCTGGCCATCCGATCGGTGGAGTTCGAAGGGCCGTATTACGACGTGTGGCCTCCCGCCTCGCATAGCAATATCTTTCCCGCTACCGACTCCAGGACGGACCAGCAGACGTACGCGCGCAAAGTGATTCACGATTTTGCCGCGCGTGCGTACCGCCGACCGCCCACCGCCGAGGAAGAATCGACGCTGACCGGCATTTACCAAAGATCGTTGGATTTAGGGCGGCCATTTCGGGAGAGCGTGAAGGATGCGCTGCTGGTGGCGCTGACCTCACCGCAGTTTTTGTTCCTCACCGAAGTGAGCAAGAGCCCGGCTCCGGAGCCATTGGATAGCTATGAACTGGCTTCCAAGCTCTCCTATTGGCTCTGGAACGGACCGCCTGACCGCAAGCTGATGCAGTTGGCGGCGGCCGGGACGCTGCCTAAAGCTCTCGATTCCGAAGTGTCCCGGATGATCGCCGACGCGCGCTTCTCCCGCTTCATTAACGAGTTCGCCGCGCAATGGCTCAGCCTGGACAAGTTCCAGGTACTGGAGTCCGACCGGAGGCAGTTTCCGAAGCTGAACCGCGACGTGCGTGCCCAATTGAAGCAGGAGCCGGCCGAATTCCTGGAGTACCTGATCCGCAACAACCTGCCGGTGAAGAATATCGTCTCCTCCGACATCATCGTGGCGAATGAGGTGACCGGCGACTATTACGACTTAGCCAACGAACCGGAGAGCGGCTTCCAATTTGTTCCGGTCAAACACGAGAGAAAGGAGCTGGGAGGTTTTCTGACCATGGCTGCGGTCATGGCGGGTCTCTCCGACGGCAGGGAATCCAATCCCGTAAAACGCGGGGCCTGGGTGGCGCGCAAGATCATCGCCGAACCGCCCAACGATCCGCCGCCGAATGTGCCGGCGCTGAAGGAAGAAACGAAGGATCTCACTCTGCGGCAGCGCCTGGAGCAGCATCGTAGCGCGCCCGGCTGTATGCAGTGCCATACCAAAATCGATCCATGGGGCGTCGCGCTGGAAGAGTTCGATGCCGGAGGGCGGTTGAAGAAGACCGCCGCGGATGCCCATTCCACGTTGCCGGATGGCGCCACGGTCTCAGGCATCGACGACTTCAAGCGTTACCTGGGGGAGGATCGGATCGACCAGGTGGCGTTCAGTGTATTGAAACACCTGGAGACCTACGCGGCCGGGCGGAGTCTGACATACAATGAACTCAATTATCTGAAACAGGACGCACTCAAACTGAGGCCTGCTGGGTACCGCATGAAGGATCTGATCCTTTACGTGGCGAACAGTAAAGTATTTCTGGAGAAGTAATCGACGCAGGAGAGGGAATCACATGTCCGTCGCATTTCGACTCGATCGCCGCGCGTTCCTCAGAGGTTTGGGAGGAGTCACGCTCGCACTGCCGGTGCTGGAGGCCATGGGTGAGGATGTTACGGACCAGATTCCGCGCCGCTTCTGCGCTATCTACACCGCCAACGGGATGTCCTTGCCCAAAGCGGAGCACGGCATCAGCGAGTGGAGTTGGTTTCCCGCCAAGAGCGCGAACGGCGAGTTCGAATTCGGCAAATCCACCGAGCCTCTGGCGCCGTTCCGCAAGAAACTGAGCTTCCTGGGCGGACTGCTGCATCCCAACGGCCCCAAGGCCGACCCGCACACTTGCTCAGACATGTGGATGACGGGAGCGCCGTTGCACAATCCTGCTCCCGGGACCTACAACACGGTGGGTCTGGACCAGGTGGTGGCGCTACACACGAAGAGGTTCTGCCGGCAGCCATCGCTGGTGCTTTCCATCGACGCGGGGACGGGATATCTTTCGCGGACGGGGACGATCTCCTTCAATCAGGACGGCAAGCCCATTCCGGCGGAAAATAATCCGCGGCGGATCTTTGACCGTTTGTTTCGCGGCGACCGCTCCTCACTGCAGACGGAACACGAAAAGCTCCAGCGGCGGATCAAGTTGGTGGACGCCGTGGCATCGAGCGTCCGGTCACTCGATAAGCAATTGGGCCAGACCGACCGGGAAAAGATGGACCAGTACATGACCTCGCTGGACGAGGTAGAGACGCGCCTGGTCGCATCCGAAAAGTGGATCGATATTCCGCTTAAGAAGCAGGACTATTCACACCTGAACCTGGACGTCACGAACGAAAGCGCGCCGGCCGACTATTACCGGAATATGTTCGATCTGATCGCGTTGGCCTTCGATGCGGACATCACGCGCACGGTTGCTTTCATGTTGAATCGGGAGGATGGCATGGGTATTAGCGACACCTTCCCGCTGAAACTCGGGCTGTCCAAGACCCACCACAACCTGTCGCACGCGACCGACAAGGAAGGCCAACTGGATTTCGCGAAGTACGACCTGTTCCTGAGCCACCAGATCGCCCATTTCCTGGACCGGATGAATGGGTATCAGGACCGAAACGGCAGCGTGCTGGACAACACCGTCGTGCTGTACGGCAGCGGAGCGAGCACCACGCACAACAACCACAACCTGCCGACCCTGGTGGCCGGCGGCGCCAACCTGGGACTGAGACACGGGCAGTACTGGCGCTCGGAAAACGAGGGGCAGGGGAGGATGTCGAATCTCTACGTCAGCATCCTGCGCGCTTTGCAGGTGGAACTGGAGACATTTGGCGACAGCACGGGGACGTTGGTTAGTCCCGTCTTCAGCAGGAGTTGACGGGCTGCTAGACCTGGAGACCGTAGGCCTCGACCGCAGTACCGCCGAGAATCCGGTCGCGTTCCGATTGTGAGAGCTTGCCGATCAGGAATTCCACGGTGCGTAACCACTGCATGTAAGTGGCGGCCTGCAGCATTGCCGGCCAGTCCGAACCGTACATCAAGCGTCGCGGTCCGAATGCTTCGAGCACGACATCGAAGTAGGGCTGGAGCGTCTCAAGCGTCCAGTGTTCCATGTCCGCCTCGGTGACCAAGCCGGAGAGCTTGCAGTAGACGTTCCGGCGTTTCGCCAGTTCGCGCATGTTCCGGTCCCACGGCGAGATGACCCTGTCTTTAATCCGCGGCTTCGCGATGTGGTCCAGGATGAAGGTCTGTTTGGGGTGGCGATCCACGAACTCGATCACTGCGGGCAGGTGACGCTCGAAGATCAGGATGTCGTAGCGCAGCTTGAAGTCCAGCAGCGTCCGGATGCCTTCATTAAAGTCCTTGCGGAGAATGAACCTCGGATCGGGCTCGTCTTGAACCACGTGCCGGACGCCCCGCAGTTTCGTGTTGGCCGCCAACCGTTCCAGGTGTTTCCGGGCTCCGGACCCATCCACGAGCGGAACCCAGCCCACCACGCCGCGAATCACTGGGTGTTTCGCCGCGTGGTCGAGTAGCCACGTATTTTCCTCCAGCGATTGCCTCGCCTGCACGGCAACCGTCCCGTCGATTCCGAAATAGTGCGACTGATCTTCCAGTTCGGGCGGCAGGAAATCGCGTGCGATCACCTTCATCTCTGGAGTAATCCAGTCATACTCCGCGGGGCTGTACTTCCACAGATGGTGATGAGCGTCGATGCGCATGGAAATCTCCTTGGGGGTTGGCGCGTGAGTTTTCGATGATATCGCAAAAGGGGAGAGCTACTCGGGCCGTTCGCGACAGCCGTTCGCGGCGGAGTTTCTGCGTCGGCCCATTTCGCAATGCCATCAGCCTGGGGGCCAGGCAGGACTACTACGACATTCACCAGCCATACGACCAGAAGTACGCCGACTGGAATCGACCCCCGCGGCTCTCCGAGTTCCTCGGAGAAATTGGGTTTTGCCGGCCATCGAGACCTGGGCTTTGACCAAATCCTGCTCGTGGCTGGACCATCGGGTGTCGACCCACGAAATCAGCGCTCAGGATCTTATATACTATGCACAGTTTTGGAGGGCGCGAGGATGCACCGCTGGGTGGCCTGGATCGGCCTGTTTGTCGCGTTGAATGGCCCCCTGTCGGGCCAGCAATCGAGTAGCGCTCCCACTGTTGCCGCGCTCCAGAAATACTGTGGGGGATGTCATAACAGCTCCGTAAAAGCAGGTGGCTTTACGCTGGACCCCGCCAAGGCCGGTCATCCCGAACAACAGCCGGAGGTCTGGGAAAAGGTGGTGCGCAAGCTGCGTCCGCGCTACATGCCGCCGCTCGGCCTGCCCCGTCCCGACGAGAAAACATATGACGCGATCGTCGCTTCGCTGAGCGGCTCTCTGGACCGCGCCGCGGCAGCCAAACCCAATCCAGGGCGCACCGACACGTTCCGCCGCCTCAATCGCGCGGAATATCACAATGTGATTCGCGACCTGCTCGCGGTGGATGTGGACGTCCGCTCGATGCTGCCGAGTGACGATGCGAGCCATGGCTTCGACAACGTCACCGTGGGCGAACTTTCCCCCACCCTGCTGGAACGCTACTTGAACGCGGCGCAGAAGATCAGCCGCCTTGCCCTGGGGCATCCCGGCCGGGCGCCCGGCGGCGACACCTTTCAACTGCCCCCCGACCTCACTCAGGAAAAGCATTTCGACGATCTGCCGCTGGGAACGCGCGGCGGCATGGTGGTTCACTATACATTCCCCGCCGACGCGGTCTACGAGTTTCAAATTCGTCTGCAGCGCGACCGGAACGAACACGTCGAGGGCCTTCTCGAAGCGCACGAAGTGGAACTGATGCTCGATGGCGAACGCCTGCGCCTGTTCACCGTCAAGCCTCCGCCCCCGGGCAACGATCATCACCTGGCAGACCACGATCTGAATGTACGCATTCCTGTGAAAGCGGGGCCGCACACGGTGGCCGCGGCTTTCCCCAAGAAGACAGCGGCGCTCATGGAGACCGAGCGCCAGCCCTACGAAGCGCACTTTAATATGGACCGCCATCCGCGGCCGCAGCCGGCCGTCTTCTCGATCACGGTGAACGGCCCCTACGATACGAAAGGACCGGGCGATTCGCCGAGCCGGCAGCGGATTCTGATCTGCGCTCCCGGCAAAGCGCTCGATGGCGAGACTTGCGCCAAGCGAATCCTGACCACCCTGATGCGGCGCGCCTACCGCCGTCCGGTCACGGACGCGGACCTGCGCACCCCGCTGAAGTTTTATCAGAACGCGGCGGTGGACGGCGGCTTTGAAGCGGGAATCGAAATGGCGCTGAACGCCGTGCTGGTGAGTCCCGAATTCCTCTTCCGCGTCGAACAGGATCCGGCGGGTGCGACGCCCGGCTCCGCCTATCGCGTGAGCGACCTGGAACTGGCATCGCGACTCTCCTTCTTCCTTTGGAGCAGCATTCCCGATGACGACCTTCTGCAGTCGGCCGTGCAAGGCAAGCTGAGAACGCCGGCGGTGTTGGAGCAGCAAGTGCGGCGCATGCTGGCGGACGACCGCTCGCGCGCCCTGGTCGACAACTTCGCGGGTCAGTGGCTGTACCTGCGCAATCTGGACACCATCACCCCGGACATGCGGATTTTCGCCGGTTTCGACGACAACCTGCGCCAGGCCATGCGGCAGGAGACGGAACTCTTCTTTGCCAGCATCGTGCGCGAAGACAGGAACGTGATGGACCTTTTGCGCGCCAACTATGCTTACCTGAACGAGCGGCTCGCGAAACACTATGGCGTGCCCAACGTGTACGGCAGCCGTTTCCGGCGCGTGACCTTCGACGCCGACAGCGTGCGTGGCGGATTGCTGCGGCAGGGCAGCGTGCTGACCGTCACGTCGTACGGTACGCGCACCTCGCCGGTGATCCGCGGCAAGTGGATTCTGTCCAACATCCTCGGCGTCCCTCCGCCCCCGCCCCCGCCGAATGTGCCTGCGTTGAAGGAAAAGGCGGGCGTGGGCAAGCCGGCCACCATGCGGGAACGGATGGCGGAACATCGCGACAATCCCGCCTGCTCGGGCTGCCACAAGCTGATGGACCCAGTTGGCTTCGCGATGGAGAATTATGACGCGGTGGGCCGCTACCGAAGGGCGGAAGACGGCAAGCCCGTGGACAATGCCGGTTCGCTTCCCGATGGCAGCAGCTTCAACGGTGTCGATGGGTTGCAGCGCGCACTGCTCGCTCGCCCAGAACTTTTCGTTTCCACGATGAGCGAGAAGCTGATGACCTATTCGATCGGCCGCGGGGTGGAAAATTTCGATGCGCCGGCAGTCCGCAAAATCGTGCGCGACGCGGCTGGCAAGGACTACAAGTTTTCGTCACTGGTTTTGGGAATCGTCAACAGTACTCCGTTTCAAATGAGGAGGTCTCAATGAGTCTGATCACCAAGAAAGCATTGCCGCGCCGCACGTTTCTGCACGGCATGGGCGCCACCCTGGCTCTGCCATTGCTCGATGCGATGGTGCCCGCGATGACTGCGCTGGCCGCGACGCCGGCAAATCCCGTAAAGCGCCTGGGCTTTGTGTACATGCCCATGGGAGCGCACATGCCGGAGTGGACTCCCGCGGCCGTCGGCAAAATTGAACAGTTGTCGTCGACTCTGAAATCGCTCGCGCCGGTCATCGACCAGGTCACCGTGCTCTCCAACATGGAGTTGAAGAACGCCTATCCGGGCACGCACGCCACGTCGAACGCGGCCTTCCTGAGCGCCGCGACTTCGAAGTGGACGGAAAGCTCCGACTATTATCTTGGCACGACGGTCGACCAGGTCGCGGCGCAGCACATGGGCAAAGAGACCCGTCTGCCCAGCCTGGAACTGGCGATGGACCTGCTGGTCGCGGTCGGACAATGCGACAACGGGTACGCTTGCGTCTATCAGAACAACCTCTCGTGGAGCTCGCCCACCACGCCGCTGCCCGCCGAAGCGCATCCGCGCATCGCCTTCGAGCGCCTGTTCGGCGATGGCGGCAGTTCGGCGGAGCGCATGGCGCAGTTGCGCAAGAACGCGAGCCTGCTGGACTGGATGAGCGAAGACATCGCGCGCCTGCAGAAAAAGCTGGGGCCGGACGATCGCGGCAAAATCAATCAGTATCTCGACACGGTACGTGAGGTCGAGCGGCGCATTCAAAAAGCGGAAGGGCAGACGGCGGATTCACACATGCCGGACCTGGACCGTCCGCTCGGCGTACCCGCGGCTTATGCGGACCATGCGCGCCTCATGTTCGATCTGCAGGTGCTGGCGATGCAGGGCGATGTGACGCGCGTCATGACGTTCCAACTGGCGCGCGAGACCAGTACGCGCGCATATCCGGAAATCGGCATATCCGAAGGGCACCACCCGCTGACCCATAACAGTGGCGATCCGGCAAAACTGGCGCAAGTGGCCAAAATCAACGCCTTCCACGTCTCCCTGTTCGCCGGCTATCTGCAGAAACTGAAGGCGACGCCGGATGGGGATGGCTCGCTGCTCGATCACTGCACCATTCTCTACGGCAGCGGCATGAGCGACGCCGATAAGCACGCTCATACCGATCTGCCGATTCTAGTGGCGGGCGGTCCGCGGCGCACTCCGGGCGGCCGTCATATCAAATACGCCGAACGTACTCCACTGGCCAATCTGCATCTCACCCTGCTCGAGAAGATGGGCGTGCATCAGGATGCCTTCGCCGACAGCAATGGCAGGGTGAAGGAACTGTTGGAACTCTGATGCGCACGTGGCCGTTGGTCCTGGGACTTGCGTCGTCGGTCCTCTGGAGCGCCGAAGTACATCTCGCCGAGGCGGCGAAGCATATGGATCGCGTGGCGGTGCGCGCCATGCTTGCCGCGGATGCGGATGTCAATGCGCCCGAGGTCGATGGCACCACCGCGCTGCACTGGGCGGCGAATCAGGATGATCTGGAGACGGCCGCCCTGCTGGTCGGCGCGGGCGCCAATGCGAAGGCCGCGAATCGCTACGGCGTAACACCGCTCACGCTGGCCTGCACCAACGGCAACGGCCAGATCGTGGAACTGCTTCTCAAGGCCGGTGCGGACCCTAATACGGAAATCGCGGGCGGCGAGACGGTGCTGATGACGGCGGCGCGCACCGGCAAACTCCCCGCGGTGGAAGCGCTGCTGAAGCACGGCGCCAAGGTGGATGCCGCGGAAAGCCGTTACGGGCAGACGGCGCTAATGTGGGCGGCGGCCGAGGGCAATGCGGAAGTGGTTCAGGCTCTGGTGAAGGCCGGCGCGGATCTTCACGCGCGGTCGACTTCGGGCTTCTCGCCGTTGCTCTTCGCGGCGCGCGAAGGTCGCATCGCGGCGGCGCGTGCTCTGATCGCCCTGGGCGCAGACCCGAAAGAAACCGTTCAAACCACCGCGGCGCGCACGCGCAGGGCGGGGAAAGCTCCCACGCAGGGGACCAGCGCGCTGGTGCTGGCCGTGACCAATGCGCATTTCGAACTGGCGAGCGCCCTCCTCGATTTGGGCGCCGACCCGAACGCCGCCGTCGGCGGTTTGAGCCCCCTGCACATCATTACCAATGTCCGTAAACCGGGAGGCGGCGATAACGATCCGGCGCCCGATGGCTCGGGAAACATGACCAGTATCGATATGGTGAAGAAACTGGTCGCCAAGGGCGCGGACATCAATATGCGAATGACCAGAAAAGTGAATCTCGGCCTGACCAGCTTGAACACGGCCGGCGCCACG
>JBDTMZ010000029.1:0-21976 GCA_039934035.1 Candidatus Solibacter sp. | reverse complement strand
CGGGTTTACCACATCGATCGCGGCTATGAGAAAATCGAGGCGAAACTTGCCGGCGCGGGCGCTAAAATCCGGCGGGTGGAATAGGGAGCTATGGCACACAATCCTGGATTTCTAAAGCTGGTCAACGAGGCGAAGTCGCGCGTGCAGGAGATCGATCTCGCCGGCTACCGGAAACTGCGCGAAGCGGGCGAGGCGCACGTTCTGGTGGACACCCGCGAGGATAACGAGTGGACGGCCGGACATGTGGCTGGCGCGGTCCACCTCAGCAAAGGCGTCATCGAGCGGGATATCGAGACCCAGGTACCAGATAAGGACGCCATGCTGGTCCTGTATTGCGGCGGCGGCTTCCGTTCCGCGCTGGTGGCGGACAATCTGCGGCAGATGGGCTACACCCGGGCGATTTCGCTGGACGGCGGCTGGAAAGCGCTCAAGGAATCCGGCATCCCGCTGGAGTAGCGGTCAGGCATCCAATTTGAGCGAACAGCAGGCCTGCTGCAGGGCGCGGTCGGCCGTCCAAAGCTTCCACCCAGCGAGGCCTGCGGATGTCAGCAGGTGGAGATCGATCCAACTCAGGCCCGTCCCGTAAAAGCGATGCCGTTCCAGGAGACGGTGCACCTCGTCTTCCGTAGCTACCTGCGCGTGAGGCAGTGCCCGGAAATCCGCCAACGCCTGGGCGCGATTCTTCAGATTGCCTGCCGCAAGCTCGCCAACGACAAATGAGTGAACTCCGGCCTGCCTGTCGTGAAGCAGTTGCACCAGTGCCGCGTCGGCCGCCCGGAAGTGATTGGCCCAGATTGAGGAATCCACCAGGATCATCGGGGTGGCTGCGGACGCCGTCTGCCGGCGGCTTGAAAGTCGGGCATGGAACCACCGAGCGCGGCCAACCGGCGCGCCGCTTCGCGCGAAATCAGTTCGCGTAGCGCCACATGAATCAGGGCCGTCTTTTCCTCGATCCCGGTATATTCGCGCGCCCGGCGAATCAGTTCATCGTCTAGGTTCAGGGTGGTCCTCATATGCATCAGTATAGCGCTTCGATGCAGATTAGCCACTAATGGCGCCGCAAGCTACAATACTTCCAGGTCTGAATAGCATTTATGCCGCGGCGTCTCGCCCGGAAGCTGATGCTCTCGATCACCGTCATTGTGATCATAGTGGCGGCGGTTTCCGGACTGGTCAACGTAACTACCGAAGAACGACAGCTCCTGGACACGATGATCCTGGGTGCGGACCAGCTTTCCAAGGGCATAGCCAGCGCGACGTGGCACGCCATGCTGGACGATCACCGGGAGGCGGCCTACCAGGTGATGCAGACCATCGCCGCCAAACAGGGCATCGACCGCATACGGATGTTCAACCGTGTCGGGCAGGTCATGTTCTCCACCAACCCGGAGGACAAAGACGGCGCGCCCGAAGCGGCTCCGGAGGCCGACCACGACGATCTGCCGTCGCGCGTCCGCATCTTCCCGGACACTGCCGGCGGGCGGCGTCTGGCGATGGCGACGCCCATCTATAACGAGCCTTCCTGCAGCCAGGCGCAGTGCCACGCGCACCCAGCGGAGATGAAGGTGCTCGGCGTGCTCGACCTGCGCCTGAATCTGGACCGGGTGGATCACGAGGTCGCCTCCATGAAAGGCCGCGTGCTGCTGGTCACGGCCGTGGAGATTACGCTGATCAGCCTGTTCATCATCTACTTCACGCGCCGCTTCCTGAGCAGGCCGATCGATAAGTTAATCGAAGGCACGAAGGCGGTGAGCCAGATGGAACTCGACCAGCCGCTCGACATTGTGGGCAGTAGCGAGGAACTCGACGAGCTGGCCCGGTCGTTCGACGTCATGCGCGACCGTCTGCGCACCGCGCTCGGGGAGATCAACCAGTTCACGCAGAACCTGGAGACCAAGGTCGAAGAACGCACGCTGCAACTGAAAGCGGCGCAGCGCAAGCTGCTGCAAAGCGACCGGCTGGCGTCTTTGGGTCAACTCTCGGCCAGCGTGGCGCACGAGATCAACAATCCAGTCTCGGGGGTGCTCAACCTTTCCATGCTGTTACAACGCATGTTGAAGGACGACGGCGTGCCGGTGGAGCGCATTCCCGAATTCCGCCGCTATCTGGGGCAGGTGACCAGCGAGACCGCGCGCGTGGGGCGGATTGTGAGCGACCTGCTGGCCTTCTCGCGGCGTGGCAAGCCGCAGCGCGCGCCGGCCGATCTCAATCGCATTGTGCGCATGACGCTTTCCCTGGTGGAGCACAAGATGAAGCTGAGCAACGTGGTGGTGGAGAGCACCTATTGCGAAGATCTCCCGGCCGCGCCCTGCGACTCTTCGCAAATCCAACAGGTGGTGCTCAACCTTGTCCTGAACGCTGCCGAGGCGACGCATAGCAGGGCTGAGCGCCGGGTGACGGTATCCACCGCTCAGGGCGATGGCGCAGTGCTGTTGCAGGTTGCCGACAACGGAGAGGGGATCCCGCCGGAAAACCTGGCGAAGATCTTCGACCCATTCTTTACCACCAAGCCCGAAGGCAAAGGCGTGGGGCTGGGGCTGGCCGTTTCGTACGGAATTGTGGATTCGCACGGCGGCGAACTGGAAGTGAAAAGCACCGTGGGCGAGGGGACGATGTTTACGATGTCGCTGCCCCTGGTGGAACCGCCGGGCCGGGAAGGCGCCGTGCCGGCCATTGCGGCACGCCGCGAATGAAGTACCTGTACGTGGCCGCCACCGACGGAGTCGGGCACGAGGTGCGGGCGGCCGTGGCAGCCCGGATCGAGGCCACGTTTGGCGGCCCTTTGCGGGGCATGGAAGCAGGCAGTGTGGAGTTCGCATACGACGCGGAACGGAAGCAGTACGGGTCAATCCCACTGTTGGATTCATTGCTCAAGCGCTGTCCGGTGGATGCGTTCAAGCTGCTGGCGGTGACGGACCGGGACCTGTATATCCCGGTATTGACGTTCGTCTTCGGGCAGGCGCAGTTAGGCGGCCTGGTCGGCGTGGTTTCGCTCGCGCGGTTGCGGCAGGAATTCTACGGGCTGCCGCCGGACGAGGAGGTCTTTCTGGTCCGGCTCCGCAAAGAGGTGCTCCACGAGACGGGTCATCTGTTTGGGCTGGTGCATTGCGCGGAACGAACCTGCGCGATGTCGCTGGCCACCACGGTGCGGCAGATCGATATGAAGGAAGACAGTTTTTGTGCGGCGTGCCAGGCGCGAGTGCGGCGTCTGGCCGAGGGGAGGCGAGGATGAAGATCCACTGGCAGATTCTGGTTGTGGACGACGAAGAGGTGATGTGCGAATCGCTGGCGGCGTGGCTGCGCGAGGACGGTTATGTGGTGGACACGGCGGCCTCCGGGCGGGCGGCCGTGGAGAAGGCGCAGGAGCGCGACTACGCCATCTATTTCGTCGATCTGAAGATGCCGGGGGGCATGGATGGCATCGAGACCATGATGCAGATCCGCCGCCTGCATCCCGAGGCGTCGATCATCATTATCACGGCCTATGCCACGGTTGATACGGCGATCACCGCGATGAAAGAGGGCGCCCAGGAGTACATCGTGAAGCCGTGCAATCCGGAGGAGATTTCGCTGCTGGTGAACCGGATCATCAAGGTGAAGAACCTGCAGCGCGAGAACACCATTCTGCGTAAGAAGCTGACGCGCCAGTATTGCGTGCATGACGTGGTGAGCAAGAATCCGCGGATGCAGGAAATCATGACGCTGTGCGGCGAGATCGCCAGCCTGCGCAGCACGGTGCTGATTCAGGGAGAAAGCGGCACGGGCAAAGAACTGGTGGCGCGGGCGATTCACAATGCGGGCGACCGCGCGGCCAAACCGTTTGTCGCGGTGAGTTGCGCCGCGTTGGCCGAGACCTTGCTGGAGAGCGAACTGTTCGGCCACGAGAAGGGGTCTTTCACAGGGGCGAATTCCCAGAAGCGCGGCAAATTCGAAATGGCCGACACGGGGACGATCTTCCTCGACGAAATCGGCGACATCTCGCCGAAGCTGCAGGTGGATTTGCTGCGTGTGCTGCAGGATCGCGCCTTCTACCGGGTGGGCGGCGGCGAGGAAGTGAAGGTGGATGTGCGCGTGGTGGCGGCGACGCACGTCAACCTTCAGCAGGCTGTGGCGGAGGGACGGTTCCGCGACGATCTCTACTACCGGCTGAACGTGATCGAGATCCGCATTCCGCCGCTGCGCGCGCGGCGCGAGGACATTCCGCTGCTGGCGGAGCATTTCGTGGAGCGGCTGTCGCACGAGTTGGGCAAGAATGTGAGCGAGATCAGCGAGGGCGCACTGCGGCTGCTGCTGGATCACAACTGGCCGGGCAACGTGCGCGAACTGGAGAATGCGGTGGAACGGGCGATGGTGACCTGCCGCGGGAAAGTGCTTACGGAACTGGATTTCGGGTTCCTGGTGGAATCGGGCGGCCAGGCGGCGGCATGGCCGGTGCCCGCCGGCATGACGATGCAGGACATGGAGCGCGTGCTGATTACTACCACCATTCAGCGCACCAAGGGGAATATCAAGGAGGCGGCATCGGTATTGGGAATTGATCGCTCCACCTTGTACGAGAAGATCAAGAAGTACGAGATTCCGCGGTAAGGGCGGTGTGCGGCTTGCGCTTGGCTTACACTGGCTGGTATGCGTTATCGCGAGTTCGCTCCGGGCCCGCGGGCAAGCCGTTTTGTGGAATGCTTCTGGACGCTGGACGGGGCGGCCGAGGGGACCGTGCAACGCGTCGTGCCGGACGGGCGCTGCGAACTCATCCTGAATCTGCGCGAGCCGTTTGAGGCGCTCGACGGTGCGACCTGGCGGCGGCAGCCCGAGTGTTTCCTCGCCGGGCAAATCACCGGCCCGCTCTTGTTGCGCGCTGGGAGTTGTTCCCGCATGATTGGAATCCGCTTTCGCCCCGGCGGCGTGGCCCAACTTCTCGGCGTTCCGGCCGATGAGCTTGCCGGCCGCAGCATCGACGCCCGCGACCTTGGACTCGGAGCCCTGCGCAGCGTCGGCAGCGTGGACGAGGCGGAACAGATCGTCCTGGAGCGAGAACGCGGCGCGGCCGATGCCGTGATGGACGAAGCAGTGCGGCTGCTCTCCAGGGATGGCGAGGTCGGAGGAGCGGCCCGCGCGCTCGGACTGAGCACGCGCCACCTGGAGCGCCGCTTTAAGGCGCGGGTGGGGATGTCGCCCAAGCACTTCGCGCGCATCGTGCGCTTCCAACGGGTGTTCGGCGCGGTGGAAGGAGGGGGCAGCGGTTGGGTAGAAGCGGCGGCCGCATGCGGATATTACGATCAGGCGCATCTGATTCGCGATTTCCGCGATCTGGCCGGAGAGGCTCCATCGCACTTGATGGGCGGCGACGAGTTGGCGCGCCACTTTCTGTCGCATTTTTCCAAGACAGGCAAGGCAACGCGCGCGTAAGCTGGATGCCTGGAGGGAACATGAAGTTCGCAATCCTGCTACTGGCCGCCGGAGCGGCACTGGCCCAATCCGTCAGCGTCAACCTGAGCACGGCCAAATGGACTCACGACAAGGGAGACCCGCCGGGCTCGGAGAGCGTCTTGCTGCGCGAAGACGCGCAGACCGGCGGCATGGAACTGCTGGTGCGCTTCCCGGCGGGACACGTGATCGCGCCGCACTGGCACTCGGCGAACGAGCGGCTGATGGTGGCGGAGGGGAAGGTTTCGGTGCGTTTGGGCGCGGGCAGCGAAACTCAGTTGGAAGCGGGCGGCTACGCGTTCCTGCCGGCCAAAGAGGTCCAACGGATTGCGTGCGTATCGCAGACCCGCTGTACGTTTTATCTGGCGTGGGACGGCAAGCTGGACAACCACAAGGTGCCGTAGCAGCGCGGGTTCAGCGCGGGCAGGATCGGGTGATCTGCCGGGCCAGGCACCCTATTCCAATAGAGGCCGCCCCCGCTCGCCGACGCGGCGCGCCGAGTTTAGCGCGGGTAGGATCGGGTGATCTGCCGGACCAGGCCGTGCAGACGGTGGATCCAGTTGGATTCCTCAAAGAACATAAAGGGGCACTCGCCGGGGACGGCGGTGATGCCATTGGCGAGGCAGGTGTCGAGCGCGGCCTGGGTGACCGCGCCTTGTCCGGCGCCGCGATAGAACCAGATTTTCTTGATACCGGCAGCGACGCACTCCTGCACCAGGACGTTGGCGATGCTCGCCGAGGTCATGAGCAGCGCGGCCTCCACCGGGGGCTGGATGTCCTTGAGGCGAGGGAAACAAGGCATGCCTTCGATCTCGGTGGCTTCGGGGTGCACCGGAACCGGCTGGTAGCGCCTTGCCAGGAATTCGCGGAACAGCGCGCGTGAGAAGTCCTTCGGCTGGCGCGAAACTCCGACAAACGCAAAGCGCTGCTCGGCGAGGAATTCGCGGACCGTCTCCATCTGCGTCATATATCGGATAGTGTAGTCCGATTTGCCCAGGGGCGGCGTCAGTGCCCCCACGGCAGCAGGACGCTGCGCCTTTATGACACGTCGTTACGCGAGTGGCGCACTCCTTCTGCGCGGCGCTCCATCCACAGGGTGTCAGCGCCGCCACGGGCGTAGGACGCGGTATTCCGGAATGGCCGTTGCGGAGGCCTTCTGCACCTTCAGCAGACGCCGTCCCGCCAGGTGGCGAACGCCTTTTTGGACGGCGCTCTTAGACAGTCCGATGGCCTCGGCGATACCCTGGTGGCTGGCTTTGACTGTGGCGCGTTTGCGTCCTTCAGATTCTGCCCACAGGTGCAGATAGACCAGAAATGCGGAGGGCGCGCGGTCGTGGCCCACGAGGTCGCGCATCAGGACGTCGAGAACATATTCATCGATAGCTAGCATTTCAACTACTATAGTAACAATTACTATTCTGGGGAATATGACATTGACTGGCAGCGGGTACTAAGGCTACTCTCGCTGCATGATCAAGGCCGTCAAATTCACTTCCATTGCGGTATCCGACCAGGACCGCGCGCTCGCGTTCTACACAGAGAAACTGGGCTTCCGCATCATGACCGACCAGCCAATGAGCGAGAAGCAGCGCTGGATCGAACTTTCGATTCCTGGCGCTGAGACCCGCGTCGTGCTATTCACGCCGGACGGGCACGAGAACCGCATCGGCACGTTAAGCGGCATCTCCTTCCAATGCGACGACGTGCAGCGCACGTACGAGGAACTGCTGGCGAAGGGCGTGGAATTCAAGGGACCCCCCACGAAGCAGCCCTGGGGCACCTTCGTGATCTTCCTGGATCCGGACGGAAACCAGTTCGTGATGTCGGCGCGATAGCCGTGCGGAGGCTGCCGCGCAGTCTGGTAGGCTGTGGACTAAGAGGCAGTCTCGCAATGCACAAGCTATCCATTCTGGCCCTGGCCGCGGGCCTTCTTCCGGCAGCGTACTCGCAACAGTCCATCGCGTATTTCACCGAGCCTGCGGTATCGCCCAACCGGCCTGAAATCGCTTTCGTGAGCGGAGGCGACATCTGGACCGCCCCGCTGGCCGGAGGCGAAGCGCACCTGCTGGTGTCGCACCCGGCAACGGAGGCGCGTCCGGTCTACTCGCCGGACGGCACGCGGCTCGCCTTCACTTCCACGCGGACGGGCAACGGCGATGTCTACGTGCTGGAGCTGGCCAATGGGACGCTGCGCCGGATCACATTCGACGATGCGGCGGAGCAGCTCGACGCCTGGTCTCCGGACGGAAAGTGGCTGTACTTTGCGTCAAGCGCCAAGGACATCGCCGGCATGAACGACGTGTTCCGGGTGAGCGCCGAGGGCGGCATGCCGGTGCTTGTGACCGCGGACCGGTACGTGGCGGAATACTTCTCGTCGCCCTCGCCGGACGGCAAGACGATCGCGTTCACGGGACGCGGGAATACACAGGGTCAGTGGTGGCGGCACGGGCATAGCCATATCGACGAATCGGAAATCTGGCTGTTCACCGCGGGCAACACTCCGAAATACGAAAAGCTGGCCGGCGGCGCGTACAAATGCGTGTGGCCAATGTGGAGCGCGGACAGTTCTCGAGTGTATTTCATGAGCGACCAGGGCGGCGCGGAGAACCTGTGGGAGAAGAGCGTGAAAGGCGGCGCGGCCAAAGCGATCACGCAATTCCGCGACGGCCGGTTTTTGTGGCCGCGAATTTCGGTGGACGGGAAGACGATTGTGTTCGAGCGCGATTTCTCCATCTGGAAGCTCGACGTGGCGACCGGCAAGGCGGCGAAGATCGAGATTACACGGCGCGCCGCGGCCGGGTCGCCAGAGGTGGAGCACCTGACGGTGACCAGCCAGTTCCGCGATCTGACGCTGGCGCCGGATGGGCGCAAGGCCGGCTTCACCACCCACGGCGAGGTCTTCGCGGCCGCGGCGCGCGACGGCGGACCGGCGGCGCGAGTGACGCGCACCACGGGCAGCGAGGGTCAACTGGCGTGGGCGCCGGACAGCCGGAGCATGGTCTACGTTTCCGACCGCGACGACACTTACCACATCTATCAATACGACTTCGGCACGGGCACGGAGAAGCGCCTCACTAGCGAGACGGGCTCGGAAACGGCACCGGTGTGGAGCCCCGACGGCAAGCTGCTCACCTTCGTACGGAATTACAGAGAGCTGTGCGTGTTCGACGTCGAGAGCAAGCAGGTGCGTATGCTGGCCAGCGGACGTTTTCCGCGTCCGCCCTTCGGGGGCAATCGCTTCCTTACGTGGTCGCCGGACAATCGGTGGATCGCCTACTTCACTCCCGGAGAGCGCGCTTTCGAGAATCTGTTCGTGGTGCCGGCGGCGGGAGGCACGCCGCGGCAGATCACATTCCTGGCCAACACCAACAGCGGCACGGTGCTGTGGGCGCCGGACGGCACGTACCTCCTGTTCGACACCAACCAGCGGACGGAGAACAATGTGATTGCGCGGGTGGATCTGGTGCCGCGAACTCCGCGCTTCCGGGAAGATCGCTTCCGGGACCTTTTCAAGGAGACGACTCCGGCAGCGCCGCGCGGGCAGGAGCCGCGGACCGAGGCGCGCCCGCCCGCGCCGGCAGTGGAAAAGCCTCCGGTGAAGCCGGTAGAGGTGGTTTTCGAAAGGATACGCAACCGGCTGAGCACGGTGGAGACGGGACTCGATGCGCGGCTGGAGCAGATTTCCTCCGACGGCAAGACGCTCTTGATTCTGGCATCGACGGCACGGCAGACCAACCTCTACACGTTCTCGCTGGATGAGCTGGCGACTGAGCCGGCGGTGGCGCGGCAGGTGACCAGCACCGCAGGCGGGAAGAGCGGCGCTCAATTTTCGCCTGACGGCCGAGAGGTGTTCTACCTGGAAGGCGGCCGGCTGAACCTGGCGACCATCGAGACGCGGGCGTCGCGGCCGGTGGCGGTTACGGCCGAAATGGATGTCGATTTCGAACAGGAGAAGGGCGAGGTCTTTGCCCAGGCATGGCGGTATCTCAACGATAACTTCTTCGACGAGAAATTCAATGGCGCGGACTGGGCGGGAATGCGCGAGCGCTTCGCCTCGCGGGTGGCCGGCGCGCGCACGCCGGACGAACTGCGCCGCCTGCTGTCGCTGATGATCGGTGAGTTGAACGCCTCGCATCTGGGAATGGGCGTACCCGCGGCCTCGGGCAATGCGCAAGGCGGCGCGGGCAAATTGGGGCTGCGCTTCGATGCCGGCGAGTACCTCGCCAGCGGGAAGTTGCGGATCGCGGAGATTTTGCCGTTGAGCCCGGCCGAGGTGGCTGGCGGCGTCAAGGTGGGCGACTATCTGACCGCGATTGACGGCGTGACGATTGGTCCGCGGACCAGTGTGGACGAGCTGCTGGAACATAAGCGCAACACGCGCGTGATGCTTACTCTGGGTGAGGGCACTGACAAACGCGAGGTGGCGGTGCGGCCGAGTTCGCTGGCGACCGAGAAGGACCTGATCTACCGGCAGTGGGTGGACCAACAGCGCGCTTATGTGGCCAAGGTGAGCGGCGGCAGACTGGGCTATGTGCACATTCGCGATATGTCGGAAGAGGCGCTGGCGCAGTTGTACCTGGATCTCGACACGGAGAATCAGGCGCGCGAAGGCGTGGTGGTGGACGTGCGCAATAATAACGGTGGCTTCGTAAACGGCTATGCGCTCGACGTGCTGGCGCGGCAGAGCTATTTGAAGATGAGCGGGCGCGATGAGCCGGCGTCGCCCGCGCGGGCGCTGCTGGGACAACGCGCGCTGGAGCGGCCGACGATTCTGGTGGTCAACCGGCATTCGCTGTCGGACGCCGAGGATTTCACGGAAGGCTACCGGGCGCTGAAATTAGGCAAGGTGGTGGGCGAGCCTACGGCGGGCTGGATCATCTACACGAGCAACGCGCCCCTGATCGATGGCAGCACCGTGCGGCTGCCGGGCACACGGGTGACGACGGCAAGCGGCGAGCCGATGGAGATGCACCCGCGTCCTGTGGACATCGCGGTGGATAAGCCTGTGGGCGAAGCGGGCCACGACAGCCAGCTGGATACGGCGGTGCGCGAACTGATCCGGCAGCTAGATAAAAAGTAGGCTTAATTAATGGCGGCCCGGCGACGCGGGCGAGGGTCTGTTCCACCGGGCTGCCGTCAGCATGCGCCGAGATTCCACGCGGGACGGGGGAAAACCCGGAGTTGGTAAAACAGTAGAATGCGTCTGTTGGTTCTACTTTTCGCCGTGAGTCTGCCGCTTGCGGCGGCGGATGCTCCCATGGATTTGCTGGAAGCCGCCCGGAAGGGCAATGTGAAGGCGGCGGGCGAGCTGTTGGCCAAAGGCGCGGACATCGAGATGCGGGACAAGGAGGGCCGGACCCCCTTGATGCTGGCCGCGCAATACGGGAAGACCAACGCCGTCAGACTGCTGCTCGGAAAGGGCGCCCAGGCCGGCGCGCGCGATACGCACCGGTGGAACGCCTACATGCTGGCGCTGCTGGAGCCGTCCGGCGGCATGATTCATACCTCGCACGATGCGGTGCTGAAGCTACTGCCGCAGCCCAGACGATTCCGGCTGGCGATTATTTCCCACTGGAGTCCGGGAGCCACGCTATTCAGCTCGTGCTTCCTGCGTCCGGAGCAGTTGAAGGAACAATTGCGGGCGCTGCATCCCGATGGGATGGTGATCGACGCGTTGCAGCATTTCACGGTGAGTTCGGGGCGCGATCTGGTGGCGATTGTTTCGGCGGATGCGCGCGGCACGTCGGCGGCCTCGGAGCGCCACACCGCGGAGGACGTGGACGGCATTCTGCATCTCGAGGTGGAGCCGGGCGTCACGTGCGTACGGAGAGTGGACCGGCTCACCCTGATGATTCAGGCGACGCTGAATAAGCCGGGCGACGACAGTCCGCTGGTCGATAAGAGCTTTGGAGGCGGCGTGAAGGTGGGCAAGCTGGGACTGGAAGCGACCAACCCGAACCAGTACGAGCCGATCTATCGGGATTGGACGAAATCGCAGGCGGGCGCGATTTACTGGGCGGTGCTAACGGCGCTGCTCTTGGACTGATACAATTTCTGACCATGTCCGTTACCGCAGCTCAAGATCCGCGCCAGGCGATTGGCCGCAGCCCCGAACAGCTCACGCTGGTGGAGCGCTTTGCGCTGGCCGGCAAGACTGTCGCACTGGAGATTTATTCGCCGGATACGCTGCCCTTGCGGCGCATCGAAGCGATCGGCACGTCGCTCGATGCCTGTGTCAGGATGCTGCGGGAGCGTGGGCTGGATCCACGCAGTTTTGAATTTGTGCCGCTGGCTCCGCCGTATTGATGCGGGTGGGCGCGGATTCTCTGGCGATACATCAAGAATCTTGGCCGCCGATGAACGCGGATCAACGCGGATAGGATTCCGGTTCGCAATCTGAAGAAGATCTTCACACGATAAGACCAACTTCAAGCTGAAGAGAGCGGACGCGAAGTTGGACAAAGCGCTGGTGGAACAGGCCTGAACAGGCAATCGTTTTCCGTGGCCTGTTCGCGTTTCGAAGTGGTGCGGACGGACCACGAAAGACGATGGTCCGTCCCACCTCAGCCTGACGCTGCCTGTTAGGAAAAGCCCAATCTCCAGGGACTGGAGGCCTGTGCTACTTTGCGCGGTTGGCCTCGTAGGGCGGGATCAGATAGTTGAAATACGGCGTGGGGTCGCCCTCCTTGCCGTCGGCAGCAGCGCGCGCGACATTGAACGCCTCCCGGGCGGTGACGTAATGCAGGAGGTACCGTGAGCCGTCGTTGTAGTTACGTTCCAGATAGGTGAGGGCGGCGTCCATCTCGGGTCCCAGGATTTCGTCCGCATCCTCTTTGACGCTGGCGCCGTGGGTGTGGAGCTTGATGAAGCGCCACTCGGGACGGCCCGAAACGTGAATACCGGCGCGGACCCAGGCGTCGATGCGGCGCGGGGTGACGGGGACGGCAGCGTGGATTTCGGCGTTTTCCACTTCAAAGAACAGCTTGGCCGGCCGCGCGGTGGGCACGAGCAGCAGCGGCCCTTGGAAGATCAGGAGGTCACCTGTGGGCTTCACCCCGACCTTCAGGGGCACGCCGCGGTCGTATGATTTCGGACCGGGGTCGTCGGTGGCCTCGTAAATATTGTTCACGGAGGAGGGCTGGGACTCTTCGAAGATGCTGGAGAAGGTGTAATCGGCGAAGCAGCCGAGTTCCTTGAGGGTGGCGAGCTCGCGATTGTTGCCGCAGAATTCCTTTCCGCGGCTGTTATCCAGGCTCCAGTTTCCGTGGATGAAGCCGAAGTGGGACTCGCCGTCCTCGCCCTTCAGGAAGCCATAGGTTTGGAACCAATCGACGGCTTTTCGGAAGCGTTCGCGCGCGGTCTGCTCCGTGTCATTGAAGTGGTGCAAGTGGAGTTCGGTTTCGCCGTAACCGGACGCGGCGAGTTTCTGGAGGGCGCGCATGTTGCGGTCGATGGGCTGCTCGCCGGGATAGAACCAGCTGTGCTGCCAGACACGTCCGCGGCTGTCTTTGTGGCGGTCGGCGATTTGGGGATATTCGGTACTCCAGCGGTCCATCATGGCGGCATTTTCGCCGGGCTCGAAGTGGTCAACGAAAAGCAGCAGGATGTGCACGGGACCGGCGGCGGGCTGGTCTTTCTGTAGGAGCCAACTGACGTAGCCGGGCAGCCAGATGTAGTATTTGCGGGTCACGATACGGTATGCCCAGGCGCCCAGATAGAGCACAAGGCCGAGCGCGATCAAGCGGCGAAAGAGACGCACAGTACTCCATTGGAACATATGGCGCGGCAGCGACCTCGGAACGGATAATGGCCGCGTGGCATACTAAAGGGCGTGGATCCTGTTTCTGGTTTGAATTCCCACCAAAGCCATCCCCAACAGATCGCCATTCTGGGTCTTGGCTATGTGGGGTGTGTCACGGCCGCCTGCCTCGCGCACCTGGGGCATCGTGTGACGGGCGTCGATCGCGATGCGTATAAGGTCGACTCCGTAATGGCGGGGCGCGCCCCGTTCTTCGAACCTGGTTTGGAAGACCTGGTGCGGGAGGGCGTTGCCTCGGGGCGGCTCCTGGCGAGTGTGTCGCTTGCCGAGGCGCTGGCCGATGCCGATATCGCGCTGATCTGCGTGGGTACGCCCTCGGAGAAGAACGGCAACCTCGGCCTGGATCAGCTGCGGCGGGTTTCACAGGAGATCGCGGAGTCGCTGGCGGGCAGGACGAAGCCGCTGATTGTGGCGGTGCGGAGCACGGTTTATCCCGGCACCTGCGAAGAGATCGTGCTGCCGGCGATGGGCGGCTCGCCCCTGGTGTCGGTGGTGTCGAACCCGGAATTTTTGCGGGAAGGCGCGGCCGTGAAAGATTTCATGGAACCGGCGCTGCTGGTGGTGGGTGGAACGTCGGGCGAAGCGGCGCGGCGCATGGCGGACGTGTATGCCAGCCTGCCGGTGGAGGCGTCGATTGTGGCGCTGCGCACGGCGGAGATGATCAAGTACGCCTGCAACGCGTTCCATGCGGTGAAGATTTCCTTCGCCAACGAAATCGGGGCGCTAGCCGTCGAACTGGGCATCGACGGAGCGGAAGTCATGTCGACGTTGTGCAAGGATCACTCGCTCAATATTTCGTCGGCGTATTTGAAGCCGGGCTTCGCGTTCGGCGGGTCTTGCCTGCCGAAAGATTTGCGCGCACTTACCTACCGGGCGGCGCGGCTCGACTTGAAGCTGCCGTTGTTGGAATCCGTACTGCCTGCGAACCACGAGCAACTCGAGCGCGCCATCCGCCTGGCGCTGGACTTGCCGGTGGACCGGATCGGCGTTTTCGGGCTGGCGTTCAAAGAGAACACGGACGACTTGCGGGAGAGTCCGGTGGTGCTGCTACTGGAGACACTGATCGGCAAAGGCCGCAAGGTGCGGGTGCACGATCCCCATATACTGCTCGGCGAAATCTACGGGAGCAATCAGCGTTACATCATGAATGCCATCCCGCACATCGGCAACCTGCTGGATGACCGGTTGGACGCGATGCTGGAGTGGGCGGACCAGGTGTTGGTGGCGCAGAAACCCTCGGCACACGTGAAACAGATTCTGGAGGCCAGCGGGAAGCCGCTGATCGACTTGGTCGGCGCGCTGGAACGGCGCCCGGCGCCCTCGGCGATCCCCGCCTGACCATGCCATCCGGACGCCTGGTGTCCGTATTTGGCGTGAAGCCCTCGCGCATCGGGGGAGGCGAGGTGTTCGCCCGCGTCCTTTCCGAACGCCTCGCGGCGCGGGGTTGGGAGAGCGTACTGGCTTACGAATCGCTGCCGGAGGGCGCGGTGCGGCAGTATCTCGAACTGCCAAATGTGAAGTTCGAGGTGCTGCACGATGCGTGGAAGTTCGCCGCGCGCCCGGCAGCGGACCTCGGGGCCATTCTGCGACGGCACCCGGCGGATATTCTGCATCTCTATTTCACGGGGTTTCTGAGTCCGTACCCGTGGGTCGCGCGGCTGCGCGGGGTACGGAAGGTATTCTTCACGGATCAGGGATCGCACGAGGAAGGATATGTAGCGACGCGGCGGCCGGCGTGGAAACGGCTGGCGGCGCGGGCGCTGAATCTGCCGCTGGACCGGGTGATCTGTATCAGCAATTACAACGTTGAGTGCATGCGGCGGCGGGACATGATCGACGCGGCGCGCGTTCTGCGGATTTATAACTCGGTGGATCTCGGGGCGGCACACGGCGATGGGGCGGCCTTCCGGGCGCGCTACGGGATTCCGGCGGACGCGCTGGTGGTGGCTCAGGCGAGTTGGATGATTCCCGAGAAGGGCATCACGGATCTGATCGAGGCGGCGTGGGTGGTGCTAAAGCGAATGCCGCGGACGCACTTCGTGCTGGCCGGCGAGGGGAAGCACCGGCCCGAGTATATGGCGATGGCGCGCGATCTCGGGATGGAAGCGAACTTCACGTGGACGGGACTGGTGCACAATCCGGTAGCGGACGGGTTGTACACGGCGGCGGACGTGGTGTGCCAGGTTTCGCGTTGGGAAGAGGCGTTCGGGTGGGTGATCGCGGAAGCGATGGCGGCCGGGCGTCCGATGGTGGCGACGCGGGTGGGCGGAATTCCGGAACTGGTGGCGGACGGCGAGACCGGCTTTCTGGTGAGCAAACGGGCGCCTGCGGAGCTTGCCGGACGGCTGGTGCAACTGCTGGAGGATGGGGAGTTGCGCAGACGCCTGGGGGCCGCCGGGCGGCAAGCGGCCGAACGAAATTTCTCGCTGGCTGCCAATCTCGATCTTCTGATGGACGCTTACGGGTTCGAGTAAGCCCGTTTACTTTTGAGCGACGGAGTTAGGCCGCACCGAATACACCGCTAAGCGTTTGCAATCAACCTGGCGCTAACTGACGCACGGAATAACTAAGTGTTTTGTCACGTCATCTCCGCATGTTCGGTTGTTAGAATCGCCGTGTAGCCTGCGAACTCGGGCCAACAAACTTGTCACCAGGAGTAGGTTGATGACGGACATGAGAAAAGCGTTCTTTTTCGGAGGCCCTCGTAGCCTTCCACAATAGGGGCTCAGTCGATGTGGGCCGCGGGCTGTACGAATGCATACTTACTGGGGACTTATATGACGCACACGGCGTTCAACAACAGCCAGGTGCAGCGCGCGACTTCGCGGGGCACTTACACGGTCGGGCAGGATTGCAGCATGACACTGAAGTTCGACACTTCAGCCGCGGGCGCGAACTCGTCCTTCACGGCGCCGACTGCGCTCCGCGTGCAGATGGTGGACAGCCAGATGGGCCAACTGTCGATCACGACCGACCAGAACAATACGCTGACCGGCACGTTCATCGCGCAGTAACTGGGCCGTGAAGGTTATCAGGCGGCGGGCTGCAACGGGCTGTCGCGCCGCCTGAAAACGAGGCAAGCAGGGTACCTTGGCAAACCTTTCCCGGTAGCAGCCCCGAATATCGAATGGCTCCCCGACGGAGGGGCACCACAACCAAGATCGGGTGTCTGCCTGCAAACGCATTACCTTCGAGGACGGCTCCCATGGAGTCGGCCTTTATTTTTGTGGGCGCGGTAGTTCAGCGGGTTGGCCAAGTCTGCACGCCCTGGGATACCCCGCGTGATAAAATCAAATTCCTACCCGCCATGGAACGCGCCAGCAAGCTCATACGCAGTCTGCGACTGTCGGGCGAAGTGATCACGCCCGAGCAACTCTGTTGCGCAGCCTGGCCTGAGGCCGTGGGTGTGAAGATCGCCCGTCACACGCGGGCGGCGAAACTGGTGCGCACGCGTCTCGTGATCGAAGTGGAGGACGCCATCTGGCAGCGCCAGCTTTTCGCCTTGACGCGGCAGGTTCTGGCCAATCTCGATCGCACGCTCGGCCAGGGAATGGTGGACGATCTTGAGTTTCGCATTGTGCCGCGGAGGCGTGAGCCCGAATTGGCGCGGGAGGCGGCACCGGCCCTTTTCGCTGACGATGCGGATGCCATCGCGGACCCAGTGATGCGCCAACTGTATAAGCTCTCGCGGAAAAAGGCCCTAGCGTGAAAATCACCGAAAAGGAAGTTCGTTATGTCGCCGGTTTGGCGAATCTGACTCTTTCCGATGCCGAGATCGCTCGTCTTCAGGCCGATTTGGACGGAATTCTCGAGCATATGGATCACCTGAACGAAGTGGACACCAACGACGTGGAGCCCATCTCGCAGGTGCTGTTCGAAGCCGGTGAGACGGCGACGCTGCGTCCCGACTGTCCTGCACCTTCGCTGGATAATCAGACTGCCTTGGCGAATGCGCCGCAGTCGGGCGCCGGCTATTTCAAAGTGCCGAAAGTGATCGAACGCTAGCCACGAACATGGACATTCCATCCCTTACTATCGATCGCGTGAGGCACGGCTTGCTTGCGCGCGAGTTCAGCGCGGCGGAACTCACGGCGGAGGCGCTGCGCTTCGCGGAGGCCGAGAATCCCAAAACGAATGCGTACCTGCGTTTCTGCCCCGAACGCGCGATGGCTGCGGCCGGGCGGGTGGATGCGAAGCTGGCGCGCGGCGAAGAACCGGGTGCGTTGGCGGGCGTGCCGGTGGCGGTCAAGGACGTGATCGTGACGCAGGGGGTGAAGACCACCTGCGGGTCGCGGATTTTGGCGGAATACATTCCGCCGTACGATGCAACGGCTGTGATCCGCATTGAGCAGGCGGGCGGCATTATTCTGGGAAAGACCAATTGCGACGAGTTCGCCATGGGCTCTTCGAACGAGAACTCGGCGTATGGCCCGGTGCGCAATCCGGTGGCGCTCGACCGGGTGCCTGGCGGTTCGAGCGGCGGGTCGGCGGCGGTGGTGGCGCAGGGGACCGCGGTAGTGTCGTTGGGCAGCGATACCGGCGGCTCGATCCGGCAGCCGGCGTCGTTCTGTGGGATTGTCGGGGTGACGCCGACCTACGGCCGCGTGTCGCGGTACGGGCTGACGGCGTTTGCGAGCTCGCTGGATCATATTGGCCCGTTCTCGCGGAATGTGAAGGATTCCGCTCGGTTGCTGGCGGTGATCAGCGGGCGCGACCCGCACGATTCCACTTCCGCGGAAGCTCCCGTGCCGGATTATTCGACCATGCTCAATCGGGACGTAAAAGGGTTGAAGCTTGGGCTGCCTGTGGAGTATCTAAAACACTTGACGAGTGAATCGGGCGAGCTGATCGCGCGCGGCGTCGAGCAGTTGAAAGCTTTGGGCTGCGATGTGCGCGAAATCAGTCTTCCCGCCACGGAGTACGCTATCGCCTGTTATTACATCATCGCCACCGCCGAGGCCAGTTCGAATCTGGCGCGCTACGATGGTGTGCGCTATACAACGCGTTCGGCCAACAGTGAAACTCTCTCCGGCATGTACCGCAACACACGCGGGGAGGGGTTCGGCGCGGAGTGCAAGCGGCGCATCATGCTGGGCACTTATGTGCTTAGTGCGGGATACTATGATGCGTATTACCTGAAGGCTCAGAAAGTGCGCACCCTGATTACCCGTGATTTCGCCAACGCCTTCGCACAGGTCGATGCTATTGTGGCTCCGGTTTCTCCCTTCCCGGCATTCAAGCTGGGCGAGAAGGTGGACGATCCGCTGGCCATGTATCTCTCCGATATTTTCACCATCACTGGCAGTCTGGCTGGAATTCCGTGCATGAGCGTGCCATGCGGAAATACGGCCGGGGGGTTGCCGGTGGGGATGCAGATTCTCACGAAGCACTTCGACGAGGCCACCATGTTCGGGCTCGCCGATGCCTTCGAAAACTCTCAGAGCAAACAATAGGAGACTGTCATGTCATTTACACTTCCGCCGCTTCCCTATGCGCCCGACGCGCTAGAGCCACACATCGATAAGATGACGATGGAGATTCATCACGGCAAGCACCACAACGCCTACGTGACCAATCTCAATAAGGCATTGGAATCCGCGCCCGCTCTCGCGGGCAAGACGATTGAAGAACTGCTGGCCAACAACTGCGCCATCGTGCCGGAGAACATCCGGACCGCGGTGCGCAACAACGGCGGCGGGCACCTGAATCACTCGATGTTCTGGAAGATCATGGGTCCGAATGGCGGTGGCGCACCCACCGGCAATGTGGCGAAGGCGATCAACGGAGCTTTCGGAAGCTTCGATACGTTCAAGGAAAAATTCAATGCGGCTGGCGTGGGGCGTTTCGGGTCCGGCTGGGCCTGGCTGATCAAGACGGCGGGAGGCGTGGAAATCACGTCGACTCCGAATCAGGACAGCCCGATCATGGAAGCCAAGAAGGTGGTATTCGGCTGCGACGTATGGGAGCACGCCTACTACCTGAAGTATCAGAACCGCCGTCCGGATTACCTGGCCGCGTGGTGGAACGTGGTGAACTGGCAGGAAATCGAAGACCGCTTCAACGCGGCCTAAGCCGGCTTCGCCGTAGTTGATGGTCCTGAGCGAGCCGCGTTCCGAATGAGCGCGGCTCGTTTTGCCATACTGTCTGTTTACATGCAGAAATACGACATCATCGTCATCGGGTCCGGACCGGCCGGTCAGCGGGCAGCCATTCAAGGTTCCAAGTGCGGACGCCGGGTGGCGGTGATCGAGCAGCGGGAAATCATCGGGGGAGCGTGCGTCAACACCGGAACCATCCCGAGCAAGACGATGCGCGAAGCCGTGATGCATCTTTCCGGCTTCCAGTATCAGGGCATTTACGGGATCAACTACCGGGTCAAGGAAAAGATCACCATGGCCGACCTGGGTTTCCGGGTCACGCAGGTGATCAAGACCGAAGTGGACGTGACGCAGGCGCAGTTGAACCGCAATGGCGTGGACGTCATCATGGGGCGCGCCAGTTTCCTGGACTCTACCCATGTCCGCGTGGAAAGTTCACGCGGGCAGAGCGATTTCGAAGCGCCCACGATCATCATTGCGACCGGCACTAAGCCGGCGGTCAGCGCCACAGTCCCGCTGAACGGGAAGACGATCGTCAACAGCGACCAGATTCTTGATATCGGCGAGATACCGAAGACGCTGATTGTGGTGGGCGGCGGCGTGATCGGTGTCGAGTACACGTGCATGTTCGCGATTCTGGGCTCGCGCGTGATTCTGATTGAGAAGCGGCCGCGCCTGCTGGAGTTTGCCGATTCCGAAATGGTGGAAGCGCTCTCGTACAATCTGCGCGACCACCGCGTCACCATGCGCCTCAACGAAGAAGTGGCAAGCGTGGAGGACCGCGGCAAAGACGGCGTGGTCGCCAAGATGAAGAGCAACAAGATCATCAGCGGCGATGTACTGCTGTATGCGGTGGGACGGCAGGGCAATGTGGACGAACTCAACCTGGCCGCCGCCGGACTCGAGGCGGACAACCGCGGACGCATTTCAGTGGATTCCGATTACCGCACCAAGGTTCCGAACATCTTCGCGGCGGGCGACATCATCGGTTTCCCGAGCCTGGCTTCGGTGAGCATGGAGCAGGGGCGGCTCGCCGCGGCCAACGCCGTGGGACTTAAAATTCAGTCCAACCCGGCCACGTACCCCTACGGCATCTACACGATTCCCGAGATATCCTTCGCCGGAAAGACGGAAGAACAATTGACCGACGAGGACGTGCCGTACGAAGTGGGCGTGGCGTACTACCGCGATACCGCGCGCGGGCAGATTCGGGGCGATACCAGCGGTCGTCTTAAACTCATATTCCATCGGGAAACGCGGGAAGTGCTGGGAGTGCACATCATCGGCGAGGGAGCCACGGAACTGCTCCACATCGGCCAGGCGGTGATGATTCTGAAGGGTACGATCGATTATTTTGTCGAGACGGTTTTCAATTATCCAACCCTGGCCGAGTGTTACAAAACTGCCGCATTCAACGGAATCAACAAATTGACGCGGTTTTAGTGTGGAGGAGGGGCTATGCAACGCAGCATAGGAGTGCTGGCCACGGGCCGGCTTTGGTCCGGAGTCGTGGACGGCGTCACGCTGGGCGACGTCAAGATTTATCCCGAGCCCGGCGGCGAGCCCATCGATCTGAAGACCCTCCCCGCTGGCGAAATCATCAGCCGTCTGCGCGACCAGATCTGCGAGCTGGCTAAAGATGGGCCCATCGAGAGCGTGGGCGCGGGTTTCCCCGGCGTGATTCGCGCCGGCGTGATTCTGGAATCGCCCAACTACGCGCAGCTCAAAGGACTGCACCTGGCCGACGACCTGCGCGCCGCCCTGAAAGCGTGCGGCATCGACGTCCCGGTATGCGCCATCAACGAGGCCGACGCGCTGGCCACGGGTATCGCCGCGACCTACCAGTCGGTGGACGACCTGGTGCGTGTCTGGAACCTCGGGGACGGCATTGGGTTTGGCCGCCACCCGCATAGCGATGGAGTATGGGAGGGCGGCCACATGGTGGTCACGCTCGATCCCAAGGAGCGTTTCTGCGGCTGCGGCGGCATAGGCCACCTGGAAGGCATTATGGGGCACCGCGCCATGCGGTTGCGCTTCCTGGACATGGAGCCGGAGGAGGTTTTCGAAGCGGCCCGCCACAACGATGCGCGCGCCACCGAATTTCTCAAGCTATGGCACCGGGCCCTGGCCGCCGGCATCGCCAACTGCATCCACCTGGATGGCCCAGGGCGATTCTACATCGCCGGGCCGAACGCGGAATTCGTGGACATCCGCCTGCTCGGCGGCTACATGCAGGAGATGGTCAAGATGACGCCCTTGCAGGGGAGCTATTTTCAGATCGTGAACACCGGCCACGATCTCGGGCTGATCGGTGCGGCAGTAGCGAGCCGCGCCAAGTAAATAGCCCATTACAGCACGATTTCAGATTTTAAACTCTAAATTGCAGGGTTGCCTGTGATACCGACATCCTGATATCCTAAATCTTAATCCGATCCCTCATATTTCAGACAGGAGAAATAATGGCAGTCAAAGTTGGTATTAATGGGTTCGGCCGGATCGGCCGGAATGTCGTTCGTGCGGGTCTGCACAACGCTGACATCGAATTCGTGGCGGTCAACGACCTGACCGACACCAAGACGCTTGCGCACCTGCTCAAGTACGATTCCGTTCTCGGGCCCCTGCCCGAAACCGTCAC